>JBEKFQ010000001.1:0-293183 GCA_050013235.1 Beijerinckiaceae bacterium
ATCCATGAGCAACACCCCAGATTCTCCAGCTTAAACGCCGGATGATCGCATGACCCAGGGTGGAAACTATTGGACGCTGTTTACCCCCGGAATCTGGAAAGTTTTGCACGCTGTTTTACACTATGATTGTGACAAGCGCCGAACGCGCTGGGAGAAGATCCAGCCGGGTATTCATATCCGTTTTTGGGTTCAGGGTACCGGCCACGATTTCAATCAGGCCGGCCTTGAGGCTCGCCGCAAAATCCGAAACGTAGCGTTGCGCCGCCAACTGCCGTTCCTCGGCGGCCCACTTGACTTGGATTGCCAAACGGGTGGTCTCCCGGTGCTCGGCCACTCTCGCTGCCTCGGCTGCTGCAGCTTCCATCAGGGAGCTATTGAGCTTGGTGTGTTTCTTGACGAGCAGGACGCTTTCCAGCCGGTGTTTTTCTCGGTCGCGTTCAAGTTGTTCGATGCGGCCTCTCAGCATCCCTTCGCGAGCCTCGATCTCATTTTCACGCCGGGCGGCATCGTTCGTCCGCCGCGAGATGGCGAAGTTTGCTGCCTTCTGCGCTCGTTCGCGTTCATTGTGCACCATTTCGCGAGTGCTGGCCTCTGCCAGAAGATCGTGAGCCCGCCTCATCTCTTGCGCAGCCCGCGCGGCCATCATGTCTGCAGTAACCCGCGCACTTTCGATTTCACGACGCCGGGCCTCGAATTCGGCTTGTTGTTTCGTCCGAATGGCTTCTAGTTTAGCAAAGATCGCAGCCCGTTGCTCATTGAGAGCGCCTGTTCGGCGGCTGAGATCTTCCAACTTCGATGTAACGAGCTTCTCGAGCCCCGCTTCGCGCGCCTTGACCGCGAGATCGCGCCGCTTCTGGTCGCTCTCCGTTGCCGCCGTATTACGGAGGCTCTCATCCAAGTCACTACGCTCAGAATCAAGCTTGCTGCGAAGTGCATCATGTTCCGCTTTGCGTGCCGCGAGCTCCCCGCGGCTACTCTTCAAGCGCTGCGCTTGATCGTCTAGTTCGGCATGACGCCCAATGGCTTGATTTAAGAGGCTCCGGGCGTTCGCCGTCAAGGCGGCGGCCTCTGTGGCTGCTCGATGTACCACCTCACTGCTAGCCCGCTCGCGCTCTAAGAGTTCTGCTTTACGCACCTCGGCATCATCTAGCTGCGCTTTCAGCATTTCGTGCAGTTCCGTGAGCTCAATTTTTTGGCGCTGCAGATTCGCAGCTGACGCTGCGGCCATGACTAACGTCCGCTTGGCAACCGCAGCGTCTGAACGTGCTTTGACCTCGTTTCCCTTCGCGGCTTGCAGGTAAAATACCGTCTGCTGACGGGTTTGATTTAATGCTAAAGCATCCGTGGCTAAAATATTGCGATCTTCCCGAAGCGCCGTCTGATCGCGACGAAGAGTTTCGCCGAGCGAAATTAGCTCTGCTTCGTGCGCGGCGATCTGCCCAGCAAGGTATTGAACGCGACTTAATTCACTCGCGACTTGCTCCCGCTCGATTGCAATCGTCGCCTCCCTGTCTGTGAGTTCGTGTGTGCGTGTTTTTAAGGTGGCTTCCTGGAGCCAGAGGTTGGCCTCTCTAATTTCAACCGCTTCCATTCGCAGTCTCAAATCTTGTTCTCTCTCGGTGAGCCGGAACTCGCGCGCGTTTAGGTCCGCAGTCGTGAGATCAATCGAGGTTTGCAGCTCTTGGGCACGAGCCGACTCGGCGAGTGCCAGCGCCATTCGTTCGTTCACCTCAACCAAACCTGAAATTATTTTTTGACGCTCAGACGCGAGAATTACGAGATCGCGGGTGAGTTGCATTTCCCGTTCGGTCAAATCTACCTCGGCGACTTCCAATTCCGATTGGCGGTAATCGAGCGCTGCTTCGCGTTGATTGGCTTCGCCAAGGCTCTTGGACAAAAAATCTAGTGTATTGAAAATCGTTGTCTTCTGGCCGGCCATTTCGACCAAGTGCGCCTTCTCCCTCTCGACTGATTCTCGGAAATCGGGAGTGTCCAAATGCTCGCGCCCCGTAATCGCCTTTTTGGCCCCGCGCACGAGGCGGGAGTCAAGAGCCTTTGCGGCGTGATCGGCCCACAGGGTTTGCAGGGCGCCAAACGATGATCCGCCGCCAGCCTTAGCCTGCATGGCGAGAAGCATCTTTTTTACGGAGACTTCAAGGATGTCCCGGCCGCTGGACCCGTCTTTCTTCGTGCGTCCTTTCCGGTCATGGACCGGAGCGGCATACACATCGACGACGCCGCCACCGCGCTCGTCGAGGTCAAGCCTCATGGCAAAAACCCCGCCCACATGGGTCTCGGCGAAACTCTTGACTTGCGAGAAAAGCGCTTGAATCCGGGAATTCTGGCCATCGTGGATTCCGCCGGTTTCCGCGATCCATGACGGCGACACGCCCATAAGCAGGTGAACGGCGATCGCGGAACCCTGCCGCGTCCGCGCGCCTGCCGCTTTTAGATGAGCGCGAAAATCCTCAACATAGTTCGCGGAAGGTCCCCCTGACTGGGACCAATACAGGCAATCACCTCGCATAGCGCCTGGCCTCGTCGCGGCCGTTGGAGCTTGGCGGCTGGCATGGTCCTCTTGTTCGCGGAGATAGCCTTGTGTCTTGATCCGGTGGCATCGGACGAACGCGAAGAGCGGGCGGGAGACGTCGAGCATGACTCACCTGTCGAAGCTGATGGATTGAGAAAAACAAACAATCGCCAAGCTTTGAGAAAAAGATTTATCAAATAAATAGTTGACAAACACACTACCGGTTATCCTTTCAGGACCGCTCGCGCTTAACCGGTGTGGATTCGAATCCTTTGTTATAGATTGGTTCGAGCCGTGAGGAAAAAGCGGGAGCCACCGGCCGATGCCGCCTCGGCAGCCCATCAGTTCGTGTTCAGAAAGGCGAACCGCGAGCCTAAGTTGGCGAGGCAGTCAATGCTTCGATCAGTGCCTCGTAAGAGGTGTGTTTCCAAAGCATGATGAGGTTGGTGATCGCATCATCACTAAACTCCTTGCGCAGCCGATAAAGCAGTTCGCCGGCTGCAATTTTTTCGTCGGCGTTATGATGAGAGACCGCGTCACCATCATGTGCAGGCGCAAACTTGACCTCGGAGAAGTCGCTCTGGTTTGAGGTAGGCTCGTCATCACCGGAGGCCTCGTTGGTGTATGACGTCGACGTGACATCCACCTCCCGGCCTTCGACATCGGATGACGTACCGTCGATGTCCTCCAGATTGTCCACACCAAGCGGTGTCGCAGGCCCGAACAGCGGCGAAGACGAGGTATTATCGTTGAGGCGCCCCGTGACTCGTTTGGCCACAGCGATTGGCCGATCCGCGGCCAGGGAGTCGATTAATCCATTTTCCTTAAACTCCCTAACCATGGCGGCAATGTCGTCGGCTGTGATCCGCTTTTTGGCCTCGATAAGATCGACGATACGAGCTTTCACAGGTTCCGGCGCGAAGGCGCCCCGATAGAGGGCGCGGGGCGTCAATTCCGTAACGGTTGGGGAAACAGCGGCCCAATCCGCCGCCGCCATAAAATTTCGCGCCGTGCTTTCACTAAAGTCCAGTTCTGTTTGTAGCCAAATTGTTAGCGTACCCCGCGAACAATATTCCAACAGTGTTTTTTTGACGGCATTGAGATCATTGCCAACATCCACGATGTATTTGCCGGAGCGACCAAGAATACGAACTCGCATCTTATCCAAAAAGGCGCGGTCCTTCAGCGGCATGTTGCTGTAATCGATGGACATGGCCGGCCGAAAGTCTGCGGCTGTTTGGACATCATTCGTCTCCACTTCAGCGTTGGATTGGTCATCCGACGCTGCGATGTCCAGCGAAGAACTCGGCAGCGTTGCTGCCTCGTAAGCCGAAACGTCATCATTCAACATTTCGGAAATGATTTTGTCGCTTGCAATTGCGATGATAGCGCTCATCGAAGACATTTTAACCTCCAGGATATTAAATGATTAGTGCGACGGTGAATCCTTGGCCTTAGGATCGATGGTCGGCCCGGTTTATTTTTTCTCTGTTTTGGAGCGCTATGAGTTTCGAAAACGGTCAGCCGTTTCCGCATCAGTCTTGCGCATCTCGAAAAGTTTTATTTGAGCGTGCACTTGAATCGTAGTCCATCGTGCAGGCGATGTGCGCCGGGTGAGCCTCTCGCGTTCTGGATCTGTGGTGAATCCAAAACCGCTTAATCGCTATGCGTTTAGCATCGCGCCGGCGCCTGTTGCGTCAGCTGATTTCGGGTGGCGCGCGGGTCATCGGATCTTGCCCCCCGACCGTAGCTTGCTGCGAGGGCTCGCGATCGCTCAATTCACTTAAATACCGGCGAGCTTCGTCGATCAAAATGAGAGACCGTTTACCGGCCTTTTTGATTTTAAGCCGGCCCTTTGCAATTTCTTCGTAAGTGTGCGAGCGACCGATCGACGTGGCCCTGCAAAACTCTTCGATCGAAAGCGCAAGGGCACCGGCGGTAAGGATTGACTGCAAACGGCTATCCGACTTCTTGTTCTTTTCGGCCCGGTATTTCTGCGATGCGTTGGTCATGACAAGTGAAGTTTGGTCGTTCAATATCGCCTCCTAAGATTTCTCAAACCTAGGGCGCTGATGTCACCGGCGCGCGGGGGTAAAAAGGGCGTTTCCGTAAAAACAGCCCATTGACAAGGAAGATGAAATATGAAATTTCTGATTGGTTTATCTTAAAATATTATCAAGGGGTGAGAGTCATGGGCGCAGGAAGCCGTTTTTGGCTTGAACGAAACCGTCTATGGCAGGAATCGTTTGGCAGGATGCCCTTGGTTGCGCCTACCAACGATGATCTGGACAAAACAATCGAAGCCGCATTGCGGCGCGCCGGTGTGAATACGTCGACGTGGTCTACCAAGGGTTATCGGGGCCTAGGACACACCAAGACGCTGTTGGGTTTGCGTCCCTTGATCGGAGACGAAACGTTTCGGCCCTTCAGCGAAATGCGGCAATTCTGGCTTCCCTTGGCCGCCGGCTTTGCAACCTACGAACAGCTGCAGCAGGTGAAACGGCTCGATAACCGGGGTGAGTTGCTTGCGCGCGTCCGTGAATTCAGGCGCGCTGCCGAAGCAGTCGAGAATGGTTATCGTGGCGCCAGCCGGGCGTGGGGGACTTCGCCTTTAAAAACGTTCGTCGCCAGCCCGCTAGGTGTCGAGCTCGCGTACATTAATTTGACAGAGGGTCGCTTCCCTCGGCTTTATGCCGCCATGGCTGAGCTCGAAAGCGAACTGGCCGTCGATGAAAATGCCGTCAAGGTGAATAAAAATACGCGTTTTGCGTTGAGGGCTTTCGTTGCGATCGTGGGAATCGCCTGGCATCGATTGACTCGCATGACGCCAAGCAGAGACAAGCCATTCAAAGATTTTGTCGAGGCTGCAACGGCGTCAGTCGGCGGATTTGGAGACGCTCTTGATGAGGCAATCCGCGACGTTACGGGCCAAACCGATTGGGCCAAATTCGATAATCTGTTCGAGCTATTGCTTTTGACGGGTCCGGTCTTGCGGGATGCCGTAAAGGTAGGTCCTTTTCCGGACGAGGAAAGGTCTGCGATGTACGAAGCTCTCTACAACCATGAATCTGGATCGCCGCATTTCGATGTGCTCCTCCATGGAACCCGTTCGGGTCCGGAAGCCGAGATGATCGCGAGGCTTTACGGTCTTTGACTTGCGCATGACGACAATTTGGTCGAGCGCACGACGATTAGCGAAGGAAATGTGAATAGCGAGATTAAGCATACCACCAGCGGCGGCCAAGCCACAGAGTTTTCCATATTGCGGCTCGGCCATCAATCCAGCCATTCTGATGGATTGATGGCGGTCGCCGGAATTTCCAGCGCTCGCCACGACCTATAAAACATCCGCGCTCCGAACAGAGCGCGACTTTTCATCTCTAAAACTTTGGTAAGTGATCGTCGATCGCCTTCTGCAGATGATCGGGAGCGAGATGCGCGTAATATTTCTCGGTAGTCCGGGTGTCTTTGTGGCCAAGAAGCTTAGAGACCGTCAGAAGCGGGACGCCGGCCATGACCAGATGGCTCGCAAACGTGTCGCGCATCCCATGAAACGTGATGGCCGGATCGATGCCCGCGTCGCTGCAGCCTTTTTCCATTCTTCGTTGTTGATCCGACGGCCGCCATTGTTCACCGTCCGCCCGCACGAACACGAACTCCTTCGGCCTCTTGCCCTTCACGATCTCACCCAGGAACTGGCAGCCCTCCCGGGTCAACCGGATGATCTGGGTCTCGCCGGACTTGGTGATCCGGGTCAGGGCGGTCCGGGCCGCCAGATCGACGTCGCCGCAGGTGAGATGACGAAGGCTCCCAAATCGGCAGCCGGTCAGGAGGGCGCCGCGGACAAGCCGGCGGAAATCCTCTTCGACATGTCCCTTGAGCCGCTCGCTTTCATCGACCGAGAGATAACGGATGCGCGCCTGATCAACGCCAGAGTAGGGGGCAAGTGCCGTATTCCAGGCGGCGTCCGTCGCGAACCAATGTTGCGTCTTGGCGTAGTTCAAGGCGGCGCGCAAAACGTTCAAGATCCGGTTTGCCCGGTTGCGCCGGGCGCGAAGCGCATCCTTCTCATCAAAGTCATCGTCGCGATCGCGAACGACTGGGTTCCCCGACCGCGACAGGCGCGGCGCGAGCGGCAAATCGTTTCGGAAGTTCTTGAGCATTTCCGCATTGAGACGGTCGAGACGCGTCGCGCCGAGCTTTGGCCGCAGGTGACACTTCAGAACACTGTCGAGGTTCGGGAGGTCGCGCCCGGGCTGGTTGTCCCGGCCAGTATCGCCCCTGACATAGGCCGCACGATAGATGTCGAACACGTCGTTCAGGGTTGATCGCGCCGCCTGGGGCAAGGTGCCGGAGAGACGTTTGGCTTCGGCCTCGATATAGGCGGCCTCGGCTTTTTTCACGGCCTGGGGGTAGGACAAGATCGCGGCTTGATCCGGCAGGGCAGGACCATCGTCCGCGGTGCCAAGCTTCCTCTCGAGATAAGAAGCAGAATCAGGGAGACGGATTCGCGCGAGCCAGGATCCGCCGCGTCGTCCGCGCCGGTAGCCCAACGCCAAGCCCTGGTGGATCGCCCGGTAGTAGGGCTCACCGCGCGGCGCC
Organism: Beijerinckiaceae bacterium; assembly: GCA_050013235.1. Classification (GTDB taxonomy): domain Bacteria; phylum Pseudomonadota; class Alphaproteobacteria; order Rhizobiales; family Beijerinckiaceae; genus RH-AL1. The sequence continues at coordinate 7,133 of JBEKFQ010000001.1, forward strand.
AAGCGCTCGCGCGCCGTCGGTGTACTTATGGGGGCATCACTCGTCGATCGGCTCATGGCAAGGTCCAAAACATGGGAAGTTTTTGGGGAGTATACGGGCATGGACGGGCTGAGACGCCCATGGACTGTCCTTATCTATTTCTTTATTTTACAACGAGTTATAATACTAAGTCAAAGCCGAAAGCGGCCATTTTGTCAATGTTCTCGCCCTTTCACGGCGAAAACAGGGGTTCGATTCCCCTTGGGCGCACCAATGAAACCGAGCGATTGCCACAATTTGACAACCTTGAGCGGACTCTGTGCTGGAAAATCGAAACAGTTTTCCGGGGTGACGCCGCCGGGGCAATAGGCGAAACTGGGACATGATCCGCCCGGTGAAACTCGTATCGCAGCCTCGAACCGTGACGCGCCCGGATCGGGTAGCGAGGAGCAAGGCATGAGAGTCGTCTTCATCGTCATCGGCGGATCGGCGGGTCTCGTCATCGGGGCCATCGCCGGATTCTGCGTGGCTCTCGTCGCGATGTCCTTTTCCCAATCGCGTAACGATGGCAGTTACGGGATGCTGGAAATGATCGTGTGCCTGCCAAGCGGCACGTTTTTAGGACTGCTGACCGGTCTTTACGACCCGTCTCGCGGGCCGCTAGCGCGAACGAGACCCGTTCTAGCGCGCGGCCCTGGCATCGGATGTCCCCGAAAATGTGGGAAAGATTCCCGCCGCATTAAGCGTCCGTTAACCATAAAGCCGCTTACTTCTTCTTAAGAAGTTAGAGCATTTCCACGATCATAAAAGTCTACAACTTTTATGGAAAATGCTCCTAGCATTGATCCGAGAGCTTTGTTCGACTGGGTCTCCCCAGCTAACTCCAGGACTTGCCGATGCACGTTGCGCATCATCTGCCGCCCGCGCCCGAGCTGAATACGCGCCTCCAAACCCGCAAGACGCCTGGGGATGACGAGGAAAGCAAGGCCTATGCGCACCTTTCCGGTCTCTCCGAGGAAGACCGGCGCAAAGGCTCGAAGGGGCAGCCGCCGCCCCAGCGCGATCCGGACCAGCCGCCGCAACCCACGTCCTCCGGGCTGTTGCGCCCGAAATCGCGTCCACTCGCCTTCGCCAAGCCGGCGCCGTTCATGGCCGTGACGAGCGTGACGGAATTTTGGACCGAACTCGTCATGGCGAGCAAGGACGAAGGCCTCGATGACGGCGGGCAACAACCGGCAAAGCAAGCGGCGCGGACAAACGAACCCTCGCTTCTCGATCTGTTCGCCAAGGCCGTGAAGTGAACGGACGGGTTGTTCCCCTTAGCCAGTAATGCCGGAATCTGCTTAAATCTCGTGGAACACCGCACGGGGGCTTGTCATGATTTCGCGCCTTGGACTGATCGCGGTTTTGGCTTTGGCCATTTCGCCGTGCCATGCCGATCCGGCTACGCCTCCGACGCTGGCCGAGGCGTTCAGGCTCATCTCCTCGAAGCCCAAGGTCGATCTCACCCATACTTTCGGGCCGGACACGCCGGTCTGGTCCGGCTTTGGCCAGGCCAGAATGACGCCGGCCGCCGATCCCAAGACGCATGAGCCCTATACGGTCGCTAAGGATGGATTTCGCGCGACCTTTTACGAAATGGTCGGGCAATACGGCACCCATGTCGACCCGCCCGCGCATTTCTCGGACACCGGCGCGACGATGGATCAAATTCCGCTCGACGACATGATCCTGCCGCTGATCGTGCTCGACGACACGCCCTATCTCGCCGCCGATCCCGCCCATGCCTTTTCCGTGGCTGATCTTCTCGCCTGGGAAAAGCTGCATGGTCGCGTGCCCAAGGGGTCTTTCGCGGCGCTGCGCACGGATATGTCGAAGGATTGGACCGCCAATCCCGGACGCTTCAAGCGCGATCCCTTTCCCGCCTGGTCGCTCGAGGTGCTGAAGATGCTGGTGGAACAGCGCGGCGTGGTCGCCATCGGCCACGAGGCCATGGATACCGATACGACGAAGGACATGGCGGGCGAAACCTACATCCTCGGCAGCGGACATTTTCAGATCGAGGTGATGGACAATCTCGATAAGGTTCCGCCCACCGGCGCCTATATCGTGGTGAGCTGGCCCAAGGTGAGGGATGGTTTGGGCTTTCCCGCAAGGGCCTATGCGGTGCTGCCCTAAAACCAGGAATCAGGACCGGGCGCTCGTTTCCGGCCGCTGGCGTGATTTCGTGAACCTTCCGGCTCTACCGCGCGACACAGCGATATCGCGGGATAACGCGAAGGAGCGCCATCATGAAACACGTGAGACTCGACGAGCTTCTCGCTACGTCTTGCACTTTCCCCTCGAGCGGTGCGCCGGCGGCTTGCGCCTGTCACGGGCGGCTCCGCGCCAACCCCTATGCCGCCCCCTCGGGTCGCGGCCCCGCGCGGATCGAGACTTGTCCAGGCTGCGGCGAACTCCTCGCCGCTCCGGCCGCCGATGCCAGCGCGCTGAGGATCGTTATTGCCAACGATTTAATTTGAACGCTGGGGCATGCATGTTGGCGGGCATATTTCCGGCGCCTAATGCCGTGGTGCTCCGCTCCGCCGGGCCTGGCCGTGACAAGCACCTCCCTTTTCCCCGCCTATCGCACCCGCCGCCCTAGAGTTTTCCCGCGCGTCCCTATAGAGTCTGCGCCTAAACCTCCAACCCGCGTGTGGACCCTCAATTTTGGCCGATAAACCCGACAACGAACCGCCGGCTTCGCCTGGCTTCGACGTCCGCCCCGTTTCGATTTCCGATGAGATGCGCCGGAGCTATCTCGATTACGCTATGAGCGTGATCGTCAGCCGCGCATTGCCCGACGTGCGCGACGGCTTGAAGCCCGTGCACCGGCGCATCCTGCATTCCATGCAGGAGCAGAATCATCTGCCCGACCGCCCTTATGTGAAATCCGCCCGTATCGTCGGCGACGTCATGGGTAAGTACCATCCCCATGGCGATAGCGCGATTTACGACGCGTTGGTCCGCATGGCGCAGAACTTTTCGCTGCGGCTGCCGCTGATCGACGGGCAGGGCAATTTCGGCTCGGTGGATGGCGATCCGCCGGCCGCCATGCGTTACACCGAATCGCGGCTCGCCCGGCCCGCCTTGGCCTTGATCGAGGATATCGATTCCGACACCGTCGACTTCCAGCCGAATTATGACGGCAAGGAGCGCGAGCCGGTCGTTCTGCCGGCCCGCTTCCCCAATCTGCTCGTCAATGGCGCGGGCGGCATCGCGGTCGGCATGGCGACCAATATTCCGCCGCATAATCTCGGCGAGATCATCGATGCCACGATCGCGCTGATCGACGATCCCGAACTGTCGCTCGAAGCCCTGATCGAGTTGATTCCCGGCCCCGATTTCCCCACCGGCGGGGCGATCCTCGGCCGCTCGGGCGTGCGCTCCGCCTATATGACCGGGCGCGGCTCGGTGGTGGTGCGGGCCAAGGTCGAGGTCGAGAGCCTGCGCAAGGAGCGCGAGGCTCTGATCGTCACGGAGATCCCCTATCAGGTCAATAAAGCGACCTTGATCGAGAAGATCGCCGAACTCGTCCGCGAGAAGAAGATCGAGGGCATTTCGGACTTGCGCGACGAATCCGACCGCGACGGGATGCGGATCGTGATCGAGCTGAAGCGCGACGCCGTCAGCGATGTCGTGCTGAACCAGCTCTGGCGCTTTACCGCCATGCAGTCCTCGTTCGGCTGCAACATGATCGCGCTGAACGGCGGCCGGCCGGAACTGATGAATATCCGCGATTTTCTGGTGGCCTTCGTCGACTTCCGCGAGGAGGTCGTCACGCGGCGCACGAAATTCCGGCTGAACAAGGCGCGGGATGCCGCCCATCTCCAGGTCGGTCTCGCCATCGCGGTCGCCAATATCGACGAGGTGATTCACCTCATCCGGACCTCGCCGGACACCGCCGCCGCGCGCGAATCGCTCATGGTCCGCGCTTGGCCCGCCAAGGATATGGCGCCGCTGATCGCGCTGATCGCCGATCCCCGCCATGCCTTGCAGGAGGACGGGCTCTATCGCCTCTCCGAGGCGCAAGCGCGTGCCATCTTGGAGTTGCGCCTGCAACGGCTCACTGCTTTGGGCCGCGAGGAAATCGCCGAAGCGCTCAACAAGCTGGCGGTCGAAATCGCCGATTATCTCGACATTCTACGCTCCCGCGAGCGGCTGTTCGGCATCATCAAGGACGAGATGATCGCGGTGCGCACGGCCTATGCCACGCCCCGGCGCACGCAAATTCTCGAAAGCGTCGAAGGCGTCGAGGACGAGGATCTGATCCAGCGCGAGGACATGGTCGTCACGGTGTCGCATGGCGGTTATGTCAAGCGCGTGCCGCTCTCGACCTACCGGGCGCAACGGCGCGGCGGCAAGGGCCGCTCGGGCATGCAGACGCGCGAAGAGGATTTCGTGGCGCGGCTCTTCGTCGCCTCGACCCACACGCCGATCCTGTTCTTCTCCTCGCGCGGCCAAGTTTATAAGGAAAAGGTGTGGCGCTTGCCGCTCGCCGCTCCGCAAGCGCGGGGCAAGGCCTTGATCAACATGCTGCCGCTGGAGCAGGGCGAGCGCATCACCACCATCATGCCGCTGCCCGAGGACGAGGAGAGCTGGGCCACGCTCGACGTCATGTTCGCGACGACGCGCGGCACGGTGCGGCGCAACAAGCTCTCCGATTTCGCCCAGGTGAACCGCGCCGGCAAGATCGCCATGCGGCTCGATGCCGGCGAGGAAATCGTCGACGTCCAGATCTGCCAGGAGAACGACGACACGCTGCTGACCACGCAAAAGGGCCAGTGCATCCGCTTCCCCGTGACCGATGTGCGCGTCTTCAAGGGGCGCGATTCCATGGGCGTCCGTGGGATTTCGCTGGCCGAAGGGGATCGTGTGATCGCGCTCGCCATCTTGCGCCATATGGAGGCTGATGCCGGCGAGCGCGTCGCCTATCTCAAGATGCGCCGCGCGGTGGCGGGGGAAGCCAATCTCGAAGCCGGAGCCGAGGCCGGCACCGAAGTTGGGCCGGAGGATACCGCCGCCGAGGGGCAAGAGGCCGAGGAAGTCATGGCCTCTACGCTGCCGCAAGAACGCTATGTCGAGATGTCGCTGGCCGAACAGATCATTTTGACGATCTCGGCGAATGGCTTCGGCAAGCGCACGTCTTCGTTCGAGTACCGCATCACCGGACGCGGCGGCAAAGGCATCGTCGCCATGGCCGTCAATGCCCGCAACGGCCCGCTCGTCGCCTCCATGCCGGTGGAAGATGGCGACGGCCTGATGCTGGTCACCAACGGCGGGCAGCTCATCCGCGTGCCCGTCGACGGCATCCGCGTGGCTGGGCGCGGCACCCAAGGCGTCATCGTATTCAACACCGGACCGGACGAGCAGGTCGTGTCGGTGGAGCGCATCCCGGCGGAGGAGGATGAAACCGGGAGTGACGAGACCGCGCCGGAGGAGGGCGGGGAGGGGTGATTAAACCCCGCTTGGTACAGGTTCGATGTCCGTTTTCCGCCAAGCGCTTGGCGTTCTGCCCGTCCAGCGGCGGAAAGATCTCGTGAAATGGGATTGGTCGCTGAAACCAAGCGCGTAGGCAATATCCGTCATGGAATCGCCTTCACCGATCATCGAAACGGCATGCGCCCGAAGCGCCGTATCGCGCACGTGTTGGAACGTGGTGCCCTGGTCGTTCAGGTGTCTTTGGAGCGTGCGAGGCGCGAGGCCCAACCGGCGCGCGGTGCGGTTGAGGCTTGGACGCTGGTTGCCTAGCCCCGAAAGGATCGCCTGTTCGACCTCGTGAAGAGGCGAATCTCCCGATGGCATGGGGTCGAGAGGGCGCGGTTCGATGGGCGCGCGGTTGATCCATTCCAGCATTTCGGCGGGGAAACAGACCGACGTTGTTTCTCCATGCTCCAGCGAGCAGCCAAACATCTGTTCGATGGAGGATTTCGAAACGAGGGTTGCGCCTGGCACGGTGACCTTGCGCGGAACCCAGCTGGATCCGCCAAACCGGCGAATGATCGCAAGCATATAGCCAATGGCGAGAATATCATTTTGTTGCCGCCCGATGACGGTGCGATCGGTGACATCGTAAGTCAGGCTTGCCCAGCGGCCTTCGATCGAAAGCCGCAAAGTCGTGGCGGTCTGTAACGCCGCTGAAATTTCGGTAATGGCGACGTTTAATGCTTCGCGGAGGGCCGGTTGCGCGGCGATCAGCGTGCCATAGGAGCCAAGGCCCTTCAGCCCGGCTTCCACCGACAGCCGCGCGGCGACCGCTGGATCGCCGATTTCCTTCGCGGCCGCCTGTAAGAGGGCGAACTGGTCTTTCAAGAAGATGAGCCCGTTTGGCCGTTCGACGACGCGCTGCGAGAGATCGGCCTGCCTGAAAACACGAGCGGTCGATCCGCCCGCGCGGGCGACGGTGTCGAGGATGGAGCCGATCGTGCAGGTTCGCGTCAGACCATATCCGGCCATTTCTTCTCCGGCGCTCTTCAACCTCCCAACAAACCCATACGGCGCGTAAAGGCAAGCCCGGCACGCCGCTAGAGCCTAAACCCTGGCCCAGGCCGGCAAAGTCCGGCGCATCGGAGGAAAGAACAATGGGAAAATGTTCAGTATCGCGGATCCGCCAAATAGGCTTGGCTGTCGCGGGCGTCGTCATGGCATGGAGCACGACGGGTTTCGCGGCCAACAACCCGCCGGGAAAGATCGCAGTCGCCGATTTCGATTATCTCGACACGTCGCAGGAAGCCAAGGATCAGACGGCCGACCATGAGCGGCGCCTGCGTGAATTTGGCGATATTCTCAAGGCGAAACTTTCGGCATCGTCGTTCCAGGCGGTCGCCGTCGCGTGCGACAAGCCCGCATGCTCCGTAACGACTCTCGGGCCGGAGACTCTCCTGGCGGACGCGAAGGCGCAAGGCGCCCGTTACCTCGTTTATGGCGGCGTGCATAAATTCAGCACCCTGGTCCAATGGATGAAACTCGAAATGATCGATCTCCAGACCGGCGCGATGGTCGCCTCCAAGCTCGTGACGTTCCGGGGCGATACCGACGAAGCCTACCGCCGCGCGGCGGATTTTGCCTTGGAGGATATCCTGCTTCCCCCGCTCCGCGGCCAGAACTTTTGAGGCCGCGATAATTGCGGCATCGTGTATCCGGACGGCCGCTTGAACCAGCGTGCCGGCCGGATGGACGCGGCGTGAATGAGAGTGAGAAGATCGCGCTGGAGGAAGGCGGGACGGGCTTTATTGCAATTTTAGGACGGGAACCAGCGTTGTGAAATGCTCGACGAAACGCTTTGCGCTTTCGAGAGCATCAGCGGATTCCTTGGCCGGTGTAACGGCTTCGTCGCCAGTAAAATAATCGGCCACGGATTTAAACTCATAGGCCTGGGATAAAAAACGCCTCAAAGCGTGATCGACGCGCGTGTCATCTTTCGTCAGCCGGAAAAATTCGGTCTGCACGCCATGATGGGATTTTGACGTTTTTCCCGTTCGTTCAAATATATAGGCTTGAGCCGCGTGAAAACTTGCGAGGTAAGCGGCTCTTGCGGCATCCTCATGAAGACTAACAGTCATCATGATACGAGCTCGGGCAATGCATATGTTTGCTTGTTCAATATACTTTGCGGATTCAGGTTTCATATATCCCGCCCGTCGCGGCGGATGTCATGCATGATGGGGGTTCTGTCGCGATAGGCCGCCGCCGGAAAAGGTTTTGTGTCGAAGAAAACCCCTGTGCCGTCAATGAAATCGACCCGCAAATCGGCAAGACGATGAACCTCTTTCCAACGGTCCGGCAAGCTTTTCAAGAAGACCGCGACGTCATAGTCCGATTCAGGATGCGCGTCGCCGCGGGCGCGTGAGCCATAGAGCACGACACGGTCGATTTGTTCCCCGTAGAGATCATCCAAGGCCGCGCGGAACTTGGATATGATGGGATCGTTCATTGTTTTAACGTTCATAATTTCTCTTTCTCACAGCTGGAACGTATAGCACATATCGCGGTTCGGCTGCCAGGCAGGTCACTGCCACGTGGTCCACGCCATCAGATATGGTCACGCGAGCGAAACTGCGCTAACAGCTGGAAAAACAATCCGCATTTCCGGCGAAAGCTCAACCGGCAAACCCATGTCCCGCACCGCCCTCTTCATCGGTTCCTTCGACCCCGTGACCAACGGCCACGTGGCGCTCATCGCCCAGGCGGCGAAGCTTTGCGACGTGCTGGTGGTCGCCATCGGCGTGCATGCCGGCAAGGCGCCTTTGTTTCCGGTGGAGGAGCGGCGGCTGCTGATCGCGGCGAGTTGCGCGCCGGCACTGGCCCAAACCGCCTGTGCGCTGCATGTCGAGACGTTCGACGGGCTTGCCGTAGAGGCCGCGAGGACGCATGGAGCCTCGATCATCATTCGCGGTCTTCGCGATGGGACCGATCTCGATTACGAGATGCAAATGGCGGGCATGAATGGCGCGATGGCGCCAGGCGTTCAGACGATCTTTCTGCCGGCGCCGCCAGAGGTTCGTCACATTACCGCGACATTGGTCAGGCAGATCGCGCAAATGGGGGGCGATGTCTCGCCCTTCGTCCCCGCGCCCGTGGCCCGGGCACTCCGGGCGAAATTCGAGAAAACAGGAACGAAAACAGCATGAACTTCGATCGCCGCGCCCTTTTCGGCGCTTTCGCCGGTACGCTTTTGGTTGGTGCGGCTCTGCTGCCCCTCGCCGGGTCCGCCATGGCCGCCCCCGCGGCCGATCCCGCTCACCAAATCGTCCTCACGACCAAGGACGGCAGGGTGGTGATCCAGTTGCGGGCCGATCTCGCGCCGAATCACGTCAAGCAGATCGAGACGCTGATCTCTCAGAAATTCTACGATGGGATCGTCTTCCATCGCGTCATCGCCGGCTTTATGGCGCAGACGGGCGATCCCACAGGCACCGGCGGCGGCGGCTCCCAGCTGCCCAACCTCAAGGCGGAGTTCTCCAGCGAGCCCTTCGTGCGCGGAACGATCGGCATGGCGCGAACGCAGGATCCCAATTCGGCCAATTCGCAATTCTTCATCTGTTTCGACGACGCCTCTTTCCTCAACGGGAAATATACGGTCGTCGGCCAGGTGATCTCCGGCATGGATGTTGTGGACAAGATCAAAAAAGGTTCGAGCGAGGCAAACGGCGCGGTGAGCGATCCCGACAAAATCATGACCTTGCGTATGGCGAACGCGAAGCCCGTAAAGTAAGTCCGCGGGGCGCCGCTGTTTACGGCGGCGCCCAGAGCGGCTATTGGGGCCGCCACGTCCTCATCCGCTTCGCCGCCCGGCATGAAAAGGGCGGCTCTTTCATTTTAGGAGATCCCCATGGCAGAGCCTGGCAACACCCTGACACTCGAGACGACCAAGGGCCCCGTGGTGATCGAGATGCGTCCCGATCTCGCGCCCAACCATGTCGCCCATATCAAGAAGCTCGTGGGAGAGAAATTTTACGACGGGATCGTCTTTCACCGCGTCATCGACGGCTTCATGGCCCAGACCGGTTGCCCCAATGGCACCGGCACGGGCGGATCGAAATATCCGAATCTGAAGCAAGAATTCAATGCCGAGCCGCATGTGCGCGGCACCTGCTCCATGGCGCGGGCGCAGAACCCGGATTCGGCCAATTCGCAATTCTTCATCTGCTTCGACGACGCGGGCTTCCTCAACAAGCAATATACGGTTTGGGGCAAGGTCGTGTCGGGCATGGAGAATGTCGATAAGATCAAGCGCGGCGAGCCCGTGCGCGATCCCGATAAGATCATTTCCGCGACGCTGAGCTGAGATCGCGGTTTAGCGCCACAGCCTGCATGCCCGGCCATGTGCCGGGCATCTGCATTTAGGCACGTCTCCCGCCATGCGCGTCGACCTCTTCGATTTCGAATTGCCGCCAGGCCTGATCGCCTTGCGGCCGGCCGAGCCGAGGGAATCCGCGCGTCTGCTTTGCGTCACGCCGGGAGCGATGCAGCCGTTTGCAGACAAAACGCTAGCCGATCTCCCCATGCTGTTTCGGCCGGGCGACGTGCTCGTCGTCAATGACACCAAGGTCATTCCGGCCCGCCTCCACGGCACGCGCGCCCGCGCGGGCGGGACGGCGCGCATCGAGGCCATGTTGCATAAGCGCGAGGGCGCGGGCGTCTGGAGGGCCTTTTTGCGCCCGGCCAAGAAGGTCCTGGCCGGCGAAACCATCTCCTTCGGCACGACAGAGGATCCGCTCGACGCCACGCTGATCGCGCGCGGCGAGGAGGGCGAGGGCCTGCTCCAGTTCTCTAGGGAAGGCGAGGCGCTCGATCGCGCCTTGGAGCGCCTGGGATCCTTGCCTCTGCCGCCCTATATCGCGGGCAAGCGCGCGGTGGATGCGAGGGATACGAGCGACTACCAAACCGTCTTCGCGGCCAAGCCAGGCGCCGTTGCCGCGCCCACCGCGAGCCTGCATTTCACTCCGGCCCTCATCGCCGCCATCGAGGCGCGCGGCGTTGCGATTGCGCGGGTGACGCTGCATGTCGGCGCGGGCACCTTTTTACCGGTCAAGGCCGAGGATACCGGGGGGCACCGCATGCACGACGAATGGGGCGCGCTCGATGCCGGGACCGCCGCCCGCCTCAACGCCGCCAAACAGGCCGGAGGCCGCGTGATCGCGGCGGGGACCACGAGCTTGCGGCTGCTCGAAAGCGCCACCGGCGAGGATGGCATCGTACGCGCCTTCAGCGGCGATACCGCCATTTTCATCACGCCGGGCTATCGCTTCCGGCTCGTCGACTGCCTGCTCACCAATTTTCACTTGCCGCGATCGACACTTTTCATGCTGGTCTCGGCCTTTTCCGGGTTAGAGACGATGCAAAGCGCCTATGCCCATGCCATGGCCTCGAACTACCGCTTTTACAGCTATGGCGATGCCTGTTTTCTCACACGTGCGGCCTGACGGAATGAGCGGTAAAATCTTTGGCTTCGAGATCCTGGGCGTCGATGGCGCCAGCCGGACTGGCGTGATCACGACAGCGCATGGCGAAATCCGCACGCCGGCCTTCATGCCGGTGGGAACGGCGGCGACGGTCAAGGCCATGCATCCGCGCGAAGTCCGCGAACTCGGCGCCGATATCGTGCTGGGCAACGTCTACCACCTGATGCTCCGGCCCGGCGCGGAACAGGTCGCGGCGCTCGGCGGCCTGCATCGGTTCATGCAATGGCCGTATCCGATTTTGACCGATTCCGGCGGGTTTCAGGTCATGTCGCTCTCCAAGCTGCGCAAGCTGAACGAGAACGGCGTGACGTTTCAATCCCATATCGATGGGTCCAAACATACGTTGACGCCGGAGCGCTCGATTGAAATCCAGGGCCTGCTCGGCTCGGATATCCAGATGCAGTTCGACGAATGTATCCGCTTGCCCGCGCCCGACGCCGAGGTCGAGCGCGCCATGCAATTGTCGCTGCGCTGGGCGGCACGCTCCAAGGCCGCCTTCGGGACGCAAGAGGCTCACGCTCTGTTCGGTATCGTCCAGGGTGGAACGGTGCCGAGGCTGCGGCGGCAGAGTGCCGAAGGGCTCACGGCGCTGGGTTTCGACGGCTATGCGCTGGGCGGCCTTGCCGTCGGCGAGCCGCAGGCGATCATGCTGGAGACGATCGAGGCGACGATGCCATTCCTGCCGGAGGAATCGCCGCGTTACCTCATGGGCGTCGGCACGCCGGACGACATTTTGGAGAGCGTCGCGCGGGGCATCGATATGTTCGATTGCGTGATGCCGACGCGGGCAGGGCGGCACGGGCTTGCCTATACCCGCCACGGCAAGCTCAATCTCCGCAACGCCAAACACGCCGGCGATCCCGCGCCCATCGACGAGACGGCTTCCTGCGAGGCGGCGCGGATCTATTCGCGCGCCTATCTCCATCATCTCGTCCGGTCCGGCGAGATCCTCGGCATGATGCTGCTCACCGCCATCAACATTGGCTATTATCAAGATCTGATGCGGGATATTCGCGCCGCCATCGGGCAAGGCCGTTTCGCGGACTTCCGCCTCGCCACGAAGCACGATTGGGGCGTGGGCGCGCAGGATGAGCCGGACTGATCCGGGCGCTCAAACGAAAAGAGCCAGAAACCAAAAAGCGAAGCCGGCCTTTCCGGCTCGTGCTTCGCCCTTTCGGCAGCCCCGCTAGCGATATTCCCAGGTTCTTAGCCGCTCCGGAGAGCGTGCCCTGTTAGGCAGCGACCTGGAGAATATTCTCCTCCCTAGACTTGGCCGGACCAAACGGAAATCCCGCTTATGTTCGCCATGGCGGAAGACACCTACCGCAAAGCTTCGAATTTGTCACCTGGGACATCGGAAATTCGCGGTAAAAAAGGCGGATTTCGATCACATTTATGCTGGACGCCCAGCAATTCGCCAAATCACTCGTTTTCTACAGCTTTCTCCCCAAGCCATGACCGTTTTTCAACGAAAAAAGAGGCCGGAAGCCTTAAAAAGACCGATTTTCGCTCACATTTTGCCGATGGCGTCCAAACTATTTGGGCATCACAGGTTTGAGTCCGGCCATTCTTGCGGGATGTTTGGTGCGTGACGTTAAATTTTTTGCGTGGCACTTTTCCCTACTGCCAAAATTTCCCTCCTGCTAGAAGGGGAGGGGTCTTTGGCGGCGACGTGCCGGAGCGACCCGAACCGGCGGGGTATGAGATCCAAGATGAGCATCCTTTCCGATCCCACCGGGCCTGGATCCCCTAAAGCACCGGGCGGGCCGCGTCTGAGCGTCAGCCTCGGCGCGCGCATCCGCAACTGGTTCCTGACCGGAGTCGTCATTGCCGGCCCGTTGCTTCTCACGGCTTATTTCGTCTGGTGGTTTGTCGACAGCGTCGATAATGCCGTGCGCAAGATGGTGCCCGAACGGTTTTGGCCGGATACGTATTTGCCGATCCCGTTGCCGGGGTTCGGCGTCATCTTCGCCTTTTTGGGTCTGACGCTGCTCGGCTTTCTCACCGCCAATCTCGTCGGCCGCACGGCAATTTCGATTGGCGAGACCATTCTCGACCGCACGCCCATCATTCGCTCGATCTACAAGGGCCTCAAGCAAATTTTCGAGACCTTGTTTTCGCAATCCGGCACGTCGTTCCGTAAAGTCGGACTCGTCGAATTTCCGCATAAGGGCTCCTGGTCCGTCGTGTTTATTTCGGCGCCGCCCTCGGAGATTATCGAAGCTCACATCCCCAGCGATGGCGTCGATCGGATTTCGGTCTTTCTGCCTTGCGTTCCCAATCCGACGACGGGATTTTACTTCTATGTGCCGGCGGCCGAGGTGATCGAACTTCCGATCACGCCGGAAGATGCGGCCAAGCTCATCATGTCCTGTGGCGTGATCCAGCCGGACGGGCAGGCCGCCCTGGCCGCCATGGCGGAGGCCGCGCGGCGCGCACAAGCCCCTTCGACACGGGTGGTCAGCGCGGCCGAAGGGGTTTAGAGGCTGAGGCTGAAAAACACTTGATGAAATCTGGAACCTGCCTTGGCCGTCTACACCGAAGTCACCGACGAGGATCTCGTCGCTTTTCTCGCGCCTTACGATCTCGGCCCCGTGCTCTCCCTAAAGGGGATCGCCGAGGGCGTCGAGAATTCGAATTTTCTGCTGAAGACCGGGGCAGGCGCCTTCATCCTCACGCTTTATGAAAAGCGAGTGGAGGAAGCGGATTTGCCGTTTTTCCTCGGCCTGATGGATCATCTTGCCGCCCGTGGCCTGCGTTGCCCGCGGCCGGTCATGACCCGCGCGGGCACGGCGCTTGGCACCCTGGCCGGACGGCCAGGCGCCATCGTGACCTTTCTCGAGGGTTTATCGCTGCGGCGTCCGGCCCAGAGGCATTGCGAGGCCTTGGGCGCGGCCTTGGCGGATTTTCACCGGCTCGGAGAGGGCTTCGCGCTCACGCGGCGCAATTCGCTTTCGCTCGCCGATTGGCCCGCTTTATTCGAACTGGCCCGCGCGCGCGCGGATTCGGTCTCGCCGGGGCTGACGGCTTTCGTCGATGCCGAATTGCGCTTTCTCCAAGCGAACTGGCCCGTGGGCCTGCCGCATGGCATCATCCACGCGGATCTGTTCCCGGACAATGTCCTGTTTCTCAATGACCAGGTGTCCGGTCTGATCGACTTTTATTTCGCTTGCGCAGATGCTTATGCCTATGACCTCGCAATTTGCTTGAACGCGTGGTGTTTCGAGCAAGACGGGTCCTATAATTTGACCAAGGGGCGCGGTCTGATCGATGCCTATCGCGCGCATCGCCCGTTGAGCACCGTCGAGATCGAGGCGCTGCCCATTCTCGCGCGCGGCGCGGCGCTGCGATTCGCGCTGACGCGTCTCGTCGACTGGCTGAATGTGCCGCCGGGTGCTCTGGTTCGCCCCAAGGATCCGGCCGAATATGTCGCGAAACTGCGGTTTCATCAGCTTGTCGAAAGCCCGCGCGATTTGGGCGCGAGCGCATGAGCAAACGCGTGGCGATTTGGACCGATGGCGCCTGTTCCGGCAATCCCGGCCCCGGCGGTTGGGGCGCGATCCTGAAAATTGGTGAGACCGCCAAGGAACTGAGCGGCGGCGATGCCGCGACCACCAACAACCGGATGGAACTGATGGCCGCCATCCAGGCCTTGGAAGCGCTGAAACGGCCCTGCGCGGTCGATCTCTACACGGATTCCAACTATGTCCGCGGCGGCATCACCGGCTGGCTCGCGGGCTGGAAGCGCAACGGTTGGCGGACCGCGGACAAGAAGCCGGTCAAAAACATCGAACTGTGGCAGCGGCTCGACGAGGCCACGCAGGCCCACGAGGTCGCCTGGCATTGGGTCAAGGGCCATAACGGCGATCCCATGAACGAGCGCGCCGACGAATTGGCGCGGCTCGGCATGGCGCCGTTTAAGCAGCGATGAAAGGCAGAGCTTCCGCCGTCATGGCCGGCGCAAGGCCACGCATGACGGACGGCTGTGGACGCATCGTGAGACTTACAGCAGCGCTAAAATCGCTTCCGCGCTCGATTGTTCCGCCGCGCCGGGGTTCGGGTCCACGTTGAGCGCGGTCACGATGCCGTTTTCGGCAATCAGGGCGTAGCGCTGGGAGCGAATCCCGAGACCGCGTTCGCTGAGATCGAGGGTGAGCCCGGCGGCTTGCGCGAATTTCGCGCTGCCATCGGCGAGAAAAGTGATCTTGCCTTCGGCGCCGGAGCTTTTTGCCCAAGCGCCCATCACGAAGACGTCGTTGACGGCGGTGACCAGGATTTCATCCACGCCTTTGGCCTTGATCTCGGCCTCTTTCGCCAGAAAGCCAGGCAGATGATTCATGCTGCAGGTCGGCGTGAAGGCGCCGGGGACGGCGAACAGGACGACCTTCCGGTTGGGGAAAATTTGCGCGGTAGTCCGTGGCGCGGGGCCATCTGGCGTCATCACGAAGAAGGTCGCCTCGGGAATCGCGTCGCCTACTTTGATCGCCATTGTTTCGTCCTCTTCGTTTTTCTCGGTTCAACCGGTTTACGGCGGCTTGGTTGAAACGTCGAGGGTTCGCGTGGTGAAAAATCCTCCGGTTTTGCCGGCCAGCGTCAAGGTGACGGATACCCATTTGGACGGCGGGTTTTCCGCGATTTCGCCGGCGGTCAAGGTCCAGCTCTGGTGCGCCGGGTCCGGCTTCGTCGTGAAGGCATAACCTTCGGGCGCCTCGGCGAAAATATCGTCGATCAGGGTGACGCCGTGCCACGTCAAGGTCCAGGACGGCTTCGGCGCCTTGGTAATTTGGACAAGGGTCAAATCGTCGCGATGGTTCTCCGGAAGTGCTTTGGGAACCAAGGCGAGCGCCTTGGCGAGGAGCGCCTTGTCTTCCGGTGCGGGACGCTGCGGCAGATCGGCTTCCGCGACATCCGTGACGGGAATGCAGATCTTGCCGCAGACGGCCAGATTGACTTCGGCATGAAGGGTGGAGGGCTTGGACGGATCGGCAGGCGTCACGAGAATCGGGAAGGTCACTTCGCCGGCATAACCGAAGGCATCCAACCCCTCCTCGCTGATTCGCAGGGGCGCGGGATAGAGAATTTCGGCCTTGGACACATTGGCCGAGCCCGAAAAATCGAAAACAGGGGGGACACCGGCATCTCCAGGCATCCTCCAATAGGTGTGGGAATGCGGGTCCATCGTGACGGTAAGGCCCGCCACATAACTGTCGTGGGTCTTTTCATTTGCTGGAATTAGCCTCACCTTCGCCGCAAGGCTGGTAGATGAATGATCCTGCGCCGTCCCCCGGCCAAGGTTGATGCATAAAACACACAGGGCAAGCGAAATCAGGCGAGCTTGCCTGAACAAATGGGTTCCCTGGGTATATTTTTGCTTAACCGGCATGGGTGTAACTTGATCCCTTGAGAGCGCGGGCAAGATAGGGTGTTGACGGCGAGACGTATAGACACGAGTTGCAATCATCAGGACATCGCGAGGTCGCGGTATGAGACAGACAAGCAGGATGGACAGACCGAATAGGTCGAGCGGATTTCCCGGACATAGCGGTTTCCTGGACGGCCAGATACTCGTTGCGATGCCGGGCATGGAAGATACCCGCTTCTCCCGCGCCGTGATTTACGTCTGCGCCCATTCCGAGGAAGGCGCGATGGGAATCATCATCAACCAGCCCGCCGTCAAAGTGGATTTCCCGCAGCTTCTCGTGCAACTCGACGTCATCGCCAAGGACGAAATCATCCGCTTGCCGGACAAAGCCGGGAGCATGCAGGTTCTCAAGGGCGGTCCCGTCGAGACCGGCCGGGGCTTCGTGCTCCATTCCAACGATTTCTTCATCGATAATTCGACGCTGCCGATCGACAAGGGCATTTCCCTGACGGCTACCGTCGATATTTTGCGCGCCATCGCCAAAGGGTCCGGCCCCGACCGGGCGGTGCTGGCGCTGGGCTATGCCGGCTGGTCCGCCGGTCAGCTCGAATCGGAAATGCAGAATAACGGCTGGCTCAACGTTCCCGCCGAACCCTCGTTGATTTTCGATTCCCGGCTGGAGTCGAAATACGAGCGAGCGGTCCATACGATGGGAATCGATCTCGGCCGGCTCTCGACGCAATCGGGACGGGCTTAGAGCACGTTCCGAAAAAGTTGCAGACTTTTTCGATCGAGGACATGCTCGAACCTCTTAGAAAGAGAGCGAGTTCCTGTCGCTTTGGTGATTCCACCAAAGCGGAATGCGCTCTATTTCCACTGCGTCAGTTTTCGCTTTAGGGCCGGGCTGTCATTGTGGGTGCCGGAGGCGAACCCCGAATCCAGAACGGCAGCGTCGGCCGTTGGATTATGGCCAATCTATTGATTCCAAATTATTAATGTAATTACTTCGGCCTGCGGCCTAATTCCCGTCATGCCGCGATGGTCGCGGCGCCCACGAGCTTGCGGGCATCCAAGGCGCTGATGGGCAGGCCGAAGGCATAACCTTGGGCATACTCGCACCCGTTTTGATAAAGCTCGATGGCGTCCGATTCCGATTCCGCGCCTTCGGCCACGACTTCCATGCCGAGATCGTGGGCCAGAGCCACGATGGAGCGCAGCATCAGCGGCTTGGTTCCCGTGGTGTTATGAATGAAGGACCGGTTGATCTTGATCGTATCGAACGGGAACCGCTGGAGATAACTCAGCGAGGAATAGGACGCATAGCCCGTGCCGAAATTGCTCAGCGACAGACCCGCGCCCAATTCCCTGATCCGCGTCAGAATCAGTGCGGCATATTCCGGGTTTTCCATCACCAAGCTCTCGGTGAGTTCGAGCTTGAGACTGCCGCGGGCGACCTCGCAGCGTGTCAGCACGGCTTTCATGTCATGCAGGAGATCGTGCCGCAGGAGTTGGCGCGAGGAGAGGTTGACGGTGGCGAAGATCGGCGGGTCGACATTGAGGGCGCGCTGCCAGGCGGAAAGTTCGCGCGCCGTGCGTTCCAGCGCAAAGATGCCGAGATCGACGATAATGCCGGTTTCCTCGGCGATGGGAATGAATTCGGGCGGATTGAGGCGGCCGAGACGGGGATTGTCCCATCGCAGGAGCGCTTCGAAGCCGGCGACGGTCCGGTCCTCGAGCCGGACCACGGGCTGAAAGAAGACCTTGATTTCCCCCCGGTCGAGGGCGCGGGCGAGGTCGGCCTCCAACGCCACGCGGTCCGAGCGTAAAACGCGGATGGCGGGGCGGAAAATCTCGATCTTGTTGCCCCCGCTTTTTTTGGCGTGCCGCATCGCGATTTCCGCATCCCGCAACATGTCCTCGCGGCGGGGATGCAGTTGCGGATCGTAGAGGGCCAGTCCAATCGAAGCCGTCAGCGGGATCTCGCGTTCGGCGAAAGTCACCGGCGTCGATAAAGCGCGGCGGATGACATTCGCGAGCGCGCCGGTCTGTTCGGGCTCGGTCTCGGAGAGCACGATCACCGCGAATTGGTCCCCGGACAGACGAGCGACCGTGTCCTGCGGTTTCAAGAGACGGCTCAGACGCCGCGACAGGGTCAGAAGAATGGAATCGCCCGCCTGGAGGCCGATCGTGTCGTTGATCTGCTTGAACCTGTCGACATCGATACAAATGACGGCGGGCTTTAGGCGCGGATTCGTTTGGGCGAAGGCGAGGACGGTTTCGAGCCGGTCGAGAAAGAGTTCGCGGTTGGGCAGGCCCGTCAGATTATCCCGCACGGCGTCATGCAGCAGCCGCTCTTGGGCCGTCTTGCTATCGGTGACATCGGATAAGGTCCCGACAATGCGGACGACCTCGCCGTCGGGGCCCGCCACCGGACGCGCTTTCAGCAAATACCAGTAATAATGGCCATCGGCCGAGCGAAGCCGGAAATCTTGATGGATGCGGCCACGGCGCTGCTCGATCATCGTATCGAGACAGGTCTTGAAACGGTCCCGCTCGAAGGGATGGAGCACGTCGAGCCAAGCCGCGGCGGGCCCTTCCAGCGTGCCCCGGCTCAAGCCGAGCTGCTGCTCGACCTCGGGACTGACATAGATCCGGTCGGCGGCGACGTCCCAATCGAAGACCACATCGCCGCAACCGGTGAGGGCCAGGGCCTTGCGCGAGGAATCGCTGATGGCGCCCGCGCCGATGCCGCCGCTGGCGAAGGCATTTTGCATGATGGTGAAGCCGATCAGCATCACGATCAGCACCAGGCCGCCGATCAGCGCCGGGGAGACGAGATCGTTGGTGAGGGTCCCGGTGACCGTGAAGGCCGCGCAAACGACCCAGGCCAGCAGCAGGAACCACGTCGGGATCAACATGACGGCGCGGTCGTAGCCATGAGTCGAGAGATAGAGAACCAGGACGAAGCCGACGCCCGCGATCGTCGCCAGCGAAATGCGCGCGACACCCGCCGCGACCGGCGCGTCGTAAACGGCGAAGGCGATCAACGCGACGAGGAAAATCAACCAAGCCGCCGCGACGCGCGACGCCCGGACGTGCCACCGGCTGAGGTTGAGATAAGCGAACAGAAACACCAGAAGCGTGGCGGAGAGCACGACCTCCGCGCCGGCGCGCCAGACCCGGTCGCTTTGCCCCTCCGTCCCGAAGATTTTGCCCCAAAATCCGAAATCGATGCAGACATAGGCCAAAACCGCCCAGGCCAAAGCCGCGGCGGCGGGAAAAATCACCGCGCCCTTGACGACGAAGACGATGGTGAGGAACAAAGCGAGCAGGCCCGCGATGCCAATGACGATGCCTTTGTAGAGCGTCAGGCTGGTGACTTTGTCCTTGTAGGCTTCCGGCTCCCACAAATAGAGCTGCGGCAGGTCGGGCGTGCGCAGCTCCGCGACATAAGTGATCGTCGTGCCGGGATCGAGGGTGAGGCGGAACACGTCCGCATCCGCGCTGTCCTCCCGGTCGGGCGCGAAACCTTGGCTCGCGGTAATAGCCGAAATGCGGGTGGCGCCAAGATCGGGCCAAATGACCCCGGAGCCGACAAGCCGGAAATGCGGGGCGACGATCAGGCGCTCGATCTGCTCGTCCGTATCGTTGGTGAGCGCGAAGACGATCCAATTGGGCCGTGTGCCGGCATCCTTCGCGCGGACTTCGATCCGGCGCACGATTCCATCCGCGCCGGGCGCGGTCGAAACGAGCAGCCGGTCGCCTTGCGACGAATAGCTCTCGATGGCCTTGGTGAGATCGATCGCCGGTGCGTCGAGCGGCACGCGCGAGGCTTCGATCGCGCAAGCGGGCGAAAGCGCGGCCGCCAGACCAAGCGCGGCAGCCAAACTCATGAAGCCGGGGAGGAAGCGGAATAGACGCAGGAAATAGCTCACGAAACTCTCAATGCAGGATCAAGCTCGGGCCGCCCGGGCCAAACATCCGCAGCGAAGCCACAAGGTAAAGCTTGGAGAAGGCAAGAGCAATACAGGACGTCACTCATGGCCGGTCCCGGCGCGGAAGCCGCAGCGAAACAGGATCGGATTCGAGCAAGGCGAAAAGAAGATGATCTTGCCAGACGCCGTTGATCCGGAGATAGGCGCGGGCAATCCCCTCCGGCTTGAAATTGGTGCGCGTCAAAAGTTGGATCGAGCGGTCGTTGTGCGGCAAGCAGGCCGCCTCGATCCGGTGAAGCCGCAAGGCCGCGAAGGCAAATCCCGTCGCGGCCCTGACCGCGCGCGCCATGAATCCCTTGCCGGCGAAAGGCTCCCCCATCCAATAGCCGAGCGTCGCGGATTGGGCCACGCCGCGCTTCACTTGGCCGAAGGTCAAGCCGCCGAGCAAAGCGTCATCTCCCTCGCGGAAAACCAGAAACGGATAGGCCTCGTCGTTTTCGATTTCGTTGGCATGGCGCCGCAAACGTCGCCGGAACGAGGTGCGGGTGAGATCGTCGCTCGGCCATGTCGGCTCCCAAGGGGTCAGGAATTCACGGCTGAGATGGCGAAGCGCGGCCCAGTTTGCATAATCCCGCATTTCCGGTGAACGGAGATAGACCCCGTCGCCGCGTACGTACGTGGCATTGTCGCTGGAAGGGCCGAGCCGGAAAAGCGCCAAGTCCTACGATCCTCCAAACCCGCCGAGCCGGTCTCTGATCCTATCTGGAGTCATGACCTTGGCAACTGGGCCAATCGAGGCCACCGACGGCGGCGAGGCAAGGGCCTTGGCGCCGGCGGCCCTGATATCCGCGAGGCTGAGCGTCTCGACTTGCGCGATCATCTCCTCGCGCGAGAGCACCCGGCCGAAAGCCAGAAGCTGCCGGGCGATTTGTTCCGACCGGGCGCCCGGCGATTCCAGCGCGGCGAGAAGCGAGACTTTCATCTGGGCCTTGGCGCGGCGCACCTCCGCCTCGCTCAGATCCTGCGTGGCGGCGGCAAGGCAATCCAAGGCGACGGGCATCAATCCGGCGACATCGCGCGCGCCCGTCGCGGCATAGAATCCGAGAAGGCCGGTGTCGCTATAGGCCCAGTTGAAGGCATAGATGGAATAAGCGAGCCCGCGCTTCTCCCGCACTTCTTGAAACAGGCGCGAGGACATGCCGCCGCCGACCGCATTGGCGAAAACCTGAAAGGCGTAATGATCGGGCGATTGGTAGGAGCAGCCCTCGAATCCCACGACGATATGCGCCTGTTCGAGGCGGCGCTTCAGGCGGCGCTCGCCCCCGGCGTAGCGCGCCTGCGCAAGGACCGGCTGGGCCGGCGCGCCGGCGATGCCGGCAAAGCGCTTGGCCACATCCTCGACGATGCTGTCATGCTCGACCGCGCTCGTGGCCCCGACCACCATGGTGCCGCCGAGATAGTGGCTGTTGAGATAATTGCCGATGCTGTCGCGGTCGAAGCCGGAGACCCCCTCCGGCGTGCCGAGAATCGCGCGCCCCAAGGGCTGTCCGGGAAACGCGGTGGCGTTGAAGAGATCGAAGACGAGATCGTCCGGCGTATCCTCGACAGCGCCGATCTCTTGCAAGATGACGCCTTTCTCGCGTTCCAATTCGTCGCGGTCGAACGTGCTGTCGGTGAGAATATCCGAGAGAATATCCAGCGCCAGGCCGGTATCTGCGGCCAGCACATGGGCATAATACGCGGTCTGCTCGACGCCCGTCGCGGCATTGAGATCGCCGCCCGCGGATTCGATTTCCTCGGCGATGGCATGCGCCGAGCGGCGGCGCGTGCCTTTGAAGGCCATGTGCTCGAGAAGATGCGACAGGCCGTGTTCGTCATGCGCCTCGTGCCGCGAGCCCGCCGCGACCCAAACCCCGAGCGAGGCGGTCTCGACATGGGCCATTGTGTCCGTCACGACCCGCAGGCCCGAGGGAAGCACCGTGATCTCGACGCTCATCAGGCTGTCTTCACGGCGTGGCCGCGCCCCACGCGCGCACGGATGAAGCTCTCGACGGCGGCCGTGTCGTTGGGCAGCACGGTGAACTGCTCGGGCCGGTCGAACAGGCCGGCCATATGGTGCGGCAAGGGCGGACGCAGGCCAATGGCCTTTTCGATGGCATCCGGAAATTTCGCGGCATGAGCGGTCCCCAGCACGACCATCGGGATTGCCGGATGGTCGGCCAAGCGGCGGCGCCCGGCATGGATGCCAACCGCCGTATGCGGGTCGATCAGCATGTCCGAGCGATCCCAGCAGCGCGCGATCTCGGCCGCCGTTTCTTGCTCGCTGGTCCGGTCCGCGTCGAATTCCGCGCGCAGCGCCGCGAGCAGGGGCGCTTCCAGCGTGAAGCCGCGCGATTGCGCGAGGCTCGCCATCTTGGCGCGGATAGAGGCGGCATCGCGGCCGCTCAACTCGAACAACAGCCGCTCGAAATTCGAGGAGACCTGGATGTCCATCGACGGCGATTGCGTGTGCTGGACGCCGCGCGTCTCATAGACGCCGCCGTGAAGCGCGCGGACCAAAATATCGTTTTCATTTGTCGCGATCACCAGCCGCTCGATGGGCAGGCCCATGCGCTTGGCGATCCAGCCGGCGAGAATATCGCCGAAATTGCCGGTCGGGACCGTATAGGAGACGGGCCGGTGCGGGGCGCCGAGCGCGACCGCGCTCGTGAAATAATAGACGGTCTGTGCCAGCACTCGCGCCCAATTGATCGAATTGACCCCGGAGAGGCCGAATTCGTCGCGGAACGCCGTGTGATTGAACAGCGATTTCACAATGGCCTGGGCATCGTCGAACGTGCCTTCCAACGCGACGACATGGATATTCTCGCCCTCGGCCGTGGTCATCTGGCGGCGCTGCACGTCGCTGACGCGCTGGTGCGGATAGAAAATCACGACATCGATATTGCTCAAGCCCCGGAACGCCTCGATCGCGGCGGCGCCGGTATCGCCAGAGGTTGCGCCGACGATGGTCGCGTGCTGGCCCCGCTGCTTCAGCGCATGATCCATGAAGCGGGCGAGGAGCTGCATCGCCAAATCTTTGAAAGCGAGCGTCGGGCCATGGAAAAGCTCGAGCACGAACAGATTGTCGCCGAGCTGCGCGAGCGGCGCGATCGCTTCGTGGCGGAACGAACCATAGGCGGCCTCGATCATGCCCTCCAACGTGGCTTCGTCGAGGTCCGTGCCCACGAAGGGCAAGAGAACCGCCTTGGCGACCTCGCCATAAGACTTGCCGGCGAAACCGGCGATGGTTTCGCGCGAAAGCACGGGATAGCTGTCCGGTAGATAGAGACCGCCGTCGCGCGCGAGCCCCGCCAGCATGGCTTCGTTGAAGGATAGGACCGGCGCCTCGCCCCGGGTCGATAAATATTTCACGCTTTGCACCGGATTATCGTTTTGTGAGGACGCGCTCTAGCACGATTTGTGGGATCCATGCATCCCCTTGGTTTTCAACCTCTCATCCTGGCGCCGTGACCTTGCGCCAGGCGAAGACGGCGAATACCCCGAAGAGGCCGATGGCGAGGCCAAACCAGGTCAACGCATAGGAAAAATGATTGTTGGGGATCGCCAATTCGGTCGCCCCGCCCACGGGCAATCCGCCGGGCACCGGCGTGGCATCGGCATCGACCGAGAAGGGCGCGGCATCGACGAGGGCGAAATGCGCGGCGATCAAACCGGGATCCCGCGTGAAATATTCACCCTTCGCGGGATTGTCGGGAGGCGTGAACGCATTGCGCGGCTCGGGTTTGCGCATCAGGCCGCTCACGTGGACGATGCCGGCGATTTGCCCCTGCGCGCGGGTTGCCGCCAGGGCCTTGCCGGTGGGAACGAAACCGCGATTGACGATGACAATTCCGCCGGACAGAAGCTGTAACGGCGTCAGGACGAAATAGCCCGGACCCGCGGCCGTCCCCCGGAACACCAGAGCCTCTTTCGTATGGTCGAAGATCCCGTCGAAGGTGACATGCCGGTATTCGTAATCGTCCGGATCGAGCGCGGCCCAGGCCGTTTGCGGGGGTAGCGCTTCCGGCATGGCGTCGACGCGCTCCTCGATCTCGGCGAGAATCGCGTTTTTCCAAGCCATGCGCTGCAATTGCCAGAAACCGAGGCCGATCAGAACCGCGCCCATCACCAGGGTGAACAGCGCCGGGACGAGCAACGGACGCAGGCGGGACATCACGATTCCAAGCGTCCTTGGCCTGCCTTGTTGGCATATTGAAACGAGACCAGCACGCCTTTGCACAGCCGGATCAGACCCAGGCAGACCGCGGCGCCGAAGGGAATGAAGACCACGGGATAGACCCAAAAATCCGGCTCATAGGCGATCTGTAGCCAGACCCCCACACCCAGCACGATGAAGCCGCCGAGGAAGGACGCGAAAAACGCCGGCCCGTCGCCGGTATCCGCGAAGGTGAGATCGAGGCCGCAGACCGTGCAGCGATCGGCCAAGGCCAGGAAATTCCTGAACATCGAGCCCTTGCCGCAACGCGGACAGCGGCCCAGGAGGCCGGTTACGACGGGCGAGGGGTGGGGCGCGGAGGAGGGGCGCGGTCCGGTGGGTTCGCTGCTCATGATCAGGCCTTACAAAGAAAAGAGGGCGGCACTAAGCCGCCCTCGAGGAAATAAACCGTCAATCAAAGCTGGGTTTAGGGCTTTGCAGCTTCGGCCACGGCGCCCCAGGAACCCCAGACATAGATGCAGGCAAAAAGGAACAGCCAGACCACGTCCACGAAGTGCCAGTACCAGGCGGCGAATTCGAAGCCGAGATGCTGCTTGGGCGTGAACTGACCGGCGTAAACGCGCAGCAAGCAAACGGTGAGGAAGATCGTGCCGATGATAACGTGGAACCCGTGGAACCCCGTCGCCATGAAAAAGGTCGATCCAAAGATCGAGCCCGCGAAGTGGAAGGGCGCGTGGGCATATTCCCAGCCCTGAACGAAGCTGAACAGCGCGCCGAGCAGGATCGTCAGGATCAAGCCCTTTTTCACCGAGGAACGGTCGCCATGCAGCAGAGCGTGATGCGCCCAGGTGACGGTGGTGCCCGAGGTTAGCAGCAGAAGCGTGTTGAGCAGCGGGAAATGCCAGGGATCGAGCGGTTCGATCCCCTTCGGCGGCCAGACACCTCCGATAAATTCGGTGCGGGCATATTGGATCGGGTCATGCGCATAGAGGCTGACGTTGAAAAAGGCCCAGAACCACGCCACGAAGAACATCACTTCCGAGGCGATGAACAAAATCATTCCGTAGCGGTGGCTGATCTGGACGACGCGGGTGTGATCGCCGTGCTCGGCCTCATGAATCACATCGGTCCACCAAGCAATCATGACATAGAGCACGCCGATGAGACCGGCGATGAAGACGTACCCGCCGACTTTGGCGTCGCCGATCGTTATCGTCTTCATCCACATGACGGCGCCGACCGCCATGATGAAGGCGCTGATGGAGCCGACCAGAGGCCAGGGGCTCAGAGGGACCAGGTGGTAATCGTGATTCGGTTTGGCGTGACCGTCGGCCATGTCTTTGTCTTCCCCAAAACCCCGGCTTTGCAGACCGGAGGCGCCCCACTAAAAACGCCTCTAAGGCGTTAGCTTTTTTGCCCGCGAACGGTCAAGCCGTGCAACGGTAAAAATATCGTCCGGCGTCGAAGACGCCGCAACCCCTACCAGGTTCAAAGCCTTGGGCTTCTCCCCGGCTGACCGGCATCGGCCGCCTTCGCCTGATAGAATGTGTAAGACAACCAGACCTCGTCAACGCCTTTCATCGATTCGTCCTGTTCCAGCGCGGGATCGAGGTAGAAGACGACGGGCATTTCGACGCTTTCATGCGCATCGAGGGTCTGATCGGTGAAGCAGAAGCAGGAAATCTTATCGAAATAGCCGCCGATGCTGCCGGGTCCGACATTATAGACGGCATGGGCGGTGACCTTATGGCCGGTGCGATTGGTCACCTTGAAAAAGACGGTCGCGGTCTGGCCGGTGCGCAAGTCGATCTGCGCTTGCTCCGGGACGAAATCCCAGGCGAGGCCGCCGCCGATATTGGCATCGAACCGTACGCGCATCATGCGCTTGCCTTTGAGGGCGGAGGCGGCGTCCACGACTTGCGGCGTGCCTTCATAACCCGTGGCGGCGCAAAACATCCGGTAGAGCGGAACGGAGGCAAAGGCCAAGCCCAGCATGCCCAAAACGGCCAAGGACACCGTCGCCGCGACCAAGCGGTCGCGCTGGAGCCAGCGGCTAGGCCATTTCGGGTTGCGGGGTCCGCTCAAAACTGGTCCCTTCATTCCGCGGGATGGGTGAGCACGCCAGGCCCGAGCTTGGCGATGGTGACGACGTAAAACAACAGAACGAAGAAGCCCACGGCGAGGGCAATCGCCAGGTTGCGGTGATCCCGGCTCTTCTTTTGTTCCGGCGTCAGAACGATGCCTGTTTTGTCTTGGCCGTTTTTATCGGGCGGAAGGCTCATGATCAGACCAGCACGTTGAGGTGAACCAGAGACTTTTCCAGGATGAGTGCGGCAAACAGAAGGAAAAGGTAGAGGATCGAGAACTTGAACAAATCCATGGCGATCTTATTCGCGATGTCGCCGGTCCGGTTGCGGTAGACGCGAACCGCCAGCACGAGGAAGCAAAGCCCCAAAGCCGCCGACAGAAGCCCATAAAATGCAGAGGCGAAGCCCATGAGATAGGGCAGGGTGCCGGCGGGCACGAGAAGCAATGTGTAGAGCAAGATGTCGCGGCGCGTCCGGTCCGGCCCCGCGACGGTTGGCAGCATCGGAATGCCGGCCTTGGCATATTCCTCGGATTTCACCAGCGCGAGCGCCCAGAAATGCGGCGGCGTCCAGATGAAGATCAGAGCGAAAAGCGCGAGGCTGGAAAGGCTGATCGTGCCGGTGATGGCGGCATAGGCGACCATCGGCGGGAAGGCGCCGGCCGCGCCGCCAATCACGATATTCTGCGGCGTCGCGCGCTTCAGCCACATCGAATAGATGATGACGTAAAAGAAGATCGTGAAGGCGAGCAGGCTCGCGGCAAGCCAGTTGGCAACAATCCCCAATGTGAAGACGGCCAAGGCCGCGAGCGTCAGGCCAAAGGCCAGCGCTTCCTGCCGCGTGATGCGGCCCGACGGAATGGGGCGTTTGCGCGTCCGGCGCATGATCGCGTCGATATCGGCGTCGTACCACATGTTCAACGCGCCGCTGGCTCCCGCGCCCGCGGCGATGGCGAGCAGAGCCGCGATGGCAAGAACGGGATTGATAGGGCCCGGCACGATCAAGACGCCGCCAATGGCGGTATAAATGACCAGCGACATCACGCGGGGTTTCAGCAAGTCGAAATAATCGCGCGGGCCGGCGATCGAAATATGGGGTTCGGCTCTGGTACCGGTGACGAAGCTCATGATCGCTGCTGCTGTTTCTTCTTTTTATTCCGGGACGAAGGCGTTCCGGAAAAGAGGGTTCCGTTCCGGAAAAGACGGTACCCGCCGGGCCCCACGGGTTCGCGTATCCCCCGGAATCGACGATCCTTCCCCGCGCTTCGAGACGCCGCTCGCGCGGCTCCCCGGGGTGCGGGCCCTCGAGAGCGAAAACACTCGAGGGCGAGGTCAGCTGGAGGCGAAGCCACTTGGGATGGCCGTCCTCCAAAACACTGGGCGGAACAGGTCCGCCCAGTGCGCCGGACCTTAGTGGTCGCCGCCGGTAATCCGCGGCAGGGTCTCGAACTGATGGTAGGGCGGCGGCGAGGGCAGCGTCCATTCCAACGTCGTCGCGCCGACGCCCCAGGGATTATCACCGGCGAGAACCTTCTTCTGGAAGGCGTCGTAGATGATGTAGAGGAACAAGAACACCCCCGCGAAGGAGATGTAGGAGCCGTAGGACGACACCGCGTTCCACTGCGCATACGCATCGGGATAATCGATGTAGCGGCGCGGCATGCCCGCAAGCCCCAAGAAGTGCTGCGGGAAGAAGGTGAGGTTGACGCCAACGAACATCAGCCAGAAATGTGCCTTGGCGAGGCCTTCGTTATACATGTAGCCCGACATTTTCGGGAACCAGTAATAGAAGCCCGCAAATAGGGCGAAGACCGCGCCGAGTGACAGCACGTAGTGGAAATGCGCCACGACATAATAGGTCTCGTGCAACGCGCGATCGATGCCCGCGTTGGCGAGCACGACGCCGGTCACGCCACCGACGGTGAACAGGAAGATGAAGCCCGTCGCCCAAATCATCGGCGCGCGGTACGAGATCGACCCGCCCCACATCGTCGCGATCCACGAGAAGATCTTCACGCCGGTCGGCACCGCGATCACCATGGTCGCGAAGACGAAATAGCGCTGCGTGCCGAGCGACAGACCCACCGTATACATGTGATGGGCCCAGACGACGAAGCCGACCACGCCGATCGCCACCATCGCGTAAGCCATGCCGAGATAACCGAAAATCGGCTTCTTCGAGAAGGTCGAGATGATGTGGCTGATGATGCCGAAGCCGGGCAGGATCAAGATATAAACTTCGGGATGACCGAAGAACCAAAAGAGATGCTGGAACAGCAAGGGATCGCCGCCACCGGCCGGGTCGAAGAACGTCGTGCCGAAATTGCGATCCGTCAGCAGCATGGTGATCGCGCCGGCAAGAACCGGAAGCGACAGAACCAGCAAGAAGGCGGTGATCAACACCGACCAGGCGAAGAGCGGCATCTTATGCAGCGTCATGCCCGGCGCGCGCATGTTGAAAATCGTCGTGATGAAGTTGATCGCGCCGAGGATCGAGGACGCGCCCGCGAGGTGGAGCGAAAGGATCACGAAATCCATCGCCGGACCGGGATGGCCGGTCAGGGACGATAGCGGCGGATACATCACCCAGCCGCCGCCAAACCCCTGCATGCCGGGCGCGCCTTCGACGAACATCGAGATGACGAGCAGGCTGAACGAGGCCGGTAGAAGCCAGAACGAAATGTTGTTCATCCGCGGAAACGCCATGTCGGGCGCGCCGATCATGAGCGGAACGAACCAGTTTCCGAAGCCGCCGATGAGCGCGGGCATGACCATGAAGAAGATCATGATCACGCCATGGCCGGTGATGATCACATTATAGAGATTTTTCGCGGCCTCGACCGCCAGATCGGGGGACGCGCCGCGCAGTTCCGCGATTCGGTTGAAAACTTCGATCCCGGGACTTTGCAGTTCCATCCGCATCAGCACGGAGAAAAATCCGCCGATCACGCCCGCGAAGATCGCGAAGATCAAATAGAGCGTGCCGATGTCCTTATGGTTCGTCGAAAACAAATAGCGGCGCCATCCCGTCGGGATGGCATGCGCCTCTTGTTCATGATTATGGCCGGCATGTACGTTCATCGGTCTGTCCTGGTCCCGGGCGCCGGATCAAGGCGGCGCGCTGATAGAAATGAAGGTTTACGTGCGTTTCTTATTCGGCCCCGGCGACACGTGTCGGACCAGTTTCGTTCGACGCAAAATTCTTCTTCGCATCCGCAAGCCAAGCCTCATACGCCTCTTGGCTCACCACCTTGAAGGAGATCGGCATGAACGCGTGATCCTTGCCGCACAGCTTTGAGCACTGGCCGTAATAAACGCCCTCTTTCTCTGCCTTGAACCAAGTCTCGTTCATCCGGCCGGGGACGGCGTCGATCCGGATACCGAATGCGGGCACCGTGAAGCTATGGATCACATCGGCGCCGGTCACGAGAACGTGGATCACCTTATTGACCGGGACGACGGCCTGATTATCGACGGAGAGTTGCCGAATGTCACCGGGCTTCAAATCCTCCGCCTTCACGAGATAGGAATCGAAAGAAAATCCGCCATTCTGGTCCTTGGGATATTCGTAGCTCCAGAACCATTGTTTGCCGGTGACCTTGAGCGTGATGTCGGACTTCGGCACCACGAGCTCTTCGGTCAAAAGCTTCATCGAGGGGATGGCGATGACGAAGAGAATGAGAACGGGCGTGAGGGTCCAGGCGATCTCGAGGCCAGTATGGTGAGACGTCCGCGACGGCACCGGATTGGCCTTGTCGTTGAAGCGGAAAATCACATAAAGCAGCAAGGCCGCGACGAAGAGCGTGATGACGGTGATGATCGGCAACAACAGCCCGTCATGGAACCAATGCTCGTTCCGGGCGACTTCCGTCACCGCTTCGCCAAAACCAATCTGCCCTGGCGTCGGATAACCCTCGGCATGGGCCCCCGCCGCAGCGAGAGTGGCGAGAGCTGCCGTCGTCAACATCGTTTTGATGACTGGCATGGCTCTCGAGAACGCGGTTCCGCCGGTGCTTCTCATGCTCTTCCCAATTCCGCTGGACGGCTTGCGCGCCGCCTTTACCTTTACCGGCGTCCCCCGCCGGCGCACGCGATTCCAAAATCGCGTGTCATTGATGCAAATCATAAAGCGCCCAGGAGTGCAATATTCCACGATTGGCATTCGAGCGGCATAAAAGCGCGCGAAGGGGCTCGCTTCCGCGTCGTTTTTGACTTAGCCCTCTCGCCTTAAGGGATTTGCCTGAGCGTCCGCCGTCCCGACGCGCGGTGAGCAAGCCGGTTCCGTCCGTGAAAAAAACGCCAGATGTTGCAAGAAGGACCGCATGAGATCGCCTGTCAAAATTGGCCAAGCGCCTGTCCGTGCATTTTTTTTGACCCTAGCTTTAATTATTTTTGCCGCGCCGGGAACTAGCTGGGCCCAAGGCGTGGTGAAGACCAAGCATGGCGACTGGCAGGTCCGTTGCGAAACGCCGCCTGGCGCCGCCAAGGAGCAATGCGCGCTGCTCCAGAGCGTCGCGGCGGAGGACCGCCCGAACATCAACCTCATCGTGATCGTCTTGAAGACGGCGGATGGAAAGAACCGGCTGTTGCGCGTCATCGCGCCGCTTGGCATCCTGCTTCCCTCGGGCCTCGGCCTCAAGATCGACGATGTCGACATCGGTCATGCCGGTTTCGTCCGCTGCCTTCCCACGGGTTGCGTCGCCGAAGTCGTGATGGAGGACAAGCTTCTGGACCAGTTGAAAAACGGCAAGAGTGCCGTGTTCATCATTTTCCAAACCCCGGAGGAGGGAATCGGCATTCCCTTAAATTTGGCGGGATTTGGCGATGCCTTCGCGGAATTGCCGTGATTACGTGTTTTTGAAGCGATGGATGGTTTCAAGCAGGGAGGCGGACATGAGACTTAAAACGAATCGGATAGCGCAGCTCGCCTTTCCGGCGAAGACGGCGAACAAAGCGAAAAATTGGCGCGCGCTGGCCCCGGCTCTCGTGCTGGCCTTGATCGTCCTGCCCTTGGGACCGCTTCATGCCGCCGACGACGACGACGAAAGCGGCCAAAGCCCCAGCTTCCTCGACGGTGTCGGCAAGAGCATCAGCAACGGATTCTCCAGCATGGGTAAAAAGATGGGCATGGGTAAGCCGCCAGGGCCGCCGCCCGCTGAATCGCCCTCTGGCTGTCCCGCGATTGTCGTCCTCGATGGCACCGGCGCCCAGCGCGTCATGGCCAATGCCGATGCGGGGAATCAGGGCCTGCGCTATCAATATTCGATCGTCGAAGTGGCGCGCGAATGTCATATCGACAACAATCAAATGACGATCAAAGTCGGCGTCACCGGCCAGGTCTTGCTCGGCCCTTCGGGTGCGCCGGGCGGGTTCAAGGTGCCGATCCGCATCGCCATCGTCGACGAGCGCGACCAAAAGCCGACCTTGAGTAAATTATACCAAATCGACGCCTCGATCCCCGCTGGTCAAACGGCGACGCCTTATGCGCTCGTGGCGGATTCGTTGGTAATTCCCTTTGCCGCGGGGAAGACGGCTTCCGATTACAGCATTAAAATCGGGATCGATGGGGTGAAGGCCGACAAGGCCGAAAAGCCCCACCGCAGTGGTCCTTCTGTCGCGGCGGCTGCCGATCCCTCTTTAAAGCCTAGCCCAAAGTCCGGTGACCTCGGGGGCGGGGGCGGGAACAACCGCGCGGGTTCAGCGATGCAGCGGTAAAGGGTTAGAGAGTTTCCCGCGAAAGTCGCAGACTCTCGTAATCGAGGGAAGGCTCTAACTTTTGATCCAGAGAGCAGTTTCTCACCGCTTGGGTGATTCCGCCCAGGCGGCAAGCGCTCAAGCGATTCATGGCATCTCGCTGGCCATCTATGTCATTGAAAAGATAGTCTTAAGCGCCTCAACCAACGCCATGCCCGGCCTCGCGTGCCGGGTATCCACGCCGGAGCATTGGCGTCCGATCCGTCATTGCGATCGCGATGTCGCGGCAGGGCTGGCCGGGACAAGCCCGGCCATGACGAATGGCGGTTGAAAAACAGCCCTAATTCGCCAACAGCTTCACGTCACCGATGCTGCGCGCGAGCAGATCGTCGCCGAGCGGACCCTTGATATCGCTTTTCAGTACGATTTCGGCGGCCGCGGCCGCGGCATCGGCGGCGGCGGCGCGCACTTGGGCGAGAGCTTGCGTCTCGGCCGTGGCGATCTTGGCCTCAGCCTGGGCGGTACGGCGCTTGACGAAATCGGCCAAGCGGTCTTGCGCGTCCTTGGCGATCAGTTCGGCTTCCGCCCGCGCCTGATCGACGATGGCGGCGGCTTCGCGCTCGGCCTCGGCGCGTTTCGTGGCAAAGGACGCCAGCACATCGGCAGCTTCTTTTTTCAGCCGTTCGGCCTCGGCGAGTTCCTCGCGAATCCGCGTGGCACGTGTATCGAGCGCCGCGGCGAGCTTGGTGTGAACACCGAGATAGCCGACGAGACCCACGAAGAGCACAAAGCCGGTCGCTACCCAAAATTCCGCATTCATGATTCTACTCTCAGACTTTGGCTTGCGCGATAGCCGCGGCGATCGCGGCGGGATCGGCAGACTTGCCCGTGATATGGGCGACAATGGCCGCGGCCGCTTCGCCCGCGATCTCGCCGACGCTCGCCATGGCACTGGCCTTGCGTTCGGCAATCTGGGCCTCGGCGGCTTGCAGCTTGGCGTTCAACTCCGCCTCGATCACCACGCGCTTGGCATCTTGCTCGTGCTTGACGCGGGCGCGGGTTTCTTGCGCCAAAGCTTGCGAACTGGCCTTGGCCTCGGCGAGCGTCTTGTCGTAAGCGGCGGAGGCCTGATTGGCTTCTTCGCGCGATTTGAACGCGGCGGCGAGATCGCTGCGGATTTGGTCGGCGCGATGCTTGAGAATCGACGCGACGCGCGGCAGCCCCACCTTGGACATGACGACGTAGAGCAGAGCGAAGGTCAGCGCGAGCCAGACCAGCGTCGACGAAAAGGTCGCGGGATCGAAAGGCGGAAAGGAGGCCTCGTGCGGGGCGCCGGGCACTTCCGTGCCCTCATGTTCCGTGGTCGCCATGGGTGTCTGATCTCTAGGGGTCCAAGCAAGCGCCGAAACGCCAGCCTCGAGTTAACGGCGGGAAGCAGCATTGATTTTGCCTCGCCTGCTGGGCTTGGCTCGCGAGCGAGCCGGTCCAAAAGCAAAATCAATGCTGCCGCGGTTCAAGCGGCGCGCCTTATGAAGAGGCGCGCCGGTGTTTCGGTCGAGCAGCCTGCTTACTTCACGAAGAGCAGAAGGATCGCGACGAGGAAGGCGAAAATGCCGAGACCTTCGGCGAGCGCGGCGCCGATGAAGGCGCGGCCAAACTGCGCGTCGGAAGCCGACGGGTTGCGCAAGGCGCCCGACAAGAAGGGGCCGAAGATGAGACCGACGCCGATGGCGGCGGCGCCCATTCCAATCGCGGCGAGGCCCGCGCCGATATATTTGGCTGCTACAGGATCCATAACGAAACTCCGAGTTTTAAAAGTCGGGCACCAATCTGTTGTTGGATATTTATTTAGTGGCCCGGATGAATTGCGTCGTTGAGATAAACGCAAGTTAGGATCGCGAAGACATAGGCCTGCAGCACGGCGACGAGCAATTCGAAGCCGGTGAGGATCACGGTCATGGCGAGAGGCAGGGGCGCGATCACGGCGAAGGCGCCGGCGCCGAGAAGGGAGGCGACGAACGCGCCGAAAACTTTAAGCGTGATGTGACCCGCCAGCATGTTGGCGAAGAGACGAACAGAGAGGCTGATCGGCCGCGACACGAAGGAAATCACTTCGATCAAGACGATGAAGGGCAGCAGAATGGGGCTGACGCCCGACGGCACGAAGAGATTCAGGAAATGCGCGCCGTGCCGGAAGATGCCGTAGCCGATCACGGTGCCGATCACCAGAATGGCGAGAGCAAAGGTCACGACGATCTGGCTCGTGACGGTGAAGGCATAGGGCACGAGCCCGAGCAAGTTCGAGAACAGCACGAAGATGAAGATCGAAAACACGAAGGGGAAGAAGCGCATGCCCTCGGTGCCGGCCGCCGTCTTGATCGTGCTCGCCACGAATTCGTAGCCCATTTCCGCGGCCGATTGCAGACGGCTTGGCACCAGCGAATTGCGTCGCGTGCCGAACACCATGAGCAAGGAGGCGAAGCCGACGATGATCAGCATGAAAAGGGACGAATTGGTGAAGGATACGTCGACGCCGCCGATATGAATCGGAATGATCGGTTCGACCCGGAACTGATGGATCGGGTCGATGCCTTGTTCTGCCGCCACGTCTGCGTTCCCCATATTTACGAAAAGGCGCCGGGCGCCTTCGTTCCTCAACCCAAAGCTCTCTTACGGCGCCTCAGAGCGGGCCGCGCCCCGTTGGCTTCGTCGCGATACGATAGACATTCCAAAACCCTGCCGCGGTGCCCAGAGTCAAGAAGACAATCAACAAAACCGGCGACGTCTTGCACCAAATATCGAGTTGCCACCCGATCAAGGCGCCGACGACGATGCCGGCCATAAACTCGGTCATGACGCGCATACCCAAACTCATCGCGCCGCCCAAGCTACCATCACCAGGTTGGCTTCCGTCTCCAGGATTTTGCCCACCGTTCCCGCCCGGTGCCGCTTGATGCGCATCGAGCTTGGAAGACAGACTGTCGAGACGCGCGCGCAGAGCGGCATCCTCTTCCTTTTTGTCCGGTTCGTTCGCCAAATCGCTCTCCATGATGCCAAAGCGGAAGTGCTGATCTAGCGGAGGGCTTCTACGTCCCCTGGCTGCGGCGGCTTGTAAAGAGCCCCCCTGCGCATGTCAAGGTTTGGCCACAACAAGGCGGATGTTGGAAACGAAAGGAATATCAGGTGTTTGGATGAAAAAGAGGAGGGAGGAAGCGCGATGATTGCCGGCATGGCGCGCGTTCTTTTTCCGCAAGCCTTTGGCGGGAGACGGAGAGTTCCCCAACTTGCGCGCGCAAGCTCGTGTTGGCCCTCCGGCCAGCCGCTCAAGGCTTCAGAAGAACGTGCTTCTTCTTGCCCAGCGACAGCTTGATCGCCCCTTCCACCAAATCCGTCTCGCCGAGCTGCGCGCGCTCGTCGTTCACGGCCACGTCGTTGACCCGCAAGCCGCCGCCCTTGATCTGGCGCCGGGCCTCGCCGGTCGAGGCGACGAGCCCTGCCTTGACGAAGGCCGCGAGCACGCCAAAACCAGCGTCAAGCTCCGCGCGCTCGATCGCCACCGTGGGAAGCGTCTGCGCCAGCGTGCCTTCCTCGAAGGTGCGCCGCGCGGTTTCGGCCGAGGTCAGCGCCTTTTCGCGCCCGTGGAGCAGAGCGGTGGCTTCGGTCGCCAGCACTTTCTTCGCCTCGTTGATCTCCGAGCCCCCCAGCGCCGCGAGCTTGGCGATTTCGTCGAGTGGCAGGACCGTAAACAGCTTGAGGAATCGCCCCACGTCCAAGTCGTCGCAATTGCGCCAGTACTGCCAATAATCGTAAGCGGGCAGCAGAGCCTCGCTCAACCAGACCGCGCCTTGCGCCGTCTTGCCCATTTTGGCCCCCGAGGCGGTCGTCAGCAGCGGCGAGGTCAGGCAGTAGAGCTGCGGCGTGCCGAGACGGCGGCCGAGATCGACGCCGGTGATGATATTGCCCCATTGATCGGAGCCGCCCATCTGCAAGGTGCAGCCAAACCTTTTGGAAAGCTCCACGAAATCATAGGCCTGGCAACACATGTAGTTGAATTCGAGGAACGAGAGCTCATGTTCGCGCTCCAGCCGCATTTTGACCGAATCCATGGCGAGCATGCGATTGACCGAGAAATGGCGCCCAACATTGCGGAGAAAATCGAGATATTTGAGAGAGCTC
This sequence comes from Beijerinckiaceae bacterium, assembly GCA_050013235.1. Lineage (GTDB taxonomy): Bacteria > Pseudomonadota > Alphaproteobacteria > Rhizobiales > Beijerinckiaceae > RH-AL1. The sequence continues at coordinate 43,587 of JBEKFQ010000001.1, forward strand.
AACCAGTCCGCGTTATCGATCATGACGGCGTCCGTCTTCGCGGTGCCGAACTGCAGGAAGTTGGCGAAGACCTTTTGAATTTCGGTCTTGTTCGATTCGATATCCTCGATCGAAAGCAGTTTGCGGCTTTCGTCCTTGCCGGAGGGATCGCCGACGCGGGTCGTGCCGCCCCCCATCAGGACGATCGGCTTGCCGCCGGTCTGCTGCAGCCAGTGCAGCAGCATGACCGGGACGAGCGAGCCGGCATGCAGCGAGGGCGCCGTGCAATCGAACCCGATATAGGCCACGAGATCGCCGCTCTTCGCCTTGGCGTCGAGACCTTCGAGATCGGAAATTTGATGGATAAAGCCGCGCGCTTCCAAAATCGCGAGGAAGTCGGACGACGGCATGAAGGAACTGGACACGGGCGGAGCCTCTCAACGGCAGCGCTCCTCGCGGAGGGCCGGGGATCCCGTGTTTTTAAGAAAACGCTCCCTCCGTCAAGGGTGCAGGGATTGCCGGCGCGGGGGCTCGGCAGGATTCTGTTTCGAATTTGATGATATATTGCGGCATGATCTTCTTGTGGCAGTGCCGTCATGTCTAGCCTTGCCGTCGTCCTGAGTGTCTCGCTCGCGGGTGTCCTCCTGCTTTGGGCCGTGATCTTTTGGGCCGTCGGTCGGCGCCCCAGACGGCCGCGGCCCCGGCTTTGGTCCCGCGTCCGGCGCAAGAAGCCCGAGCCGGTGATGAGCATTGCCGAGCTGGAAGAGAGTTTTCGCCTTAAGAAATAGCGGGTTGGGGATGGGAAGCGGAATGCGTGCCTTGGGGCTGATGAGCGGAACGTCGTTGGACGGCGTCGATGTCGCGCTGATCGAGACCGATGGCGAAAGCGCGATCGGCTTTGGGGCCCGTGCCGCGTTTCCCCTGAGCACGGCGGATAGGACGTTGCTGCGCCAGGCGCTGAGCGATGCCGCCGGCTTGCAAGACCGCCGCGCGCGGCCGGGATGCTTGGCCGCGGCGGAGGCTTTGGTGACCGTCCGTCATGCCGAGGCTGTCGAGGCTTTTTGCGCCCGGCACGCGATTGCGCGGGACAGTATCGATATCGTGGGGTTCCACGGCCAGACCGTGCTCCACCGCCCGGCCCAGCGGCTGACGGTGCAGATCGGCGATGGCCAGGCGCTGGCGGCCCGGCTCGGAATTCCCGTCGCCTGGGATTTCCGCGCCGCGGACGTTGCGGCGGGCGGGCAGGGCGCGCCGCTCGTCCCGGTCTATCACCGCGCCTTGGTGGAAAGCGCGGGCCTCGAGGGCGCCACCGTCCTCGTCAATATCGGCGGGGTCGCCAATCTCACCTTGATTTCCGAGGGGGCGGACCCCTTGGCATGCGATACCGGCCCCGGCAATGCGCTGTTGGACGATCTCATCCTGGAACACACCGGCGAGGCCTGCGACCGCGATGGTCTGATCTCCGGCGCGGGGAAGACCGACGTAGCCGCGCTCGCGATTTTGCTGGATCACCCGTTTTTTGCCGCGCCGCCGCCCAAGTCGCTCGACCGCAATGCATTCTCGCGGCAGGCGGTTGCCCATCTCACGATAGAGGATGCCGCCGCGACGCTCGCCGCTTTCACCGGCGCCTCGATTGCGCAAGCCGTGGCGATGTTGCCGGCGAAACCCCGCCGCGTCATCGTCTGTGGTGGCGGCGGGTATAATCCCAGCATCATGCGCGAATTGAGCCGCCGCTTGCCCTGCGAGGTCGATCTCTCGGACAGGTTCGGCTGGGCCCTCGACGCGATGGAGGCCCAGGCCTTCGCTTATCTCGCCGTGCGGAGTTTGAAACAATTGCCGCTGAGCTTTCCCGCCACGACGGGGGTTCCCGTGCCGATGACCGGCGGGGTGATCTCGAGGCCGGGGTGAGGTTTAGGAACGGTTCGGCGTTCGAAAACGCTTCAACTCCCTCACATTGAGGAGGCTTCGTCACGGTAAGTGCCGGACAGGTTTGGAATTGATGCCGACGAAGCCGTCTCGAAATGCGAGGGCCTCGCGAGGCCGCAAAGATCCAGACGCTCTCCCGAGGGATCCGTAGAACCCTGAGATCGAGGGACCGCCCTCGTCCTTCGAGACGCCGCGCCTTCGGCGCGCTCCTCAGGATGAGGGCTAATGGATTGATTTCGAAGAAAAAATATAGCCTAGAGACTTTGCCTGCCGCCATATCCTCATGCCGGCGAATGCTCAGCGCTCTCCAAATTCGCCGGGGTGATCGAAACCGATTCGCCGCAGCCGCAGGCGGAGATTTGATTCGGGTTCTTGAACGTGAAGGTGGCCGAGAGTTTTGTCGTCTCGTAGTCGAGGACGGTGCCGAGCAGGAACATCAACGCCTTGCCGTCGACGAGGATTTTGACGCCCTTGTCCTCGACGACCTCGTCGAGCGGCTTCACCTCCTCGGCGAATTCGAGGGTGTAGGACATGCCGGCGCAGCCGCCGTTCTTCACGCCAACCCGAAGGCCCACGATTGGATGATCCGCTTCCGCGATCAAGGTCCGCGCGCGTTCGGCGGCGGCTTCCGTCAAGGACATTACGGCGAATCGCGAGCGGGCCATGGGGGTCTCCGGAATTCTTCCAACCGATATGGGCATCGGAAGCCGCGCGGGAAAGAGGCGGGCCTTGGCTAAAACATATCCAACGAGATCCGCGCCTCGTCGGACATGCGGCCCTGATCCCACGGGGGATCGAAGACCAGATTGACGGTGGCGCCCATCGCGCCGGGCACCGCGCTGACGGCTTCCTGGACGGACTGGACGATATCGCCGGCCACCGGGCAGCCCGGCGCGGTCAAGGTCATTTCGACCGTCACCAAGCGGCTTTCCGGCACCTCGATCTTGTAGATCAGGCCGAGTTCATAGATGTCGCAGGGGATCTCAGGGTCGTAAACCGTCTTGAGAGCCGCGATAATATCGTCCTGCAAGCGGGTCTGCTCCGGCTCCCTCACCGTGGCATCGAAGCCCCACGCGGGGGCATTTGGCAGTTCAATCGTGGCTTCGTCAGCAACGGCCATCGCGCCGGCTCCTCAGATTCACGCGAATAATTTTTCGGCCCGCAACAGGGCTTCCACTAGCTTATCCACTTCTTCGAGCGTGTTGTACATGGCGAAGGATGCACGACACGTCGATGTCACGCCAAATCGTGCCAAAAGAGGTTGCGCACAATGGGTTCCCGCGCGGACCGCGATGCCAGCCCGGTCGATAATGGTCGCGATATCATGGGCATGCGCATTCTTCATGGCGAAAGAAATGATTGCGCCCTTGTCGCGTGCCGTCCCGATAATTCGCAGCGAATCGATCCGCGATAGACGATCCCCGGCGTAATCGCCGAGCATTTTCTCATGGGCCGCGATTTTCTCGCGCCCGATGGCGGTGATGTAATCCAGCGCGGCGCCGAGGCCGATGGCTTGAATGATCGGCGGGGTTCCGGCCTCGAAACGATGCGGCGGCACGTTGTAGGTGACGTGATCCTTGGTGACTTCCAAAATCATCTCGCCGCCGCCGAGGAAGGGCGGCAGCGTCTCGAGCCAGGGTCTCTTGCCGTAGAGGACGCCAATGCCGGTCGGCCCATAGAGCTTGTGGCCGGTCATGACATAAAAATCGGCGCCATGGTCCCGCACGTCGTTTTCGAGATGCACGGCGCCTTGCGAGCCATCCACGAGCACCGGAATGCCGCGCTCATGCGCCAGCCGGACGATTTCCTTGACAGGCGTCACCGTGCCCAGGACGTTCGACATTTGCGTGATCGCGACCATCTTCGTGCGCGGCGACAGAGCTTGCTCGAAAGCATCGAGTTGGAAATTCCCCTCGTCGTCCACGTCCACCCATTTCAGCACCGCGCCGCGCTGTTCGCGCAGAAAATGCCAAGGCACGATATTGGCGTGATGCTCCATGATCGAGAGCACGATTTCGTCGCCGGGCTGGATGTGTTGCCGGCCATAGGAGGCCGCGACAATGTTGATCGCCTCGGTGGCCGAGCGGGTGAAGACGATCTCCTCGATCGAGGCGGCATTGAGATAGGCGCGTACGCTTTCCCGTGCGGCCTCGAAGGCATCGGTCGCGGCATTGGCGAGATAATGCAAGCCGCGATGGACATTGGCATATTCGTGATAGGTCGCATGCACCATGCGATCCACCATCTGCCGCGGTTTTTGCGCGGAGGCGGCACTGTCGAGATAGACCAGGGGCTTGCCATAGACCGTGGTCGAGAGGATCGGAAAATCCGCCCGGATTTTCTCGACGTCGAGGGCGTCCGTGGCCGTGTGATCATGGGTCATCGATAAAGATCCTGGGTAGTGCAAACGCTTGCCGTCCCCTTGTGGGGAGGGGAATCACCTTGCCTGCTTCAATGCGGCGCTTTGCCAAAACGCTCGTCGTCTCAACCTCTTTGACCCCGCGCTACCAGCCATTCCGCGATCTCGGCCCGGAAGGCGTCCGCCAATCCCTCGTGTCCGATATCCCCCGCCAATTCGGCCGCGAAAGCTTCGAGCAGCAAAGCTTCGGCCTCGGCACGGGGCAGGCCGCGCGCCTGGAGATAAAACAATTGATCCTCGTCGAGGCCGCCGCACGTGGCGCCGTGGCCGCAGGCGACATCGTCGGCGAAGATTTCGAGCTCCGGCTTGTTGTTCATGACGACATCGTCGGAGAGCAGAAGCGCCCGGCTCATCATCTTGCCGTCGGTCTTCTGCGCGCCCTTGGCCACCCGGATGCGGCCCTGGAACACGCCCGTGGCGCGCTCGTCGAGAATATAGCGGAAGGTTTCCCGGCCTTCGCAGCCCTGGCCCACATGTTCGACATCGAGGGTCGTGTCAGCATGGTCGCGCCCGCTCAGCAACGACACGCCGCGCAGCGCCGCCTTGGAATCATCGCCGGTGAACCGCATGAAGATCTGGCGCCGCACCAGTCCCTCGCCATGGATCAAGGCGAAACTGTCGAAGGCCACGTTGGCGCCGAGATCGGCGATGAACGTGTCGAGGCGCAGACTGCCCGGCTCCGTCTTGGTCACGGCAGCGCTATGGCCAACATCGGCGCCATCGGCGATATCGAAAATCAGGCAGCCGAAGGTCTGGCCGGTGCGCCCACCCGCGCCGAGATTCCGTTCGGCCACGCGGACCTTGGCGCCCTCGCCGACCACGACGAGCGAACGGAAGAACCGCGCCACCGGCGTCTTGGCGGCCGTGGCGTAGACGATCTCGATGGGGTCCACGAGGTCCGCGCCCGCCGCGATCTCGATCACCACGCCGTCCTGCATCAGCGCGGCATTCAGCGCGACAATGGTGTCGCCTCCGCCAAAGCCGGCGGCGGCGAGCTTTTCGACGAGAGCGGGATCGCCCTCCGCCAGCACATCGGCGAGCGCGCGGACGCTGGCGCCGGCGGGCAGGGGATCGGAAAGCTCCGCCACGAAGGTGCCGTCGAGGATGATCAGACGCGGCCCGAGGGCAGGGCCGTTCGCCGCGAGCTCGCCGCGCACCGCTTCGATACCGGCGGCATCAGGGGCCGGAGCGAGCGGAAACGCTTCCGCCATCGACCCGCGCAGATCGGTGTAATGCCAGGCTTCGATCCGGCGGTTGGGCAGGCCGTGCTCGGCGAAGACGCCGAAGGCGCTGTCGCGGAGCGACTTCACGGCGGCATTGCCGGGCAGGCCGGCCTTGGCCGCGCCGAATTGACTGGCGAGAGCGGTTTCCGCGCCCGTGCGGAGGGAGGCGATGCGGGACGCCATGGTCAGGCCGCTTCCGGCGCCGCGGCGAAATCGCGGTAGCCGTTCTTTTCGAGTTCCAGCGCCAGCTCCTTGCCGCCGGTGCGCACGATCTTGCCCCGCGCCATCACGTGAACGGTGTCGGGCACGATATAATTGAGCAGGCGCTGATAATGGGTGATGAGCAGAAAGCTGCGCTTCGCCGTCCGCAGCTTGTTGACGCCTTCGGCGACGATCCGGATCGCATCGATGTCGAGGCCGGAATCCGTCTCGTCCAAAATGGCGGTATTGGGCTCCAGCAAGGCCATTTGCAGGATATCCATCCGCTTCTTCTCGCCGCCGGAAAAGCCGACGTTGAGGGCGCGTCTAAGGATTTCATCCTTGATATCAAGAAGTTTCGAGGCTTCTCTCACCTTCTTCATGAAGACGGGCGTGGTGAGTTCCTCCTCGCCGCGCTGGCGGCGCTGGGCGTTCAGAGCCGCCTTCAGGAAGGTCATGGTGGCGACGCCTGGAATTTCGACGGGATATTGGAAGGCGAGAAACACGCCTTTGCCCGCGCGCTCGTCTGGCCCCATCTCCAGAAGGTTCTGGCCGTCCAGCAAGATTTCGCCGCTGTCGACGTGATAGCCGGGCTTGCCCGCGATGACATAGGAGAGCGTCGATTTTCCCGTGCCGTTCGGCCCCATGATGGCGGCGACTTCCCCGTCCTGGACCGTCAGGTTCAGACCGTCGAGAATCTTGCGGTCGCCGATGGAAACGGTGAGGTTTTTAACTTCGAGCATTGTTGATCCGTCGTCCTTGAGTGATTTGATCCGGCCAGGGTGGGTAAAACCTACCCGACGCTGCCCTCGAGCGAGATGGCGATCAGCTTTTGCGCCTCGACGGCGAATTCCATCGGCAATTGCTGAAGCACGTCGCGCACGAAGCCGTTGACGATCAACGCCGTGGCTTCCTCCCCGGAAAGTCCGCGTTGCATGCAGTAGAACAGCTGATCGTCGGAGATTTTCGAGGTCGTCGCCTCATGCTCGAATTGCGCGGAATCGTTGCGCGCTTCGATATAGGGGACGGTGTGGGCGCCGCAGTTTTCGCCGATCAGCAACGAATCGCAATTGGTGAAATTGCGCGCGCCGGTGGCCTTGCGATGGGCCGAGACCAGGCCGCGATAGGTGTTCTGCGAATGGCCGGCCGAGATGCCCTTGGAAATGATCCGGCTCGTCGTGTTCTTGCCGAGATGGATCATCTTGGTGCCGCTGTCGACCTGCTGATAACCATTTGAAATGGCGATGGAATAGAATTCGCCGCGCGAATTGTCGCCGCGCAGGATGCAGGAGGGATATTTCCAGGTGATGGCCGAACCGGTCTCGACCTGGGTCCAGGAAATCTTCGAATTCTTGCCCCGGCAATCGCCGCGCTTGGTCACGAAATTATAGATGCCGCCCTTGCCCGCGGCGTCGCCGGGGTACCAGTTCTGCACCGTCGAATATTTGATCTCGGCATCGTCATGGGTGATCAGCTCGACGACGGCGGCATGCAACTGGTTCTCGTCGCGCTTGGGCGCCGTGCACCCCTCGAGATAGGACACGTAGGCCCCCTCGTCGGCAATGATCAGAGTGCGCTCGAACTGACCCGTGTTCTGCTCGTTGATGCGGAAATAGGTCGAAAGCTCCATCGGGCAGCGCACGCCCTTGGGGATGTAGACGAAGGAGCCGTCGGAGAAGACCGCCGAATTGAGGGTCGCGTAGTAATTGTCCGACGTCGGCACGACCGAGCCGAGATATTTTTTCACCAATTCGGGATGAGTGTGCACCGCTTCCGAGATCGGGCAGAAGATCACCCCGGCTTTGGCCAGTTCATCCTTGAAGGTGGTGACGACCGAGACCGAATCCATGACGGCATCGACCGCGACGCGGCGTTGCGAAGCGCCCTCGACACCCGCCAGCAGAGCTTGCTCATGCAAGGGAATGCCGAGCTTCGCATAGACCTTCAAAATCTCGGGATCGACTTCGTCGAGCGATTTTGGACCCGAAGCGGTTTTCGGAGCGGCGTAATAGTACAGGGATTGATAATCGATGGGGGGATAGTGGACCCGCGCCCAGTCCGGCTCCTCCATCGTGATCCAGCGGCGGTAGGCCTCGAGACGCCATTCCGTCAGCCACGCCGGCTCGTTCTTCTTGGCCGAAATGAAGCGCACGATGTCTTCGTTCAAGCCCTTGGGCGCCATGTCCATTTCGAACGTGGACGAGAAACCATATTTATATTCGGTGACATCGAGCGATTTGACCCGGTCGACGGTCTCCTGAACGGCAGCCATTTACGTTCTCCATCTCCAGCAAGCCAGACCGGCCGCCGGTTTGTATCGAATCCTACGCTGCGACGCGCGGAACCTTGCGTCGCATGGTCTGAAGCGCCTTGGTAAAGGCGGTCTCGAACCCCGCGATATCCTCGTCCCGCGTCGTCCAGCCGAGGCTGACCCGCAGCGCGGACTTAGCGATCTCGGGTGCTACGCCCATCGCTTGCAGCACATGCGAGGGCTTGACCTTGCCGGACGAACAGGCCGAGCCCGAGGAAAGCGCCACGCCGCCGAGATCGAGGTTCATCAGCAAGATCTGTGCTTCCACGCCCGGCACGGCAAAATAGACCGTATTGGGCAAGCGCCCGGCCTCGCGTCCAAAGATCACCGCATCGGGCACGCGAGCGAGGATGATCTTCTCGATCGCATCCCGCCACGCGGTCAGTTGATCCGCCGCGCCGCGCCAATGCCCGGCCGCGAACTTCGCGGCGGCCCCGAGCCCGGCAATGCCCGGAAGATTTTCCGTGCCCGAGCGTAGGCCGCGCTCTTGCCCGCCGCCCCGCACCACGCCATGCCTGAGATGGTATTTCCGCGACGGAAAAATAAGAGCGCCAACCCCTTTCGGGCCGCCAAATTTATGCGCCGAGATGGCCAGGGCATCGGCGGCGAAACCGCTGGCGCGGCAGTCGATTTTACCCGCCGCCTGAACCGCGTCGCAGACCACGATCCCGCCCCGCGCATGGACGAGCGCGGCGGCTTCCGCGACCGGCTGGATCACGCCGGTTTCATTATTGGCGGCCTGCACCGCCAGCATGATCCGCCGGCCGGCATGGCGATCGAGCGCCTCGGCCAGCGCCGCCAGATCGAGCCGTCCTCCGGCATCGGGCGCGACGATGCCGGTTTGCGCGGCCGGAAACCGGTGGCCCTCGAAGACGGCGGCATGTTCGCCGGCCGCGATCAGCAGAATCTCGACGGATCCCTCGGCGGAAAACACATCCGGGCCGAGGATCATGTTCAGCGCCTCGGTTCCCCCCGAGGTGAAGACGACGTCTTCCGCCGCGCAATCCACCAAAGCGGCGACGTCCCGCCGGGCTTGCTCGATCAGCGCGCGGGCGGCGCGGCCCTCGGCATGGACCGAAGAGGGATTGCCGATGCAATCCAAGGCGCGGGTCATGGCTGCCCGGACGCTGGGATGGACCGGCGATGTCGCATTATGATCGAGGTAGATCCGGGAGGAATGCAAAAAGCCCATCCTTTTGCCGTCGGTCTATGCCGGAAGCAGGGTTTCCCTGGAAAGACTAGGCTGCCTGCCGGGCGTTTTAGTTCGTCGAAAAGCTTGCAATCGACATGGCAGCCTGTGTTAAAAGGCCCGTTCGATACCTAGTTATGCACCTGTGGTTTTCGGCGCTGTGCTTGCAGTTTCCGGCGCCCTTGAGGTGTTAGAATTATTCTAACAGGTTTAATCGCCGATCCGCCGGCAAGTCAAGAGAGCGCAATTGACTTGGGTGCGCGTGACTTGCGGGCGTACGACTTGGGTGCGCGCGATTAAGTCGCGTGTTTTGGATCGCCGGCTGCTTGCGCCGCCCGGACCTGGTTTTCATTTGGAGTTCGAATGCCCGAAGTTATCTTCAACGGTCCGGCCGGCCGCCTGGAAGGACGTTTCCATCCCGCGGCAAAGCGCAATTCGCCGATCGCGATCATCCTGCATCCGCATCCGCAGTTCGGCGGGACGATGAATAATCAGATCGTCTACAACCTCTATTACTCCTTCGCGGAGCGGGGGTTTTCGGTGCTGCGGTTCAATTTTCGCGGTGTCGGGCGCAGCCAAGGCGGCTTCGATCACGGCCAGGGGGAACTCTCCGACGCGGCCTCGGCCTTGGATTGGGTGCAGACCATCAATCCCGAAGCGCGCGCCTGCTGGATCGCCGGCGTCTCGTTCGGCTCCTGGATCGGCATGCAGCTTCTGATGCGCCGCCCGGAGATCGAGGGCTTCATCTCGATCGCTCCGCCGGCCAACCGGTTCGATTTTTCGTTCCTGGCGCCTTGCCCTTCCTCGGGCCTCTTCGTCCACGGCGATATCGACCGTGTCGCGCCTTTGAAGGAGGTGACCGCGCTGATCGAAAAGCTGAAGACGCAGAGGGGCATCGTGATCGAACATGCGGTCATTCAGGGCGCCAACCATTTCTTCGAGAATCGGGTCGAGCCCCTGATCGAAGAAGTCGGCCACTACCTCGATCGCCGCCTCGGCAACCCACCAAAGCTGCCGACGCCGACGCGGAGCGATCCGGCGATCGGGTAGGGGATAGCTTATGGACCAATTTTAGGCTGCAACATCATTCCGGGCCGCCGAAGGCGAACCCGGACAAATCCCTCTATAGAAGCTTTCGCCCCAGCCTATTCCTGCTCTTCCTTCGACGCTTTCACTCGTACCGGGCGGCGCAGGAACATGGGGACGTGGTCGCCCATGCCGAGTACGGGCTTGTCCTCGCGCTCATGAGAGCGGGGACGGCTTTGCTCCGGCGCGGCTGGGCGGGGCGTCCGCACGTGAGCCGGGCGGGCAGGCGCGGCACGATGCGGCGCGGGCGCCAGCTCGGCAGGCACGGAAGCACTTTCCGCGGTTTCGCGACGGCTGCTTTCCCTAGCCTCGCGGCGGCTGCTTTCCCCAGCCTCGCGGCGGCCGCTTTCCCCAGCCTCGCGGCGGCCGCTTTCCCCAACCTCGCGGCGGCCGCCTGGGGCAACCCCGCCATTGCGGCGCGAGGCGCGGGGTAGGGGCTGTGTCTCGTCCCCCGGTTCGCGCGCTGGTGCGCGGCGGGTGCTGGAAGCGCGCGGCGGACGGCGGCCGTCTCCACCGCTTTCCGTCCGGCGGCTACGGGCCTCATGCGGGGCACTGTCGTCTTCGGGTAGATTGGCGAGGGTGACGTCGCCTTCCCACGGAATCGAACGGCCGATCAGCTTTTCGATATCGGAGAGGTGGCGCTCGTCGCCGCGTGTCACGATCGTCAAGGCGGTGCCCAGGCGTCCGGCGCGGCCGGTGCGGCCGATGCGGTGGACGTAATCCTCGGCATGGGTTGGAATGTCGAAATTGAAGACATGGCTGACATCGGGAATATCGAGCCCGCGCGCCGCCACGTCGGAACAGACCAACAGATCGACGTTCCCGTTCTTGAAGGCATCGAGCGACACCATGCGCGCGCGCTGGTCCATGTCGCCATGCAGGGCACCGGCGGCTAAGCCGTGCTTTTCCAAGGATTTATGTAGGATCACGACATCCCGCTTGCGGTTGCAGAAGACGATCGCGTTCTTCAAGCCCTCGGCGTTCTTGATCAGGCGGCGCAAGGTCTCGCGCTTGGCGGGACCGCCATGCGAGGCCACTAGCCCCTGCGTTATGGTCGCGGCGGTGGTCGCGGCCTTGGCCACTTCGATCCGCACGGGATTATGCAGGAAGGTCTCGGTGAGCCTCGTGATTTCCGGCGGCATGGTGGCCGAGAAGAACAGTGTCTGCCGGGTGAAGGGCACGAGCTTGCAGATGCGCTCGATGTCGGGAATGAAGCCCATGTCCAGCATGCGGTCGGCTTCGTCGATCACCAAAATTTCGATGCCCGTGAGCAGCAACTTGCCGCGCTCGGAAAAGTCGAGCAAGCGGCCGGGCGTGGCGATCAGAACATCGGCGCCGCGGGTGATTTTGACTTCTTGATCGGCGAAAGAAACCCCGCCAATCAGCAAAGCCACGTTGAGCTTGTGGTTGACGCCATATCTGACGAAGCTTTCCTCGACTTGGGCCGCCAATTCGCGGGTCGGCTCGAGGATGAGGGTGCGGGGCATCCGGGCGCGAGCGCGGCCGCTTTCGAGACGCGACAGCATGGGAAGAACGAAAGCCGCTGTTTTTCCGGTGCCGGTCTGGGCAATGCCGAGAATATCCCGGCCGGTGAGGGCGTGGGGAATGGCCTGCGCTTGGATCGGCGTCGGGGTCGTATAGCCGGATGCTTCGACCGCTTTGAGTACCTTGTCGCTAAGGCCGAGGTCTTGAAATGTCATGGATATCCTAGATGGGGCGTTCGCTCCAGCCATCATAGGCCATACCGGAAAACCGGCTCATCCGGTATCGGTCGCGAACGTATCGCCTAAAAGGTAGGCTGGGAGCGAAGCCCGCGCGATGGTCGAAACCCGGTTCGAGCGCTGCTGATCGCTGAACTGCATGTCATGCAGAATCTCGGGAAAAGCAAGCCGCCCGTTCAAAACAGGCAGATCTAGCAAGCCAAAAACATGCGGCATGTTGCCGCAGGGCCACGGCACCTCGGAGCGCTCACCCCTTGGTCGGGATCACTCGAGCGATAAGAAATCGCTCTCGTTGTAGAAAGCTAGAGCATTTCCTCGATCACGAAAGATCGCAACTTCCGTGGGAAATGCTTTAGCCCCACGGCATGAAGCTCACTCCGCCGCGCGTTGCGGTTGAGCCAGGGCTTGCGCGCGGGGCAGCACGAACAAAGTTCGCAGCAGAGCCTCGTCGTTGAGAATGGCCATCTTCTCCTTGGGCATTAGCCAAGTCAGGACTTCCTCGATCGTATGGGCTTCCTGCAGTTTGGATTGCGCCAAGGCCCATTCCGGCACCATTTGGCCGCGCTTGTGACCCCAATCTCGAGGCATGAAGGCCAAATGCGCCGCTTGCAGATGCGGATCGGCGTAAAGGACCGCGAGCCCGTCATCCGCCTCGTCACGCAATCCGCCCATCTCGTCGATGAGTTCGTTGGCGCGGATGACGACGGAAGGCTTGGCCCGCTCCTCCGGCGTGGTCAACAGGCCGATCCGGCGAAAAGCCATCCCGATCGAAAGCTTTCCGGTCGCCCAGGAGATGAAAATGGCGAGGATCAAGCTGGCGATGGTGGGCGACATCCAGGCCACCAGCGAGGGCGCGATCAAGAGGCCGCTGATCAAGGTGAGAAAGCCCATGACCACATGCGACCGATGACGCCGTACGATCGCCATGAAGGGGATCGACCCGTCGTCGCGGCGCTGCGGATCCCAGCCGGTGTCGAACCCGAATAGGAAATGCACGACGTGGCCCGTCTGGATCAACATCATGACAGGGGCGAGAAGCGCCGACATGACGACCTCGAACAGGGTCGAAAAGATCAACCTGATGGCGCCCCCGCTGCCGCGCCGCGTCTCGCCTTGGATCAAGGAGAGCAGCAGGCCGAAAAACTTCGGCAAGAGCAGAATCACCATGGTGAACGCGAAGAGCTTGAGCGACCGCTCCGCGTCGAACCGGGGAAAGGCCGGAAAGATCGTGAACTCGTTGGTGAAATATTCCGGCCGGATGTAGCTCGCCTGAAGCACGAGCACCATGCCGACGATGAGTTGCAGCATCCACAGCGGCGAGGCGAGATAGGCGAAAATGCCGGTGGCGAAATGCTGCCGCGAGGCGAGATGCAACCCGCGCGCGGGCAGAATGCGCAAATGCTGCAAATTCCCCTGGCACCAGCGCCGGTCGCGCGCGGAGAGATCGATCAGCGACGGCGGGCTTTCCTCGTAACTGCCGCCGAGGACGGGCAACATATAGACGACATAACCCGCGCGGCGCATGAAAGCCGCCTCGACGAAATCGTGGCTGAGCACATGGCCGCCGAACGGCGGACGCCCCTGCAAATGGGGCAAGCCGCAATGAGCGGCAAAGGCCCTGGTGCGGATGATCGCGTTATGGCCCCAGTAATTGCCGTCCCGGCCCATCCAAGCCGACAGTCCCGCCGCGATGACCGGCCCATAAATCCGCGCGGCGAATTGCTGGACCCGCGCGAATAACGTATTGCGATTGATGATGAGCGGCAGGGTTTGGATAATGCCGGCATCGGGATCGGCTTCCATCGTCGCGGCCAGCGTCACAATGGCATGGCCGAGCATGAAACTATCGGCGTCGAGCACGACCATGTGGTCGTAAGAGTCACCCCAGCGGGTCACGAAATCCGCGATATTCCCGGCCTTGCGGGCGGTATTCTTGGGCCGGTGGCGGTAATAGATAGGGGCATCGGAGCCGAGCCGCTCGCGCATCAGCACGAAAGCGTGCTCCTCCGCCACGAAAATATCCGGGTTGGTCGTATCCGAGAGAAAGAACCAGTCAAAGGCTTCGCCGAGGCCGGTCGCCTGCACATCCTCGTAGATCGCCTGCACGGCGGCGAAGACCCGCGCCGGGGTCTCGTTGTAGATCGGCATGACGACAGCCGTCTTGGCGTTGAGTTTGGAAGGCAACGGAAGTGCCTTGGGCGCCAGGAACACCATCCAGAGAAAACCGAAAAAAGCGCTCGAAAAGGCCAGGGCGATCCACGAAAAATTGGCGACAAAGAGCACGAGCAACGCCCATTCGAGCGGAGTCACGCCGCCGATGGAGACGACCCCATACATTTCCGCGGTGCCATAAAGCGTGACGGCGAGCCCGCCGCCGAAGATCAGCAGGCGCGCGGCCCAGGTTTTCCATTCGATGCCCTGGCGGAGCTGATGCCTCGGCTGGTTATAGTGGCGCAAGCTCTGCGTGGGCATGGCTAGGGGAGCTTCCGGCGGCATGGCAGGCTTGAGGCATGGCTTGGTAAAGGGCAGCGGCCTTCGGCCTTGGGACAGCCCTTGAGATGACGGAGCCTCGGTCAACGCGTTCATGATGACGCCCACCTATAAAGCCATGTCTCGCTCACCGGCTTGCCCTGCGCCTCCAAGACGAGACGCAATTCGCTCGACAAGTCGTTTCCGGGATCGAGCTCGAAAAACACCTTCAAGGATTTCTTATCATCTGATGGGAATATTCGTACGAAAGCAATCTTCCCCCCCGCCGCCGTGACATTGGCTTTCAATTCGCCGGCGGTTTCGGCCTTCGCGAAAATCTCGCCTTCGAAATCGACGAAAAAGCGGCGTCTTTTGCCTGCGCCGCGTCCGCTTCGCGATGTCATCGCCCGCGCGAGGCTTGGCCGCTCCGGCGGATCCCAACACCAAAATTGACGATAGGCGAAAGACGTCTCGCTCCCCGCGGCCAAGGGCTGCTTAGGCCGCCAAAAGCACAATATATTGTCGTTGGCCTCGGATTCCGAGGGGATCTCTATCAATTGGACGCCGCCTTGGCCCCATTCCCCCAGCGGTTCGATCCACAGCGAGGGCCGCTTTTCCCAATGCTGATCCTCGTCGTCGTAATCCTCGAAGGAACGGTCGCGGATCAACAGCCCGAAGCCGCGCGGCTTGTCGTCGACGAACGTGGAAATCTGCAAGTTGTCGCGATTGGTCACGGGCCGCCAGACCCATTCACCCGCCCCCGTATAAATCTGCAGGCCACAGACCTCGCTGACGTTCGGACGGAAATCGTCGAATTTGCGATGGTCCATGAAACCGAGCAGATGCGTGGCGCTCATCGTGCCCAAGCCGAAATTATCCACGGACGCGCGCGCGAAAAGGGTCGCCTCGGTATCGATGATGGTGGCCTCGCCCGGCCTGATCGTGAAGCGGAAAGCGCCCGTCACCGTTTCGGAATCGATCACCGCATGGACGATCAAGGCATTGGCGACGAGGCTAGGTTTTTCGATCCACATGGTGCGGAAGATCGGGACATCCTCGCCCTTGGGATCGGCGAGGCGAACCGCCAGCGCCCGCGAGACGAGGCCCGGCACCTGGCCCTGGGTCAGCGCGCGGAAGAAATTGGCGCCCTGGAAGCTTGCCACTTCCGTAAAACGCGCATCGTTCGCATCGGATGGATTTTGGGCGACGAGCACACGGAAGCCAGAATAACCGATGTCCGGGAGCTTCGGAGGCAGCGAAATCGAACTGAAATCGAAGAATTTCACATCATAGACCAGCCGCTGCGACACGCCTTGAGCCACGAGGTTGATCTCGACGGGATTTGTGAACAGAAACCCGCGATGCAGCGGCTCGATCGCAACGCCAACCTGCTCGTTACCCCAAATCCGGCCTGCCGGGAGGGTCCGAATCGAGTTATATTGGTCGCTGCTCAGTGTTTTGAACGGATCTGGCAGACTCGCGGCCATGGGAACGAAGGGCTTTTTGGCGAGCGCCCGCGCTTGTTCGATTACAGTGCCCGGCGCGAAGGAAACGGGGGCGCCGAGCGCGATATCGGAACCGGCAATTCCCGGCGGATCGATGGCCGCGGGCGGCGACGGCGGATCTGGCGGGGTTTGCGTCTCGGACACGGTTTGCGCCTGAGACAGATGGGCACTTGACGCAACCGCCAACCCGGAGACAACGCTGCCAAGGGTTAACTTCAGTACGTCCCGGCGTTTCAACATAGACTCGACAACCGTCACCACGCTATCGCCGCTTTCCAAATGGGCTCATCCGTTTGACCTATAACGCACGAAAAATTTTGTGCCTCATTTTTCCACATGATCGCTAGGCGATTTTTCGCTTGCGTCGCGGATGGGGAATTCGCGAAGACATAAAGAATTGGAGACGCTCATGAGTTTCAATCCCGGCCGCACGTGTCTCGCTATCGTCTTGGCCGCTGGCGAGGGGACGCGCATGCAATCCGCGCGCCCAAAGGTTTTACACGCCCTGGCCGGGCGCTCGATGCTCGCCCATTGCATGGATTCGGTCGAGGCGGCCGGCGTCGATCGCATTGCCGTCGTCGTGGGGCCGGGCCACGAGGCTGTCGCGGCCGAGGCAAAAGCTGTTTCGCCGGGAGCGGCGGTGTTCGTTCAAACCGAGCGGCGGGGCACGGCTCATGCGGTTTTGGCGGCGGAAGCGGCTATCGCGGAAGGCTACGACTATATCTTGGTGGTCTTCGCGGACACCCCGCTGATAAAATCGGAAACGCTACGGCTGTTGCGCTGGCGGGCGCACGAGACCCAAGCCGCCGTGGCCGCGCTCGGTTTCGAGGCGCGTGACCCCGCGGGCTATGGCCGCTTCCTCATGGAGGGTCAAAAGCTGCTCGCCATTCGCGAGGAAAAGGACGCTTCGCCAGAAGAACTCCGCCTGACTCTCGTGAATGCCGGGCTGATGGCCTTGGACGGGAGGACAGCGCTCGATCTCTTGAAGCAGATCGACACGAACAATGCCAAGGGCGAATTCTATTTGACCGATGTGGTCGCCGCCGCCGCCGCTCAGGGCTTGCCCTCGACCGTCGCGATTGCCGCCGAGGAAGAAGTTTTGGGCGTCAACGACCGGGTGCAACTCGCGCATGCCGAGGCCGTGCTCCAGACGCGGCTCCGCGAATACGCCATGCGGGGCGGGGCCACGCTGATCGATCCCGCGAGCGTGACGCTCGCCTACGACACGGTGCTCGGCCGCGACGTGACCGTGGAACCCCATGTCGTGTTTGCCCCCGGCGTCCGGGCCGGGGACGGCGTCACGATCCGTTCGTTCTCGCACCTCGAAGGGGTGACTATAGGCCCCCGCGCCATCGTCGGCCCCTTCGCGCGGCTGCGGCCGGGCAGCGTCCTGCACGAGGATGTGCATGTCGGCAATTTCGTGGAGATCAAGGCCTCGACGCTCGAGGCGGGGGTGAAGGCCAACCACCTCAGCTATATCGGCGATGCCACCGTCGGCGCCAAGACGAATATTGGGGCGGGGACGATTACGTGCAATTACAACGGGTTTCAGAAATTCAGGACGGAGATCGGCGCCGGCGCCTTCATCGGCGTCCACAGCGCCCTCGTCGCTCCCGTGACAATCGGGGACGGTGCCTATATCGGAACGGGATCGGTCGTCACGCGGGATGTCGCGCCCGACGCGCTTGTCGTGGCCCGCGCCCCGCAAGTCGAAAAACCGGGCTGGGCCAAGGTGTTCCGGGACAAGAACAAACGCTAGGGCCCGCTGAAACCGGTAACGCAGTTTGTTTTCCTTAATTTCGGAAGATTTCTCCGCCAAACGGGACATGCGCTATTCTCCTGTGGCCTAATGCGGGCTGCCCAAAACTTGTTTCCTCCACTCAGAGAGACTTGCTTCCTTCACTCAGAGAGCCTTGTTTCCTCCACTCAGAGAGCAGATTATGTGCGGCATTGTTGGTATTCTCGGCCGTGAACCCGTCGCGGATGCGTTGATCGAGGCGCTGAAGCGGCTGGAATACCGGGGTTATGATTCCGCCGGGATCGCGACGCTGGAGGACGGGCATCTCACGCGCCGCCGGGCGCAGGGCAAGTTGCGCAACCTCGAAGCGCTTTTGCGCACCGAGCCGCTGCATGGCACGATCGGCATCGGCCACACCCGTTGGGCGACCCATGGGCGCCCGACCGAGAACAACGCCCATCCCCATGCGACCGGCAAAGTGGCCGTGGTGCATAACGGCATTATCGAAAATTTCCGCGAGCTGCGAGAGGAACTGCGCTCCAAGGGTCATGTGTTTTCGACGGAAACCGACACGGAAGTCGTGGCTCATCTCGTCACCGATGCGCTGGATAACGGCCTCAAGCCGCGGGGCGCCGTCGCCGCCGCATTGCCGCGTCTCAAAGGCGCGTTCGCGCTCGCCTTTTTGTTCGAGGGCGAGGAAAATCTGTTGATCGGCGCGCGGCAAGGCGCGCCTCTCGCGGTCGGTTACGGCCAGGGCGACAATGACGGGGTCATGTATCTCGGCTCCGACGCCTTGGCGCTGGCGCCCTTCACGGATACGCTGACCTATCTCGAGGAAGGCGATTGGGTCGTGCTGACGCCGGGCAAGGCGCAGTTCCACGATGCCCGCCATCTCCCGGTCAAGCGGAGCAAGCTGAAGACCCAGGCTTCGGCCTTCCTGGTCGACAAGGGCAACCACCGCCATTTCATGGCCAAGGAAATCCACGAACAACCCGAGGTCGTGGCCCGCACGCTCGCCTATTATCTCGATATGTCGCAAGGCAAGGTGGCGCTGCCGTTCGAGCTGCCGGACAATATCGCCACCCTGGACCGGCTCGTCATCACCGCATGCGGCACGGCCTATATGGCCGGGCTCACCGCGAAATATTGGTTCGAGCGCTTTGCTAGGCTTCCCGTCGAGATCGAGGTCGCCTCGGAATTCCGCTACCGCGAGACGCCGCTGAAACCGGACGGCCTCACCATCGTCGTGTCGCAATCGGGCGAGACGGCGGACACCTTGGCCTCGTTGCGCTACGCCAAGGGCGAGGGCCACAAGATCATCAGCGTGGTCAATGTCGCGACCTCGACCATGGCGCGCGAAAGCGACATTGCCGCTCTGACCCTGGCGGGGCCCGAAATCGGCGTCGCCTCGACCAAGGCGTTTACCTGCCAGCTCGCTGTTCTCGCCTGCCTGGCCTTAGCCTTCGGCCGGGCGCGGGGCACGCTCAGCGAGGCGGACGAAGCGCGCCTCGTCGGCGATCTCATGGCGGTGCCCGGCCTGATGGCCGAAGCGATCAAGCGCGAGCCCGCGATCGAGACGCTCGCGCACCAACTCGGCAAGGTCCGCGACGTGCTCTATCTCGGGCGCGGCACGTCCTATCCGCTGGCCCTGGAGGGCGCGCTCAAGCTCAAGGAGCTCTCCTACATTCATGCCGAGGGCTATGCGGC
Source organism: Beijerinckiaceae bacterium (assembly GCA_050013235.1). Classification (GTDB taxonomy): domain Bacteria; phylum Pseudomonadota; class Alphaproteobacteria; order Rhizobiales; family Beijerinckiaceae; genus RH-AL1. The sequence continues at coordinate 63,058 of JBEKFQ010000001.1, forward strand.
GGGCGAACTGAAGCACGGCCCCATTGCGCTGATCGACGAGGACATGCCCGTCATCGTCATCGCGCCGGACGATCACGTCTACGAAAAGACCGTCTCCAACATGCAGGAAGTCGCGGCGCGCGGCGGCCGCCTGATCCTGATCGGCTGCGCCCGCGTGGCGCATGATTTCGCGAGCGAATCGGACTCCCGGATCGTCCTGCCCAGCATGGCCCCGGATTTCACCGCGATGGTCTACGCCATCCCGGTCCAGATGATCGCCTACCACACGGCCGTCTTCATGGGGAAAGACGCCGATCAGCCCCGGAATTTGGCGAAGAGCGTGACGGTGGAGTAGGGGGCGGGCTGCGCCGAGGGCCGTTAAAACACAAACGTTCTCGAGCGTCCCGTCCTTGCGAGCGTAGCGAAGCAATCCATGTTGCGTCCCGGTGACACCCTGGATTGCTTCGCTGCGCTCGCAAAGACGCCCACGGGCCTGGCGCATGGCGAAGCGGGGAAACTCCCGGCGGGCGGCTGGTATCCCGGCGGGGCTTCCTATAGACCTGCCACGACTCCAGCCCTAACCGAAGCGACTCATGCGCCTATCCAAATATTTCCTGCCGATTCTTCGCGACAATCCCAAGGAAGCCGAGATCGTCTCGCACCGGTTGATGCTGCGCGCTGGCATGATCCGCCAGGAGGCGTCGGGCATTTACGCCTGGCTGCCGCTCGGCTTCCGCGTCTTGAAAAAGATCGAGCAGATCGTGCGCGAGGAAATGGACCGGGCCGGGGCCATCGAGCTTTTGATGCCCACTCTCCAGCTCGCCGATCTCTGGCGCGAGACCGGGCGCTACGATGCTTACGGCCCCGAAATGCTGCGCATCACCGACCGTCACAAGCGCGAGCTGCTCTACGGGCCGACCAACGAGGATATGATCACCGAAATTTTCCGGGCCTCGGTGCGCAGCTACCGCGAGTTGCCGAAAATTCTATACCATATCCAGTGGAAATTCCGCGACGAGCAGCGCCCACGGTTCGGCGTCATGCGCGGCCGCGAATTCCTGATGAAGGATGCCTATTCCTTCGATGTCGACGAGGCCGGAGCCAAGCTCAGCTATAACAGGATGTTCGTATCCTATCTGCGCATCTTCGCCCGCATGGGGTTGAAGGCGATTCCGATGCGCGCCGAGACCGGGCCGATCGGCGGCGATCACAGCCACGAATTCATCATCCTGGCCGAGACCGGCGAATCCGGCGTCTTCATCAACAAGGACGTTCTCGATCTCCCGGTCCCGGATGAAACGATCGATTACGGCAGCGATCTCACCCCGATCATCAAGCAGTGGACGAGCCTCTATGCCGCCACCGAGGACGTGCATGACGCCGCCCGCTTCGAGGCGGAAACGCCCGAGGAGAAGCGCATCGTCACGCGTGGCATCGAAGTCGGCCAGGTCTTCTATTTCGGCGATAAATATTCGAAGCCGATGAAGAGCTTGATCACTGGCCCCGACGGCGTCGACAGGCCGTTCGAGGGCGGCTCCTACGGCGTCGGCGTCTCGCGGCTTCTCGGCGCGATCATCGAGGCCTCGCACGACGACAAGGGCATCATCTGGCCCGAAAGCGTCGCGCCTTTCCATGTCGGGCTCGCCAATCTCAAGGTTGGCGACGCGGCGACCGACGCAGCCTGCGAAAAGATTTATGCCGCGTTGACCAAGGCCAAAGTCGAGGTGCTCTACGACGATAGCGATGACCGGCCCGGTGGCAAATTCGCCAAGCTTGATCTGATCGGTCTTCCCACCCAGATCATCGTGGGTCCGAAAGGCCTGGCGGAGGACCAGATCGAGATCAAGACGCGCGCGACCGGCGAACGGGAGGTGCTGACGCTCGAAGGTGTCATCGCAAGGTTCGCGGGGGCGTGACCCGAACGGCGAGCCTCATTGCGACCGTAAGTTTAGGCGTATAGAGCGGCAGAGTTTTCTTGAGATGCCGGACCCCCGAGTCGCTGGACCTTATCGTATGAGAAAGACCGGACCCCTTCCTTTCGCGCCTTTCGAGTGGATGATCGCGTTGCGCTATCTCCGCGCTCGCCGCGCGTCGGGCTATGTGTCCGTGATCGCGCTGATTTCCTTTCTCGGGATCATGGTCGGCGTGGCGGCCTTGATTGTCGTCATGTCGGTGATGAACGGGTTCCACAAGGAGCTGCTCGACAAGATCGTCGGCGTGAACGGCCATATTTTTCTGCAAGCCGCCGATACGCCGCTCAACGATTACGACCGGATCGCGGCCGATGTGAAACGCGTCAAGGGCGTCGATCTCGTCATTCCCATGGTCGAAGGCGCGGCCGGCGTCTCCTCGCCCTTTAATCAGGCGGGCGCCTTGGTACGCGGCATCCGCGAGGCCGATTTGAAAGAGCTTCCGGGCATCGGCGGCGGCCACGTCAAGATCGGGACACTCGACGGGTTCGATCATTCAGGCGGCGCCGCCATCGGGCAGGGGCTTGCGGAAAGCTTGAGCCTCCGGGTCGGCGACAACATCACGATTCTGACCGCCAAGGGCGCACAAACCCCCTTCGGCGTGGCGCCGCGGATCAAAAGCTATCCCGTGACGGCGATCTTCCAAATCGGCATGGCGCAATTCGATAATCTCTTTGTCTTTCTCCCGTTGCCCGAGGCCCAAGCCTTCTTCAACCACGAGAACGAGGCGACGGTGATCGAGGTTTTCCTGAAAAACCCGGAAGCGATCGATTCCGTGCGCCAGTCCATCGATACCAGCCTGCCGCAGCCCATGATCATGACGGATTGGCGCGAGCGCAATAAAACGTTCTTCGACGCGCTGAAGGTCGAGCGCAATGTCATGTTCATCATCGTGACCTTGATCGTTCTCGTCGCCGCGCTGAACATCATTTCCGGCTTGATCATGCTGGTGAAGGACAAGAGCGAGGATATTGCGATTTTACGCACCATGGGCGCGCCGCGCGGCTCGATCATGCGGATTTTCCTCATAACCGGCACGTCCATCGGCATTACCGGCACTTTCGCCGGTTTCGTCCTGGGCCTCGTGCTGGCCGAAAATCTCGAGGCGATCCGCTCCGGCTTGAACGATCTGTTGCATGCCAATCTGTTTCCGGCGGAAATCTATTTCCTGTCGCGCTTGCCCTCGGTGGTCGAACCAAGCGATGTCATCACCGTGGTTGGCATGACACTCGGTCTTTCGATCCTGGCGACGCTCTATCCCTCCTGGCGCGCCGCCCGGCTCGATCCTGTCGAGGCGCTTCGTTACGGATGACCATTCCCGCCCTCGCGCTCCGCCAAGTCGAACGTGTCTACCGCCAGGCCGGCCAGCCCTTGGCGATCCTGCGCGGCGTCGATTTCGAACTGTTTCCCGGTCAGTCCGTCGCCCTGATCGCGCCTTCCGGTACGGGTAAATCGACCTTGCTGCATGTCGCGGGCCTGCTCGAAAAGCCCGATGCCGGCGAGGTTTTCGTCGCGGGCCATCCGACATCGCGTCTGCCCGATCCCGAACGCACCGGACTGCGGCGCTCCGAGATCGGTTTCGTCTACCAATTCCACCATCTCCTGCCGGAATTTAGCGCGCTGGAGAATATCGTCCTGCCGCAAATGATCGGCGGCCTGTCGCGCAAAGAGGCGGGGCGCAGGGCAGGGGAATTGCTGGATTACATGGGTCTATCCCAGCGCGGCTCGCACCGCCCGCCGGAACTCTCGGGCGGCGAGCAGCAACGCGTGGCCATTGCCCGCGCGGTCGCCAATAGTCCCAGCGTCCTGCTCGCGGACGAGCCGACCGGCAATCTCGATCCCAAGACCGCCGACAATGTTTTCGATGTGTTGAATGCCTTGGTGAAAGCGACGGGGCTCGCGGCGCTCGTGGCCACCCACAATCTCGACCTTGCCCGCCGCATGAGCCGCCGGGTCACCTTGCGCGACGGCCAGATCACCGAACTGCCGTAAGGTTGGCTCAGTATAATTTCGGAATGTCTTGGCCGAGGTCCTCGAGCTTCTTCGTCAGAATCTGGACCGCCGTCTTCAGCCGGGCATTTTCAGCCTTGAGTTGCTCGAACTGCGGATTGGCCGGATCGTCCGCCGCCACCTCTTCGATGAACTCCATCCCGATGCCCTCGGCATCCCGCCAGCGCAATTTCGCCTGATAGAATTTGCCCCTCAACGGGATTTCAAGCTCGAACTCGTCGGGAACTGCCGCGTTCTTGTCGATCGCGACCTTGGCGCCGTGGAGCGATATATTTTTGACCACGCAATCGAACGACGTCATCCTGTTGTTGAAATAGATCCGGGCCTTCAGAAGGCTTTTCACCCGCTCAGCCCTTCGACGTTCTTTCACGGCCTAGTCCTCATAGAATCTGCATTTGCCCCATAAGATTGCACGGTTCTAATTAAGGTTTATTGAAAAGCAGCGTCGAAACCGTGTGCGAGCAACGTCTCACCTAAGGCGCGGGCCTATATCTCTCGAACACGATCTGCGCGCCGAGACTCCGGGCGAGATCATGCTGGTCTTTCGATCGCACGGTCCAGCTCATCAGCGGCGTGGCGGGATGGGCCGCGCGTGCGGAGCCGAGTTCGCCGATGTTCCAGGAGAGGAAATCGTAAAATCCTTCCGGCGGCACGCCGCCGCCGGGCTGGTCCGGGCCAACCAATCCGAGAGGGCAGGTGGCACCGGACGCCCGGCAATGCGCCATGACGGCGGGATCGAAACTCTTTAACGCGACGGGGCCGCGATAGGCGGCGGCAAGCGCCACGGCGCGCCCGGCGAGCCGGAGATCGCCCTCTCCGAGGCTCTTGATCTCGATCACGACGGGCACGCGGCCGGCGATGGCGGAGAGAAAGGCGCCGAGCGTGGGAATCCGGTCGCCGCCACCCTTCAGGCCAATCGCTTCGAGTTCCGCCGCGGTCCGGACCGAAACGGGTCCGGTTTCCGAAGTCAGCCTGTCCAAGGTCTCGTCGTGAAAGACGACGGCCTCGCCGTCGCCGGTCAACTGGACATCGCATTCGATCCCATAGCCGCCCGCCACGGCGGCCTCGGCGGCGGCCAGCGAATTTTCAATCGCGCCACGGCCCGCGTCATGCAGACCGCGATGCGCGATGGGCCGCGCGAGGATCGTGGCGAGGTCCGGCCTCACTCGGCCTTCAGGAGGAACATGGCCTCGACTTCGACCGCCGACCCCAAGGGAACTTCGGCGACGCCGATGGTCGAGCGCGCGTGGCGGCCCTCGTCGCCGAGCACATCGACGATCACATCGGAAGCGCCGTTCATCAGCGGCGCGATGGCGGCAAAGCCCGGCGCCGTATTGAAGAATCCGCCGAGACGGATGCAGCGTTCGATCCGCTCCAGGCTACCCAAGGCGCCCTTGGCTTGCGCCAGCACGTTGATCGCGCATTGCCGCGCGGCGGCCTTCGCGGTCTCCGGCGAGACATCCGCGCCCACTTTGCCGGTGAATTCCGCAGGGAGCTTGCCGTTGACGTCTAGGGCGAGCTGGCCGGAAATCACCAATAGATTTCCCGCCACGACCGCCGGGACATAATTGGCCACGGGCGCGGAAGGTTGCGGCAAGACAATGCCGAGGGTCAACAGGCGGTCTTCGATCACGCTCATCATACGCTCCAGAAAAAAACGGCTCTATCCGGCGTCTTAGAAGGAACGAGAGGGTTGGCGCAAGGGCGAAAACAGGTGGGGACGGGCCGCTCGAAAAATATGATGCCAAAAAGCGAATAGCCCCCAGCAACGGCGCCGGGGGTGCCGGTCCATGCCTCAAACGCCCCGCAAAAAACGCAACTTCCCGATATGGCTTTCTCTTTACGGCAGGCCTAAGCTCGCCGATAATTTTTCGAATGCCACTCGCCATGAGGATCTCCGGTCGATGCTCGAAAATAAAGAGATAATGCGCTGGATGCGGTATGGGGCCGCCGTCGTCGCGATGGGCGCGGGGCCGGCGTTGCAAACCGGTGGCGTCTTGGCCGCGGGGCCGGCCGTTGCGCCGCCGGCGGTGACGCAACCGGCGGCAATGCCCGAGGCCTTGCCCTTGGCGGCCCATCGCGCCGCCTATCGCGTGAACCTTTTCCAATCGACGGGCACGAAAAGTCCGACCAGCGCCAATGGCCGGGTGTCCTACGAGTTCAGCGGTTCACCCTGCGAGGGCTATACCCAAAGCTTCCGCCAGATCACCGAGCTGCAGCCCGCGGAAGGCGCGACGCGTCTCTCCGACATGCATTCCGCGACCTTCGAGGATGGCGAAGCCCACAGCTTTGCCTTCAACGTCACGAACTCGACCGATAATGGCGGCACCGGCGTGATCGACGGGCGCGCGGTCAAACAAGCCACGGCGCTCGCGATCCAAATCTCGAAACCGGCGCGCGAGACCATCGATGTCGATCAGCAGGTGCTGTTTCCGACCGAGCATCTCAAGCACATCATCGCCGCCGCCCGGGCCGGACAAAAACTCTTCGGCGCGAAAGTCTTCGATGGTTCCGACGACGGCAAGAAGGTCTATGACACGATGGCGATCATTGGACGTCCCATCGAGGGACCAGCCGATGATCACGGCGTCAATGCCGCGCTGTTGGGGAACGTCCGGCGCTGGCCGGTGTCGATCAGCTATTACGAGGAAGACAAGAAGGACGAAGGCCCAGCCTACACCCTTGGCTTCGAGCTTTACGAAAACGGCATCTCGCGCGCCTTGCGCTTCGACTATGGCGATTTCATCCTGGCCGGCGAATTAACGGCGCTCGATCTGCTGCCATCCAAGAGCTGCGCGAAGTAGGGGCTAATCCCGCCGCCCCGTCAGGGAAATTCCGCGCACCAGGGCCTTGCCGCCGAAGCGCTGGCGGACGGCGTCGATCGCCTGGGCCGCCGCCTTTTGCCGCGCGAGCGACGTGTCCACGAGATCGCCCCGGTCGGCGTCCGTGCCGGGATGGAGGCTCGCGGCGCCAAGGCCAATCAGCCGGTAGGGCGTGCCATCGAGTTCGGGTTGCAGCAGCAAACGGCTCGCCTCGTAAAGCCTGGCCGCGAGTTGCGTCGGCGGCAGGTTCGATCGCGACCGCGTCTTGAGCTTGAAATCGCCGGTCTTCAATTTCAGAACCACGCCGCTGGTGGCGAAACCCGATTGGGTGAGCCGGAACGCCACTTTTTCGCAAAGACCGTAGAGAATCGGTTGGAGATCCTCCGGTCTCGCGAGATCGGCGGCGAAGGTCGTCTCGGCCGAGATGTTCTTGGTCTCGCGCTCTGGGGAGACGGGCCGTGTGTCGATCCCCCGCGCCAGGCGCCAGAGGCCCAGATCCTGCGTCCCGGAGCGGCGCGCAAAGCTTTTCTCGTCGCAATCCTGGATGTCGCCTATCGTGAAAAACCCCTGGGCGGCAAGCCGCTTCGCCGAGACGGCGCCGATGCCGGTAATCGCGCTTGCGGGCATCGGACGCAAGAACGGCACGGCTTCGGCTCGTCCAATGATGGCGAAGCCGCGCGGCTTATCGAGATCGGAGGCGAGCTTTGCCAAGAACTTGCAATCGCTCAGCCCGACCGACACGGTAATGCCGAGCTCGCGCTCGACCCTCGCGGCGAAACGCGCCAGCACCATGGCCGGGACCGCGCCGTGGAGGGCCTGCGTGCCGGCAAGATCGAGAAAGGCCTCGTCGATCGAAACGGGTTGAACGAGCGGTGTCAGCTCTCCCATCAAGGCCCGGACCTCGCGGGCCACGCGCTGATATTTCGCCATGTCCGGCTTCACCACGACCGCCTGCGGGCAGGCCTGAAGCGCTTTGAACATCGGCATGGCCGAGCGCACGCCGAAGGTCCGCGCGATATAGCAGGCGGTGGACACGACGCCGCGCTTCCCGCCGCCAATGATCACCGGCCTGTCGCGCAAAGCCGGGTTGTCCCGCTTTTCGACGCCGGCGTAAAAAGCATCGCAATCGATATGGGCAATCGTCAGCGTGTCCAACTCGGGATGCGCGAGAAGACGCGGCGAACCGCAGACGCCGCACCGCCGCGGCGAGGGAGCGGGACCAGAGGAAAAACAATCGCGGCAGAAGGACAGCGGCATCGCGGAAGGCCCGGAAAGACGAGGGAACGAGACTATTCGCTCTCTTGGGGACCCGCCAGGATCATGCGCGCCGTATCGACCTCGGCGGGATCGTAGCCATGTTGTTGCGCGAAGTCGCGAAGCAAACTTTCATCGGAACCGAGATAGTCGAGAAGACTCGAGTCGAAACTGGGCGTTCCCGCCGACTGCCGCAACGCCGGCACGTCGAGACCGGTCGTGTCGAAGAACCGGCCCAAGCGCGCGGGGTCGGCGGCCAGATAGGTCAGCACTTCGACCGGCAGGCGGTCCATGAAATCGCTGGAGGGCTTTCGCTTCGAGCCGATGCCGTAATGCGAGGGTTGCTTCGTCACTTTGCGGATTTTCCTTTTATCGATTTGCGCGTAGTTATTAACGATCGACGTCTATGCAGGTGAAGGATCACCCGTTACCCGGAAGCTGGTTGCCCATGCCGAAGAGCGTCCTCATCGTCGAAGACAACGAGTTGAACATGAAACTGTTCAACGATTTGCTCGAAGCGCATGGCTATAAGACCATCCAGACCCGGAACGGGGTGGAGGCGGTGGAACTGACGAGGACTCATCGCCCCGATCTAATCTTGATGGATATTCAACTCCCGGAAGTGTCGGGCGTCGAGGTCATCCAATGGATCAAGGACGACGACCAGCTCCGTCATATCCCGATTATCGCCATCACCGCCTTTGCCATGAAGGGCGACGAGGAAAAAATCCGTCAAAGCGGCTGCGAAGCTTATTTGTCGAAGCCGATCTCCGTCGTTAAATTTCTGGAGACCGTCCGCAATTATCTCCCGGAGGCGTGAGAAAAACGTCTTTTCGCCGTTCCGGAAACGTGGCGGAGCGACATATTTTCATGCCCCATGCCCTCCGGCGTTAACGCCAACTCTTTGAAACATATATCATTTATTGCATAGTTTCCGGGCTGCCGCCAAGGAAATGCAAAATCGCTAAAATTTGCGGTAGTTTCCGCCGGAAAAATTCACGGGCCCTTGTCTACTCTTGATCATCAGGCTCTTCCCATGGGGAAAGCCGCTCTGGATTTTTTAAAAGCAGGAAGTTTCGGCATGTCAGCTCGTGTCCTCGTCGTCGATGACCTCGCGCCCAATCGCAAACTGCTGGAAGCGCGCCTAACCGCCGAATATTTCGACGTCGTTCTCGCGTCGAACGGGCCCGAGGCGCTGACGATTTGCGCCGCCGGCGAATGCGATATCGTCCTTCTCGACGTCATGATGCCCGGCATGGACGGGTTCGAAGTGTGCCGCCGCCTCAAGGAGGATCCACAGACCCAGCATATCTCCGTCGTCATGGTGACCGCCCTCGATCAACCGGCCGACCGGGTGCGCGGGCTCGAAGCGGGGGCGGACGATTTCTTGACTAAGCCGATCGACGAAATCGCGCTCATCGCCCGCGTGCGTTCCCTCACGCGTCTCAAGGTCATTCTCGATGAACTGCGAGGCCGGGTTGCGGCCACCGCCGATCTCGGCATGACCAATACGCTGAACCTTGCGATGCAGGACGATAAAAAGACCGGTCATATTCTCCTTGTCGAGGACCGCGAGGCCTCCGCCAATCACATCAAAATCGCCTTCCGCGATAAACACACGGTCGATGTCGAGACCAATCCGCAGGAAGCCTTGTTCAAGGCGGCGGATGGCGCTTACGACCTGTTCATCGTCAGCCTCAGCCTCGATGGCCACGACGGTTTGCGACTGTGCTCCCAGCTTCGCGCCTTGGCACGCACGCGCCACACGCCGATCCTGATCCTCACCGAGCCGGACGATCGCGCCCGGCTGTTGCGCGGCCTGGAGATCGGCGTCAACGATTATCTCCAGCGTCCCATCGACCGCAACGAATTGACCGCCCGCGTGCGGACCCAAGTCCGGCGTAAGCACTATGCCGATACGCTACGCGACAGCGTCCAGGCCTCGATCGAAATGGCGGTGATCGATGCGCTCACCGGTTTGAACAACCGGCGCTATTTCGAGACCCATTTCAGCGGGTATGTGGACCAGGCCGCGCGCAAGGGCAGGCCATTGTCCATGATGATTCTGGACATCGATTTCTTCAAATCGGTGAACGATACGCATGGGCACGATGCTGGCGACGAGGTGCTGAAATCCTTCTCGGCCCGGATGCGCAAAGTCATCCGCGCGAGCGATCTCGTCTGCCGTTTCGGCGGCGAGGAATTCGTGGTCGTGATGCCGGACACGCCGGCCGAGATCGCCAGAGGGATCGCGGAGCGGATTCGCATGGCGGTGGAACAAGATCCGTTTACCGTCTCGCCCGGCAAGCCGGCCATTCCCGTGACAGTCTCGATTGGTCTTGCCGAACGGGGGCACGATACGGTCGCCGACGAGATCTACCGCCGGGCCGACCGGGCGCTCTACCGGTCGAAAGCCACGGGCCGGAACCGGGTCACGGCGGACGCCGCTTAACCCCCATCAATAAGCTTGGGTATAGATTCGATTCGTTATTTGCATTTCGTCCCGGCCTCGTTAACGTCGTTCCGCCCGGCTCGTGGTGCCAGCGGTATCGCGGGCTTGGACAAAATACCCTGCGGAGAAGCTCAGGTCCGCCGCATCTCCTGGGTCCGTGGGGTTGGCCGGCGCGTGGGTGGTTAGGAGTGGCCTCCTCAAACCATTCGCCGCCGGCCCCTCTCTTTCATGGACCGGCGCGGTGATAGACTGGCGCGATCTCCAACCCAGTCTTATCTCCATCCCGTCCTTATGCCCAGCCGGGGTCTTATCCCTTGCGGTGCCACGCGATCACGCGATTCGGCCGGCAAACACCCGAGGGATCGCGGTGAGAGAGATGCCCGCAGCCACCGGACACGAGCGTCACCGCCGGTGCGCTTCCGGAATTTGGCAGGGGCGGCATAGTCAAGGCGCTCGCGGGCAGGGCAGCTCCCAGGAGAAGGCCCGGCGCGATGACCGAAACGAGAAGAATTTTGCGCATCTGATCTCTCCTATTTGCCGGCGTCAGCCGGGCGGGGGAGCAATCATCACGCGCCAGCCCGCCGCCATGACAACGCATGGCGGTGAAAACGTTGCCGTCCCATCGGGAGAAAACGGAAAAGAAAACGCAAAAAGACGGCCTAAGTGGCCGCCTTTGGACATCTATCCCGGAAATTAAGTGGACATCTATCCCGGAAATTTAGAGACGGGCGCGTCGCGCCCGTCCGGCAACCAACCGGCCAGGCTTACTTGATCTTCGTTTCCTTGAACTCGACATGCTTGCGCACGACGGGGTCGTACTTTTTGTACGACAGCTTGTCCGTCTTCGTGCGCGCATTCTTTTTGGTGACATAGAAATAGCCCGTGTCGGCAGTCGACAGGAGCTTGATCTTGATCATCGCAGCTTTGGCCATTGCACTTCAAACCTAGAGGTACGAGCCACGGGAACAGGAAGAAGGCGCGGCTCGCCAAAACAAAACAAGCGGGTCATCCTCGCTCACGAGGGCCCGCAACCGAGGCGCACAATAGGCAGGCCCGGCCGTCTGTCAAGACAAGCTTTGTGTCCGGGCGGTTTCTTGGCCGTTTGTCCGGCGCCGGGCGAGGGAGCCGAAGGCGATGGCGAGGTAGAGCGCGATGAAGACGGCAATGGTGAGAAAGAAGCCGCCGGGCGGCACCAGATCGAGCCCGAGGCCGGTCAGCGGGGGCCCCACGAGCATGCCGAACGAATAGGTCATGACGAAAGCCGCATTGGCGCCCGCCAATTCGCCATCCCGGTAGCGCGAACCTAGCTGCGCCAGGCCCACGGGATAAAAGCCGCCCACGGTTCCGCCCCAGATCAAGAGAATCGCCTCGAAGAGAATCAGGGAGGACATGCCGGCGAGCCCCAAGAACAAAGCGCCGGCGAGGCCGAGCACAGCGATGACGATCAACAGCCGGCCGCGATCGACGCGGTCCGACAGCAGGCCGACAGGAACCTGCAAGGCGCTATTGCCGAAGACGAACAGGCTGGCGAACAGCGCGCCTTGCTCGGCGCTGGCCCCGGCGCGCAAGGCGTAGACGGGCAACAGGCCGATGCCCGCGACCTCGATCGCCCCGTGAAGCATGCCGGCCAAGGTCGCCATGGGCGATTCCCGGAGAAAAACCCAGAACGGCTTGCGGCTTCGCTCGTCGAGCGGCGGCGCGCCCTTCATATTGAGAATAAGCGGCACGATCGCCGCCCAAAACAGCCCCGCGCCCACCCAAAACGGCAGTCCACCTCGCGTGCCCACAAAGGCGAGAACGGCTGGCCCGGCCGCGAAGCCGCCCCCCAGGCAGGTGGCATAAAGACCGATCGCCAGCCCGCGCCGGCCCACCGCCGCCGCCGTTCCGATCCAATATTCGCTGAGCACGAAGAGAACCGTGACCGCCATGCCGGTCAGAAAACGTAAAGCGAGCCAGGCCACGTAGCCGGAAGTGACGGTAAAGCCGGTCAAGGCCAGGCCGCCTACCGCGAGCGACAGGAGAAGCAGCCAGGCGACGCCGATTTTCTTGGCCGCATAGGGGATCAGCGGCGCGCAGAGCAGGGAAGCGACGCCGCCCGCCGCCGTATTCAAACCGATCGCCCGGGCGGAAAAGCCCGCGGCGTCGAGCCGGACCGACAGCAAGGCGATGCTGAGCGACAGCCCGCAGCCCGCGATGGCCGCGGTGGCAATGGCGCCCGCCAGCACACGCGTGGAGGCTGTGGAGGAATGATCCGGGCATGTCCGGCAAATCAATATTCAGCCCTCGTCCTGCATTGCCGGAGCCTGCGGATGCGGTGCTAGAGCATGAGACGGCTTAAAGAACAATCACGCCCGCGCTGGCGGCCGCGATCTTCAATTCGTCGTCGAGAGTCGCAAGCGGCAGATTGCGCCGCAGCGCCAGTTCCAGATAGGCGGCGTCGTAAGATGTCAGCCTATAGGCGATAGCCAGTTGATGAACGTCCCGAAAAATATGTTTTTCGCTTTCGTCATCGACGTGAATCGGCAGCGCCTGCAAATCATCGATAAAATCCGAGGCGTCCTGGACCGGGATCGCTCCCTTGGAGTGAGCGCGTGCAAGTACCGCACTCACTTCATAGCACCAAAGGACCGGAACCACGGCTTCCCCGGTGGATGACATCAAGTCAAAAAGGACGGCATCGGCATAGGGATGATTGCCGCCGTCGAAGAACCAACGCATCGTCACGGAATTATCGAGGACGAAGATCGTCACGCGCGGCCATAGGTCATCATGTCGCGAATGGTCGTGCCTTCCGGAAGCGGATGAAATTTACGCCTTTCCAGGATCCGCGCGGCTGCTTCCCGTGGGGTTCGCCGTTGTGGGGAGGGTTGTTGCCCGGCGCCTGATGCGGCAAGCATGCGCCGCGCCGACAAATAACTTTCAACCGCCTCACGCAGCATATCCCGCGCGGAACGGTGTTCGGCGGCAGCCGCGGTCTCGACCTGTTGAAGCAAGGCGAGCGGTATCAATTCTTCCGCTTTGTCGTGTGTTTTCATGGCATCGCACTTTCTATCGTCACCATGATCGATTATGCTATAAATATCAATAATTACAATTGAATATGCTGGTCCGTCACATCAATCGACGCTCGATCGGATTTTGCCACTCCGTCCTTCCGGACGAGAAAGCCGGACCCTCGAAACGCGCTTCGCGTTCCGCCAAACGATGGAAGCCCGTCACGCCACGGAGGGACGGGGCAGGGGCTTGCTTGGCTCGAAAGAGGGGACGGGCGGCACATGCGCCGTCTCGAATCCGTGCATTCGGAGCGCCCATTGATAGGCGATCAATCCGCTCTTGAAAATCGGCAATAGCGACAGCGAGAGCGCGATACAGAGCGTGGGCCAAATGACGAAGTGAAAGGCCATGGGAAGATCGGGCCAGGTTTCGTCCACGGCGAACATCGTGGCGCCGAGGATATGGCCGACGACGAAAATCGTAATGTAAGGCGGAAAATCATCCGCGCGGTGATGGAAGAATTCCTCGTGGCAGACTGGGCAGGACTCGTTCACCGTGAGATAGCCGCGCAGAATCTTGCCCTTGCCGCAGGCCGGGCAGCGCCCGCGCAAGCCGAGCTTGAGCGACGCCCAAGCATCGCGCGGGGGACGCGCGGGAGACGGTGGATTGGCTTCGTCGAGACGTTTGTCCGGCATGGCTCTTTATCTATCGGCGGCGGCTAGGAATCAATCAGTTAGACCTTCCGGCGGCGCGCGCCAGACGACCTGATGTCACGCGCCGGCCCAGGACGCCCTTTCGACGGGCCGGGTCTGCGTCCCGGCATGCGTTTCGGCGAGGCTGTGCCGGGACCGGACGCGTCGCCGCCGGCGAGTTCGAAGCGCAAGGCGCCGGCGAAGGGCGCGGCTTCCACCAGCTTGACCGTGACGGGATCGCCCAAGCGGTACATGTCGCCGCTGCGCGACCCGACGAGGGCGTGGAGGGTTTCCTCGAAACGGTAGAATTCCGTGCCCATCGTCGCGGCGGGGATGAAGCCATCGGCGCCGGTGTCGCTCAATTTCACGAACAGCCCGGCGCGCGTGACGCCGGCGATCCGGCCTTGGAAGATCGTGCCGACCTTGCCCGCGAGATGGGTGGCGATCAGGCGGTCCACCGTGTCGCGTTCGGCGGCCATGGCCCGGCGCTCGGCGGCGGAAATGCGCAGCGCGATATCGGCCAGCACATCGGCCTCGAGATCGGGCAGGCCGTCGCGTCCGAGCCCGGCCGCGCGGATCAGAGCGCGATGCACGATGAGATCGGCGTAGCGGCGGATCGGCGAGGTAAAATGCGCGTAGCGGCGCAGATGCAGCCCGAAATGCCCATAATTATCCGAGACATATTCGGCCTGTGCCTGGGAGCGGAGCACGACGTCGTTGACGATCTGCTCGTGCTCGCCGCCCTTCACCCGCGCCAAAATGCCGTTGAACTGGGCCGGCGTCAGCACCTGTCCCTTGGCGAGTTTGATCCCGATGGAGGCGAGGAATTCGCCCAGATTATGCAGTTTTTCGACGCTCGGTTCGCCATGTGCGCGATAGATCAGCCGCTGGCGCTTTTCCTCCAACAGCTCGGCGGCCGCGACATTGGCGAGGATCATGAATTCCTCAATGAGGCGATGTGCGTCCAACCGCTCCGGCACGACGACACGGTCGACCGTGCCGTCGGGGTGCAGCAGAATTTTACGCTCTGGCAGATCGAGATCGAGCGGCTGACGCCGCTCCCGCGCGATCTTCAGGGTGCCGTAGGCCTCGTAGAGCGGGCGCAACACGCCCTCCAACAAAGCGGCGGTCTCGTCGTCCGGCACGCCATCGATCGCGGCTTGCGCGCGCTGGTACGAGAGCTTCGCCGCCGAACGCATCATGACGCGGTGAAGCGAATGCCGCCGCTTTTGGCCCTTGGCGTCGATCACCATCCGGATCGCCAGCGCCGGGCGGTCCTCGGCGGGACGCAGCGAACACAGATCGTTCGAGATCCGCTCCGGCAGCATCGGCACGACGCGGTCCGGGAAATAGACGGAATTGCCGCGCTCCAACGCCTCGCGGTCGAGCGCGCTGCCGGGCCGGACATAGGCCGCGACATCGGCAATGGCGACGGTCAACACGAAGCCGCCGGGATTTGCCGGATCCTCGTCGATGGCGGCGAGCACCGCGTCGTCATGGTCCTTGGCATCGGGCGGATCGATGGTGATCAGCGGAAGATGGCGCCAATCCTCGCGTCCGTGCAACGTGGCGGGCTTGGCGGAACCGGCCTCGCCGAGGGTTTCCGGCTGGAACACATGGGGGATCTTCTGGGCGTGGATGGCGATCAGGCTCACCGCCTTTTCGCTGCCGAGCGAGCCGATCCGCTCGCGCACCCGCGCGCCGGTAGGGCCGAAGCGCCCGCCCTTCAACACCTCCGCGGCGACGAGATCGCCATCGCGCGCCTCGCCTTCTTCGCCGGCGCGGACGGAAAGCGCGCCCTTGTTGGCGGACTTTTTGTCCACCGGCCAAATCTGGCCGCCGCCGCCGGGCAGCTCGTGATAGATGCCGAGAACCTGCGCGGTGGATTTGGCGATAATCTTGACGATGCGGCCGGTATAGGCGGGCTCGTTGCCCTTCGCGTCGCGGACCGGTTCCGTGCGCACCAAGGCGCGGTCGCCGAGGCCTGGAACCGGCGTCCCCACTCGCGCCTTGCGCGGAAAATTGAGGACGATAGTTGGCGCGCGGCCCTGGGACTCGTCCCATTCCACGGGTTTGGCCAGTAAATCGCCATCCCGGTCGCGGGAATAGACTTCGGCCAAGACCACGGGGGGCAGCAGGCCGGGCTTCGTCAGGGTCTTGCGCTTACGCTCGACCGCGCCTTCTTGTTCCAATTCTTTGAGCAGACGTTTCAATGCGATCTTGTCGCTTCCTTTGATATTGAAGGCGCGGGCGATCTCGCGCTTGCCGATTTTGGCCGGCGTGCGCTCGCCCGCCATCTCCCGCTCGCGCGCGATAAAGGCCAGAACCTCTTCACGCGAGGGTTGGGGGGAGGTGGTTTCGGCGGGGGACACGTTCTTAGATGCCCCCCCGCCAGTCGTTTTCAAGCCGATTTCGCCTTTTTAGCCGGAGTTTTTTTCGCCGGAGCCTTTTTCGCGGGAGCCTTTTTAGGCGCCGCCTTGGCCTTGGCCGGCGCCCGCGCGGAGGCTTTGGCTGCCGTGGGCTTGGCTTTAGCTGCCGTGGCTTTTGCCGCAGCAGGCTTGGCTTTGGCCGGCGCCTTTTTCTTCGCCGGACCGGCCCCTTCCTTATCCTCGATCAGCCTGATGGCTTCCTCGAGGGTCAGGCTTTCCGGCGACATGTCGCGCTTTAGCGTCGCATTGGTCTTGCCGTGGTTCACATAGGGGCCGAACCGCCCCTGGCGCACAGTGATGGCGCCTCCCGAGGGATGCTCGCCCAGCAGCCGTCCTTGGACCGTGGCCCCCGAACTCGCCTTGGCGTTGAGCAGAGCGATGGCGCCTTCCAGCGTCAGCGTGGTGGGATCGACTTCTTTCGGCAGGGTCGCATTGACCTTGCCGTGACTGACATAGGGGCCGTAGCGCCCGGCCTTGATCGAGACCGCGCCGCCATCGGGATGATCGCCCAGCACCTTGCCGGCCGTGGCCTCGCCGCCAAAGCGCCGCCCGGTCAGGCCGCTCTCCTTGGCGACGATCAGGTCGATCGCGCGGTTGCCGCCGATTTCGAGCACATCGTCGCCGGGGCCGAGATTCGCATAGGTCTTGCCGTGCTGGACGTAAGGTCCATAGCGGCCAAGCGCGGCGACGATCGGCTCCTTGGTCTCGGGATGCTTCGCCACTTCGCGCGGCAGCGAGAGAAGCGCGATGGCCTGGTCCAACGTCACATCGGCGGGCGCCAATCCCTTGGGCAGGGAAGAGCGTTTGGGCTTTTCCCCCTCGCCAAGCTGGATATAGGGGCCGAAACGGCCGTCGCGCAGCGTGATTTCCAACCCGCTGGCGGGATCGAGCCCGAGCACCTTGGTGCCGGTTTGCTCCGCGCCATCGCCCGCCGCCTCGCCGCCATTGGCGAGTTGGCGGGTGAATTTGCATTCGGGATAGTTGGAGCAGCCGATAAAGGCGCCGAACTTGCCAAGCTTGAGCGAAAGCTTGCCAGTGCCGCACAAAGTGCAGCTTCGCGGATCCGAACCATCCTCGCGGGCCGGGAAGATATGCGGTCCCAGCACCTCGTTGAGATTGTCGAGTACTTCGGTGGTGCGGAGATCCTTGGTTCCGGCGATGGCGACGGAAAAGTCGGCCCAGAAATCGCGCAAGACCTGTTTCCAATCGATCTCGTTATTGGAGATGCGATCGAGCTTTTCCTCGAGATCGGCGGTGAAGTCGTAGCCGACGTAGCGGGCGAAGAAGCTCTCCAGAAAGGCGATCACGAGCCGGCCCTTGTCCTCCGGCACGAGGCGCTTCTTGTCGAGCCGCACATATTCGCGCGCCTTCAGGGTCTGGACGGTGGCGTCGTAGGTCGAAGGACGGCCGATGCCGAGTTCTTCCATCCTTTTGATGATGGTCGCCTCGGTGTAACGCGGCGGCGGCTCGGTAAAGTGCTGGACGGCCTCGATCTTTTCCTTGCTGAGACGGTCGCCGCCTTGCATCGGCGGCAGGCGACCACCCTCTTCGTCGTCTTCGTCGTCGCGGCCTTCTTGATAGAGCTTCAAGAAGCCGTCGAAGCGGACGACTTGGCCGTTGGCGCGCAGGTCGAGCTTGCGGCCGTTGGTCTCCGCCAGAATATCGACCGTGGTGCGCTCGAACTCGGCCGAGTCCATCTGGCTGGCGATGGTCCGGGTCCAGACGAGGTCGTAAAGCTTGGCGAGATCGGGCTCCATCGCGCGGGCCACCTGTTTCGGCAGGCGCGCGAGATCGGTCGGGCGGATCGCCTCGTGGGCTTCCTGCGCATTCTTGGCCTTGACTATATATTTGCGCGGCGCCTTGGGAACATAGCGCTCCCCGAACTCCTTGCCGATCACCTCGCGGACCGAGGTGACGGCCTCCGGCGCCATGTCGACACCGTCGGTTCGCATATAGGTGATGAGGCCGATGGTCTCGCCGCCGACATCGACGCCTTCATAGAGCCGCTGCGCGAGCTGCATCGTGCGCGAGGGCGCAAAGCCGAGCTTGCGCGAGGCTTCCTGCTGCATGGTCGAGGTGGTGAACGGCGGGTAGGGGTTGCGCCGCGCGGGCTTGGCCTCGACCTTGGTGACCGAAAAGGCCGATTTTTCCAGCGCGTCTCTGAGATCGTGGGCTTGTTGCTGCGTCCCGACGTCGAGCCGGCCGAGCTTCTCGCCATCGGCACCCGCGAGACGCGCGATAAAGGCCGCGCCGTCCTTGGTCTTGAGCTGCGCCGCCAGCGACCAATATTCCCGTTTGACGAATTTCTCGATTTCGAGTTCGCGCTCGCAAATCAGCCGGAGCGTGACCGATTGGACGCGGCCCGCCGAACGCGCGCCCGGCAATTTGCGCCAGAGCACCGGGGACAGCGTGAAACCGACGAGATAATCCAAGGCGCGGCGCGCGAGATAGGCATCGACCAGCGACGCGTCGATCTCGCGCGGCTTGGACATGGCCTCGAGAACCGCGGTCTTGGTGATGGCGTTGAAGGCCACGCGCTGAACGGTCGTGCCCTTCAAGACCTTCTTGGCCTTCAAGACCTCCAGAACGTGCCAGGAGATCGCCTCGCCCTCGCGATCCGGATCGGTTGCGAGAATCAGACGATCCGCGCCCTTCACCGCCTTGGCGATCTCGGCCATCCGCTTGGCGGATTTGGTGTCGACATCCCAGATCATGGCGAAATCGGCATCCGGATCGACCGAGCCGTCTTTCGACGGCAAGTCGCGAATGTGCCCATACGAGGCATAGACCTCGTAATTCTTCCCCAGATATTTATTGATCGTCTTGGCCTTCGCAGGCGACTCGACGATGACGATATCCATCCCGAACGACCCCTTGGTTCCCCGGGCATTTTCCGCGAAAGTCACCGACTCTCGTGATCGAGAAAATGCTCTAACTTCTTAAATCGAGGCGATTTCTTGTCGCCTTGGTGATCCCACCAAGACGGAAAGCGCCCAGCCGCCTCCGGCCGGGATGTGACCGGAGACAGAGCCGCCGATACCATCGTTTCCCCGTTATTCCCATTCCGCTTCATCAACGGTCATGTTCATGAACGATCATGCCACGGACGGGAGCCATAGCACGCCATATGGTATAAAGTATCGAAAGCGCCAAGCCTGAATCGTTGGCGGCTGTAGCTTTGCTTTGGTTACGAAATTTAGCCCTTTGACATTCCGCCCGTGCTCCCCGATAGACCATCAGCCCATGACTCACCAGTCCACGCCTCCTTTCAATCACAGGCACCTGCTCGGGATCGAGGGGCTGTCCGTTTCTGATATTACCGCGCTGCTCGATCTCGCGGAGGAAGCGGTTGCCGTCTCGCGTCAGGTCGAGAAAAAACGCGCGACTCTGCGGGGCCGGACGCAAATCAACCTGTTCTTCGAGTCTTCGACGCGGACGCAATCCTCGTTCGAACTCGCAGGCAAACGCCTCGGCGCCGATGTCATGAATATGTCGGTAGCGACCTCCAGCGTCAAAAAGGGCGAGACGCTGATCGATACGGCGATCACGTTAAATGCCATGCGCCCCGATATCATCATCGTGCGGCACAGCCAGGCCGGCGCCGTGCATCTCCTGGCCCGCAAAGTCGATTGCGCCGTGGTCAATGCCGGCGACGGCGCGCATGAACATCCCACCCAAGCTCTTCTCGATGCCCTGACGATTCGCCGCAACAAGGGGAAGATCGAGGGCCTGGTGGTGGCGATCTGCGGGGATATTCTGCATTCGCGCGTGGCGCGATCGAATATTCTCCTGCTCTCGGCGCTCGGGGCGCGGGTTCGCGTGATCGGCCCCTCGACCTTGCTGCCGGTGGGGATCGACAACATGGGCGTGGAGGTCTTCCGCAACATGCGCGAGGGCCTGCGCGACGCCGATATCGTCATGACCTTGCGCTTGCAGCGCGAGCGGATGAATGGCGGCTTCGTGCCCTCGATGAGGGAATATTTCCATTTCTACGGCCTCGACGAAGCCAAGCTCGCCTTCGCCAAGCCCGACGCCTTGGTCATGCATCCCGGCCCGATGAACCGGGGCGTCGAGATCGGCTCGACGGTCGCCGATGGCGCGCAAAGCTTGATCCGCGAGCAGGTCGAGATGGGCGTGGCCGTTCGCATGGCGGTGCTCGAAGCGCTCGCGCGCCACCTGCCCAACGTTTGAGGCTCCGATGAGCGAAGCGCCGCACCCCATCCCCAAAAACGGCGCGCCGCTTGCGCTGGTCAATGCCAGGGTGATCGACCCGGCCACCGGTTTCGATGCCAGGGGCGGGGTCTTGATCGAGCAGGGCGTGATCCGCCGGTTTGGCTCCGAGGTGACACCGGAGACTCTGCGCGCCGAGGTCCAGATCATCGACTGCGAGGGCGATATTGTCGCGCCGGGCCTGATCGACATGCATGCGTTCGTCGGCGAGCCTGGCGCGGAATATCGCGAGACCATCGCGACGGCGACGGCGGCGGCGGCGGCGGGCGGCGTCACCTCGATCCTGGCGCTTCCCGACACCAATCCACCGGTCGACGATCCCGCCGTCGTGGACTTCTTGCTGCGCCGCGCGCGCGACACCGGACTCGTGCGCATCCTGCCTTGCGCCGCCCTCACCAAGGGTCTGCGCGGCGAGGATATTTCCGAGATCGGCCTGTTGCAGCAAGCGGGCGCCGTCGCCTTCAGCGAGGGCTCGCATTCGATCCGCAATGCCAGCATCCTGCGCCGGGCGATGCTTTATGCCCGCGATTTCGATGCGCTCGTCATCCATTTCGCGCAAGATCACGATCTGGCGGCCGAAGGCGTGATGAACGAGGGCGAACGCGCCTCGCGCCTCGGCCTCGTCGGCATTCCGCACGAAGCCGAGACGATCATTCTGGAGCGCGATATCCAACTCGTGGCGCTCACCGGCGCGCGCTACCACGCGCCCTTGATCTCGACCGCCGCCTCGCTCGACATCATCCGCCGGGCCAAGGATCGCGGTCTGCCCGTGACCTGCGGCACCTCGATCAATCATCTCACCCTCAACGAGAACGATATCGGGGATTACCGCACCTTCCTCAAGCTCCGGCCGCCGTTGCGGCGCGAGGACGAGCGCTTGGCTCTGGTGGAGGGTGTCGCCTCTGGTCTAATCGACGTCATCGTGTCGGACCACGACCCCCAAGACGTCGAGGTCAAGCGGCTGCCGTTCGCGGAAGCGGCGCCCGGCGCGATTGGCTTGGAGACCATGCTGCCCGCGGCTTTGCGCCTCGTCGTCTCCGGCGCTGTGCCGCTGACGCGCTTGCTGCAAGCCTTATCGAGCCGGCCGGCGGAAATTTTGGGGCTCGCGCAAGGCCGGATCGCGGTGGGCGCCCCGGCGGACCTCATCCGTTTCGATCCCGAGGAGCCCTTCGTCGTCGATCCCGCCAAGCTCCGGTCCCGGTGCAAGAACACCCCCTTCGATGCCGCGCGCATGGAGGGACGGGTAAAGTTGACGCTAGTGGCCGGGCGCGTGGTATTCGAGGGGTAGGGTTGTTCGAGAGGCCGGGGAAACAAGCATGCGGTGACACGTGTCTTCGGGCCGCGTTGGCTCGCCCCTTCGACGCCCGGTTTCAAAATCTATAATTCTTTGATTAAAACAAACAGATCATTTTAAATTTTAGAATTGGCGCTCTTTTATTACAAAATTGATTAGCAACCGAAGCTCAATAAGCAAGATCGCCAGCCATCGGACCAAACGGAGCGGCGTTTTACGCGCCCTTAATGTTCCCATGGCAATTTCGTGAGGGAAGCTGGTCATCCCGCTCCCACGTTTGATTTATGCATTTTTACGAGGCGTCGCGTTATGATGTTGGGGCGACTGGGCGGACTGTTCACGACGATCTTGGTGTTGAGCCTCCTGTCGATCTGGGTGCTTTTCGCGGGCATCCTTTATGAATCCTATCAGAACGAGTGGCGCTCGGCCTCGCTCTTTGCCGGCAACGTCGATTCCCTGCTGGAACAGGCGATTTCGCGGGACGTCGAGCTTTACGATCTCTCGTTGAAATCGACGGTCGAAGGCTATGCCGACCAGCATGCGGAAAAACTGCCGCCGAACCTCCGGCAACGCGTTCTCTTCGATCAATCCACCAATGCGACGGGGCTCGGCTCGATCCTCATTTTGGACAAGGACGGCACGGCTGTCGCCGATTCCCGCTTCGAGACGCCGCGTTCGTTCAACGGCGCCAACATGGATTATTTCAAGATCCACCGCGATGGGCAGTTCGAGCGCGAACTTTTCATCAGCCATCCCTTCAAGAGTCTGCTGCAGCAAAATATGTGGACGATCGGCCTCAGCCGGCGGATCGACGATGCCGAAGGCAATTTCGATGGAATTGTTCTGGGAACTCTGAAGCTGAGCTATTTCACCCATTTGTTCGGAGCAGTGGACCTGCCGGCTGGCAGCTCGATCGAGATCATCCACGACGACGGCATGGTCTTGATGTCGTCGCCCTATGCCAATATCGGCCAGTCCCTCCGCGCCTCCGGCGTCTTCCGGCAAATCTCGCAGGCTCATGCGGGCGAAGTAACCGGCGTTTCGGATAGCGACCGGGTCGAGCGGCTTTATGCCTTTAAACGGGTCGGCCGCTTGCCGATGACGCTCGCCGTCGGCATCCCGACGAACCATTTTCTCTCCATGTGGCGCTGGCGCGTGTCCGTCATCGCCTTGGGGTTCTTCATCCTGAGCGGCCTCATTGTCATTCTCGCGATCACCCTCGGGCGCGAATTGCAACGCCGGACCTTGGCGGAGCGGCGCCTGTCCGAACTCGCTTCGACCGATGGATTGACCGGCCTCGCCAACCGCCGCCATTTCGACGAGACCCTCGAATTGGAATGGCGCCGTGCCCTGCGGGATCAAGCGCCCGCCGCCTTGTTGATGATCGATTGCGATTACTTCAAGAAATTCAACGACACTTACGGCCATCTCGAGGGCGATCAGGTGTTGCGCGCCGTCGCCGGGGCGCTGCGCGACAGCGTTCAACGCCCAGCCGATCTTGTCGCCCGCTATGGCGGCGAGGAATTCGCGATCCTTCTACCGGATACCGGTATCGACGGCACCCTCAGAGTTGCCGAGGCCGTGCGGGCCGCGGTCGCGCGGCTCGATTGGCAACATGCGGGAAGTCCCCTCGGGCGGTTGACCGTCAGCGTGGGGGCCGCATCCTGCCTGCCGGGAGACGACGGCGGCGCCGTCTCTTTGATCAAAGCCGCCGACTTCGCGCTTTATCATGCCAAGAAAGGCGGCCGCGACCAGGTCGCTGTTCCAGCGCCCGTCGATATGCCCGGTTTCGACTGGCGGGAGGACAGCGCGATCCGGCAGGCGAGTTGAGCCCGCTGCAATTTTAGCTGGCACGGCGGTTTGATTCCACAGGATTGATTGCGCCGGGGAAGCTGCGCGGCTAGGTTCACGCTGGTCTTTCCTTGGATGTTGAACGTGCTCGCTGCTGGTATCGCGTTTTTGTTCGGCTATCTCGCCGGTTCGATCCCCTCTGGCGTCATCGTCAGCGCCCTCGGCGGAGCCGCCGATCCCCGGACCATCGGCTCGGGGAACATTGGCGCCACCAATGTCTTGCGCAGCGGGCGCAAGGGCTTGGCGGCTCTCACCTTGATCTGCGATGCGCTGAAAGGCACGATTGCCGTGCTTGTCGCCGCGCATTTCGATACGGGGCAGGGGCCTGTCGCTCTCGCTCTCGTGGCGGCGGGCGCGGCCTTTCTCGGTCATTTGTATCCAGTTTTTCTCGGCTTTAAAGGCGGCAAGGGCGTCGCGACTTTTCTCGGCTGTCTCATCGCCTTGGCCTGGCCGGCGGCTTTGGCCTTCGTCGCGATTTGGGTCGCGGTCGTCGCGGCGACGCGCTTTTCCTCGGCTGGCGCGCTTGCCGCCAGCGCTGCGAGCCCGATGGTTTTCTTTGCGCTGGGGCATCGCGGCGCGGCCTTGCTCTATGCGGGCCTCGCCGTCGTTCTTTGGATCAAACATCGCGAAAATATCCAACGCCTGCTTGCCGGAACGGAAAACAAAGTGGGCGCGAAATCATGAGCCGCGTCGGCACGACGCCGGCCCCGTTCAGCGACGCGCGCAGGCGCGCGTGGCTGCGGCTCTGGCGGTCCGAAAACATCGGGCCGCGCACCTTCCAAACGCTGTTGAAGCGCTTCGGCAGCGCCGAGGCCGCGCTCGAGGCTTTGCCCGATCTCGCCGGACGCTCCGGCCGCACGATCAAGATCGCCAGCGAGGACTCGATCGACCGCGAGTTAGAGGCGGCGGCGCGGCTCGGCGCCCGGTTTATCGCCCTGGCGGAGCCTGAATATCCCCAGCTTTTGCTGGCGATCGATACCCCGCCGGCGCTGATCGCGGTGCGCGGCCAGGCCGATCTTCTCAACCGCCCCGCCGTGGCGATTGTCGGAGCCCGGAACGCCTCGGCGGCGGGACTGGCCTTTGCCGAACGTCTAGCGCGCGGGCTCGGCCAGGCCGGTTATATCGTCGTCTCGGGTTTTGCCCGCGGGATCGACAGCCGCGCGCATCGCGCCGCGCTCGCCAATGGCACGATCGCGGTCCTCGCGGGCGGGCACGACAAACTCTATCCCGCCGATCAGGGGCCATTCCTCGATAAGCTTTTGGAAGATGGCGCGGCGGTCAGCGAAATGCCGTTCGGCTGGGAAGCAAGGGGCCGCGATTTCCCCCGCCGCAACCGCATCGTATCCGGTCTGTCGCTCGGAATTGTCGTGATCGAGGCGGCCCGCCGCTCGGGCTCGTTGATCACGGCGCGTTTTGCCGCCGATCAGGGACGCGAGGTTTTCGCCGTGCCAGGCTCCCCGCTCGATCCCCGCGCGGAAGGAACCAACGATCTCTTGCGCGACGGCGCGACCTTCTGCTGCGAGGTCGACGATGTCTTGCGCGCGCTGGCCGGGCGCACGCCGCCCAAGGGACCGCAAGGCGATCTCTTCTCCGACCGCGACGCGCCGGATCACGAGCCGCTCTGGGACGAACTCGATCTCTCCGCTCTCTCGCCGGCGGCTGGTTCTGGCCTCGCGCCGGCGGCTGGTTCTGGCCTCGCGCCGGCGGCTGGCTCTGGCCTCGCGCCGGCGGCTGGCTCTGGCCTCGCGCCGGCGGCTGGCTCTGGCCTCGCGCCGGCGGCTGGCTCTGGCCTCGCGCCGGCGGCTGGCTCCGGCTGGCTCTGGCCTCGCGCCGGCGGCTGAAAAGAAACTAGCCGCCAAAAAGCCCCG
The DNA here is from genome assembly GCA_050013235.1 of Beijerinckiaceae bacterium. GTDB lineage: Bacteria > Pseudomonadota > Alphaproteobacteria > Rhizobiales > Beijerinckiaceae > RH-AL1. The sequence goes on from JBEKFQ010000001.1 coordinate 88,903, forward strand.
GAAATCGAAAGAGGCGCCATCCAGCATCTACGGGGATCACGAGGAGCCCGAACCCGGCGGGATGGAAGAAGACAACCGCAGTCCCTTCGACCGCATCGTTGAAATGCTCGGCCCCACGCCAATTTCCATTGACGAGCTCGGCCGGGCGGCGGAATTGACGATCCGGGATGTCCGCGCGGCCCTGCTCGAATTGGAACTCTCGGGCCGCCTCGAGCGCCACGGCGGCGGGCTCGTGTCGCTGATCATGGTTCGATCTTAGGCGGTCTTTGAGAGTCCTGATGAGAAACTACGCGGCCGTTTAAAAACTAGGTTGGTTTTGACTACATTTTGTTGCCGCTCCGTGAGGTTTGCTTGAAGAATAATCATCATTTTCGCGGCAAAACAGTTTAGCTTGAGTTCAGCAGAAGCCCGGCGTCCTCATGCTGAATTTCCTCTCACATCCCCTCCGCAATCTCTTCGCCGGCATCGTGTTCGTGCTGGTGGTCTGCTCCATCGGGACGTGGGCCTATATCTGGAGCGGCTGGTCGCTGGCCGACGCATTCTACATGGTCGTGCTCACCGTCTACACGGTCGGCTACAACGAAGTGCGGCCCATCAATACGCCGGAGCTTCGCGCGATTACGATCACGCTGATCATCACCGGCTGCACCGGCATGATGTTCCTCACCGGTGCCTTGATCCAACTCATCACGGCAAGCCAATTCCGGCAAATTTTTGGGGTCCGGCGCATGCAAAAGGATATCGACAAGCTTTCCGGCCACGTGATCATTTGCGGGTTTGGCCGGATCGGGCAAATGCTCGCCCGCGAATTGAAGGCCGGGGAATCCGCCTTCGTCGTGCTGGAACGCGGCGGCGAGCGGCGATCGGCGTCAACCGACCTCGGCTATCTCACCCTCCAGGGCGACGCGACCGACGAGGAGGTGTTGAAACTCGCAGGGATCGCGCGGGCGCGCGCGCTCGCGACGGTGCTGCCGGACGACGCGGCGAATGTCTTCATCACGCTCAGCGCACGCAGCCTCAACAAGGTCCTCACCATCATCGCGCGCGGCGAGGCGCCCACGACCGAAAGCAAATTGATCCAAGCCGGGGCCGACCGCGTGGTGTTGCCGACGCGGATCGGGGCCGAGCGGATGGCGGAAATGCTGCTCTACCAGGATGTCGCGCGGCTCTTGGACAATGTCCGCGCCGGCGATCTCGACCGGCTGGGCCGCGATCTCCGCCGCCTCGGTCTACAAATCGAGGTGGTGGCAGCCGAGCAGGGGAGCCGGGCGATCGGCGCCACCATTGCCCAAATCGAGCTGATGGCAGCCGGAGCCTTTCTCATCGTCGCCTTGGAACGGCTGAATCACGAGACAATCCTGCAACCGCAAGGCAATGTCGAAATTCATCCCGGCGATGGCGTGGCGATTGTGGGCCGGCCCGGCCGCGCCCTGTCCGTCGAGACAATTTTTGCTGCCGTGAGGAAGCATTAGCATTTTTTCGCTTGGCGCCGGCAGGATAAAGCCGCCGGACGGACTTCCAATTAATAAATGGCACATGGCCGGAACGAAACGCTGACGAATCGCTGTTTTTCCGGTGTTGCATCGATGTTCCCACGACATGTCGTGGCAAGACTCGAAAGCTGGCGCAAATTTACGAAGAGGATCCTTGCCGTGGAACAGGGGCGGATGTCCGGCCGTTCATGATTCCGGCTTAGATTGGCACAGGCGGCTTTCGGCCCAAGTCTGCTTGGCGGTTCATCGCGCCGCGCCGCCCGGCTCGCGCAGTTCGACGCGCACAGGGACATGATCGGAAGGTTTATCCTCCGCGCGCCGCTCCTTGTCGATCGTCACGCGTTCCAGGAGATCGGCGGCTTGCGGCGAAAGAAGCATGTGATCGATGCGGATCCCCTTGTTCTTTTGCCAGGCACCGGCCTGATAGTCCCAAAATGTATAGAGGCCGGGCGCGCCGGTCGTGGCCCGCAGCGCGTCGGTCAGGCCGAGATTGAGAAGCTCCTGGAACTTTGCCCGCGTGCGCGGCAGAAAAAGAGCGTCGCCCGCCCAGGCTTCGGGATCGGCGGCGTCGCGCGGCTGCGGAATGACGTTGTAATCGCCTGCCAGGACCAGCGGTTCCTCAAGGGCGAGAAGCACTTTCGCGCGCGCGATCAGACGGTCCATCCAAGCGAGCTTGTAGGTATATTTTTCCGTATCGGGCGGATTGCCGTTGGGAAGATAGAGACAAACGATCCGCACCGGCCGGCCTGACGTCGAGACAACGGCCTCGATATAGCGCGCGTGCGCATCGCTCTCGTCGCCCGGCAGGCCGTTTTCCGCTTCCATCGGCGTCTTCGACAGAATCGCGACGCCATTGAAACCCTTCTGTCCATGCACGGCGACATTATAGCCCGCCGCCTCGATCTCGGCGCGCGGGAAAAGGTCGTCCGTGCATTTGATTTCCTGTAGGCACATGACATCCGGCGATACTTCGGCGAGGTAGCGCAGCAGATGCTCCAACCGCTGGCGCACGGAATTGACGTTCCAGGTCACGATTTGCACGGGCAGGGTTCCTTCGAGCGCTTTCCCCTGGTGGAATCACCCAGGGGAGAAGAAATCGCTCTCCTAAAAATGAAAATAGAGCATGTTCTCGATCGTGAAAGTCCACAACTTTTGTGGGACATGCTCGAGCGCGGCGACAAGAATGGGCAAACAGGATCGTTAGGGTTTTAGCAAGAAGGCCGTGCGAACGTGGGATGTCTGGGGAGATCCCGGGCGGGCCTGCGTAATAGGCCTTTGATGCGTCGAGGTGTGTTTTGCGTAAAGTCAGGGGTCCGGCCCATGCCGAGGTGCCGCGTTTGCACGGCTTTATACCTGCGGGCGTAAAACGCGTCCATGGCGCGGCGGCTCTCTTCACCCTCACGGCTCTCGGGTTTGGCGGTTGCGCGCAGCAGCCTCAACATGTCGCGGCAAACCATTCCAAGGAATATTTCCCGTCATCCGTCTATGGTCCGGCCAGCCGGCGGGTTGTCGAAAATGGCCCGGTTCCGCATGGCGGCGGGCAATATCTCGTGGGCAAGCCCTATACCGTTGCGGGCCAGACCTATTATCCCAGCGAGAAGAAGCTGGTGCAGGTCGGCAATGCCTCCTGGTACGGCGATGCTTTCCATGGGCGCCTGACCGCCAATGGCGAAATCTACGATCGCGATTCCTTCACCGCCGCCCATCCCACCATGCCCTTGCCGAGCTATGCCCGGGTGACCAACCTGCGCAATAATGCCTCGATGATCGTGCGCGTGAACGATCGCGGCCCGTTTGCCTCGAACCGGGTGATGGACGTCTCGCGGCGTGTCGCCGAAGCGTTGGATTTCAAACGGACGGGCACGGCACGGATCAAGGTGGAATATGTCGGGCGGGCGAGTCTGGCGGGCTCCGACGATGCCAAGCTCTATGCGACGTTGCGCACCAATAGCCCCGCGCAATGGCATGAGCAGGAGCCTGTCATGACGGCAGAAGCGCCACCCGCGCCGCCCGTGCGAACCGCGGCCATCGAGCGGAACCCGGAGCCACTGCCGCCGCCGGTCCCGCGTGCCCTCGAGCTCAAGCCCGAACCTGTTTGGCGCGCCAAGGCCCCGCAACCTCTTGCCCCCCAACCTCTTCCCCCACGCGCGAGATACAACCAACCGCTCCCGATGGAACGTCCCGTTCGCGCCGAGGCGCCGGTGAAAGTGGCGGCCTATGCGAACAAACAGCCCGTCCTCCATTGGCAGCAAGGCCCCGAGGGCAAGCCGGTCTCCTCGCTACGCTGGACGCCGCCCAAGCCCTTCCCGATGTCCAAGCCCTTCCCGATGTCCAAGCCCTTATCCATGTCCAAGCCTGGCCCCATCGGCACCCACGCTCATCCTCAACCCCCGGTCAAACTAGCGCGCGCGCGCGGCGACGATTGAGACGGCGGACTGGTCAATCAAGCCGACGGATCCTATCCTTTAGGAGAAGGCATGCGCCTGCGTCCCGCTTGGCGCGTGTCTTGGCCTTTGCTTTGGTCTCGAGCCGGTTTATGAAACGGCCGGAGTAGCTGACTGCGGCTTTGGCACGGAGACGGCAGCGTGGGTCGATTTTTAAACGCCAACCGTGCTTTTCAGTTTGGTTTGACCGTCCTGATTTTATTGGGCGTCATGGCGGGGCAGGGCAGGGCCGACGGCATTCAAACATCGGTCCCCCACGTCATTTTGATCGATGCGGCGACGCGCACGGTTCTATTCGAACATGGGGCCGACGATCTCGTCACGCCCGCCTCGACCGCCAAGTTGATGACCGCGACCGTCGTGTTCGAGCAACTCGCCAGCGGCAAGCTCCGGCCGGATCAGACCTTTAAAGTGAGCGAAACCGCGTGGCGTCAGGGCGGCGCGCCGTCCAGGGGCTCCGCCATGTTCGCCGTCTTGAACAGCGAAATCTCCATCGACAATCTCTTGCATGGCCTGATCATCGACTCCGGCAACGATGCCGCGATCGTTTTGGCCGAGGGTATTGCCGGGTCCGAAGGCGCTTTTGCGACTTTGATGACGGACAAGGCGCGCGACCTCGGGCTGACGCATCTCACCTTCACCAACGCCTGGGGCAAAGCGGACCCGGATCAAAAAGTGACCGCGCGCGAAATGGCGCTATTGGCCGCGCATGTCATCGAGACCTATCCCGCGTTCTACAAGATTTTCGGCGAGCGCGAATTCACCTGGAACAAGATTAAGCAGCCCAACCGCAACCCGCTTCTGTTCATGGACATTGGAGCCGATGGCCTGAAGACTGGCAATATCGACGAAAGCGGCTATGCGCTTGTCGGCTCCGCCGTGCAAAATGGTCAAAGGCTGATTGTCGCCATCTACGGCGCGCGGACGGCCTCGGAGCGGGCGGACGAGGCGCGCAAGCTGCTGCAATGGGGGTTTCGCGCCTTCGAGTCCAAATTGCTGTTTCCGGCGGGCGAAACCGTGGGCAGCGCCCAAGTCTATGGCGGCGAGAGCCGGGATGTGCCCCTGGTGACGGAAAAGGAGATTCGGGTGCTGATGCCGCGCGAGGGAAACGAGAGATTGAGTGCCAAGATTAGCTACACCGGCCCGCTGATCGCACCGGTCGAGGCCGGCCAGCCAACCGGCGCGCTCAAGCTATTCCGGGGCTCCGCGGAGGTGCTATCGGTGCCGCTACGCACGGGCAAGGCAGTCGAAACCGGCTCGCTCCCGCGCCGGGCCTTTGACGCGGGGGTTGAATATATGACTGACCTGTTCCGCAAATATGTCTTGAAATCCTCATGACATCGAATGGCCAGTCCCTCCCTGCCGGGCGCGGCAAAGCGGCGTTCATCACCCTGGAAGGCGGGGAGGGCGGAGGCAAATCCACCCAGTGCAAGGCCTTGGCCGGCAGGCTTCGCGCCGCGGGCGTCGACGTCGTCACCACCCGGGAGCCCGGCGGTTCGCTCGCCGCCGAGGCGATCCGCGAGGCCCTGCTCGCCGGGACGTTCAAATCGCTCGGCACCAAGACCGAAGCACTTTTGTTCGCGGCGGCGCGGATCGATCATCTCGACAAGACGATCAAGCCGGCTCTGGCGGCGGGAACCTGGGTGATCAGCGACCGCTTCCACGATTCCACGCGCGCCTATCAAGGCACCCTCGGATCCCTCGATCCCGGCTTTCTGGACTTGCTCGAGCGAGTGACCTTGGCCGGCACCAAGCCGGACCTCACCTTCATCCTCGACCTGCCCGCCAAAACCGGCCTTTTGCGCGCAACGCAACGGCGAAACCCCAGCACCCCGCCCGACCGGTTCGAGGCGGAATCCCTCGATTTCCACCAAAAGCTCAGAAAAGCGTTTCAGGATATTGCCGCGAAAGAGCCGGGCCGCTGCGTGATCGTGGATGCGGCCCAACCGGCGGAAGAGGTCGAGAAAGCGATCTGGGACACGGTCGCGGCGCGGTTTCAGCTGGGGCAGGGGGCGGGTTTGGGATGACACGGGGCCGGTCAAGCCGGGCCTTGTCCGCAAAATACAGCGTGTTTTTCGCTCTTTTTTGACCTATCATTTAATGATGAAACGCGACGAGATCATCGAAAGACTGAAAGCTTGCGAGTCCGATCTGCGGGCGCGAGGTGTCGCGCATGCCGCGCTGTTTGGGTCCGTGGCCCGTGGCGAGGAGCGGCCTGGCAGCGACATCGACATTATGGTCGTGATCGCACCGGAAGCTCGCATGGACCTGTTCCAATACGCCGGGATCGTTCACTATATCGAAGATTTGTTTCCCGTGCCTGTCGACGTAGCGAACCAGAGCCAATTGAAGCCTTTTGTCCGGCCAAGCGCCGAACGCGATGCCGTCTATGCTTTCTGATTCCGCCCGCTTTGCCTTGTTTGATATTCGGGACAATATTCTTTTTGCCCGCGAATTTATCGAGGGTTTAACTTACGAGGCATTCAAGGATTCCCGTCTTCATTTTTATGCCGTGACGCGGGCGCTCGAGATCGTATCCGAAGCAACCCGCCGGTTACCCGATGATCTACGGGGGCGGCATTCTAGCTTGCCATGGCGGGACATCCGGGATGCTGGCAATCTTTACCGGCATAGCTACGACAATGTCGCGGAGTCCTATGTCTGGGAAACAGTGAAAAACCATCTCGCGCCTCTACTGGCTGTCGCCGTTGCTGAAATCGACGCGCTCGATAAGGGGTAATGATTAAAAGTGACGTGCGGGTTTAACAGCTTCGCGCCGCTACGTTCCTCGAAGAACCGGGATCTCCTGACACCATCATGGCCGCACCAACCGAACCCGCCGACGAGGCCGACCGCCTGGAAGGGACGCCGCATCCGCGCCATGCCTCGATTCTGGCGGGACATGCGCAGGCCGAGCACGATTTGCTGGAGTCGTACCGCACCAACCGGCTCCCGCATGCGATCATCCTGGGCGGACCGCCCGGCATCGGCAAGGCGACGCTGGCCTGGCGGCTCGCGCGGTTCATCCTGGTCAACCCCGATCCCGCCAGCGCCGCCGTGCGGAGCGCGCGCGATCTCTCCGTGCCGGACCATGCCAAGGCCGCCGCCCAGATCGCCTCGCTCTCGCATCCCGACGTCAGCCTGCTGCGCCGGGAAATCAACGAGAAGACCAAGCGCTTCTATACCGAAATCCGCGCCGACGACGTGCGCCGGACGATCCAGCTGTTTCAACGCGCGGCGGGCGCGGGGGGGTACCGCATTTGCCTCGTCGATAGCGCCGAGGATCTCAACCGCTCCAGCGCCAATGCCTTGTTGAAACTAATCGAGGAACCGCCGCCGGCCTCGCTGTTTCTTCTCGTCGCGCATCGTCCGGGCCTCATCCTGCCGACCATCCGCTCCCGCGCGCGCCTCATGCGCCTGCAGAGCCTGACGCCGCCCGAGATCGAGACCGTGATCGCGAGCCTTGGCGCGCCCTGGCGGGATGAATCGCCCGCCAATATTTCCAAGGCGGCGGCGCAAGCGCGCGGCTCGGTGCATGGCGCGTTGCGCCTGATCAATGCCCAGGGCCTCGAACTCGACGCTCTGGTCCAGCGGCTGCTTCAGCGCTTGCCCGCGGTCGATTGGCGCGAGGTCCACAGGCTGGCCGATCAAATCGGCGGACGCGACGGCGAGGCCGGGTTCGAGATCGCCATGACCGCCATCCACGATTGGATCGACGATTGCGTGCACCGCAGCGCGGCGAGCCAGAGCGCCGCGCGGCTTGTCCCCTATGCCGAGGCGTGGGAAAAAGTGACCGCCAATACGCGCGAAACCGATGCCCTCAACCTTGACAAGCGGCCATTGCTCCTGACGATCTTTTCCGATCTTGCCGCGGCGGTGCAAGCCGCCCAAGTTTGAGTGGCCCAAGTTTGAGTGACTAGCGGCTGATTGATCTTGCGGGGTTTCGCCGCGCCCGTTACGAGCAAGCATGTCAAAACGTCCGTCCTTTTCCATCTCCACCGCCGCGCCCTATGCCAATGGCGCGCCCCACATTGGCCACGCCTACGAGCGGATCGCGACCGATGCCTTCGCGCGCTTCAAGGCGATCGATGGTTTCGAGGTCTTTTCGGTCTCGAGCATGGACGAGCACGGCCAAAAGATGCAGCAGGCCGCGGCGCGCCAAGGCCTGACCCCGCAGGCGCTCGCGGACCGGACAGCGGCCGAGTTCGCGGCCATTGGCGCGCTGCTCGAGGCGCCCGTCAGCGAAGTGGTGCGCACGACGCAGCCGCGCCACCACCGGGCGAGTCAAGAAATCTGGAACCGGATGCAGGCGGCGGGCGATATTTATCTCTCGAAATATCCGGGCTGGTATTCGGTCCGCGACGAAGCCTTTTTCGACGAATCCGAGCTGACGCCGGGGCCCAACGGCACCAAGCTCGCGCCCGGTGGCGCGCCGGTCGAATGGGTTGAGGAAGAAAGCTATTATTTCAAGCTTTCGTCCTATGCGAACCGTCTGCTCGCGCATTACCGCGACAATCCCGATTTCATCGTGCCGGAGAAATACCGCAATGAAATCGTGGCCTTCGTCGAGCGCGGCTTGAACGATCTGTCGATCAGCCGCTCGACCTTCGATTGGGGCATTCCGGTGCCGGGCGATCCCAAACACGTCATGTATGTCTGGGTCGATGCGCTCACCAATTACATCACCGCTACCGGCTGGCCGGACGCGGCTTCGCCCAACGCGCATTTCTGGCCGATGGATGCTCACGTCATCGGCAAGGATATCACGCGTTTCCACGCGATTTACTGGCCGGCTTTTCTGATGTCCGCCAAACTGGCCCTGCCGAAGCAGATCGTCGTCCACGGCTTTCTGTTCAACCGCGGGGAGAAAATGTCGAAGTCGGTCGGCAATGTCGTCGATCCGGCCTCGCTCGTGGCGGCCTATGGCGCCGATCCTCTGCGTTATTTCTTCCTGCGCGAAGTTCCCTTCGGACAGGACGGCAATTATTCGCACGAAGCGATCGTCGCGCGCATCAACGCCGATCTCGCCAACGATCTCGGCAATCTCGCGCAGCGCTCCTTGTCGATGATCGCGAAGAATTGCGGCGGCGTGGTGCCGGAGCAGGGCACTTCGAGCTCGGCCGACAAGGCCATTTTGAACGATGCCTATGCTCTACCCGCCGCCGTGCGCGCGGCCATGAACGACTTTGCCCCGCATCTCGCGCTCGCGGCGATCTGGCGCGTCGTGGCGGATGCGAACCGCTATTTCGCCAGCGAGGAACCCTGGCTGAAGCGCAAGACCGATTCGGCGCGGATGGCCGGCATTCTCTTCGTGACGGCCGAAGTGTTGCGGATGATCGCCATCCTCTCGCAGCCTTTCATGCCGGGCGCGATGGGCAAACTCCTCGACAGCCTCGGCGTGGCGGCGGATGCCCGGTCGATTGCCGATATCGGCGCCACGCCCGCTCTCGTGGCGGGTGCGAGCCTGCCGCCGCCCACCCCTGTCTTTCCCCGTTATATCGAGGAGAAAGACGAGCCGGAAAAAGCGTAAAAATGCTCATCGACAGCCATTGCCATCTCGATTTCCCCGATTTCGCCGCCGAGCGCGACGCCGTGGTGGCGCGCGCCCGGGCGGTGGGTCTTGGCCGAATGATCACCATCTCGACCCGGATCGACAAATACAACGAGATCCGGGCCATCGCGGAAAGCTACGGCGACGTGTTCTTCACGATCGGCACGCATCCGCATCAAGCCCATCTCGATCCCGAGGCGAGCGCGGAGCGGATCGTGGAACTCGCGGCCCATCCCCGTTGCGTCGGCATCGGCGAGGCGGGTCTCGATTACCACTATGACCAAGCGCCGCGCGACGTCGCCGCACGGGTCTTTCGCACCCATATCGCCGCCGCCCGGATCAGCGGCCTGCCGTTGGTGATCCACGCGCGCGACGCCGACGCGGACGTCGCCGCCATTCTGGAGGACGAAATGGGGAAGGGGGCTTTCAAGGCCCTGCTCCATTGTTTCACGGCGGGCCCGGAATTGGCGGCGGCGGCGCTGCGTCTGGGGCTCTCCATCTCCTTTTCCGGCGTGCTCACCTTCAAGAACTCCGGCGCCTTGCGTGAGATCGCGGCCGGTGTGCCGCTAGACCGTCTGCTGGTCGAGACCGACGCGCCGTTCCTCGCGCCCATGCCGCTCCGGGGAAAACGCAACGAGCCCGCCTTTATCGTCCATACCGCCGCGGCTCTCGCCGCCGTCAAAGGCGTGACCCCGGAGGCTTTGGCCGCCGCCACCACGGCCAACGTGCTAAAATTGTTCTCCAAAATGCCCGCACCCGCGCCCACGGAGGCCACGTGAGCCTGGAGATTCAAATCCTCGGCTGCGGCTCGTCCGGTGGTGTTCCCCGCGTGGCGCAAGGGTGGGGCGCTTGCGATCCCACAAATCCGAAGAACCGGCGCCGGCGCTGCGCGATCCTGCTGCGCCAGACCAACGCCGCCGGCGAAGTGACGCAAGTCCTGGTCGATATGGGCGCGGATTTGCGCGTCCAGTTGATCGACGCGGGCATCAAACGCCTCGACGGCATCCTGCTCACCCATTCCCATGCCGATCATACCCACGGAATCGACGACCTCCGGCCCCTGGTTCAAGAAATGAAAGCCAGGATCGGCCTCTATATGGACGAATTTACCTCGTCGATCGTGCGCAACGCGTTCCGCTACGTTTTCGACACGCCGCCCGGCAGCGGCTATCCGCCCTTGCTTAGCGAACACCGGATCATCGTGGGGCGAATGCTGACCGTGAAAGGCCCCGGCGGTCCGCTCGAGGCCTTGCCGTTCCGCCTCAACCATGGCGAAATCGACGCGCTCGGCTTCCGCTTTGGCAACGTGGCCTATACGCCAGACCTCAACGCCATCCCGGAGGAAAGCATCGCGGCCTTGGAGGGGCTCGATCTCTGGATCGTGGACGCGCTGCGTTACTCGCGCCATCCCAGCCATTTCAGCTTGGAAGAGACACTTTCCTGGATCGAACGGCTGCGGCCGAAGCACGCCATTCTCACCAATCTTCATACCGACCTCGACTTCGAGGAGCTGCGGACGCAACTGCCGCCCGGTGTCGAGCCGGCATTCGACGGCATGGTCATCCAGACTTGAGCCGCGCAACTTTCGCGGAACATGCTTTCGTGGAACATGCTTTAAAAGGGCAGCTCGACACTCATCCCTCCGGTCGCCAGGTCTTTTAGGTTCCATAATATTGATTATGCGAATCCGATACGAAGATGATCCTTCCCCCCTCTTCCTTTCGCCGGAGGGTCAAGGACTTAGCCTAGTTGATTGACGGCATTGGAGTTGTCGCAAAACCGACACGAGGCGGGGTTGCCTGAAGTTTGGTCTTTTGGGGCACAGAAAAGCCTATATTTCCGGTAGCCAATTCCAGGACTTGCTGCTATCGGTAAGACAACGCGGGGCTTCTTCCATTTCTATCGGGTACCACCACGGTCAGAAGAGGCTGGTAGCGTTCGCTGCCGGCCCTAATGCGTTGGGCGGTCATTTTATTGATTTCGGATTCGCTTTGGAGAAAGCGAAGGCGCCGGCGGTGAGAAGCGGAGATTAGCAGGCACAACATGAGCAAAGGTAGAGATTTCCGGGGTCCTAAGAAGCGTGGTTTCGATGACGACGCTCCATCCCCCTATGACGCGCCGCGTTTGAATCGGACGCCGCGGCCAGCTTTTGGCGGCGGTTTTGGCGGGGCCCCGGTTGGCGGTCCCGATCTGGGCGGCGGTGCGCCGTCTTCCGCGACGGTGGATGCGGTCGTCAAATGGTTCAAGGGAGACAAGGGCTTCGGCTTTGTCGAACTAGCGAACGGTTCGGGCGATGCATTCTTGCATATCGGCGCCTTACAGTCGGCCGGTTACGAGACCGTGCCGCCCGGCGCCAAGCTCAAGGTGACTGTCGGCAATGGCGCCAAGGGCGCGCAAGTGACCCGCGTCCTAGAGGTCGATACCTCTGGCGCGGCGGAACGGGCGCCGCAGCGTTCGTTCGCCGATGCGCCCCGCCCGGCTCGCCGCGCACCGGATCCGGCGTCCGCCGTGCCCGTGAGCGGTAGCGTCAAGTGGTTCGACGACAACAAGGGCTTCGGCTTCGTTCAGTCGAACGACGGCGGCAAGGATGTGTTCGTGCACATCTCGATCCTTGGTCCGGCTGGTATTCAGCATCTGGCCGAAGGTCAAGCCGTCAACATGCGTGTTGTCGATACGCCCAAGGGCCGGGAAGCTCTGTCGATCTCCTTGGGTTGATCGCCGCGAGTTTCGTTCTTTGCTCTTCCGGCCGGGTTCTCCACCCGGCCGGTCTTCTCGTTGCGACTTGAAATTTGCGCCTATCTTCGACGGGACGTCGATTGGGCCACTTTGGCTTGGCTGCTTCGTATCCGCATTAGAGCATTTTTTAGAAAAGTTGCAGACTTTTGTGAGCTAAAAAATGCTCTAACTTCTTAGTAAGAAAGCGATTTCTCATCGCTTTGGTGAGTCCCCCAAAGCGGAAAGCGCTCTAGGGCGCAGTCGCGGCCCGTCTTCCCCGTGAGCTTTTGCCCATGCCTTCGCCTGCCCTCGACCAATTGCTGGCGATTATGGCTGCGCTGCGAACGCCGGAAACCGGCTGCCCTTGGGATCTCGAACAAACATCGCTCTCCATCGCCTCCTATGCGATTGAAGAAGCTTACGAAGCCGTCGATGCGATCGAGCGCGGCGATCTCGACGATATCCGGGACGAGCTAGGGGATTTGCTTCTCCAAGTCGTCTTTCACGCCCGGATCGCGGAGGAGGCCGGTCAATTCACCTTCGACGATGTCGCCCGTGCCATCGGCAGCAAAATGATCCGCAGGCATCCCCATGTTTTCGGGGATTTGCAAACCGCATCGAGCGGTGCGGTTCAAGCCAATTGGGAAAGCATCAAAGCGCAAGAACGCCAAGCCAAGCGCGATAGAAGCGGGCGCGGCAATGCAAAGGCGGGTCTTCTTGCCGATGTTCCCGTCACCCTGCCCGGCTTGACCCGCGCGGTAAAACTCCAATCCAAGGCGTCCCGCGTGGGCTTCGATTGGGGCGATGCCCGGCTGGTGCTTGCAAAAATTCGCGAAGAAATCGGCGAAATCGAAGAGGCGCTCGAGGGTCCGAGCGCCGAGGCGGTCGCGGGCGAAATCGGCGACCTTCTCTTCGCCGTCGCCAATCTCGCCCGCCACGCCAAGGCCGATCCCGAGACGGCGGTGCGCGCCACCAATGCGAAATTCGAGCGGCGCTTCGCCTATATCGAGCATGAGCTGGCCGCGCGCGGCTCGTCGCCCGAGTCCGCGACGCTGGACGAGATGGATGCGTTGTGGAACGAGGCGAAGACGCGCGGGCTTTGAAAGGAATTTTACTTCGCGAGGCTTTCCTGGGGCTTCGCGCCATTCCAGCGCGCGATTTCCGGATCCAGGATCCGGTCCTTGATCAGCCAATCCAAGGCACGTCTCCATGAATCATCCGTTTCTCCCCGCAAATCCGTCCCCGCAATTTTCATGAGTTCGCCGGTTTTCGCATCGCGAATGTGAATCTCGAGAGATTGCTCCATCACGCTCACTTTGCGGAAGATGCCGACAAGCGACATGTCCGCGCCCAAATCGCGGGCGATCTGAGCATCGCAGCCGTTGCATTTGCGCAGCCAATGGGTCTTGACCCTTTCGTCGGTCGAGGCGCCAACGTCCACGATCTGAAAAATCGGAGAATCCGCAAGCTGGCGCCGCGCTTGGAGCGTGACATCGTGCAGCCGCGCTGTTTCGACGGGGCTTTCGCCCGCGATCGGCCCCCCCGCGCTGAAATCGTCAAGTTCGAAGTCGAACACCGCGAGCTTGATTGGATATTTGATTTCGGCGTCGCCGGCCCGCGCGAAGCTCAACAAGCCCACGATCGCCGCCGTCCCCAGAATCGCGGCGCGCAACCAATGGCCATGCGGCCCACGAAAACGTTTCATTCTTCTCTCCCCATTGGGTCGCGTCCATGACTTGTCGAGCGGAAGTTTCCGTTCGCTTCGCGGATCGCATCTTCGGGGGAGATTTAACGGGAACCCAGCACGCTGACTTGCCATTTGACGCCAGCAACGACCGCGAACGCCAAAAACTCGAGGAAGCGGGCCATGACTTCATGAAAGCGACTTCATGAAAGCGAAAGACATCAGGCCCCATTTGCAACAAGCACTCGCCGGCTCCACGGCGTAGAAATTTTACGCCGTACCCTGCAACAAAGCCGCATTGTCCTGCCCTGGCAATGTCGCGATCGCGCGGGGATACCGGCGGCTGATTTGCTGGGCGCGCTCTTGGGGAACACGCACAAGCAGCGTCATGGCGCCATCCTCGGCGTTCTCGCGCTCCAAAACCTCGGCATGTTCGTAGAGCCAGCTCAGCCCCTGCCCGTCCGCGGAATCGAGGGTGATCTCGAAGAGCGGCCGGCCCTGGGCGAGCCGCTGTTCGATCTCGCCAAGCAAGGTCTCTTCCCCCTGCCCCGTCAGCGCGGAAACGATGACCGCGCGGGAGCTCTCGCCCCGGCGGCGCGCGGCATTGGCAAGGGCGGCGACTTGACCGGGATCGAGCAGATCGCTCTTGTTCCAAACCTCGAGCAAGCGCGGATCGCTCGCCTCGATCCCGAGGTCGCCGAGAATCTGTTCGACATCGGCGCTCTGGGCATCGGTGTCCTCATGCGAAATATCTCGGACATGGAGGATCACATCGGCCTCCAAAACCTCTTCCAAGGTGGCTCGGAAGGCCGAGACCAGCATGGGCGGCAGATCCGAGATGAAACCGACCGTATCGGACAAGAGCACGCGGGAGCCGTGCGGGAGTTTGAGAATTCGCAAAGTCGGATCGAGCGTCGCGAAGAGCATGTCCTCGGCGAGCACTGTCGCACGGGTCAACCTATTGAAAAGCGTGGATTTTCCGGCATTGGTATAACCAGCCAGGGCGACGATGGGGTAGGGCACGTCGCGCCGCGTCTTGCGGTGGAGCGAGCGCGTCCGCTTCACCTTGTCGAGTTCACCTTCGATTTTCACCATCCGCTCGGAAATCAAGCGCCGGTCGGTCTCGATCTGCGTTTCGCCGGGGCCGCCGAGGAAGCCGAAACCGCCCCTTTGACGTTCCAAATGGGTCCAAGACCTCACGAGCCGCGATTTCTGATAAGCGAGATGCGCCAGCTCGACTTGCAGCGCCCCTTCCCGCGTGCGGGCCCGCCGCCCGAAAATTTCGAGGATCAGGCCAGTACGGTCGATGACTTTGGCGGCAAACGCTTTTTCGAGATTGCGCTGTTGCACCGGCGAGAGCGCGCAATCCATGAAGACGAGACCAATCTCTTCCTCCTTCACACGCGAGGCGATCTCCTCGACCTTGCCCTTACCGAGATAGCTCGCAGGACGAATTTGCGAGAGGGGGATGACGAGCGAATCCACGACATCGAGATCGATCGCCCGCGCCAGCCCTGTCGCTTCCGCGATCCGGGCCTCGGGGGAACGCCCGGGACCTAAAGCGGAAGATGCAAGCGCCTTCGTCTCTGCCGCCCGTTTCGCAAAAGGATTGAGATAAGGGCCGAGAACGAACGCCCGCGTCGAAGCCGCGGCCCGGGCGGCCGCCGTATGTTCAAGCCCGGCGCTATCGGTGTATTCCAATCAAATCCTGTCCATTGTCATGCCGCATGAAAGCGGAGGCTGAAACGCCTGCTCTCTATAGATCGCGATCGCCACGGTTTGTTCAAGGGGCGATCTGCGTGTCCTCGCCCGGCTCGAACATTTGGATGGGATGACCGGGCATGATCGTAGAAATTGCGTGCTTATAAACGAGCTGCGAGTGACCGTCCCGCCGTAATAAAAGGCAAAAATTATCAAACCAAGTGACAACACCTTGTAATTTTACGCCATTGACAAGGAAAATAGTGAGGGGAACTTTGTTTTTCCTGAGATAATTCAGAAAAGTATCTTGTAAGTTTTGGGTTCGTTCGGTTGCCATGGGATTTGTCCTGGTCTCTTTTTTGGCGCCGTTTCGACGCTTTTATTTGTAGGAGCGCCGCCACGGACAGCGCTAAATTACCGTTATCTCGGATTCTTTCCGGCTGGATGGACTGACCGGAAGAACAAGCAATCGCCCATTTTTTTACGAAAGAGCGGTCTGCCGCCAAGGGCAAACCAGTCCGGTTGATCGAAAACTAGATTTTCGTTCGATTACATACCTTTCCGAAAGCCGCCTGCCTGGTCTTTTCCGTCTGTTTTCGCCCCCGAGGAAGACCTCTCCCGCCCGCGGCATGATCGCGGAGGTTGTAGGGTGTCAAAAGACGCTACATCCTTCCATAAAATAGGCTGCTATTCCAGAGCATATTAAGCACAGCATAAGACTTATTTTTCGACAGCATAGCCATTACCTTAAAAAATGCGCGCCCAAAGGATAGGTCTCCGGCCCAGGAATCCCCTTAAATATCACGCTACGTCATCCGGAAATTCTAAAAACAATATGTGTAGGAAACATGACATATCCTTAGAGTATTTTCCACGAAAGTTGCGGACTTTTATGATCGGGGAAATGCTCTAACGTCTTATAACAAGAGCAATTTCTTATCGCTTGGATGAGTTCACCCAGGCGATAAAAACTCCAGAATCCCATCGCATGTTCCAAATGACGGCTAAGCTGGCGCATCACCCTATTTTCCGGGCGGAGAATTTTACATCCCCGCCGCGCTTTATCGCGATCGCGGTGCGATGGCATGAAATCGCTCGCGCAAGAGAGAAGCCACCGGCCCCGGCATTCCCCCGCCCACGGGCTGGCCATCGATCGAGACGACGGGCGTGACGAGCGAGGTCGCGCTGGTGACGAAGGCTTCGCGCGCGGCATGGGCTTCCGCCAAGCTGAAGCGCCGCTCCTCGACACGCAGCCCGAGGGTGTCGATGAGGGTCATGAGCGTGGCGCGGGTGACCCCGCCCAAAATACCGTTGCCGGTGGGATGAGTGACGAGCGTGCCGTCCGGCGTGACGATCCACGCATTGGAAGAGCCCCCCTCCGTGACCATGCCGTCGTCGTCGAGCAGCCAGGCCTCGCCGCTGCCCTGCTCCTTGGCCGCCTGCTTGGCCAGGACATTGGCGATCAGATTGATCGTCTTGATGTCGGGCCGTTTCCAGCGCAGATCCGGCATGCTGGTGACCCCAATGCCTTGCGCGGCCTTTGCCTCGGCCTTCGCCGGATCGCCCAAGCGGGCGGTGACGACAAGGCTTGGTCGCGGCGGCGGATCCGGGAAGAAATGATCCCGCCGCGCCACGCCCCGCGTCACCTGGAGATAGACGAACCCATCCCGGAGCTTGTTGCGCGCGACGATCTCCCGCAGCACGATCCGTAGGGCCGCGTCTCCCAAGGGGGCACCGATCCGCAGTTCCCGCAGCGAACGCGCCAGCCGGTCCAGATGGCGCTGCTCGTCGATCAAGGCGCCCTGAGAGACCTCGACGACTTCATAGACGCCATCGGCGAATTGATAGCCCCGGTCCTCGATATGGACACGCGCTTGGGCGAGCGGCGTATAGAGACCGTTGACATAAGCAATACGGCTCACCGGCAAATCCTCCGACGTTAAAATGAAGAGCCAAGGCGATGGGCGGCAATGCCGAGGATTGCACCGGCGGCAATGCCCCACAAGGGCGAAGCCTTGGTGAAATAAACGGCCGCGCACGTGGCCCCGGCAATGACGAGGGTCAAGGCCCCGGCATAGGCGGCTTTCGTCATGACAAAGCCGCTCGCCAGCATCAAGCCGATGGCGACCGGCG
The DNA here is from genome assembly GCA_050013235.1 of Beijerinckiaceae bacterium. Taxonomy (GTDB): domain Bacteria; phylum Pseudomonadota; class Alphaproteobacteria; order Rhizobiales; family Beijerinckiaceae; genus RH-AL1. The sequence continues at coordinate 106,624 of JBEKFQ010000001.1, forward strand.
CCAAGGCGCGCCGCACCAAGACCACGGACTCCTTGGCCTCGTGACGCGTCATGAATCGGCTCACGGCGATAGCGAGGGTTGAAGACGGGAGAATGATCGCAAAGGTCGCCGCGAAAAGGCCGGCGAGACCGGCGGCCTGCCAGCCGATCAGGCTCACGATCAAGACATTGGGACCAGGGGCCGTCTGCCCGATCGCGACGAGATTCACAAAGGTGGCATCATCCATCCAATGGAGTTGATCGACCACTTCGCGATGGATCTCGGGCAAGGTCGCATTGGCTCCGCCAATCGACAGCAAGGAGAGCAGACCAAAGGTCAGGAGCAGCTGGAGGAGGATGTTCATCGTCCGCGCCGCTGCTTCCGCCACACGGCCACGATCAGGCAGGACGGAATCGTGACGCTGAGAACCAGAAGAATCGGGAGCCGCGCCAGGGCCGTGGCCGCAAAGACAAAGGCAACGGCCAAAAACATCACGGCATCGGGTTCGAGCCCGCGCAAAAGCTTAACCGCCGTGCCCAAGACAAGACCGGCCGTCGCCGCGGCCGCACCCGTCAGCCCGGCCCGGACATCGGGAACATCCGCGAAACGGGCGTAAAGAACGATGATCGCGATCAGGATGAGGAGCGGCGCGCCGACCAAGCCCGCGAGCGCCGCGAGCACGCCGGTTACTCCGGCGACGCGGTCCCCCAACATGGTTGCCAAATTGACGGTATTGGCACCCGGCAGAGTGCTGGCCACGCCGAACAATTCGGCGAATTCCCGCTCGCTCATCCAGCCGCGCTCGATGACCAGGATATGGCGCGCCAAGGCCGCCACCCCGCCGAAGCCAAGCACGCCAATCTTCAAAAAGGCGGTGAATAGACCCAAGCGGGTGACATGCGGGGCCACCGGCGGCGGCGAGGAAAGAGCGTCCATTTCGACTTGGTTGATCCCGTGGCCTAATCGATCCCGAGCGACTTGAGCTTGCGGTGCAAGGCGGAGCGCTCCATGCCGATGAATTCGGCGGTACGCGAAATATTGTTCCCGAACCGGCTGACCTGCGCCATCAGATATTCCCGCTCGAAGACTTCGCGGGCGTCGCGGAGCGGCAGGCTCATCAGCTTTTCTCCGCCCGTCCCGGTCGGCGTGGCGGGCACCAGGGCGCCGACTTCGGAGGGCAGCAGGCTGGCCGTGATCTCGGTTTCGGGATCGCCCTTGGTCAGGATCATCAGGCGTTCGACATTGTTGCGGAGCTGGCGGATATTGCCGGGCCAATCATGGGACTGAAGGATGGCCATCGCATCGGCCGCGATGCGCCGGGGCGGCATGCCCGACGACGACGCCATTTGATCCATGAAGAAGGAGATCAGCTCGGGAATATCCTCGCGCCGCTCCGAGAGCGAGGGCACGCGGATCGGCACGACGGACAAGCGGTGGAACAGATCCTCGCGGAAGGCCCCCTCCGCGATCAAAGCCGCGAGATCCCGCGAACTCGACGAAATGATCCGCACATCGACATTGACCCGCGTGGTCCCGCCGACGCGGTGAAAATTCTGCTCGACGAGAACCCGCAGGATTTTGCTCTGGGTCTCTTTCGGCATATCGGCGATTTCGTTGAAATAGAGCGTGCCGAGATGGGCTTCCTCGAGCTTGCCGACGAGACGGCCTGCCCCGTTGACCGCATCGGCGCCGAACAATTCGGCTTCCATGTTTTCCGGCGTGATCGTCGCCGAATTGACGACGACGAACGGCCCGCTCGAACGCGCCGAGGCTTCGTGGATCATGCGCGCCGCCAATTCCTTGCCGGACCCCGGCGCGCCGGTGATGAGGATGCGCGAATTGGCGGGCGCGACACGTTCGATGACCTGCCGGAGCTGGTTCACCGACGTCGATTTGCCCGCCATTTTGGTGAGCCCGCCGCCGCGTGTCTTGAGTTCGCTCACCTCCCGCTTCAGCCGCGAATTTTCCAGCGCGCGCTCGGCGACGAGCACGAGGCGGTCGGCCTTGAACGGCTTTTCGATGAAATCGTAGGCGCCGAGTTTGATGGCCGAAACCGCCGTCTCGATATTGCCATGACCCGAAATCATCACCACCGGCAGGTTCGGGTTCTGCTGCTTGACGATTTCCAGCACCTGGAGACCATCGAGCCGCGAACCCTGGAGCCAAATGTCGAGAAACACGAGGCTTGGACGCCTCGCCTCGATGGCCGCCAGGGCCTCGTCCGAATTCTTAGCCGTCCGCGTGCCGTGACCTTCATCCGAGAGGATTCCGGAGACGATCTCACGAATATCGATTTCGTCATCGACGATGAGGATGTCGCTCGCCATGGGTCCGTTCAAGCCGTTTCATTTGCTGCCACGAGGGCGGGTTCATCGGAAGATTGCGCGCCGCGCGAGGCGTCGCGGTTGGGAAAGAAAAGCCGGACGCGGGCGCCATGCCCGCTTGGTGCGTCGAGGAGTTCGAGACCGCCGCCGTGATCTTCCAGAATCTTTGCGACGATAGGGAGACCGAGGCCGGTGCCTTCGGCCCGCGTCGTCATATAAGGTTCGAGAAGCCGCTGGCGATTTTCGACGGGGAAGCCTTTGCCATTGTCGATGACGTTGAGCTCGACATTGCCGCCCACGATCAAGGACACGGTAATATGCCCCTTGGTCTCGGGCGCCTCCCGCGCGGCGATCCCCTCGGTGGCGTTTTTGATGATGTTCGTCAGCGCCTGCGAGATCAGCCGCCGGTCGAACCGCATCAGCACGGGCTCGCCGGGCAGTTGCTCCTCGAAGGTAATATCGGGATGGGCCACCCGCATCAAGAACAGCACCCGTCGCACGCATTCGTTGAGGTCGTCGCGCTCCAACGTGGCTTTCGGCATGCGCGCAAAGGATGAGAACTCATCCACCATGCGTTTGATATCATCGACCTGGCGGACGATCGTATCCGTGCATTGGTAGAAGATGTCCTGATCCACCGTGATGTTGCGGCCATATTTGCGTTTGAGCCGTTCGGCGGAGAGCTGAATGGGGGTCAACGGGTTCTTGATCTCATGCGCGATGCGGCGCGCGACATCGGCCCAGGCGGCGGTGCGCTGGGCATCGAGCACGTCGCTGATATCGTCCAAGGTCATGACATAGCTTTTGTCCGCGCGCATCGAAGGCTCGCTGGTCACCCGCACGTTAAACAGTCTATCGCGACCCGCCCTATTGATCGAGACTTGCCCCTGGACGAGACGGTGCTGGCTCGCCCGCGCCTCGGCGAGAACGGACGCCACTTCGGGCATGACGTCCTCGACCTTTTGGCCGGTAATATCGCCCTGCCCCGTCTGCGGAATGAGTTGTTCGGCGGAGGGATTGAGCGTGGTGATCTCGCCGGCGGGACCGACACCCACGACGGCGACCGGCACGCCGGACAAGACCGCCTCGGTAAAAATGCGGCGCTCGTCGATCAGGGTGCTGGCGGCGACGAGACGGTTTTGCTGAAGCCGCAGCTCCGAGGTCATTTTGTTGAAGGTCTCGCCGAGATGGGCCAGATCGCCCTCGGACCGGTCGACTTCCACCTGCACGAAGAGATTGCCCGAGGCGACCTGATCGGTGGCCCTGATGAGCCGCCGGATCGGCTCGACCAGCCGGTTGGCGAAGGAGAGACCGAGCCAGGTCGCCGACAGCAGCATGATCAGGGCAATCGAGACATACATGGTGGCGAAGGCAATCGAAATGCTGCGCCGGTGGCTGTCGAAGGCGTCGTAGAGCACGACGAGGCGATTGGCCTCTTTCGGAAATTCGATGGTGAAGGAATCGACCGGACGCGCGGCGTAGAGATAGGTGTCGGGAAACGACGCGAGCGGGCGCAGCGCGACGAAGGTGCGGCCTTCGTCGAGCAAGAGGCACAGAGGCTCATTCTTTTTGGCGTCCGCGAAATCCGTATCGGCGGGCTTGACGACGGTGGTGCCCGTGCCGCCCGTCGGCCCCATGTCGACGCGCTCGATCATCGTCCCGTCCGGCTTCATCAAGGCGGCGGCGCTAAAGCCTAGAAACTTTGCCCGCGACGCGAAATATTCCTTGAACAGCGAGCGGTCGGCGGTGAACATCACCTTGCCCCGGTCGAGATCGAGCGCGGTCAGCCGCGCCTCTTGCAGCAGCGAGCGGCATTGCCCCTCCCGGAACAGCCGGGCCGCCTCGATCGTATTGAGCACGAAGCCCCGGACGTCCTGCATGAAGGCAGGGTTGAGACTGCGGTCGAGCGTCACCGACCCCACCAGCGCGGTTAAAATCACCGGCGCCGCCGCGATGACGGAAAACAACGCGACGATCCGGATATGAAGCCGCGCGCCCGCCGCCCCCGCCCGCCAGGCCGCGACAATCGCCCAGCCTTCCACCACCACCAGGGCGAAGAGCAGCAAAATGGTCGAAATATTCGCGATGAACAGCCCAAGGACGACATTGTCCGCGGGGGCCAGCGGCGTGTAGCCGGAAAAGATCAGGAAGCTCGTGGTCGCAACCGCCAGCGCGAGCACCACGATAAAAGGCCCAAAGCGGGTCAGCAGACGCCGCGGCCGTGTGATCGATTCGGCTGTCGCTGCTGACATCGTCGAGGATGAACCCGTATTCCCTTGGAAATAGGCGCCGCGAGGCCGCGCCGGATAGCTTTATGGCCCAGCATCAGAACTGTTGCAAGATTGCGACATTTCGACGGCGCGAGACAAAGATCGGGTCCATGCCTCAGCCTTCGTCCTGGATCGCCACATTGTCGATCAGCCGCGTGCGGCCGAGCCGGGCGGCGGCCAGGATCCGGCCAGCCGTCGCGCCATCGGCCAATGGCGCCAAGCTCTCGCTGTGCCGCGCCTCGATATAATCGATCACGAAGCCAGCGCGGGTGACCGCCGCGCGGGCGGCGTCGAGACTTGGCTCGATCGCGCCGCCCCGCCGGATCGCCGAAGCCGCCTGCCGTAAAGCGGCATGGAGCGCGGGAGCCGCGGCGCGTTCGCCCGGGCTCAGATAGACGTTGCGGGACGATAACGCGAGACCGTCCGCGTCCCGCACGATCGCCACCCCTTTGATCTCGACGGGCAGGTCGAGGTCGCGCGCGAGGCGTTTGATCACGCAAAGCTGCTGGAAATCCTTCTCGCCGAACAAAGCGACATCCGGCAGCGCCTGGATCAAGAGCTTGGCGACAATGGTCGCCACGCCGGCGAAATGGGTGGGCCGGAACCGGTCCTCCAAACCCGCCACGGCCGGGCCCGCGACATTCACGCTCGTCGCGAAGCCTTCGGGATAGATCGCGGAAGCCTCCGGCGCGTAGACGAGATCGCCGCCGGCCTCGTCGACACGGCGCCGGTCGTCGTCCAAGGTGCGGGGATAGGACGAAAAATCCTCGGTGGGAGCAAATTGCGCGGGATTGACGAAAATCGACACCGCCACCCGGTCCGCCTGGCGCCTCGCCTCCGAAACCAGCGCCATATGGCCGGCATGAAGCGCGCCCATGGTCGGAACCAACGCGATCCGCTCGCCCTTGGCCCGCCACGCCGCGATGGCCTTCCGCAAATCGCCGGGAGCGTGGACGAGGCCGGATTTGATCGTAAGAGACATGGATTTGAGTCCTTAGGGATTGGGACGCCGGGCGCCAGCCTCGGCAGGCCGGTGCGCTAGCTTTTCCAGCGTTGCGACATAGGCCGCGGGCAAGCCCGCTTTCCGTGCCTGCGCGATGACGCCTTCCATATAATCCGGCGGCGCGGCGCCCCCGCTTTTTTCGTTGCCGATATAAATCATCGCCTGGATCGCCATCCCGCCATGGCGCACCACCGGCTGAAACGCCTTGAGGTAAAGGCCGCTGGCAATATCCTCGTAACGGTCGAGCGGGCGGACATCGGACAAAGCGAGATCGAACAGAACGCCGTGGACATCGCAGCCCTCGCCGCGCCGCACCGAGGCATAGCCGTTCGGCATCAGCACGAAACGGTGCCTCGCCAGCCGGCCGAGTCCACGCATGCGGGCACCGGGGCAACGCGTGCGTAGCACCGCCTCATCCATGTTCGAGCCATAAGCGAAATAGACCGGCATGTTCCAGACCAAAGCTTGGTTTCAATCGAAGGTCATGATCACGGCGTCGACGGCGAGCGATTCACCCGGCTTGGCTTCGATCGTCTTGACCGTCACGTCGCGCTCGGCCTTCAACACGTTTTCCATCTTCATCGCTTCGACAAGACACAACGGCTCGCCGGCTTTGACGGCCTGGCCCACGCTGACATTGATCACCTTGACGAGGCCGGGCATCGGGCACAGCAGCGCCTTGGACGTATCGGCCTCCACGCGCTCCCGCATCAAGCCGGCGAGATCGGCGTGCCGTTTCGACAGGACGCGGACGCTCGCGGCATGGCCCGCATGGGTCAACACATAGCCGTTGAGAATAACACGCGCGCCCATCGCGACAGGCAGCCCGTCGATCCGGCCGGTCCAGACCTTATCCGAGGGTTTCCAATCGCTGACGGCGCGGATCGGCTCTTTATGATGAGGGAATAAAATCGTCAGCGTCCCGTCGTTGGAGGAAAGCTGAACGTCGAGGCGCAGTTTGCCGAGAAGCACGGTGCGATCGTGCTCGTAAATCTCCGGTCCGTCCTGCCGGATGCGCCCGGACAAAGCCCGGCGGCGGCGGCCCAGGGTATGATCGATCGACAAAGCCACCGCCGCGAAGCTGCGCGCCAAGGCGCCTTTCGGTTCGGGGCTCGAAAAGGCGACGCCGTATTCGTCGGCGATGAAGCGCGTGGAGAGCCGCCCCTCGCGCCAGCGCGGCGAATGCATCAACGAGGAGAGAAACGGTATGTTATGCCTGATGCCCTCGATGACGAAACGGTCGAGCGCCTCGGCTTGCGCCGCGATCGCGCTGGCCCGGTCCGGCGCATGGGTGACGAGCTTGGCGATCATCGGATCGTAATGGATGGAAATCTCGCCGCCCTCGACGATCCCGGTGTCGACCCGCACGGTAACGCCATTGTTCCAGCCTTCGGCCGGCGGACGATAAGTGGTGATCCGGCCCGTCGAGGGCAGGAACTCGCGCGAGGGATCCTCGGCATAAATGCGGCTCTCGATCGCCCAGCCCTTCAGCTCGACGTCTTTTTGGCGAATATCGAGCGGCTCGCCCGCGGCCACCAGGATCATCTGCTCGACTAGATCGATGCCGGTGATCAGTTCGGTCACGGGATGCTCGACTTGCAGCCTGGTGTTCATCTCCAGAAAGTAGAAGCTCTTGTCCTGTCCGGCGACGAATTCCACCGTGCCGGCGGAATCGTAGCCGACCGCCTTGGCGAGAGCGACGGCCTGCTCGCCCATGCTCTTGCGGGTTTCGGCGTCGAGCAAGGGCGACGGCGCCTCCTCGACAACCTTTTGATTGCGGCGTTGGATCGAGCATTCCCGCTCGTGCAGGTAGATCACGCGGCCATATTTGTCGCCGAGCAGCTGGATCTCGATATGACGGGGCTCGGTGATGAATTTCTCGATGAACACGCGGTCGTCGCCAAACGAACTTTTTGCTTCCGAGCGAGCGCGCAAAAACCCTTCCGCGACCTCGTCCCGGAAATGCGCGATGCGCATGCCCTTGCCGCCGCCGCCCGCCGACGCCTTGATCATGACGGGATAGCCGATCTCGTCCGCGATCCGCATGGCCTCGGCGGCATCCTCGATCACGCCGAGATGGCCCGGCACGGTCGAGACGCCCGCCGCGTTGGCGAGCTTTTTCGATTCGATCTTGTCGCCCATCGCCTCGATGGCTTTGGGATTGGGGCCGATAAAGACGATCCCCGCCGCCTCCAGCGCCGTGGCGAAAGCCGCCCGCTCGGAGAGAAAGCCGTAGCCGGGATGTACCGCCTGCGCGCCGGTGTCGAGACAGGCTTTCACGATGCGGCCGATATCGAGATAGGATTGGGCCGCGGGCGGCGGCCCGATGCAGACCGCCTCGTCCGCCATCGCCACATGAAGCGCATCGCGATCCGCCTCGGAATAGACCGCGACGGTCGCAATCCCCATCCGCCGCGCGGTCTTGATGATCCGGCAGGCGATCTCGCCCCGGTTGGCAATCAGAATCTTTTGAAACATCGACCAAGCCGCCTTTGCACCAGGGCTTTATGAGCATGACGGGCGCGCCGGCGCAACGCGAAGAATAGGCTTGTCCCGGCACCCCCGGCCAAAGGTGAGAGTAATTGCGCGGCCGCCTGCTTGCCGCGCTTTTACCTCTTCGGCTTGGTCCGCCGCGCCGCGCGCGCCATCAGCGGGAAAAACAGTGCGTTGGGCAGAAGAGATGCGGCTTTCAACACATAGGCCAGACGCTTTGGAAACGTGATCTCGAAGCCGCCGTGGGCCAAGCCTTCGACGATCCGCCGGGCCGCGTCGTCCACCTCCAGCATGAAGGGCATGGCGTAGTTATTGGCCGATGTCATCGCCGTGCGCACGAAGCCGGGATTGATTACCTGGATGGTCAGGCCTTCCGGCTCGTAAGTCAGCTTCACGCCCTCGGCGAGATGAATGACCGCCGATTTCGACGCGCCATAGACCAGCGAGCCGGGGATGCCGCGATAGCCCGCCAGCGAGGCCACCATGGCGATCTGCCCCCTGCCCCGCTCGCGCATGGCGGCCAGAAGCGGATCGAGGCAAAAGATCACTCCACCGAGATTGGTCTCGATGGTGCGCCAGGCCGCTTGCGCCTCGAACCCGCCGCGCTCGCCTTGATCGTAGACACCGGCATTGAGCAGAGCCAGCGCAATGGGGCCATGCGCGGCCTCGATAGCGGCGACGATTCCGGCCATGCCCTCACGGTCCGTAACATCGCCTGGAAACGCGAAAATCTGGCCGGGCGCTTCGGCGGCAAGTTGGTTCAACGCCTCTTGACGGCGCGCGGTTGCCGCGATGCGATAACCCTTGGCCGCCAGGGCCAAGGCCACGGCGCGGCCGATGCCGTCGCTGGCCCCGGTAATCCAGACCATGCCGTCTTGTTGCTGAGCGCGAAACATTTCGGAGAAAATTTCCTTCTATTCAAGGGCGGAAACAGAAACCTGTTCCTCGCAAACCAGTATATGTAAACTCGAGCGGCATCCCGCCGCCCCCGCGGCTCCCAATCCTCGCGAAAGCACCATGGATCCTGTAAACTCCGTCGTCGATGCTATCGGCAATACACCGCTTATCAAACTCCAAGCTGCCTCGAAGGCGACGGGCTGCACGATTCTCGGCAAAGCCGAGTTCATGAATCCCGGCGGGTCCGTCAAGGACCGCGCCGGCCTCGCGATCATCCAAGATGCGATCGCGCGCGGGACCCTCAAGCCGGGCGGCACGATTGTCGAGGGCACGGCGGGCAATACCGGCATCGGCCTGGCCCTCGTCGCCAATGCCTTGGGCTTCAAGACGGTGATCGTGATCCCGGAAACGCAAAGCCAGGAAAAGAAGGACATGCTGCGCCTGCAAGGCGCCCAACTCATCGAAGTGCCAGCCGTTCCCTATTCCGACCCGAACAATTACGTCCGTCTCTCCGGCCGGCTGGCGGAGCGGCTCGCCGCCGAATTGCCCCAGGGCGCGATCTGGGCCAACCAATTCGACAATCTCGCCAATCGCGAGGGCCACCGGTTGACGACGGGGCCGGAGATCTTTCGCGACACCAAGGGCAAGGTCGATGGCTTCACCTGCGCTGTCGGCACCGGCGGCACCTTGGCCGGTGTCGGTCTCGCGCTGAAGGCCGCCAATCCGGGAATCAAAATCGCGATCACCGATCCCATGGGCGCCGCGCTCTATGATTTTTACACGCGCGGCGTGTTGCATAGCAAGGGCACGTCGATCACGGAGGGGATCGGCCAGGGCCGCATCACCGAAAACCTCGTGGGCGCCCCCATCGACCTGGCCTTCCAGGTCACCGACGAGGAAGCCTTGCCCATCGTCTTCGATCTCGCGGAGCACGAAGGTATTTTGCTGGGGGGGTCGTCCGGCATCAATATCGCCGGCGCGATCCGTCTCGCGCGCGAACTCGGCCCCGGCCACACGATCGTGACGATCCTGTGCGACAGCGGCACGCGCTATCAATCGAAACTGTTCAACCCGGCCTTCTTGAAAGAAAAAAATCTCCCGGTCCCCGGTTGGCTCGGCCATCCCGTGACGATCGATCCGGGATATGTCTGAGGAGAGCCAACCTCCGCGGTCAAGGCCGGGCTTGTCCCGGCCATCCACGCCGGGCATGACAGCGCCGGCATGATTGACCAACCACCCCCACGGGAGACCCGCATGAGCACCCTAAATCCGTTCGTCACGGGCGCCTGGCTATCGCAACATCTCGCGGACGAGAATGTCATCGCGGTCGAGGCCAGTTTCTTTCTGCCCGCCGAGGGCCGTGACGCCAATGCGGAATTTCTCGCCCGCCATATTCCCGGCGCGGTGCGCTTCGATGTCGATGAAATCGCCGATCATTCCACCAGCCTGCCGCATATGTTGCCCTCGGAAGCCGCGTTTTCGGAGGCCGTTGGCGCGCTTGGTCTCAGCGACGGCGCGACACTCGTGGTTTACGACGATAGCGACCTCATCGGCGGGGCGCGGGCCTATTGGATGTTGCGGCATTATGGCGCCAAGGACGTCCGTCTGCTCGAAGGCGGTCTGAAAGCCTGGATCGCGGGTGGCTATCCCACCGAAGGGGGGCCATCGTCTCGCGCGCCAAAAACCTTCCAGGCCCATTTCGACGCTTCGACCGTGGCGACGGCGGAAACGGTCTTGGCGGCGGTTCAATCCGGCTCGGCCCAGATTATCGATGCCCGCGCCGCGGCGCGGTTCGCGGGTACGGTACCGGAGCCCCGGCCGGGCCTGCGCGCGGGCCATATCCCCTCGTCCCGCAACCTGCCCTGGCGGGACATCGTCGGCGAAAACGGCAAGCTGAAATCGAAAGAGGCGCTCGCCGCCGCCTTTGCAACGGCAGGTCTCGACCTCGATCGGCCTATCATCGCGAGCTGCGGCTCCGGCGTCTCGGCGGCTGTCTTGATCCTGGCCCTGGAAACCTTGGGAAAAACCGGAATCGGCCTCTACGATGGCTCTTGGTCGGAATGGGGCGCGCGCACGGATCTTCCCATCGAGACGGGTTCCGCGTGAGCGGCATATTTCCCCTCGCGGCGTGAGGCCATCTGTTCCCTCGCGGCGTGAGGACATCTCTTCCCTCGCGGCGTGAGGCCTAGAGGCACCGCACCTAAAGATACGCTGGCATGGGTAGTGCTTTGCCTCTAGGACCTGTCTATAACTTTGATACCAGGAGAATTTGTATCGTGATCGGACCGCGGCGATGAAAAAGATCGAAGCCATCATCAAGCCCTTCAAGCTCGACGAGGTGAAGGAAGCGCTCCACGAGGCCGGCGTCGCCGGCATCACCGTGATCGAGGCGAAAGGCTTCGGCCGCCAAAAGGGCCATACGGAGCTCTACCGGGGCGCCGAATATGTCGTGGATTTTCTGCCCAAGGTGAAAATCGAGGTGGTGCTGAACGACTCCGCCATCGAAGGCGCCGTGAACGCCATTCGAAAGGCCGCGCAGACCGGCCGCATCGGAGACGGCAAGATTTTTGTGTCGGCGATCGAAAGCGCCGTCCGCATCAGAACGGGCGAGACCGGTTCCGACGCGATCTAAGCCGGCCTTATTCGCCAAACCATGCGCTCCCCCGGCCAAATGACCGGGGAGCCCTCCAATATTCTATCGACCAGAGGCTTGTATTCTATCGACCAGAGGTTTGGGCGGTTTTCCCGTATCGTCTTGGAAAAGCCCGGGACTCTTCTCCCTGCAAAGGCACTTCTCCCCTCCCTGCGAAGGGAGAGGAGAAGTTAAGAAACGCCGCAAGCGGCGCGGTCGAGTTAACCCCTCGACACCGTAGCGATCGTCTTCAAAATGACGGACGCGATCTGGTAGGGGTCCCCTTGCGAGTTCGGACGGCGGTCTTCGAGATAGCCTTTATAGCCGTTGTTGACGAAGCTATGCGGCACGCGGATCGAGGCCCCGCGATCGGCGACACCGTAACTGAAGGTGTGGATCGACTGCGTTTCGTGAAGACCCGTCAAGCGCAAATGATTGTCGGGACCATAGACGGCGATATGCTCTTCCTTCGCGCCTTCGAAAGCAGCCATCAGTCTTTCGAAATAGTCCTTGCCGCCGGTTTCCCGCAGGTAAGTTGTGGAGAAATTGGCGTGCATGCCGGAGCCGTTCCAGTCGGTGTCGCCGAGCGGCTTGCAGTGATACTCGATGTCGATGCCGTATTTTTCGGTGAGCCGCTGCAAGAAATACCGGGCAACCCACATTTCGTCGGCGGCTTTTTTCGAGCCCTTGCCGAAGATTTGGAATTCCCACTGGCCCTTCGCCACTTCGGCATTGATGCCTTCGTGATTGATGCCCGCGTTGAGACAAATATCGAGATGTTCCTCGACGATCTTGCGCGCGACATCGCCGACATTGGAATAGCCGACGCCGGTGTAATACGGGCCCTGCGGGGCGGGAAAGCCGGTGGCGGGGAAGCCGAGCGGACGTCCATCCTTATAGAAGAAATATTCCTGCTCGAATCCGAACCAAGCGCCGGGATCGTCGAGAATGGTCGCCCGCCTGTTCGACGGATGCGGCGTCACGCCGTCCGGCATCATGACTTCGCACAAGACGACGGCGCCGTTCTTGCGTTCGCTGTCGGGATAAACGGCCACGGGCTTGAGAACGCAGTCCGAATTCCTGCCTTCGGCTTGCCGGGTCGAGCTGCCATCGAAGCCCCAAAGCGGAAGCTGCTCCAGAGCCGGAAAGCTGCTGTATTCCTTGATCTGCGTCTTTCCACGGAGATTTGGTACCGGAGTGTACCCGTCGAGCCAAATGTACTCGAGCTTATATTTCGTCATTCAGAGTCTCTCGTTCGTTAAAGATGAGAAATCTAGGGATCGACCGGAGGGGATTGCGCCCCCGAAGGCTAAGCCCGTGCTAGCACGATATATGCCAATGGCAACAGCAAAAATGCACCCGCCCCCGAGACGAGCCGCGCGCCGCTCCGGCACTAAACATCGCCGCGCGGATGCCTTCCAATGACGCATGGCGCAGAGTTATCCCGCGCACCGGTCATGCCGATGTTGAAATTTTCGAATGAATATTACTTCGTTTACCAGCTTTGGCACCAAACATGCTTCGTCAGACCGCATTATTAAAATTTATATTTGTGATAACCGCCTATCGCTGGGATAATATTAAGCTAGATTGAGGCAAAAAGGCACTCGAGTTTTTATAGCTGGGTGTCGCGCGTTCGATTTCGTTGCGCGTTTTTCCGGCAATCGATGCCTCTCCAGCTATTATTCCGGCTGAATGTTCCGCGAAGGCGCGGCATTGTGCCGGGCGTTCAACGCCCAAGCGCCGGCTTTATCCAAAAAGCCGCTCGGCCAGCTTTGCAAATCGTGGTTTCCGCCTTATCAGCTTCGGAACGTCCCAATGGAGAATGTTCGACATGAAAACCGCAGCTGACGTGCTGAAGGCGATTAGAGACAACGACATCAAATACGTGGATTTGCGCTTCACCGATCCGCGCGGAAAGTGGCAGCATGTCACCTTCGATCAGACCATCGTCGACGAAGATTTGTTCTCCGAGGGAACCATGTTCGACGGATCGTCGATCGCGGGCTGGAAGGCGATCAACGAGTCCGACATGGCGCTGATGCCGGACCCCACGACGGCCACGCTCGACCCGTTTTTCGCCGCTCCGACCCTCTCGATCATTTGCGACGTGCTCGAGCCGACGACCGGCGAGCCCTATTCCCGCTGCCCGCGCGGCATCGCCAAGAGAGGCGAAGCCTTCGCCGCCGCCGCCAAGATCGGCGACGCCGTTTATTTCGGCCCCGAAGCCGAGTTCTTCGTGTTCGACGACGTGCGTTTCAGCACCGACCCCTACAATACCGGCTTCTCGCTCGACTCCATCGAATTTCCCACCAATTCCAACACCCCTTACGAAGGCGGCAACCTCGGTCACCGCATCCGCGCCAAGGGCGGTTACTTCCCGGTTCCGCCGCAGGATTCGGCGCAGGACATGCGCGGCGAAATGCTCGCCGCCATGCAGGCCATGGGCTGCCAGGTCGAAAAGCACCATCACGAGGTCGCCTCCGCCCAGCACGAGCTGGGTCTCAAGTTCGGCCCGCTGACGCAGATCGCCGATCACCTCCAGATCTACAAATATGCCATCCATCAGGTCGCCCAGAGCTATGGCAAGACGGCGACCTTCATGCCCAAGCCCATCTTCGGGGATAACGGCTCGGGCATGCATGTCCATCAGTCGATCTGGAAGGACGGCAAGCCGCTCTTCGCCGGCGACAAATATGCCGATCTCAGCCAGGAATGCCTGTGGTATATCGGCGGCATCATCAAGCATGCCAAGGCGTTGAACGCCCTGACAAATCCGTCGACGAATTCGTATAAGCGCCTGGTGCCGGGCTATGAAGCGCCGGTGCTGCTCGCCTATTCCGCGCGCAACCGTTCGGCCTCGTGCCGGATTCCTTACACGTCGAACCCGAAGGCCAAGCGTGTCGAGGTCCGCTTCCCCGATCCGACCGCGAATCCCTATCTCGCCTTCACCGGCATGCTCATGGCGGGCCTCGATGGGATCATCAACAAGATCGATCCCGGCCTGCCCACCGATAAGGATCTCTACGATCTGCCCCCGGCGGAACTCGCGGCAATTCCAACGGTTTGCGGTTCGCTCCGCGAAGCGCTGACGTCACTGGAACAGGACAACGCCTTCCTCACCGCGGGCGGTGTGTTCACGCCCGATTTCATCGAGAGCTATATCGAGCTGAAATTCAAGGACGTGATCCGTGTCGACATGACGCCGCATCCCGTCGAATTCGATCTCTACTACTCCTCGTAAATTTACCGCCGGACTAGCCGGAAAGCATGAAAAGAAGGGGCGAGCTGCTCGGCTTGCCCCTTTTTTTATTGATTATTTTTTATGCATAATGGCTAATTAATAAGCAATGCGAGGCTATTTTTGCTGCATTGCGCGGCGAGCGGCCCGCCCGGCCGGAGGCGCGAGCCCGGACGCCGCGGGGCACACCTCAAACGGCAAATCATGGCCGGCGGGCGCCATTATCCCTTCATCAAGCACATTCGCCGGCACGCGGGGCCTCCCCAGCATTTTTAAGTAATAATAAATTACTCTAAATTATTATAACATAAATTAAATACTTCGCCTTACCCCCAGCAATATCGTCACGGCAACCCAAGCAAGAGCGGCAGATGGCCAAGCTTATCGCGATTGGAGCGCATTTTTACCAAGCGATTATTGCGTTTGGGCTACTTCTGGCCGTCTCGCATCTTCTCGAGACGGCGGATTACACCGCCTATTCCTTCTTTATTTCGCTGAGCCAATTCGCGGCCACGTTCTGTTTCGAATGGATCCGTTCGGCGGCCCAGCGTTTCTATCCCGGCCAGACCGAGCAGAGCGAAGCCATGCAACGCCATGTGCTCACGGTGGAATTCGGCTTTTGCGCGGTTTTGTGTCTCGGCATGGCCATGGCTTTGCCGGCCTTTGGCATTCCGCTGGTCACGGCCCTGACCGGCGGCATTGCCGCGATCTTTCTCGCCGCGAGCGACATTCATCTCACGATGATACGTTTTCGCCAACAATTTCAATTACTTTCCCGACTGCAAGCGCTCCGCGCGACGATCCTCGCGGCGGCGACTCTGACGGGATTGGCGATCGACCGGCGTTTCGAGGGGGCGGCCCTCGGCCTCGTCGCCGGTTATCTCGTCTATGCCCTCGTGGCGGCCGCTCTTTCCAAGCGGCATGTTTCCGCCGGGGGACGATGGAGCACGCAGGCCGCCCGCGAGCATCTCGTCTACGGAGGCGTCACGGCAAGTTCCGCGACGATCAACATGCTCGCGCCGCTGGGGCTCAAATCCATCTTGACCGTCTTGCTCGGTCCTCAGCAGGCCGCCGGCGCCTTGCTCGCCCTCGATCTTCTGCAACGTCCCTTCGTGCTGATTTTCGCCGCGCTCTACGCCATTCAATTTCCCGAAGTCGTCGCGCTGTATGACCGCGAGGGCGCGGGACCGGCCATGCGCGGCCAATTGGGCCGGTACTACGCCTTGCTGACGAGCGCATCCTTCATGATGGCGGCCGGCACATTCGCCATCCTCCGGCCGGTTAGCGCCTGGCTGATCGCGCCCGGCTTGCAGCATGGTTTCTTGGAAGCGGCCCCCTTTGTCGTCGTGGCCGCGCTCACGCGCGCCTTGAGTCAAAACATGCTCCCCACGGCCTCGCAGCTGCGGCGCCATCTCCTTTCGATTTTCCTGCTTGCGGCCATGGATTGCGAGTTGGTCAACGTCCTCGCTCTCGCGTCCGCCTGGGCCTTTGGTCCCTCGAATACATCGATCATGGCGGGCGCGGCGGCCGGCGCGCTGCTGGCGACGGGTTACGGTCTCGTGATCGTGCTCGCGCTTCCCTTCGAAATGTTATGGGGATCCGTCATCTTTTCGATCGCCGGATGCGCCATTTCGACGGCAGCCTTCGCCGTCCCGTTCCAAAACATCTATATCTCCGCGGCCATCGCCATCGCCGGGGGCGGATGCTTTTGCTTGATGGCGCTCGCACGGATCGTCGATCTCCTGCGGATGCCCCCGGCGGCGGCGAAGCCTGTCTGAGATTGTTTCCGTCAAATCATCGCGGACAACCGAATTGCAATCAACCGACCAACGGCGCGGCAACGCCGGGATTGCCGGCATGCCCTAGGTTTGCCAGGGCCTGACGGGCGATCATGTCGCGATAGACCGCCGTGAGGCGCCGCACATGCGTCTCGAGCGTGGGCGGATCGGCCCAATAAGCATCGTAGGCCGCGCGCGACATCGACGCGGCGACCGCGTCGTCGCGGATTGCGGTCAAGGCCCGCGCGAGGTCTTCCGCATCGCCGCTCCGGAACCAGAGGCCGGAGACGCCGTCCTCGACTTCCTCGCGTCCGGCGCAGGCATCCGAGACGATCACCGGCACGCCCAGGCCCTTCGCTTCGAGGACGGTGAGCGGCTGTCCCTCGTACCAGATCGAGGGGAAGACGAGCGCGCGGGCGCCGCGCATCGCCGCTTGAACCTCACGGGGATTGCGCCAGCCCAGCAGTTTGGCTTCGGGATAGCGGGCCGCGAGCTCGCCCGCTTGGGGACCGTCGCCAATGAAGACCGGGATCGTCCCTATCCGGCGCGCCGCCTCGGCAAAAATGAGAACGCCTTTTTCAGGCGACAAGCGGCCCACGAAAACCACCTCGCCGGACAGCGGATCGGGCTTCGGCCCGAGATCGGGCACGGAGACCGGATTGGACACCCGATGCAACCGGACGTGCTTGGGGACCAGCGGCGTCACGATCTCGCTTTGGAAGCCGGAGATCGCGATGTAATCGGAGAAAATATCGGGCAGATGGGCGATATGCTTGGCGGCCAGCAAACGCAGATTGCGCCAAACCTTGCGGACATAATTGCGGGAGTCGCAATTCGTCATCCAACAGGCGAGCGAGAGCGGCGTCAGGGTGCAGATATGCCGCGCCTGATAATCATAGAACCCGCCATTCGGACAGAATTGGAAATATTCGTGGATCGTATAAATCGCGGGCAACCCCGAGCGCGCGATGGGTCCGGCGATCGAGGGCGAGAGCGCCTTCGCCCAGCCATGCACATGAACGATCGTGCGGCCCCGCGGCAGCGTCTTCAAGAGACTGTCGAGCGCCTTGGCGGCCGGCACGTTCCAAATCCCTTGGATGGCGGCGGCAACCTTCGAGGGGTTGCCCACGAGATCGTCCTGCCCCAAGCAAACCGTCTCGATCCCGGCGTCGGCAAGCTGCGGGGAGACCGGGCCGGCGGCGGCGAAAACGATGGGCCGGTGTCCGGCTTGCTTCAATCCAACCGCGCTATCGAAAGCCACTTTGGCTTGGCCGCCCGTGATCGAGGCATGGTCGAAGCAAATCACGATGGTTAGAGCGTCGTTCTTCACTAGCAGCACCTTTGTCGCGCGGACGTTTCCCGGACAACGATAACAAGGCGCGCTTAAGGTCCGGTAAGCAGGGCCCGGCCATCGCCGCCGCAATGAACGGCTTTATTAACCGTCTTCGCTTAAATTTCGCGCTTCAGTCCCCCGGACCCGGTCTATGCCAGCCTCGATATCCGGCATGAAAATGGAGGAGAACGTGGCGTTCGCGACGGAAACGGACCGGCGGTGGATCCTAAAAAAAGAGACGCTGCTACGTTTCGTTCTGACGCTCATGCTCAGCGTCGGCAGCGTGTCCTTCGTCGAGCCGTCGCCCTATGAAATTCTGTTCTTCATCCTTCTTCCGGTCGCGGTGTTCGGCCATTTCGTCATAACGCGCGTGACGCTCACTCTGTTCTTCATCATCGCGGCCTTCTTGATCGCGGAGACCGCATCCCTCGTCCCTTATTTCGAACACCGGCCGATGGGCCTCGACAACGACAACACGGGGACTCCGGCTCTCTACACGTTGGAGACGATTTATCTCTTCAGCAGCGCCGTGCTCTTCGCGATGATTTTCACCCGCCATACGCCCGCGCGATTGACCCTCGGCCTCCGGGCCTTTGCCTTTAGCTCCGTTGTCGCCGCCGTGTGGGCCATCATGGCTTATCTTCACGTCCAGGGCTTCACGGTGAGCGAGCGCGACGTCGGCCGTGTGTCCGGCCCGTTCAAGGATCCAAACGTCCTCGGCTCCTATTGCGTTTTAGGCGCGCTCTATCTGATGCAACGATTCATCATCGGATCGCCGCGCGCCCGTTTGTTCCACCTCGCGGGCTTGGCGATAACGCTTTTCGGGGGGATTTTTCTGCCGCTTTCGCGAGGTGCGTGGGGCGCCATGGCGTTTTCGACCGTCTTCTTGATCGTCGCGACCTATGTGACCGCCGACGACCGGGCGATGCGCCGGAAGATCGCGATGAGTATTTTCGGCATTGTGATCCTTGTGGCCGGGGCCGGGGTTTACATCGCCTCGAACTCCGATCTGCGCGATTCCGTATCGGATCGGGCAAAGCTCGAGCAAGACTACGATGGCGGCGAAACCGGCCGTTTCGGCAATCAAAAGCGGTCCATTCCGATGCTGATCGAGCGCCCCTTGGGTTTTGGCCCGCATCGCTTCATGGTCTATTTCGATCTCGATCCACACAACTCCTACATCGGCGCTTTTTCATCGGCGGGCTGGGTCGGCGGGCTGACATTCTTCCTCATGGTCGCGGTCACGAGCGTGATCGGCCTGCGCCTGGCTTTCCGGCGCTCCCCCTACCTGCGGCAAGCGCAAGTCGTGGTTCCCGCTCTTCTCAGCGCCTTCCTTCAAGCGTTCCAAATCGACATCGATCACTGGCGGTTCGTGTTCTTGATGATCGGCGCGGTATGGGGCATGGAGGCCGCGCGCGTTCAGGCCGTTTCGGTTTCGCGCATGCTCTCGAGAGAAAGGCCTGCCCCGGCTCCGGCCCCAAGAGCGCGCCCGGATGCCGCCCCTCAAACGGCCCGTTATCCCTTCGGGCCGAGGCCACGGCCAGGCGGCGCGCCGGACATCTTCTGAACCAGAAATTCGTTCCGAAGCAGGGCTCCGGCGCTCAAGCGGCCTCGCGCAACGTCGTTTGCCCCAAATCCTCCGGCCAAGATGGCGGTTTTTCATCGATCTCGCGAATGCGAGCGGCAAACGAAAACTTCTTTCTCAGCGAGAGAATGGGCTTTTCGATGAAATGCCAGGAAAAGACAGCCAGCATGAAGGCGAACGGCATCGTAACAACGACGGTAAACAAACCGCCATAGAAATTAATCAAGCAGATACCCGGAAAGATGCCAATCACGATCTGCAACAAGGGATTATGATAGAGATAGAGCCCGTAGGAATAATCGCCCTTGGTCAGAAAGGCGGGCAACTTGATGGCCGTGAGACCGGGATAGACGGTCACGTAGGTGAGCGCTGGCAATAATACGATCCGGGTCGTTGGCTTCAGCGTCTCCGATGCGTCGAAAACAAAAGCCGTCGCCACGCATATGGCGACCGCTCCGAGGGCAATCGCCGCGCTATGAGGGATATATCTCCGCAATTGATAGGCCAGCATTCCAAACAGGAAAGCGGTCAGAAGCTGCAATTCCCGTTTGATAAAAACAAACTTGACCACTTTGGCCGCAAACAAACTCAGGTGCGGTAAAAGACCGGAGAATTGAAAGAAAACCCCGATAGCGAGAAAGCCTAGCGTCAAAACCAGAACCTTCTTGGGGTCGTTGATCATCTTAAAATAAATCAAAAACGATGTGATGACATAGCAAAGGATCTCATAGGGCACGGTCCACAGAGCGCCATTCACAAACGTGAGAACATGGTCTTGAAAGACTCCGGGCAGGTTGAAATGGATATAACCGAAGATGTTCAGAAAATACGTCCAGAACTCCGTATTTGTGAAATAGTCTTTGAGGTTCAATGTGGTGACGGCCGGACCAATCACCAGCGCGGACACGAAGATCTCGACCGCCAAGGCGGGGACGATACGCAAGCCCCGGTTCAACAAGAAATTGCGTAACGACAAACGCAGACCGCTTGCCGTGACGAGAAAGCCGCTCAGCGCGAAGAACATGGGAACGATGGAATGTTCGACCATCCACGCGGGCGTCGTCAGCAACCACGGATCCCCGTGTATTGCAACGCATGAAACGTGACCACCGAAATCGCCAGCGTAATCCTTAGAAAATCAAATCCGGGGCCAAGCTCATCATGACGGCTCAGGACTTTCCCAAAGGTATCCACGGCTTTGATCGATTGGGATTTACGTTTGTTCGCGTTTGAAAATCGAACAACCCAATCAGTTTATTAATAATTCCGCAAAGTACGGCTACCACGTGCCACCGAAACGACCAATAATATCGTTCGCATATAGTTAAGGTCTATTGTTCGTGCTCGGCGATGCCGCAGCGGCGACGAGTGACACCATCACCGGTTGTTAATCCTAATAAATCATTCTCATTTCGGTATGGCGCCTTTCTTATAAGATCGCCTACAAACTCAAGAGCTTATCGCCCGCCCCCACGCGCAGGAGCGTTTGCATGGAAATCACCGTCGTAATCGCCACGACCGGACGCCCAGACGTTTTAGGTCAAACGCTTACGCGCCTCGCGCGCCAGACCCGATCGCCCGACCGGATCATCGTCGTCGGCGCATCGGAGTCTGATTTCGACCCGCGGGACGGTTTCGAGGGCGTTCAATTCGTCGTAAGCGCCAAGGGATCGGCGAAGCAACGCAATTGCGGGCTCGATCTGCTGGCGGGCACCGCCGGCGCCGTCATTTTCCTCGACGACGATTTCATCCCCGCCTCGGATTTTATCGCCGGGGCGGAGCGTTTGATGATCGCCCATCCCGAGGTCGTGGCGGCTTCCGGCCATCTTCTGGCCGATGAAATTCGATCCGCGGGGATTTCCTTGGCGCAAGCGGATGCGCTCATCGCCAGCCACGAGGCGCGGTCGCGTCTTTTGGAAGATCGGATCGTCGATCAGACCGGTGCCTATGGATGCAATATGATCGTCCGTGTCGGCGCCCTGCCCGATGCGCGCTTCGACGAAAATCTGCCGCTCTACGGCTGGTTGGAGGATCTGGATTTTTCGTCCCGTTTCGCCGCGGCCGGCCGGGTCGTTGAAACAGGGCTTTGCGTGGGCGTGCATCTCGGCGTGAAGACGGGCCGGACTCCGGGCCTCCGTCTCGGCTATTCGCAGATCGCCAACCCGCTTTATCTCGCCGCCAAAGGCACGATGGACCGCCGCAAGGCCGTTACCATGGCCACGAAGAACGTGATCGCCAACAGCCTTCGTTCGCTCTGGCCCGAGCCGTATATCGACCGGCGTGGGCGTCTCAAGGGCAACCTTCTCGCGATTGCCGACCTGGTTCTCGGGCGCATCCACCCCATGCGGGTCTTGAGCCGTCGCATCGCCGGCCAAGCCGCAGGCGCGCGCCAGCCGGTGCTGGGGCCGTAAGTTTCAGAACCTGTCGTGAAAACGAGGATGTGTTCCAACGCCGTGGCAAGAAATCTAGCGCGGCTTCCAGGAGAATAGGTCCGTCCGGCCGGGCGCCACCATGGTCAACAGCATGGTCCGCACCTGCGCGACATCAAAGACGAGAACAGCGAGCGCATAAACAAAAGCGCCGAGGGTTGCTTGCGCCAAAAGCGGGATCCAACCGGGTTCCATGGCACGCAGCGGCATGGCCGCCAGCAGCATCGCGCCCGTACCGGTCAGCGTGCCCGCGATGTCGCGCGCGCTGGGCCACATTGGCTCCAGCGTGAAAAGAAAGCCAATCGTGACGGCGAGCCCGGCGGTCGAGGAAATAGACTGGGCCATCGCGATACCAGAGGCATCCGCCGTGGCGGGCAGCAACAGCACGGCGAGGCCATTGGCCGCGACAGCGGCCAGGCCGCCCGCGATCAACGGCATGGTACGATGGGCGATCTGGAACGCCGGCCCGAGGCAATAATTCGACACGGCGAAACACTGGATCGCGGGGAGCAGCAGGGTAAAGTAGTGGGCGAAGGGTCCACGAAAGCTCTCTGGAACCAGCACGTGCTCGAAACTCGGCAAGACGATCCAGCATCCGGCCACCGCAGGCACGAGGATAGCTAACTGGACTCCCATGTTGCGCGCGACCTGCCGCCGGGCCGCTTCCTCGCCCAGCGTCTTTTCGGCGAGAACGGCGACTTGAAATAAGAGCACATCGAGGGCCGAGCCAATCGCGCCGATGATGCGGATCCCGATTTCGAAGGCGAGCGCGAGTTGGCCCGCCTGCGCGAAGCCATGCACCTCCGATATCCAAGCACGGTCGGCGGCAGGCACCGCCTGATACAGGACGTTAGCCACCACGATCGGCAATGCGTAGAGCGCGTAGCGCAACGCCAGTTTCCGGTCCGCGCGGCGCATTGTCGCGTCTTGGTCGCGCAGAACGCGATGCGTCGCGGCGAGCGATCCCGCGACGCTGAGGACAAGCCCGGCGAGCGCGATTTTCGCGGAGCCGAAATACCAGGCTCCACCCACGCTCAAGCTAATCGAGAGAACTATTTTGACGACGACCAGCGTGCCATAGGCGCGATTGTTGAAGCGCGCCCGTGCCAAGGCCGCGGAAAAATCGAACCAGCCGTTGGCGATGGCGGAGACGATGGCCAAGGCAATCAGGCCGCCCGACAAGGGAAGATCGAGTCCCGACAGGGCGATGACAATAGCGGCGCAAACGAAAACACCGGTGAGCGCCGAGAAGACCGCGTTCAACGTCGCGCGGATTTCCGGCCGGTCTCGCCGGTCATGCTCGGAATAGAACCGGGTGGCGCAGAGCCGCAGCCAATCGAAGGCGAAGGTTTGCATGACAACCGCAATCGAGAGCGCCAGCGCATACTGCCCATATTCCCCCGGCCCCAAATAACGCGCCACGAGAAGGCCGATGGCGAAATTGAGAAGGCTGTTCAGGATGAATGGGAACGCGATCATGAGGGCCGATTCTGGGAGAACGCCGGGTTGACGAACATGTCCGGACCGCGCGCCAGTCCGGCTTTCGCGAGACCGGACGGGCGCGGGCTGTTACCACGCCGGTTATGAAGCAAGCCTTCCAACTAATCGTTAAACCCTTTTTCCCTGGGAAAATTCCGATTCGGGCGCCTATTGGAGCTCGGGCGGGTTGCACGGTCCAGCCGGCTCGAAGCGGCCGTCCCGCTCTTTTAGCCGGGGACTTTTCGCGGAGACTCTAGCCAGGGACCACCCGGATCGGTTATGGGAGAGGCTCGTAATGTTTTTGTTATGTTCTCATTCCGGTTGACCTGACGGCTGATCGGGGCGTGAGAGGCGAGTTCCCGCGGTCAGGGCCAGATCCCATTCCGCGGGCATGGCGCATCGGCAGGCATGGCGCATAGAATGTAACGCGAGTGATTCCGGCGGAAGGGTCTGTCCTCGAGCCGGGGCCCACTCCAGAGCGAGACCGCATAAATGGCGACGAACCGCGATCTTTTCGGCACCCAGGCGCGCAAGCTGCCGGAGCCCCCGGCGCAAGCCAGAACGGCGAAGCCGCTTGACTCAGGCACGGCGGCGAAGCCGCTGAACCCTGGGACGGCGGCGAAGCCATCAACCTCCGGGATCCCGGGAAAGCCGATGGCGACGGGCACGCCGGACGAGGCCGGCTATAACGCGTCCTCGATCGAGGTGCTGGAGGGGCTGGAGCCGGTGCGGCGGCGTCCTGGCATGTATATCGGCGGCACCGACGAAGCGGCGCTGCATCATCTCTTCGCCGAAGTGCTCGACAATGCGATGGACGAGGCGGTCGCGGGCCACGCGACCTTCATCGATGTCGTTTTCGATGCCGAGGGCTATCTCGCGGTCACCGACAACGGGCGCGGCATTCCCATCGATCCGCATCCGAAATTTCCGGGCAAATCGGCGCTTGAAGTCATCATGACGACGCTGCATGCCGGCGGAAAATTCGATTCGGGCGCCTACCAGACCTCGGGCGGATTGCACGGCGTCGGCGTCTCCGTGGTCAATGCTTTGTCCGAGCGGCTCGAAGTCGAAGTCGCGCGCGGCCAAGTGCTCTACCGCCAGATTTTCGAGCGAGGTCATCCCGTGACGGAGCTCGTGACGGTGGGCAAGGTGCTCAACCGGCGCGGCACCCGCGTGCGCTTCAAGCCCGATCCGCAGATTTTCGGCGCCGAGGCGCATTTCAAACCGGCGCGGCTGTTCAAAATGGCCCGCGCCAAGGCCTATCTCTTCGGTGGCGTCGAAATCCGCTGGCACAATACCGCCCTGAACAACGAGGGCGGCACGCCGCGCGAAGCGGTGTTCCATTTCCCCGGCGGCTTGAAGGATTATTTGGCCCAGGACACCCAGGGTAAGACGCTGGTCACCGATCAGGTCTTTACAGGCAAGGTGGTCAAGCCGGGCGGGCATGGCTCGCTGGAATGGGCCATCGCCTGGCTCGCCGACGACGATGGCTTCGTCCATTCCTATTGCAACACGATCCCGACCGCCGATGGCGGCACCCATGAAGCGGGCCTGCGCACCGCTTTGTTGCGCGGCCTGAAGGATCACGCCGAGCGGATCGGACAAGGCAAGCGCGCCAGCATCCTGACGGCGGAAGACGTCATGGTCTCCTGCGCGGCGCTGATCTCCGTCTTCATCAAGGAGCCGGAGTTCCAGGGCCAGAACAAGGGCCGGCTGATGACGGCCGAAGCCTCGCGCATCGTCGACAGCACGATCCGCGACACCTTCGATCATTGGCTGGCGGGCTTGCCGTCGCAGGCTTCGCGCCTGCTCGACTGGACGATCGAGCGCGCCGAGGAGCGGTTGCGCCGCCGCGCCGAAAAGGATGTCGCGCGCAAGACCGCCACGCGCAAATTGCGCCTGCCGGGAAAGCTCGCGGACTGCGTGAACTCTTCCGCGCAAGGCTCTGAAATATTTATCGTCGAGGGCGATTCGGCCGGGGGCTCCGCCAAGCAGGCGCGGGATCGCGCCAACCAAGCGGTACTCCCGCTGCGGGGTAAAATTCTCAATGTCGCCAATGCCACCAAGGACAAGCTCGCGGCAAATCAGCAGCTCGCCGATCTCATCCTCGCCATGGGCTGCGGAACGGGCGCGCGCTACAACGACGCCGAGTTGCGCTACGATAAGATCATCATCATGACCGATGCCGATGTCGACGGCGCCCATATCGCCTCGTTGCTCATCACCTTCTTCTACCGCGAAATGCCGAAGCTGATCGAGGACGGCCATCTCTATCTCGCCGTGCCGCCGCTCTACCGCCTGACCCAGGGCACGACCCATGTGTACGCCCGCGACGATCGCCACCGCGACGAGCTGACCAAGAAAGTTCTGACCGGCAAGGGCAAGATCGAAGTCAGCCGGTTCAAGGGACTTGGCGAAATGATGCCGGGCCAGCTCAAGGAAACCACGATGGACCCGAAAAAGCGCAATCTTTTGCGCGTGGTGGTTTCGCCGGACGAAAAAGAACGGACGGCGGATTCCGTCGAGCGTTTGATGGGCAACAAGGCCGAAGCACGCTTCACCTTCATCCAAGAACATGCCGCCTTTGCGAGCGTGCTAGTGGATATCTAAGATCTGCCTAAAAATTACGCAGAGCTTCCCGTTCTCAACATCCCCTATGCCTTTACTTTTGTTGGTAAAGGGGCGCCGCCCATGGCGGTCTCGACCATTTTGCGCGTGATCCCGGCCTCCGCTCCGCGCGGGGTTGCGCGCGGAGAAGCCCCCCTCGCGGCCGGCACGCGAACCTTATCCACAAGCTAAATCAGGGCATTACCTCCCCTCGCGAAAAGCTGCCGCAAGTCTGCGTCTGGAACGGGGAGAGTGGCTTTTCGACCAGAGGGACCTCTGCCCTGCCCGGTCCATGCCTTGCTCCTCGACGCCGATCCATCCAAAGAGGGGCTGCCTTAAACATATTCATTTGTTGCCTATTTAAGGAGCGAGATGCATAATAAACAAAAAAAGAAAATAAAAATATGGTGGGAGACATATCATGAGAACCGAAATCCGGCGCTTCATCCGTCGGCATAAGGGCGTGGCCTTCGAAGGAATGGTGTTGGTTGCGTTAGGTATCGCCCTCGCGTTTGCCGTGGTCGTCGAGATGGACTTCATGTCCGGAAATCATAATACGGCTTTCAAATCGGCTTCGCGCGATACCAACCGCGTGATTGTCGCCGGGGGCGCTGGGCAGGGCGTCGATTATGGAGCAACCAGCACAATCCGGCCAAGCCCCAGGATCAATGGCGGCGTATATACCGGACCCTGATTAGATCGGCTGGTCCGCGGCCCGGAACGCACGGAAATGTTTCGGGCCGTCAATCTCTTGTTTACCGCGTTCCCGCATTCTCGGCGCAAGGCGCCTTGGGGAACGAACATCATGATGCATCACGTCCGGCGTTTGTTTCGTGACGAACGCGGCACTTCGTTCGAGAAGATCGCGCTGTCCGTCGCCATCATGGCCGTGGGCTTTATTGCCACGGCCGACGTGCTGGATTTTATGTCCAGGAAACATGGCGTGGCGATTGGCGTGGCCGCGCGCAATGTCGCGCGCGCGATCCTGCCCAGCGCAGGCGACGACGGGATCGATTACAGCACGACGGGCTCGATCCGGCCGTCCCAGCGTCAGGAGGTCGTCCTCGATCCCTGCACGGGTCAACAGAAGTAGCCAGAATCTCGGAATGTAGCGGCCGGCCCCAACTCATCGATCGTCGAGGGGCGGCTCGCTCGCTCCTGCGCCAAGCGGGCGTTGCATCAACACGACATCGAGCCAACGCCCGGACTTCCAGCCCGCCGCGCGTAACGTGCCAAGCGGCGCAAAGCCCGCCTTTTCGTGAAGCCGGATCGATCCCGCATTTTCGCCGTCGCCGATCACCGCCACCATCTGCCGGTAGCCCCGCGCGACGGATTCGTCGATCAGGCGTTCGATCAAAGCCGCGCCAACGCCCCTGCCCTGGCAATCCTCGCGCACATAGATCGAATCCTCCACCAGGAACCGGTACGCCGGCCGGTCGCGATAGGCTCCGGCATAGGCGTAGCCCAGAACCTCGCCCGCGGCGCAGGCCACGAGATAGGGATAGCCCAATGCGGTGAGGCGGGCATGCCGCGCCGCCATTTCACCCTCGTCCGGCGGATCGAGCTCGAACGTGCCGGTGCCGTGCAGAACGGCATGCCGGTAGATCGCCGTGATCGCGGCGAAATCGCCGGGCACGGCATCGCGGATGAGAATTTGGTGAGATGGCAATGGAGGGTTCCCGGCAAGCGTGGCGTTTCGCGAGAATAGCCTGATCCTGCGGGCTGGGGCGAGCGTCCCGAGGAAAACCTTTGCTGGGCTTGTCCGCCTTGCGTCCCCGCAAAATCCCTGTATAAGGGCCGCTTCGTTCCGGCCGGAGGCTGAACGGACGGCTCGCCTTTGGCGGGCAGGCTTATTTCTTCCTGGCGATCCATTCTGGAAACCCCTGAAAAATCAAGCCGGCGTCCCGTGTCTCCGCCTTCGTGTGGTTACTCGTCGGGCCTTTCCGGGGCTCGAAGGGCTTCGCGCCGGGACGTTTGTTCAAACAGAAAGGCACGCTGATGTCGCTCTACGAGCACGTCTATTTAGCGCGTCAGGACGTTTCCGCGCAACAAGTGGAAGCCCTGACCGAAAGTTACAAGGCAATCGTCGAAGGTCTCGGCGGCAAGTTCGAGAAAGTCGAATATTGGGGCGTCAAGTCCCTCGCTTACCGGATCAAGAAGAACCGGAAGTCCCATTTCACGCTCATCAACATCGACGCGCCGCCGGCCGCCATCACCGAGATGGAACGCCAGCAGGGCATCAGCGAAGATGTGCTGCGTTTTATCACCATTCGCGTCGATGCGCACGAGACCGGCCCGTCCGCCATGCTGCGCAAGCGCGAAGACGACGACCGCGGTGATCGTGGCGATCGCGGTGACCGGGGCGATCGTCCCGACCGTGGCGCGCGTGGTCCGCGCGGTGACCGTCCGCCGCGCCGTCCGCGTGACGAAGCGGGTCCCGCCATTCATGAAGATGGAGCTTACTGATGGCCGCCGCAGCCGCTGGCGCTCGCCGCCCCTTCTTCCGCCGCCGCAAAACCTGCCCCTTCACCGGGCCGGGCGCGCCGAAGATCGACTACAAGGACACGCGTCTCCTCTCGCGCTACATTTCCGAGCGCGGCAAGATCGTGCCCTCGCGCATCACCGCCGTTTCGGCGAAGAAGCAGCGTGAACTCGCCCAAGCGATCAAGCGCGCCCGCTTCTTGGGGCTGCTGCCCTACGTGATCCGGTAAGGCACTTAGGCAACAGAACGGCTCTGCCTCCGGGCGCCGATCCTCCTCCGCGAAGCGGGGGAGGGGAACCGCCGGAGGCGGTGGAGGGGGCGGCTATCGCCGCAACCTTCACCGGTTCCGTCACCGGGCGCCGTGAAACCTAGGCAGGACTGAGAAACCTAGGCAGGATTGAAGCGCACCTGCCCCCTCCACCATGCTCCGCATGGTTCCCCTCCCCCGCTTCGCGGAGGAGGATTAGCGGATGGCAAGGAACCCCGTGCCATTCAGTTGGGGCCGGCGTGGCGGATCTGCTGCGTCCTGTCTCTAACCGCCGGATCGAGCGGGACAGCGAGTTCATGAAACGGTTCTTTCTCAAACTTTCCAGCACGGCGGCGCTGGCTGCCGCGGGCGGCGGGCTAGCCTCGGCCCTGTTGTCGCTGCTCACGGTCCAAAAGACCACGCTCGCCTTGGCGATGGGCTGTCTCTCGCCGCTCCCCATCATGTTGGCCACTCTCGCATTTGGCGCCTGGCCGGGGTGGGCCGCGGCCGTCATCGCCACATCCACCGTTTTCGCCTTTGGCGCCGGACAAGGCGGATTCGCCGCCTCGCACTGGGAGCTGTTGCAACCGGCGGCGCTGGATGCCGCCTCCTACGCCATCAGCCTCGCAATTCCGGCCTGGTGGTTGTCCCGGCTGGCCGCCTCGACGCGCCTCTCCGCGCCCACGATCGCCGCCGCCGACGAGCGCAAGCTTGGCCTGATCATCGCTTCCGCCGCCGCCTTTTCCGTCCTCGGCATCGTCATCGATTTCACGAGTACCGTCATCGCCCAGGGCGGGTTCACCGCGACCATGGCCACGATGGCCGAACACGTCGAACCCTATGTCCAGACGCTTCTGGAGGGCCGCGATCTTCCCACGGGTCTCACGGCCCACGATGTCGCGGTCGCCATGACGTGGGCCGAAATGCCCGTGCTCGCGGCGGCCTCGCTCGTTCTTCTCGGCTTCAATATGTGGCTGGCCGCGCGGATCACGCGGGCCTCGGGCCGGTTTCCCGCGCCTTGGCCGGATCTTCCGCATAACCTGCGCGCGCCGCGCGTTTTGGGCCTGGTTCTCGCCGTCGCGCTTGGATTGTCCTTCGCGGGCGGACTAGTCGGCATGATCGCCCTGATCGCCACGGGCGCTTTGAGTATGGCTTTCGCGGTGCAGGGGATCGCCCTGATCCATGATGTCACGCGCGGCAAGAGCTACCGGCTTCCGCTGCTCATCATCCTCTATTTGACCCTCGGCATGCTGATGCCTTGGCTTTTGGCCGTCTATGCCGCCATCGGACTCGGCGATGCCGGCTTTTCGTGGCGCGGCAAGCCGGTCAGAGCGCCGGAACCGGGAAAGACCCGGCCAACGAACAGCTAGCGGAAGCGCCGCTAGACCCATCACCTCACCCACCATCACGATGAAGGACTAAGACCATGGAAGTTATTCTGCTCGAACGCATCGCCAAGCTCGGCCAATTGGGTGAAACCGTCCGCGTCAAGGACGGCTATGCCCGCAACTTCCTGCTGCCCGGCGGCAAGGCTCTGCGCGCGACCGCGGCCAACAAGAAGCGCTTCGAAGGCCAGAAGGCGCAACTCGAGGCCCGCAACCTCGAACTCAAGACCGAAGCCGCCAGCGTGGCCGAAAAGCTCGACGGCCAAAGCTTCATCATCATCCGCCAGGCCGGCGAAACCGGTCAGCTCTACGGGTCGGTCTCGACTCGCGACGTCGCCGAAGCGATTACGTCGGGCGGCTTCAGCGCGCATCGCAACCAGGTCGAATTGACCGCGCCGATCAAGACGCTCGGCCTGCATACCCTGCCGGTCCACCTTCACCCCGAAGTCGAAGCCAAGGTCATCATCAACGTCGCGCGTTCTCCGGAAGAAGCCGAACGTCAGGCCAAGGGCGAGGAAATCAACATCGTCGAGGAAACCACGATGGACGATCTCGGCCTCGAAGTCGGCGCCGCTTTGGCCGCGGCGGACGGTAGCCTCGGCGATCGCTAACAGACTGTTTCCTTCGTCCGCTCGCGGGCGAAGGAACTCGCTCTCTTTATAAGAAGTTAGAGCATGTCCTCGATCGAAAAAGTCTGCAACTTTTTCGGGACATGCTCTACTCCGCCAGCCGGTAAAGCGTGCTGGCGGCTTCCATCTCCCGCCAGCGGCGGGCGCGGCGCGCGATGGCCTCGCTGTCGGCGCCCCAGAAACGAGCCTGATATTCCTCGTCGGCATGGGCGGCGCTCCAGGCGGCCTCCGGCGTGAAACGCCCCCGCGCCACGCCGAGGGCAAGCAGCACCGAGCCCATCAGGGACGTCTCGACACTGAACGCGGCCAATTTCAGCGCGCCGGACCGTCCCCGTGCAATCGCCTCCACCGCTTGCGCCACGGCCGCGCGGGCGGCTTGGGGCTGCTCGACATAGACCACGCCCTGGGCGCAGATGAAGCGCGCGCCAAGCTCTTCGCGGGCGAACTCGAGCACCGGATCCCAGGCCGCCCCTTGCGCCGCCACCAGGGCATCGGGATCCCCCGCGCGATAACAAACGAGATCGGTTTCCGCGAATTTGGCGACTTCGGCCGACGTCTCGGCAAGCCGCCCCGCGACGCCGTCGATCGCGGAATTGGCAAGCCGGGTCAGCGGCATTTCGCCGGGGTCGATCACCTCGGCCTGCGCGCGCCATTCCGACGCGACACGTTCCGCAAGCTCCGCGCTTGGCAGGACGAGCCGGTTCTTGGCGGGGGTGCGCACGGGCTTGCCATCGAGCAGCAGCGTATACCCACCCTCGACGCCAGCGATGGACACCTCTTTGTAGAAGCGCCGGGGCAGCACTTTTTGAAGATCGCGCCGCGCCATTTTGACGGGATCGATGGGCTCGCCCGCCTCGGGAAAGAGCGCCTTGCGGAGATCGTCAGTCATGCTGGGGTCCTGCTGGAGGCTGCCGGTCGCGCGCCTCTAAAACAAAAATCAAGGCCGGGCCTTGGCGGCGTCGTTGACAGGCTCGGCGGTCACGAGATAGCCGAG
The DNA here is from genome assembly GCA_050013235.1 of Beijerinckiaceae bacterium. Taxonomy (GTDB): domain Bacteria; phylum Pseudomonadota; class Alphaproteobacteria; order Rhizobiales; family Beijerinckiaceae; genus RH-AL1. The sequence goes on from JBEKFQ010000001.1 coordinate 138,411, forward strand.
CCCGCGCATGGTCTGAATGATATCGACCCCGAGCTTGCGGCGCAGGCGCCCGACGAACACCTCGATCGTGTTGGAATCGCGGTCGAAATCCTGATCGTAGAGATGCTCGACGATCTCCGCGCGCGAGATGACGCGCCCGGCGTGGTGCATCAGATAGGACAACAGCCGGTACTCGTGCGAGGTCAGCTTGATGGGATTGCCATCCACCAAGACCCGGCTCGCGCGGGTGTCGAGCTGAACCGGCCCGCAGATCATTTCGCTCGAGGCATGGCCTGCCGCCCGGCGCAACAGCGCGCGCAGGCGCGCCAACACTTCCTCCATGTGAAAAGGCTTGGCGACGTAATCGTCGGCGCCGGCATCGAACCCCCTCACCTTGTCGCTCCAGCGGTCGCGCGCGGTGAGGATCAGGATCGGCATGGTCCGGCCGGCCTTGCGCCACTCGCCGATGATGGAAATGCCATCCTTTTTCGGCAGGCCGAGATCGAGAACGACGGCATCATAAGGTTCGGTCTCGCCGAGGAAGGCCCCTTCCTCGCCATCGTAGGCGCGGTCGACGGCATATCCCGCCTCTTCGAGTGCCCGGACGATCTGACGGTTGAGATCGTGATCGTCTTCCACGACAAGCAGACGCAAGCTCTAGACTCCTCGAAACAGGCCGCGCGCGGACTCACTTGTCCAGGCGGATTCGCCGGTCCAGGCTATTTCGCCTGTCCAAACCGGTTCACCTCTCATTGAGCGCGCCAATCGCTTGACCGTTGACGGCGTTGAGAAAGACATGAACCAAACGGCCATCCCGGCGCAAGACCGAGATGTCGTAGACATAGTCTTCGTCCATCCTGCACAGTTTCACCCGTAGCGCCTCGCCTTGAATATGGCCGGCGGCCCCGCGCAGCAACCGGAATGGTTCCCCCAACCGGCGCGAGGTGATCTTTTCGCGGGTCTCGACGGAATTGAAACAGGTGCGCGGATGCTGCGCGTCGAGCGGATGGTGGTTGGGCTCGGCATGGGGGTGAGGAGCGGCTTCGACCACGGGCGGCGCATGCTGAGGCTCGGCGGCCAGAGCCAACGCCCCGGTCCCGGCAATCAGGCAGATGCTCGCCAGAATCCCAATTTTCATCGCAAAAGCCTCTGCCCCCCGCCATGAATAATCCATGAACGGAAAGGGCCAAATCATATCCTCGCGACGAGGCGGAAAAGTCCGGCGGACGGTTAGACCTCCCACGTGACGATGTGCGAGGGATAATCCTCCAATTCCACGGTTTTCTCACTGCCGCCGATCCGCCCGCTGACGGAAATGCCGGCGTCGTGAACGCTTTGCTCCGAGCCGGAAACGAGAGGATGCCAGGCCTCCAGCGGACGTCCCTCCGCCACCAGCCGGTAGGCGCAGGTCTTGGGAAGCCAACGGATCGAGCGAACCGTCTTGGGTGTCAGCTTGATACAGTCGCGCACCTTTTTGCGGCGGGTGGCGTAAGAAGCGCAGGCGCAGGAGCCTTCGTCGAAGAGCTTGCAGGCGATATCCGTCAAATAAATTTGGCCGCTGTCTTCGTCCTCCAGCTTGACCAGGCAGCAGAGGCCACACCGGTCGCAAAGGCTCTCCCACTGCGGAGCGGTCATGGTCTCGAGCGCCACCGTTTCCCAAAAAGGCTTTTCCGCCTCGCCATGATCTTGTGGTGTTTCGAGTTCGGCATATGTCTCTTTTCGAGACGGACGGGACGGCATGCGGATTGCCCTTGTTAAAGTCGTCTTGATAGGGCGGTTAACCCCGAGTTAACAACCGGCTTGCGCCTGCCCGCGCCACCCGTCAAGACATGATGGTCAAGCGCGGCGTGGCGTCACGCCGGCATGGTGGGAAAGCGTCGAACGTGTTCGAAACCTGGTCCAAGGCTTTGCGCGGATGGATCGCACGCTTCCAGCGGCGGGACGGGGCAGCGCCTGGTCCGGCGTCGAGCCCTTTGTGGCAGCGCGTAAAATCCTCGCGCTTGGCCCGGCGCGTTTCGAACGCCTTGCTCGCCCTCGATTCCTGGATCGATTCCTCGATCTATGGCAGCGGACAGAGCGCGAGCGAGACCTTCGAATCCTTCGTCATGTTCATGGATCGCTTCCATGTCGCCGGCGTTAAGCGTCTCGTCGTGGAACTCGCGTGCGAAGGCCTGACGCTCGGATGCGCCGGCGGCATCGTCGCCCTGGCGCTCGCCGCTCCCGCCTTTCAACTGACCTCGGACGATTGGTTGAAGAAGCAGGATCTCGCGGTCACGTTTCTCGACCGCTACGGGCAAGAGGTCGGCCGGCGCGGCATCCGGCACGACGACGCCGTACCCTTCGACGAATTGCCGCGCCACCTGATCCAAGCGGTGATCTCGACCGAGGATCGCCGGTTCTTCGATCATTTCGGCATCGACGTCATCGGCACCTTCCGCGCCCTGACGGTCAACGCGCGGGCCAATGGCGTGGTGCAGGGCGGATCCTCGCTGACGCAGCAGCTCGCCAAAAACCTGTTTTTGTCGAGCGAGCGCAGTCTGTCGCGCAAAATCAACGAGGCCTTCCTGGCGATGTGGCTGGAGGGCCATCTCTCCAAGCGCGAAATCTTGAGCCTCTATCTCGATCGGGCCTATCTCGGCGGCGGAACATTCGGGGTTCAGGCCGCCTCGGAATTCTATTTCGGCAAGTCGGTGCGCGACCTCTCGCTCCCCGAGGCCGCGATGATCGCCGGTCTGTTCAAGGCGCCGACTAAATACGCGCCGCACATCAACTTGCCCGCGGCCCGCGCCCGCGCCAATGACGTTTTGAACAACATGGTCGACGCCGGTTATCTCACGGCCGGGCAGATCTATGCGGCGCAGAACAATCCCGCGATACCCGTCGACCGCAAGCGCGAAACCAACCCGGATTGGTATCTCGACTGGGCCTTCAACGAGATCAAAGGCATGGCGCAGACCGGCCGGTTCGGCAACGAGCGGGTGCTGACGGTGCGCTTGGCGCTCGACCCGGCGATCCAGCGCCACGCCGAGGAAACGATCGAAAATCAGCTCCGCGAATTTGGCCCCGCATATCACGCCAAGCAAAGCGCCGCCGTGATCCTCGAGCCCGCTGGCGCGGTCCGGGCGATCGTCGGCGGGCGCGACTACGGCGGCAGCCAATTCAACCGCGCGACCGATGCGCTGCGCCAGCCCGGCTCGTCCTTCAAACCCTTCGTCTACCTTACCGCGCTGATGTCCGGGAAATTTCATCCCGACACGATCATCGACGGCAGCCCGGTCTGTATCGGCGATTATTGCCCGCACAATTATGGCAATGCGTCGGCCGGCCGAATTCCGCTCGTCACGGCCTTGATGAAATCGCTCAACACGGTGGCCATCCGGCTGTCGATCCTGATCGGGAACGGCAGCCCAAAGGCCGGGCGGGCCAAGATTATCGCCACGGCGAAGCGCCTGGGCATCGTAACGCCGCTCGAAGACACCGTCTCGCTGCCGCTCGGCGCCGATGTCGTCAACCCGATGGAAATGGCCTCCGCCTATGCCGGCTTCGCGAGCGGCGGCAAACACATAACGCCCTATGCGGCGGTTTCCATCGCCAACAGCCGGGGCGACGAGATTTACCGTCACGACCGCGATGCTCCCGCGCCCGAGCAGGTCGTCGATGCCCAGGCCGTCGCCGAATTGAATTACATGCTGCATCAAAACGTCCTCGGCGGCACCGGCCGGAAGGCGGCGCTCGACGGCCACGACGCGGCGGGCAAGACGGGCACGACCAATAGCTATAAGGATGCCTGGTTCGACGGCTTCACCGGCAATTTCGTGGGCGTGGTCTGGTTCGGAAACGACGACGATACGCCGATGAACAATATGACCGGCGGCACGCTGCCAGCCGCGACATGGCACGAGATCATGGCTTTCGCGCACCAGAATGTCGAACCCAAGCCGATCTTCGGCGTGCCTCTCTCGGCGCCAGGCGAGCGCGTCGCCTCGGCCGCCGCCACAAACCCGGCCGGCGCCATCCCCCTCGACGGCGAGCCGCGCCCCATCAGCCTGTCGAAAGGCACGGCGGAGGCGCTGAGCGCCATCGAATCCTCCATCCGGATCGTGCGCCTGGGTCAGGCCCCGCAGAAAACCGAGCTGCAAGGCCACTCGGTCGCGACGCAAGCACCAGGCGAACAGAGGGCGCGGGTGATCGAGCTGCGGTGAGCGGCTCATGAGTTGTTCCGGAGCCGGAAAAGACAGGCAAACCTCGATTTCGCGGTCGACCATCCGGCAAACTCATTCCCCAAAGCTCCAAACAAGTTTATTCACACAGGCCGCCTGATTTCCGAAAGCGTTGGAGCCCGATTCCTTGGCGAATCTCCTAAAAATCATCGCCGTCGGTCTGGTTGGCGTGACTTTGGGATTGCTTGTCACGATTTACGCACTCGACCAGGACCGGCGGGGCTTCAAAATCGGGCCTTGGCGGGGCGCGCCGCATGACGGGACCGCCGAGATCGATCCTTATGGACTGGCGAGTGTCGCGCGGGCCGGCGTGTTGCCGCCCGGCGCGGCGGAGGGGGTGAGTTTCGAAGCGGCCACCGATAGCGGCGGCGCGTCTCTCTCGCCAAGCTGCGACTATCTCGTCGCGGTCCACACGCCCGCCGCCTGGTACTGGAGCTTGAGCGCCTTGACGCCGGGCGGGTTTCCCATCGCCAATTCAGCGGAGCGCTACGTTCTCACCTCGGCGGACGTTTTGCGCGATCAAAACGAGCCCGCCGCCATTATCGTCTCGGCGCGGGCCCGGCCCGGCAATTGGCTGCCCGTCGCCAGCGGCGAGGCTTACGTGCTGATGTTGCGGCTCTACGATTCCAGCCTCAGCGCCATCGGGACGGCATTCGAGGCGGGTTCCATGCCAACCATCGCAAAGACGGGGTGCCGGTGATGGACCGGCTCGTGCGCCTTTGTCTCTGGGGATTGGCCATGCTGCTCAACGCCGTCTTGACCCATTTGACCGCGATCCTGCTCCTGCCGGAGGTCGCCACCCGCGATGCCTACCACCGGCTCGCCGATGCTTACGGCGGTGGTCCCGGCATGATTCTTCTTCCGCCCGCCAAGCCCGGCGATCACGTCGTCCCGTTCCGCGATCCGGCGGTTGTCCAAGGCGTTTGCTTTTTCGATTTGGCCAAGGCGCCGGTCCGGATCAAAGCCAACATCGAGGAGGGACGGATGCTTTCCCTCTCGTTCCGCACGCGCACCGGCAAGATCTTCTATTCCATGACGGACCGCGGCGCCCTCGACCGGAAAATCGATGTTCGCTTGGTCTCGGAGGCGCAGCTCGCGGAACTCGAAGCGCGCGACGATGAGAACAAAGCCCCCGCCCCGGAGCTCCGTCTTCAGGCGCCGTCCGCAACGGGACTGGTTGTCGCGACGGCGCTCATCGCCCGCCCCGGCGAGCAGGACGGCGCCGAAGTGCGGATCAAAGCCGTCACGTGCCGGCCGGACCCTTAGGCCATGTTCCACAAAAGTTGCGGACTTTTGTGATCGAGGACACGCTCCGTCTTCTTGTAAAGAGAGCGCGATTCCGGCCACCCGGACGAGTCCGCCCGGGTGAAAAGCGCGTAAAGCCTTTCACGCGCTTTTGACGTTCTCACCCTTGCGAGGCCCCCGGCGCGGCCGTGCCGGGCGCCGGCGAGGCGTTACGCTCGCCAAGGCGTCGGGAACTTCCGGCATGCGCGCGTAGCGTATGCCGGTAAAAAACAGAATTTCCGCGCTCCCACTTTCGGGAGTATGGCGCCGGGCCGAACCAGCCGGACGCACCATGACGACGAGCTCACCCACCTGTCGACTCCGTGAAACCCCATCGGCAAAATTGCCGCCTTTTGACTTCACCGCTCAAGGGTTAACGAAAGGCCAATAAAATGGGCGATCTCCTTATGCGTGATAATTAGGATACATCAATATTAACGGATGTTTCCGGCAAAGGCCGGAATAGTACGTCTTACATCCCCTCCAAGGCATGTTGGAAGATTAGGACAGGCACTGGTCTTCTCATTCCGAAACGTCGAGAAAGATGCGGCCCGCGCGATCCTCGATTTCGATGATCCAGAGATCCGAATCAAAACCTATTTCCCGCTTCAACCGGGCTTCGGCGCCCGCGGGATCGATCCATTCGGCCTTATGCAGCCGGAGGAACCGGCGGTCGACACCGCGATCCGTCTCGTTTTGCGGCGCAAGACCGTACAAAGCGCAACGGCCATCGAGGCAATCGAGCTTGACGATCACGGCGCCGGCCTCGGCCGCGCCGCGCCGGCGCAGATAGGCCGAGGCGCCCTCGACCTCGCAGCGCCTGATGTAAGCGGCAACCCAAAAATCGCTCCGCAACCGCATGCTTCGTTCCATCGCTTTGCGGGCGGCCCCATGCCGCGCTAAACAAGGCATTCAAGAGCGGCTCCCGCCGCGAAACGCAAGTACGTGAATAAACCAAGCGCGCGAAATAAACCGGGCGCGCGAACATCAAATGAGGGACGGATTATGGCTTCGCTCGACACGGTCCTCGCCAAGATCGACGGCAACCTCGATAGCGCCATCGCGCGGCTGCTCGAATTCGTGGCGATTCCCTCGGTTTCCACCGACCCCGCCTTCAAGAGCGAATGCGCGCGCGCGGCGGATTGGGTCGCCAAGGAGTTGACGGGTCTCGGCTTCGAGGCGAGCGTCCGGCCGACGCAGGGCCATCCGATGGTTGTCGGCCATGCCAAGGCGGCGCGGCCCGATGTGCCGCATGTCCTGTTCTACGGCCATTACGACGTCCAGCCGGCCGACCCCCTGAACCTCTGGACCAGCCCGCCCTTCGAGCCCAGGGTGATCGACACGCCCACGGGCAAGCAAATCACCGGACGCGGCACGGCCGACGACAAGGGCCAGCTCATGACCTTCATCGAGGCTTGCCGGGCCTTCCACGAGACCGGCGGCCTGCCCTGCCATGTTACCGTCATGCTCGAAGGCGAGGAGGAAACCGGCTCGCCGTCCCTGCCCGCTTTCATCGCCGCCAATAAGGGAGAGTTGCGGGCCGATCTCGCGCTCGTCTGCGACACGCTGATGTGGGACCGCGTCACGCCCGCCATCACCGTGATGTTGCGCGGCCTCTACCTGGAAGAGGTGGTGATCAAAGGCGCCAGCCGCGACTTGCATTCCGGCATGTTCGGCGGTCCCGCGGTCAACCCGATCCACGTGCTGGCCAAGATCATCGCGGATCTCCGTGGCGAGGATGGCGCCATCGCCCTCCCCGGCTTCTACGACGATGTCGCCGAACTGCCGGAGGACATCGCGGAGCAATGGCACGGGCTCCGTTTCGACGGCGCGAAATTCCTGGGCGACGCCGGGCTCTCGGTGCCGGCCGGAGAGCAAGACCGTAGCGTTTTGGAAATGCTGTGGTCGCGCCCCACCTGCGACGTCAACGGCATATGGGGCGGCTATACCGACCAGGGCTCCAAGACCGTGCTGCCCGCGCAGGCCAGCGCGAAATTCTCGTTCCGGCTCGTCGCCAACCAGAACCCTGAAGCCATTCAGAAGAGTTTCCGCGCCTTCGTCAGGGAACGCCTGCCGGCAGACTGCAAGGCGGAGTTCATCCCGCACGGCGCCTCGCCCGCTATCGCCCTGCCCTTCACTTCGGAGGCGCTGGACCGGGCGAGCCGGGCCCTGCAAGCCGAATGGGGCAAGCAAGCCGTGCTGGCCGGCTGCGGCGGTTCGATCCCGATCGCCGGATCGTTCAAGACGGATCTAAAAATGGATACGCTGATGGTTGGCTTCTCCCTGGAGGACGACTGCATCCATTCCCCCAACGAGAAATACGAGCTCACCTCGTTCCACAAAGGCGCGCGCTCCTGGGCGCGGATCTTGATCGCGCTGAGTCAGTAGCCGGGAGGCTGAAACTCTTTCTCCCGCGAAGCCGGACGAAACCGGCGCGGCAGCGGCACGTTGATCCCTTGGAATTTGAGCGCGGCGATCAGCACGCCGCCATAAACCAGAGCGCCCGCCGTCCCGAGCGCCAAAAACGTCGCCTCGACCTGAAACCGTCCGAACAACCGGCAGGCATCCCAAAACCACCCCGGCGTGAGCAGGGCGAAAAAGGCGAGCACGAACGAGGCGATGGACACGCTGGCGCCGGTCTTGCCGAGAAAGGCATCGGGCTTCATGTCGCCGCGCCGGATCGCGAGAAAGACCAACAATCCGAAGTTCAGCCAATAGCCCGCCGCCGTCGCGGCCGCCAGGCCGGCGGCGCCAAACGGCTGGAATAACAGAACCTTGAGGCCGATGTTCAACGCGTAGGAAACCAGCGTCACGATCATCGGCGTGCGCGTGTCGCCCTTGGCCTGAAAGCTCGCGACCGCCGAGCGCATCAGCACGACGGCGAGAAGCCCGAAGCCATAGGCCTCCAACACGGCCGCCGAGGCATCCGCCGCCTCGCCGGTAAATTTGCCGTGGTGAAACACGGCCTGCATGATCCACTCCGGGATCATGATGAAGGCGACGAAAAACGGGGCGGTCAGCATGATCGAAAGGGCCATGGTGCGGTTTTGCGCATGGAATGCGCCGGCATCGTCGCCCGCCGCCCAAAACCGGCTCATTTCCGGCAAAAGCACCGTGCCCGCCGCGATGCCGATCACGCCAATCGGCAATTGATACATGCGGTCGGCGTAATAGATCGAGGACAGCCCGCCCGTCGGCAGCAGCGAGGCAATGATCGTATCGGCGAAGACCGCGATTTGCGGGCCGGCCGAACCGATGATCGCGGGCCCGAGCCGGACGAAAAAGCGCCGGACATCCGCGGTCAATTCCGGGCGGATGAGATGTTCCATGATCCCCACGCGCCAGGCGGCATAGCCCGTCATCATCGCCTGAAGCAGACCGGAAACGGCCGTGCCCCAGCTCGCCGCGATGCCGGCATTGGGAAACAGAAACGATGCCGATAAAAACAGGATCGTGGTGAGATTGAGCAGCACGGGAGCGAAAGCGGCGGCCGAGAAATAGCCGTTGGCATTCAAGGTACCGGACTGCAACGTATTGATTGTAATGAACAAAAGATAGGGGAACGTGATCCGCGTCATGGTCACGGCGAGGCCGAACTTTTCGGGGTCGTTGCGGAAGCCCGGCGCCAGCAGATCGACGAGCGCGGGCATGAAGACCCAGGCTATCGCCAGCACGACAATCTGCGAGACAAGCAGCAGCGTGAAAATATGGCTGGAGAAACGGTGCGCGGGTTCGCGCCCATCCGTCTCCAAGACATGCGCGTAGGTCGGGACATAGGCGGCATTGAACGCGCCCTCGCCGAAAATCGCGCGGAAATGGTTGGGCAGGCGCAAGGCGACGTAAAAGGCATCCGCGAGAAGCCCGGCGCCGAGGAACGCGCCGAGCATGACGTCCCGGAAGAAGCCGGTGGCCCGCGACAGCAGCGTGAAGGCCCCGACCGAAAAGAGAGAGCTATACATGATCCCTTCGGACGGTTTGCCCCGTGGGACCATTTTGCGGGGGCTTACGCTCGTCCCAGACGGGAAGCCCGCCATGCTCTTCATAGGCGGCCGTGGCAATGCCCACCCGCTCTTGGACGAGGTACAGCGGCCGCCGTTTCACTTCGGCGAAAATCCGCCCGATATATTCGCCGAGCACGCCGAGCGAGAGCAGTTGAACGCCCGCCAGGAACGTCACGGACACGATCAACGAGGCAAAGCCCGGAACCCTCGCGCCATAGAGGATCGTTTCGCCCACGAAGAACAGGGCCGAGGCCAGGGAGAGAACGGAAATGGCGGTGCCGATATAAGTCCAGACCATCAGCGGCAGGGTCGAAAACGACATCAGCCCATCGAGCGCGAAACGGGTCAGCTTGCGATAGCTGAACTTGGACTCGCCGAACGCCCGCGCCTCGACCTCGAAGGGCACGCCGATCGATTTGAACCCGATCCAGGCATAGAGACCCTTGTTGAACCGGGCGCGCTCGCGGAGCGCCCGCAGCGCCACGACGGCCTGCTCGTCGAGCAGCCGGAAATCGCCGGCCCCCTCGGGCAAGGCCGTATCGCCGAACGAGCCGAACAATTGATAGAATTTCTGCGTCAGAACACGCCGCAACGGACTATCGTCCGCGCGATCGATGCGTTGGCCATAGACGTTCTTATAGCCTTCGCGCCAGCGCGCGACGAAAGTCTCGATCATTTCCGGGGGATGCTGGAGATCGGCGTCGAGAATGATCGAGGCGGCGCCGCGCGCATGATCGAGCCCGGCCGCGATCGCGACCTCCTTGCCGAAATTCCGGCTGAACGAAATGCAGCCGACGGCCGGATTGGCCGCATTGGCGCGATGCACGGCCAGCATCGTGTCGTCGGTCGAGCCGTCGTCGATGAAAATGATCTCGTAGGACGACGAGCACCGCTCGAGAATCGGCACGAGGCGCGCAAGCAAAGGCTCGATATTCCCAGCCTCGTTCAGCACCGGAATAATGACCGAAAGTTCCGTACGAAGCGATGAAGCTACGTCACCTGTCATTCAAGACCCCTTGAGTGGCGCGCTCCCGCGCCGCATAACCAGAACGAGCCTTTCACCGGCCCGCGTCCTCCGCTACCACGTCGAACCGGAGTTGCAACGGCGCAGGACTGGGAAGCTCTATCTCTTTTCTCCGGCGGATGGAATTCCCCGCCCGCCACGGGGAGCGGAGGAAGCGGTTTATTGTTAAGGTTTCAAGCCGGCGCGCGTTTCCCGCCGGCCTTTCAGGACGATATGCGTGGCACCCTCCCCGGAACCCTTTTCTTTCATCCTCTGCGCCGACGATTATGCCATGACGCCCGCCGTCAGCCGGGGGATTCTGGAGGCGCTCGACGCCGGCGCCTTGAACGCGACGAGCGTCATGACGACCTCGCCGTGGTGGCCCGAAAGCGCGGCGGCGCTCGCCCCCTATGCGGCGCGCGCCAGTATCGGCCTGCATCTCAACCTGACGCTGGGCGCCCCGCTCGGCCCCTGCCCCACACTCGCGCCTCGCGGCCTGTTTCCCGCCATCGGCTCCTATTTGCGGGGGCGGGATCTGCCGCTCGAGGAGATCGACGCCGAAATCGGCCGCCAGATCGATGCCTTCACCTCGGTCGCGGGACGCCCGCCCGATCATCTCGACGGCCATCAGCACGTCCACGTGCTGCCGCCCATCCGCGCGCTGGTCCTACGCCATCTCGTCCAACGCGGCTTTGCCGGCAAAGTCTGGCTGCGCGATAGCGCCGACCGGCCCGCGCGCATTCTATCGCGCCGGACCACGTTGAAAAAGGCCATGGGCCTCGCCTGGATCGCCCGCGGCTTCGCCGGGCAGGCGCGCGCCGAGGGCTTCGCCGTGAACGACGGCTTTTCCGGCTATTCGGATTTCCGCCCCGAGGACGATTATGGGCGCTTTTTTGCCCGCTATCTCAAAAGCCCCGGCCGCCAACATCTCGTGATGTGCCACCCCGGCTATGTCGACCACGCTCTACGCCAACTCGACCCCGTGACGGAGAGCCGGGAAAAGGAACTGGCGTTTTTGTTGTCGCCGGGGTTTGGGGAGATGCTGGCGAGGCATGGGGCGAGGTTGGGGGGCGGGATTGTTGGGTGAAGGAGCGTATGGCTCGCGGACAAAAACATTTGTAAGACGGTCGAATTACCGAGGCTGGCCGCAAACCGTCACTGCCGGACCCGTGTGAATTTTGAAATAAGTACGATAGTCCGAATTTTATATTGGTTCGAAGATGAAGAATTTTGCACCAAGTAAAATCCCTGATCTTCTCATGTAGGTTGCCGAAATGAGCCTCATCCTTGACCAGGGCTACGCCCGCTGGTGGCCGAAAGCTGAAGGGCAGCTTTCGGGTGACAGGCGGCACAAAGCAGACATTGGCGCTTAGGCCGCAGCGGAACGCCCACCAAGCCGACTCTTGGAGCTTGGCTGACCTGGATCATTCCGTTTGATGATCCAGGCTTCCCATGAACGCCGCGTTAGCTTCGGCCCGGTGTTTCGCCTAGCGGTTAACGAGGTTCTGGAGCGAGGATGGGTAACGGTCGCCCTGCACCTCGACAGTGGCGAGCGCTTGCTCGATGCGAATCTGGTCATCGTCCGTCATCTTGACGTCCACCGCGCCGAGATTTTCTTCGAGCCGGTGCAGCTTGGTGGTACCGGGAATCGGCACGATCCATGGTTTCCGGTGCAAGAGCCAGGCGAGCGCGATCTGGGCAGGCGTCACGTTCTTGCCCGCGGCGATGGCCTTGATCAGCACGACAAGCGTTTGGTTGGCTTTTAGCGCTTCGGACGAGAAGCGCGGCACTATGCTGCGGAAGTCGTTGTCGCCGAACTTGGCTGTTGTGTCGACCGTGCCAGTCAGGAAGCCCTTGCCGAGGGGACTGAATGGCACGAAACCGATCCCTAGCTCCTCTAGAACCGGCAGAATCTCCCGCTCCGGTTCGCGCCACCACATTGAATATTCGCTCTGAAGCGCGGCCACGGGCTGAACGGCATGAGCTCGACGGATGGAGGCGACGCCCGCCTCCGACAGGCCGAAATGCTTGACCTTCCCCGCCTTGATCAGAGCCTTCACCGTGTTGGCGACATCTTCCATCGGCACATTCGGATCCACCCGATGCTGGTAGAAGAGGTCGATACGATCGGTGCGTAACCGCTTCAGGGCCTCGTCGCAAACCTGGCGAATGCGCTCGGGACGGCTGTCCACCCCATTGGTCGGAACCCCTTCCCTGAAGCCGAACTTGGTGGCGATCACTGTCTGGTCGCGGAAGGGTTCGAGAGCCTCACCGACGACCTCCTCGTTGAGGTTCGGGCCATAGGCTTCGGCGGTGTCGAAGAACGTCACTCCACGTTCGAAAGCGGCGCGTATCAGTTTAATTGCGTCCCGCCGGTCTGTCGCGGGACCGTAGCCGAAGCTGAGGCCCATGCAGCCGAGACCGAGGGCGGAAACCTCAAGGCCGCTGTTGCCGAGTTTGCGCTTTTGCATAATCTTTCCCTTCGGTGAATGGACTATCGATGGTGGTGTCTATCGTCCGGTCATTTTCATCGTGGCTTCCGGCAGGCGGTCACCGATGATCGGGGCACGGCGTCCAGCGTGATGAGACGAATCTAATGCAAGCCGCAGCTTTTAATTAGATGGCATAATCTGCATGCAGCTATTAGTATAACTACATAATGAGGACAGAAAACTTCAACGATCTCGCTGCATTCGCCGTCGTCGCGCAGGAACGGAGTTTTACACGAGCCGCCGCGAGGCTTGGGATCACGCCGTCGGCACTAAGTCAGACAATCCGCAATCTGGAAGAGCGGCTCGGAATACGGCTGCTCACCCGCACGACGCGCAGCGTCTCGTCAACGGAAGCAGGCGAACGCCTGCTGCGATGTATCGCGCCTCGGTTCGATGAGATCGAGACAGAGTTAGCTGCATTAAACGAGTTACGCGACAAGCCCGCCGGCACGATCCGCATTACCGCCGGGGAGCACCCGGCAATGACTATTTTGCAGCCGGCCTTGAAGCACCTTTTGCCGAATTACCCCGACATCACGATTGAGATTATTGTCGACTACGGAATGACCGATATCATCACCGCAGGGTATGAGGCCGGCGTGCGACTTGGCGAGCAGGTGGCCAAAAACATGATCGCGGTCCGGATCGGACCTGACATCCGCATGGCCGTGGTCGGATCTCCGCTCTATTTCGAGAAGTGCCCAAGACCCCAAACCCCGCGAGACCTCACGTTGCACAATTGCATTAATATTCGTTTTCCTAACTACGGAGGCTTATCCGCTTGGGAGTTTGAAAAGGACGGACAAGAATTGAAGGTGCGCGTGGAAGGACAGACTATCGGCAATAATATTGGACTGAGGCTAGTATCGGCTCTTGATAGCCTCGGCCTTGCTTATCTGCCGGAGGACCAAGCGGCCACCTACATCGCGGAAGGACGGCTCATTCGTGTGCTTGAGGATTGGTGTCCGGCCTTCTCCGGCTACCATCTTTATTACCCAAGCCGACGCCTTGCGTCTCCGGCCTTTGCGATGCTGGTTGATCATCTCCGCTACCGCTCAGCTCGCTAGCAGCCACGCGGTGCAAAATTCAAAATTCTCGCGCCATCGCCATGCTTGAAGCATTTCAAGACTTTAGCTGATGCAAAAATTCGATGCGAAATAGCGCCCATTGAAACCCGCACCGGTCGGGGTGCCGACCAACCGCCATCCACCCCCGAGCCATCGTCATACAGCTCCCAATATCCAGCTGATCACAACAAAAGACCGCGCCCCAAACCCTGCCTGGAACGCGGCCCCCAAAAATTCAGCGCTGCTTACGCCGTCGCCTTCCTATAAAGCTCCTCGACATATTCCCAGTTCACGAGGTGATCGAGGACAGCCTTGAGGTAGTCGGGGCGGCGGTTGCGGTAGTCGATGTAGTAGGAATGTTCCCACACGTCGACGCCGAGGACCGGGACGCCGCCGTGGACCAGCGGGTTTTCGCCGTTCGGCGTCTTCGAGACTTGCAGCTTGCCGTCCTTGACGACCAGCCAGGCCCAGCCGGAGCCGAACTGGGTGATGCCGGCCTGGACGAAATCTTCCTTAAACTTGTCGTAGGAGCCGAACGCGTCGACGATTGGCTTTTCGAGCGAGGCCGGCGGGGCGCCGCCGCCATTCGGCTTCAGCCAATGCCAGAAATGCAGATGGTTGTAATGCTGGCCGGCATTGTTGAACAGGCCGGGAATTTTCCCGTAGGAGCCCCGGACGATATCTTCCAACGACAGGCCTTCGAGGCCGCTGTCCTTCAGCAGGTTATTGCCCGCCGTGACATAGGCCTGGTGATGCTTATCGTGATGATATTCCAGTGTTTCCTTCGACATATAGGGCTGCAGGGCATCGTAGGCATAGGGAAGTGGCGGCAGAGTGAACGTCATGGAGAGACTCCTCGAAAAACGCGGCTGCCCCGCGAGGTGGCGGAGGCACGGCCTCTTAACTACGAGGACAGCGCGCGAGGGGCAATGGTGAATAAACGGGCAAATGGTTTGCGCGCGCGAAGAGTTCCATCATCCCGCCCACAACGGCGATTTGGCCCCGTGAGGCGGCGGCGCGAACGTGATAAATTCGACGCAATGCCACCATTTTTACAAGATTAATCATTTGGCTATAGAATGCGGAAACTAACAGAGAACGCGTTTGCTGGTTTAGGACGCGAAAGAGGAAAAATGCCTTATCTCGTGCTCGCGCTCGGCGCCGTTTTGTCGATTTGCGGCGCGCTATCGATCTATTTTGGCTATGGAATCGTCGAGGTCGAGCGCGGCTGGACCGGCGTGATCGCCGGAGCGACGGCCCTCACGGGCGGAATCATCGTGATGGCGCTTGGCCTCGTGATCAAGAGTCTCGGCGATCTTCGCGCCGCGCTGAAGCCAGCCGCGAGGCCCGACGCCGCGGCCTTGGGCAAGTTGGCGCCCACGCCGGAACCGGAGCCTTACGAGGACAAAGGCTCCGCTCCGGGCGAAGAGCCGGCGCCTTCCGCAACGCAGGAGCAGCAAAGGCAAGAGCTGGAACGCCAAGATCTTCAAAGCCAAGAGCTGCAAACCAATGTGCTGGCCATCATCATGGCCTCGCAAAATAATCTCGAAGCCATGGAGCCTGCCCCGGAAAGTGCCGCGTATCCGCATGAGACCGGCGATCTCTTCGAACCCCAACGCCGTCAGACCGGCGAAAGCGCCTCCGGCCCGGAGGAACAAGCGCCGCTCTTCGAGCAAGAAGCGCCGGAGGCTCCGATCCCAAAGCCCCGGCAAAAGGTCACGTTGAAGCCGCAAGCCGCCGCGCCTCGCAAGGACGAGCCCGCCCCCGCGCCGGCCGGAGAACCGGAGGCGCCGTCCATGGACGATTGGCTCGACCGCGCCTTTTCCGCCTTGGACCATGAAGTGGCGTCCACCCCGCTTCGCGACTTGGTGACCAACGAGCGGAATTGGCCGCAGGCCGGAGCAAAACAGGAGCCCGCTCGCTTCGCCCCCGATTCCTTTACTCCAGAGCCCCCGGCTCCAGACTCCTCGGCTCCGAATTCCTTGGCTCCGGAACCGCCGGCTCCGGAGCCGTTGGCGCAAGACCGGCCAGGGCTGGATCACGCGGCCCATGAACGGGAAAACGAGCCCATCGCGCCCGCTCAAGCCGGGCCGGAACCAGTCGAAATCGGGCGCTACGAAGCCGATGGCACCGCATATATCATGTATGCCGACGGCTCGATCGACGCGCAGTCCGAGGCCGGCGTCTTCCGCTTCAGTTCCATGGCCGAGCTAAGGGCCTATATCGAGGGAACGGAGTAGCTGGCCGGGTCTTGCTCCCGGCCATGACGGCAAGCGGTTCCAAAACGGGAACCGCTTCCTCTCTCCGCCGCATCTTGGATATCGCGCCTTCTCCGCGCTCGCGAAGGGATCAAGGCACGGGGTTGATCCCAGGCTCGCTTCGTTCCCGGCGTTGATTTTCCCAGGCATAAGGCGGCATAACCGCGCCGGCATGCCGTATCTTGCGGCGTCACAGCTATTCCCGGACCTTTGGATCGATGACCGCGCGCGAAACCTCAGCCTATCCGCGAAACCATCCGCTACGCTTCGAACTCAGCGAGGAGGTTCACGCCCGGCCGCCGGAAGCGCTCTCCGCGCCGTTGCGAGTCTCGTTTCTCGCGCTCGCCGCTCCGGCCGCCCTGCGCGAGCAGGAACTCCTGCATGTCTCAAACCTCGCGGAACGTTTCGGCGCGCCGCCGCCGCGCCGGGGCGTCAGCCATTACAGCGTGGATCTCGGCGCTTTCCGGTTGAAATGGGAGCGTCACGCCGAGTTCAGCGATTACACCTTCATCGCGGCGGACGATGGCTCGGATTGGTTCGAGACTCCCGCCGCGCAGGCCGTGCCGGCGGAATGGTTGAAGGCGATTCCCGGCGAAATTCTCGTCGCCATCAATGCCGTGCTCGCGGCGGGGACGGCCGTCCCACCGGATTACGAAGACCTGGCGCGCCGGTTCTTCGCCGGCAATACGCTGATCGGCGCCACCGTCGCGGACGGCCGCGCCATCGCTTTGACCGATGTCCGGATTCATGACGGCGGCTTTGGGCGGTTGGTGATCCTGGACCAGGGCATGACGACGCCGCGTCAAGCCGGGCGCACCATGCAGCGGCTTCTCGAAATCGAAACCTACCGGCTCATGGCGCTACTCGCGCTGCCCGTCGCGCGCCGCCTCGCCCCGGCGCTTTCGGCTTGGGAGCATGAACTGGCGGGCATCACCGCCAAACTGGCCGGGGCGGCGAGCGACGACGAACTCGCGCTGCTCGACAGCCTGACGAAACTGGAAGCCGAAATCGACAGCCGCGAGGCGGACGATCACTTCCGCTTCAGCGCGGCCGAGGCCTATTACGATCTCGTGCTGCAGCGTATCGAGGATTTACGCGAAGGCCGGATCGAGGGTCTCCAGACCTATAACGAATTCACCTGCCGCCGCCTGACCCCCGCGATGAAGACATGCGCCTCCGTCGCCGGGCGTCTGCGCTCGCTTTCCGAGCGGGTCTCGCGCGCGACGCAATTGCTCTCGACCCGCGTCGATATTGCCCGCCAAACCCAAAACCAAGCCGTACTCGCCTCGATGGATCGCCGCGCCGCGCTGCAATTACGGCTCGGCGAAACCGTCGAGGGGCTCTCCGTCGCCGCCGTGACCTATTACATCGTCGCCCTCGTCGGCCACGCCGCCGAAGCGCTCGAAGCCGCGGGCCTCGAGATCAAGCCCAGCCTCGCGATGGGGATCAGCATCCCCTTCGTCATCCTTTTCACGGCGCTCGGCATCCGCAGCATCCGCCGCCACGTGACGCTGGCCAACAAGAAGATTTCGGGCGGAGAGAAAAGCGAGGCCTGAGATCCGAAGTTTGGCTCGGAGCGAGAGCATGTCCCGAAAAAGTTGCAGACTTTTTCGATCGAGGACATGCTCTACCTTCTTATAAAGAGAGTGAGTTCCTGTCGCTTTGGTAATTCTACCAAAGCGGAACGCGCTCTGGGGCACCCCCATTACAAATCGTGCCCCTTCTTCTTCATTTCCTCGCGCACGCGCGTCATCATGTTCACGGAAATCTTCTGCTGCCAGGCCTGCATGCCGGCGACGAGCTGGTTGAGGAACAGAGGCTGGGCGCCGACATATTTCCGGCCGGCGTCGCTCTTGAAAAAGGCGAGAATGGCGCGAATCTCGTCCTCGGTGAGCAAGCGGGCGTAAATACGCGCGGAGAGATCGATCATCTCGTCGGCCTGCTTGTCGAATTCCGGCTTCAACTGCCCCATGACCGCGAGGAGATCGTTGGTCAATTCCGGCCGGGTCTGCGTCAGCGTCACGCCGATCTGGTCCATGAATTCCGGAATGATGATCTGAAACGAGCGTGAAATACCGGTGGCGAGAATCAGCTCGCGCGCGGCCTGCACATGGGCGGCGCTGGGCTCCGCCGCCTCTGGCGCCGCCTGTGTCGCAGCCGGGTCTTGCGGACTTGCCTGCGCGGCGGCTGGTTGATTTGCCTGCGCGGCAGCTGGTTGATTTGCCTGCGCGGCGGCTGGCTCACTCTGCGCAAAGCCCGGGAAAATGCCGGCAAACAGCATGCAGGCCGCAAGCGCCAGCGGCGCGGCGGCGCCCGCCCATGTCAGGCGTTGGCGGACGGAGAAGCCCGGCATGGACGCTATCTCCCATTTGGGGGCGAGGGGTCGCGGCGGCATGGGTTGATCCCGGCTCTCACTAAGATCCGGGATGGCCGAGGATGGTTATCCCACCGGCCCCCGCTGAAATGACTGTGCTTGCAATTCCAAGAAAAAGGCCGTGATCGACGACGCCCGGAATGGCGGTAAGACGCGCGGCCAAGTCTTCGGGCGCATCGATCTGTCCAAAAAAACAATCGAGGATAAAATTGCCGCCGTCGCTGACAAAGGCGGCACCCTCCGACAAGCGCAGCGTGATCTTGCCATGGCAACCCGCGCGCGCCGCCGCCTCGCCGGTCTGGCGAAGGGTGACGGATGCGCCGAACCGGTCGATCTCCACCGGCAGCGGATACCGGCCGAGCACCGGGACAGCTTTGGATTCATCCGTGATGACGATCATGCGCCGCGACGCCGTGGCAATGATTTTTTCCCGCAGCAATGCGCCGCCACCGCCTTTGATGAGGCGAAGCTGCGGGTCGAATTCATCGGCGCCGTCGATCGTCAGGTCGAGTTCGGGCTGTTCGTCGAGCGTGGCCAGGGGAATGGCGAGCGCGCGGGCCTGAGCGGCGGTGCGTTCCGAGGTGGGAACGCCGATGATATTCAACCCTTCCGCGACCCGGCGGCCGAGAAGAGTCACGAATTCGGCAGCAGTCGAGCCGGTGCCGAGGCCAAGGCGCATCCCAGGCTCGATAAAATCAAGCGCGCGGGCGGCGGCCAGTCGTTTCGCGTCCAAGGGGCCGGGGGATGACATGGGCTCTCACGAAAGCGGGGCACGATCAGCCCCTATCTAGCGTGCGGGTTAGGCCTTGGAGGGCTATTCCGTCAAGCAAGACAGCGGCCGGCAGACTATTATTTGGCTTGCGGAGTGCAAACCACGGTTTCATTCAAGACATAGCAGATCGACATCATGCCTGTCCGCAAATCGACGCGAAAAACACCGCCCTCTTGTTCGTGACGGGAGGCAATCAGCGCATAATCGCTCGATCCTTGCGGGCCTGCCCCCTGCCCCGGCGGATAACAGAGCGTGGTGCCCACCGGCGCCCCCTCCTTCAATCCAAACTGACAAGCGCCGATTTCCCCGGTCGTGCGATCGAGGCGGAAAACCCGGTTCAGGTCGATTTGCGGCGCGGCTAGAAAGTCGTAATTCCCCGCGGCCCGCGCCACGCTTGGGACGAGAAGCGCCAGCGAAACGAGAACGAGCAACGGCCGGAGACAACGGGAAGCGGGTGACATCAAACTAGCTCCAAACACAAATCTCGCATCGAGGACTTGAGCTATAACGCGCCGATTGGCGCGACAAAACGGCAAGCACCATGTTTGCGTCAAACTTTCGGGGAAAGCGCACAACATGCTTGCGCGAAACCCCACGTCTGCTTAAGCGAAACCATGACCAAAGCTCTCCAGCCCCTCGTTGTTTTCGATCTCGACGGCACGCTCGTCGACAGCGCGCCCGACCTCGTCGATTCGCTGAACGTGATTCTCGCCCGCGAAGGGCATGCCCCCCTGCCCCTCGAAGAGGGCCGCAAGATGGTCGGCGCCGGCGGCCGGGCCTTGATCCGGCGCGGCATCGAGGCCAGCGGCGCGCGCGTCCCGGACGCCCGGCTGGAAGAACTCTTCGCCGCCTATCTCTCGGCTTACGAACAACATATCACGGATAAAACTTTGTTTTATCAAGGGGCGGAAGCCGCCCTCGACCGGCTCGCCACCGCCGGCTGGAGCTTCGCGATCCTCACCAACAAATACGAGAGCCCGGCGATAAAGCTGGTCAAGGCGCTCGGCGCTTTCCCACGGTTCAAGACCATTTGCGGGCAGGATACGTTCCCGGTCTCCAAGCCAAACGCGGCCGCCTTGCATCTCACCATCGAAAAGGCCGGCGGCGATCCCACGCGCAGCATCATGGTGGGCGACACGATCACCGACGTCACCACGGCGAAAAATGCCGGGCGCCCGGTGATCGCCGTGGATTTCGGCTATGCGGACCGCCCCGTCGCGGATATGGCCCCGGACAAGATCATCAGCCATTTCGACGAGCTTTTCGATGCGGTCGCGTCGTTGAAAAACAGATTTTTCGCCCCGGTTTGACTTCACAGGGCGAGATCACGCATATACAAGCTCCGGCACGGTCCGGGCGCGTAGCTCAGCGGGAGAGCACTCCCTTCACACGGGAGGGGTCACAGGTTCAATCCCTGTCGCGCCCACCATTACACGATTGAAACTCATCCGATTCGAAATTGCGATTGCTGGCATTGCCGCCGCGTGCGCCGGGCTTCAGGCCGGCGCACGCTCGCATTTTGCGAATCTATTCCGGATATCTTCGTGGTGAGCCTCGTATCGGGCCGTGTTCTGAACACTGCGGGAACACTGGTTTTTTTTACAGCTTCGATCCTCGCCGGTCTCCATCCCAAAGGAATTAACGGCAATATTTCGCTTCATAATGTCACAATAGGGCCGCATTCCGCCTTGAAAGGTAAATCATAGGCCGTTTATTCCACAGTTAAGTCTGCGCATATCGGCGCATCGGCCGCGATTAAGGAGACTCAATGCTTTCAGTTTTATTCCGTAATATACTTTCGCGCCCGATGAGCGCCGCAGCACTTGGCACCATGGCCGCGGCAGCTTCGCTAGTCTCAATCCCTGCTTACGCCGTGACATGCGAAGACGTGCGGAACTTGAGCTCAGCCGAACAAGACTATTGGGCGAAGCGTCTCAATCTCACGGACGCGCAACGCCACCGTATCTGGGTGACGTGCTACCAAAACAAGCAGCAACCAAATTCCGTTGAGCTCGCGCGTGAATAATGCGACGCGAAATGCCGGTAGCCTTTTCCGGGCTCGGCGAATGAGCCAAAGCACTTAGGCCGGCGAAAGACCACCCCTTCCAACGGGAGGGGTCGCTAGTTCAATCCCTGCCGCGCAGGCTACCGGATTCCCTAATTCTCGCTCGAAAACCCGTCAGCCAAGCTGGCCAACGCCTCGACATCGAGCACGACGACGGTCGCGGCATTGGGGACGGCAATCAGGTTTTCGGCCTTCAACCGCGTAAACGTACGGCTGACCGTTTCGATGGTCAGGCCGAGATAATCGGCAATATCGTTGCGGTTCATGGCCAGCGTCACGCTTTGCGCGGCTTTATGGTTGCAAGCCAAGGCGTGCGAGCAACGCGCGTATAAAAACGAAGCCAAGCGTTCGCGCGCGGTCTTGCGGCCAAGCAGCAGGATTTGTTCTTGCGCGGCAACCAATTCGTTCGAGGCCGTTTCGAGCAGACGCTTTTCCAGAGCTGGAAAGTCGACCATCAGGCTTTGCAACTTACGGCGCGGGAAACGGCAGACGCGCACCTCGTCGATCGCCTCGGCGCTGAAGGAATAAGTGGACGATCCCGCAAGACCGAGGAATACGCCGGCCTGCGCAAAGCCCGTGATCTGACGGCGCCCATCCGGCAAAAGCTTAAACAGCTTCACATGCCCCGAGGTGACGTTATAGAAATCGGTTGCCGGATCCCCCTCGCCAATGAACGTCTTGCCCGGCTCGATCTCGGTGACGACCGCGACGGCTGCGAGGCGGTTCAGATCGAGATCTTCGATGGCGTTACAGACGCTTTCGGCTCTCGAGCCGCAAGTCGCGCAAGGATCGGAACCATAACCCGGCGAAATAACAAGCGGCCGCGGCCGGACTGTGATGGACCGAACGGAAGGGGTTGCCATATCGACTTCCAAACAAAGGCGGCACAATGGGATTGCCCCATCATCTTACGCAGTCATTACACATTCGTAACGTAAACCCTACCGATATTTAGACCATAGCCAAGCCGTGAAACCAAGTGCGCCCAGGCGTTTGATTGATTTAAATCAAGGCTAAGCTTAGCTCAACCCCAATAAAATCACTCAATTATCGTCTGGCTCGATTGGGTCGCATGCAAAGCCTTACGGTTCAGCCTCTCATTTTGTCGCAGCTGCGGGCCGCCTACCCGCTGATCCGGGAGGTTGTCCCGTCAGTGGATTTGAAGACGTGGTCACGCTTTGTCCGCCGGACCGCGAATCCACGTTTCGCGAAGCGGAGCGGGATCATCGTGGCGATGATCGAGTCGCGCCCCTATCCCTCGGGTCTCGTTGCTTACAAAAAAGACGAGGATCTGCGTTACGGCCACGTCCTGACTGCCGATCATTTCATCGCCTTCGATCTTCTCGACCGTCAGCCGGTCGCGGCCGCCCTTATCCAAGCGATGGAATCGATGGGCCGCCAACTGCGCTGCGACACGATCCGCTGGAACCTCCATCACGAAGCGGCCGGCGTCACGCCAAATCTTCTTTCCGCTGGTCTTCAATTGGCGGGCACCGTGCTCTACAAGCCCGTCGGCACGGACGAGAACGATCCCACGCCGGACCTAAGGGAAGCGGCCTGTGGCGGACAAACGCGCGAGCGCGGCGCACGGCCGGCCCGGCGGGCCAGATAGCGATCATTGCATCCAAAATCGATTCGCCCGGCGCAGCCTGGATTTGCACGTTCGAGCCCTCGCGGCCCGCGTGAAATCGCCCAAATGAGAGGACATCACGCTTTTCTCGAAGCAGCGCTTATGTCTTTGATATAAATTATCGTTCAAATGACACTTTCATTGTGAACGAAAGAGCGGAAAAAGATCACTCTGGAGCGTCGATGGAAATCGGCAAGCGGCGCGGTACGTTTACGAAGATGCCTAATTATCAACCCATTACAATTGCGGTTAGGTAGAATTCAAGATCTCATGCCTCCAGGGAATGATGCATGAAGTATTTTTTAGACTACTTATGGTTGCCGATCTGCCCGAACTGGCGAAAAACACCTTAACGATTAATTATCGCCAAATCGGACAACGTGATCTTCGTGGCCCGCAAGCCGGCCGTAGGTTTTAAACTGCCTGGAGTTCGCAATGTCCGCCGACAACAATCTGTCTGATCGCCTCAGCTTCATAAAAATGGATGCCGAGGCGATTGAACGCCTGCGCTCGATCAAGCCATTGATTATGGAAGAGTTACCCGGCGCCATCGCGGAATTCTACAAGCAAGTCCGTGCATTCCCGGAGACGAAAAAGTTCTTTTCAAGCGACGCGCACATGGATGCAGCGAGCGGCCTTCAGCTTCAGCATTGGGACCGGATTTCGAGCGGAAAACTCGACCAGAACTACGTCCGCGCCGTTACCAAAATCGGCGAGATCCATGCGCGCGTTGGCTTAGAGCCGCGCTGGTTTCTTGGAGGCTACGGCATAATCGCTCAAGAACTTGTTGGGGCCATTCTCAAGAAACGCTGGCCGCAGGGCGGTATGTTTGTCAAAGGTCCGAAGTCGGAGACTGTCTCCGGCGAACTCGGCGCTCTCATCAAAGCCGTGATGCTCGATATCGATTTCGCCATCTCGGTCTATATCGACGTTTCGGAAAAGTCCCGCAAGGAGGCCGAGGCAAAAACCCAAGCCATCAATGCGGCCGTGATCTCCGCCGTGACCGGCGCGCTCTCGGAACTCTCCAACGGCAACCTCACTTTTCGCATGGCGGATAATTTGGCGCCCGAATATGCGCCGATTGTCCGCGACTACAATGAAGCGGTTGCCAAGCTGCAAGAGACGATGGGCACGATTTCGAATTCCGCCGAAGCCATTCGCTCCGGCACCGGCGATATCAGCCATGGCTCCGACGATCTCTCGCGCCGGACCGAGCAGCAGGCCGCCAATATCGAGGAGACGGCCGCCGCGCTCGCTCAGATCACCGAAACCGTGCGCCAAACCGCCGATGGCGCGGAACAGGCCCGCTTCGTCGTCTCCACGGCGAAGAAAGACGCCGAAATCAGCGGCGACGTGGTGCGCGATGCCGTCGCCGCCATGGGAAAGATCGAGAAATCCTCGCAAGAGATCAGTCAGATCATCGGCGTGATCGACGAGATTGCTTTCCAGACCAATCTGCTCGCCCTCAACGCCGGTGTCGAAGCCGCACGCGCGGGGGACGCCGGCCGCGGCTTCGCCGTGGTGGCGTCCGAAGTGCGAGCCTTGGCCCAGCGTTCCGCCGAGGCGGCGAAGCAAATCAAGGCCCTGATCTCGGCTTCGGCGGTGCAAGTCGGCGAAGGCGTCAAATTGGTCGGCGATGCCGGTCAAGCCTTGCAGCGCATTTCCGGCCAGGTCGGTGAAATCAACGGCCTCGTCGTCGAAATCGCCACCTCCGCGAAGGTTCAATCGGGAAGCCTGCACGAGATCAATTCCGCCGTCACGCAAATGGATCAAATGACCCAGCAGAACGCCGCCATGGTCGAGGAATCCACAGCCGCCTGCCATACGCTGGCCCAAGAGGCCTCGGAACTCGGCCGGATGATCGGCCAGTTCCAGATTGGCCGGAACGTCGCTGCCCCGGCGCGTAAAGCGCCGGCGGCGCGCGCGGGCGGATCGCGCGGGGGCGGATCGCGCGGGGGCGCCGCCGCCGCCCGCAAGGCAGCACCGGCGCAAGAGAACGGCTGGGACGAATTTTAAACCCCAGCCGCCAAAACCACGAGCGAAGAAAAGCCGCCGGAGCGCAAAACTCCGGCGGCTTTTTTACAGCGTCTTTTCGAGCAGCGCCTCGATCCATTCCGGTTGCGTTTCGCCCGTGCTGCGGCCGGTTTCCACCGGACCCTTGAAGCAGATCAGCGTGCTTTGCAGCCGCACGCCAAACTTTTGCATGAGGGCCTTGCCGGTATCGAAATCGATGACGAAAGTCTGGAGCTGCGAGAAGCGCGGATCTTGGCGCAACTTGCTCAAAATGGGGGCCTGAGCCTTGCAGACGGGGCACCAAGGCGCCGTCACCTCGATCAAAACCGGCTTGCCCGCCTTTTGCGCCGCCGCGAAAGCGGCCTCGTCGAAGGGCACGGGATCCGGCGCGCCCCCGGCAAAGGCCGGCCGATGAAAGGTAAGGATCGACATTACGGCAAGCAGGACGGCGGCACGGCGGCTCAACATGTCTCGATCCTCTACTGACGCGCCCGGCGCTAAACCGGGAATGACGCTGGTCATCAGCAAATTTATCAAATTAAAACATGAAGTAATTTATATATCTAATTGAATATAATTACATATTTAACTTTCGTTGACATATGGACCTAGCGTTCGCCCCCGGCCGTCATGCTCGCGGCCCACTCGGAATCCGCCTTCACGATCACCGTGTCGTGCACGGACTGCCAGCCTTCCATTCCCTCGGGGTACCAATAGACCGCGCTATAGCCGAGACTGGCGAGGCGCTTGGCGGCGTTCCAACTGCCCCAGCAATCCGGGTGGCAAAAGGCGACGATCGTCTTCGCCTTGTCGCCGCCGGTGAGGCCTGCGATCCGGCGCTCGAAGGCTTCGGCAAAAGCCGGATCGCTCGTGCCGCTCCCCGCGCCGGGCAACCAAACGGAGCCCGGGATGGAACGATGAGCCGGTTTCCACAGCGCGGCTGCGGGCATGTTTTCCGGTTTTTTATCGGCATCGGCGACGTCGATCACGACGGGCTTCTTGTCCGCCACGAGCTTTTCAAAAGCGGTTGTATCGACCACGACCGCGCCCGCGACCGTATTGGGCGTGTAACCGTGCAGCGCGCCCTGCCAGAGCCCGGCGGGCTCGGGCACATGGCCCGGCGAATCCGCGCGGACACTGCCCGCCGCCAGAAGCAGAAGAGCCAAGAACGGTGCAAGACGGGCCATCGAAGCGCTCAATTGCTCAAGGTGGGCACGGGAACCGTCTTTTCCCAATGGCCGTTTTCGCTATCGGTCACCTCGACCTTGAGCTGGCTCTTGTCCGTGGGGACGAAGGAGAAATTGATCACGGGGTTCGAGGCCAGCGAGATGCCGGTTTCGAGATCGAACACCTTCCGCGGCCCGTCGCTGACCGCGATGGTCTGGATATAACGGGCCGGCGTATACATCCGGCTCACCTGGTTCATCTGCATGCCGTTGAAATTGGGGTGGCGGACCATCAAAGTCGCATCGACAGGCTTGGCCGGCGTGGCGTCGCCCGCGAACTTAATGCGCATCTCGCCTATGCCCTTCATCGCCTCCTCGTCGCTCATGCCCATCGGGGCGGAACATCCGCCCGAGGCTTTCACGAATTTCGTGGTCTCGAGCAACGTGCCGTCCGCCAGCTCGGCGACAACATGGACGTTGGTATAGGTGTTGACCCGCACGCGCATCTTGATCTCGCGGGGATCGGCGGCGGGCCCAAAAGTGTAATGGGCCGCAACTGGCGCGGGATTGTCGTCGATCACGAGATACAGGCTCTTGACCGGCTGCTTGGCCGACAAAGTGATCCCCATGGGAACCAACGAGGCATCGTCTGCCCGGACCGGCACGTCGAGCGCGATCACGCCGTCGCCGTTTTGCACCGCGCGGGTTCCAAACAGCGAGGTCTCGAGATCCTTCCACCGCGCCTGGCGCTCGGATTGATCGTCGGCATGCAGCGGACCGGACGACAACAGAATCCCAAGCGCGATAAAGCTAACCCTGCCCAAGCTCTTCATCTCGATGTCCTCCCCGCGTTTATTCCCACTCGAGCTCTTTATAGGCTTGGGTGACGTTTCTTACGTTGTAATCGTCGAAAAGCAGCCAATTCGATCGTTCGCCCGCGGCAACCGTCTTGATGGCCTGCTGAATCGAGCCATCTTGCTTGATTTCCGCCCGGACGCCATCCCGCAATGTGGTGAGATAGCGCCTGAGATCGCTCGCCGCTTGCGAGAAATCGACGCAGACGGGGCCGTGACCTGGCACCGCCTTGGCCGCCCCCATGGCTTTGAGAGCTTCGAGCTCCGCGAGCCACCCCAAAAGACTCCCGTCGAGCGAGGGAATGCGGGAGACGAAGAGCAGATCGGCGGGCAGCAGCAGGCCGCTCTGCCGGTCCAGCATCGAAAGGTCGCACGTGGTATGGGCTGGCCCATGCGCCTTGAAGCCGATGATCCGGCCGCCGAGATCGATCTCGCCGGCGTCCGTAATCTCGAGCGTGGGCCTGACCAGCGGCCCGATCTGATCGACACCCACGATTTCGCTCAATTTGCTGCGGTAAAACTCTCCGCGCATCTCCAGGGCCGCGCGCAATTTGGCATGGCCAATAAAGACGGGATCGTCCGGCACGAAGGCCGCCGCGCCAAAAATATGATCGGGATGGATATGGCTCAAGACGACATATTTGACCGGCTTGCTGGTCGTGGCCTTGATCGTCTCGCGCAGCCAGAGGCCATCGCCCAGGCTGCCGCCGCTATCGGTGACCAAAACGCTGTCGCGGCCGACGATGAAGCCGATATTGGCGATGGCATCGCGGTTTTGCGGTGTCGCATCCTCATCCACGCCCCGGCGGATAAAGACGCCTGGCGCCACCTCCTCCACCTTGAACGCCGCCGCCCGGCCAAGCCGGGGAAGACAACAGAGGCAGAAGGAGCCTAGCAGCGCCTCGCGCCGATTGAATCGCATGGTTCGAACCTGTTTTTGAACGATTTGGGTAATCCATAGCCGAAAATCAAGGCGGCGAAGCGACGCGAATTACCTATTCGTGCCACTATCCCGCCGGCGGCTACATTCGTCCAGGAATATCGAGCTTGGCGATCTTTTCGATCGCCTCGCGGCGCTCGCTGTAACGGCTGGTCAGAAATTCCGAGACGCCGCGCGTCAACAGCGTGAACTTCACCAATTCTTCCATCACGTCGACGACGCGATCGTAATAGGAGGACGGTTTCATCCGCCCGGCCTCGTCGAATTGCTCGAACGCCTTGGCGACCGAGGATTGATTGGGAATGGTGATCATCCGCATCCACCGCCCGAGAATGCGCATCTGGTTGACGGCGTTGAAACTCTGCGATCCGCCGCTGACCTGCATCAGCGCCAGCGTCTTGCCTTGGGTCGGGCGCACCGCGCCGATGTTCAGCGGAATCCAATCGATCTGCGCTTTCAGAATGGCGGCCATGGACCCATGCCGTTCGGGACTGCACCAGACCTGACCTTCCGACCAATTGGTGAGATCGCGCAGCTCCCGCACCTTGGGATGGTCCGCCGGCGCGCCATCCGGCAACGGCAGACCGGCGGGATCGAAGACGCGGGTTTCGGCTCCGAATGCTTCCAGCAACCGTGCCGCTTCTTGGGTCAGAAAGCGGCTAAACGAGCGTTCGCGCAGCGAGCCATAGAGCAGCAGGATACGTGGCGGATGCGTGAGCGGCGGCCTGTGCAAGGCGGCAAGATCGATGCGCTCGAATGCGGCGAGGTCGAGGTTTGGCAGATCGCTCATACTAGGCTCGCTTCAGGGCTACGCCCGGCGCGGGCACCCGGACGGTGCCGAAAAAACCAGCCCATGAGTGCAAGGCCCGCGAGAGCCCCGGCCAGTTGCGCGACGATGAACATGGGAACATCCGCCGGCGCAATGCCCGAAAAGCTATTGGTCAGCGCGCGGGCAATGGTGACGGCGGGATTGGCGAAAGACGTGGAGGCCGTGAACCAATAAGCCGCCGTGATGTAGAGCCCGACCGCGACCGGAATTGCCTCGCTCTTGAAACGCGACACCGCGAGGATGGTGACGATCAGGCCGAAAGTGGCGACGAACTCCGCGAACCATTGCGCCGGACCGGTGCGCGCCTTGATCGCAAATTCGAGCAAGGGCAGTTCGAACATACCATGCGCGACCAGGGTTCCAATGCAGCCGCCGGCAATCTGCGCGGCGGCGTAAGGCAGGAATTCCCGCCACGGATGCTCTTTGCGCAAGCCCATCACCAGCGAAACCGCCGGGTTGAAATGCGCCCCGGAGATCGGACCAAGCGCGAGGATCAGCACCACCAGAATCGCGCCTGTCGGCAAGGTGTTGCCGAGCAGAGCGAGGGCGACGTTTCCGCCCGATAGCTTCTCGCCCATGATGCCAGAGCCAACCACCGTGGTGACGAGCAGCCCTGTTCCAAGGCATTCCGCCGCGAGGCGTTTGGCGAGCGGGAAGGTCATGCCGTCGCCACCCGGCGGCCCTGTTCGTCGATGACGCGCTCGCCATCTTCCTTGAAAAATTCCCCGCGTTGCGGCGGCAGCAGATCGATCACGGCTTCGGACGGCCGGCAGAGCCGTACACCCTTGGGCGTGACGACAATCGGGCGGTTGATCAAGATCGGGTGCGCCACCATCGCGTCGATCAACGCCGCATCGTCGAGCGCGGGATTATCAAGACCCAGCTCGTGAAACGGCGTGCCCTTTTCACGCAACAGCCCGCGCGGCGTGATCCCCATGCGCGCGATCAGCTGCTTCAGCAGCTCGCGCGACGGCGGGGTTTTCAAATACTCGATCACATGCGGCTCGACACCGGCATTACGGATCAAGGCGAGCGTGTTGCGCGAGGTGCCGCAACCGGGGTTATGATAAATGATGACGTCCATCAGGGAACCTCCGGGCGAATTTTCGACGCGCCTTCGAGCTGACCGATTTTGCGCAGCTCGTCTTTGAGGGACATGGCGTCGAGGCTCGTGAGCGGCAGGCTCATGAAGCCGGAAACCCGCGTTTTCAGGTAACGGAACGCATTTCCGAAGGCGATCCCTTTTATGAAATCGTTTCCCACGACAGCCGCTGGATCGTCGATGCCCCAATGCGACGTGACCGGGCGCCCCGGCCAAACCGGACAAACTTCGCCACGGGCGCTGTCGCAGACCGTGAACACGAAATCGATTTTAGGCGCGCCAGAGCCTACGAATTCGTCCCAGCTTTTCGAGCGCAAGTTACCCGTTGGGTAATTCATGTTTTCGAGAACCGCGAGGGCCAGCGGGTTGACCGAGCCCTTCGGATGACTGCCCGCCGAAAAGGCGTCAAAGCGCCCGGCCCCATCTTTCCGCAAAATGGATTCGGCGATTATGGAGCGGGCGCTGTTGCCCGTGCATAGGAACAGTACGTTGAAGACACGTTCAGCCATGAGCGGCCTCCGCAGGCGGACAGCAAGGTGTCAAACCGGCGATCAGTGGCGCGCACAGTTCAACCCGACCGCCGCAACAATCCCTCACGAGGAAAAGCGTCATCTCGTGAAGTCCGGCGAGGTTGGCGCGGTAGACGATCGAGCGGCCATGGCGCTCGGCCTCCACGAGGCCCGCGCGCATCAGCACGGCGAGGTGAGTGGACATGGTGTTGTGCGGTACGGCGAGCTGACGGGCGATTTCGCCCGCCGGCAGTCCGTCCGGTTCATGCTTGACGAGCAGCTTGAACGTGTCGAGGCGCGTGCCTTGCGCCAAGGCCGCTAGAGCGAGGATTGTGGTCTCTTTGTCCATAAGTCGAGACTTATAGACATAATTCGCCGCGCGCAAGCACGGTCATCCGGATGGCCGGGTTGCCGAGGTCTCATCGCTCCCACATATTTGATATATCGCGACAAAGAGAAAAACGCAGGCGCTTCCACTTCTCGATTTGGTCTTGACCGCCGGTACCGGCAAGAAAGAGCGCAAAATGACTTGGACCGTAGCGAACTTGGTGATTCAGATCATCTTCGGCATTTTGGGTGGACATGCCGCCGCGGCGGCCACGAAGGAATTTAACTTCGGAGCGCTCGGCCATACGATCGCAGGCGCGATTGGAGGAGGCCTGAGCGGCTTTTTCTTACAAACAGTAGCTGGGAATTTGGTCACGGGCGGCGGCGACCTCACCGCGACAAATCCGGTGGAACAAGCCGTGACCCAAGGTCTGACCGGTGCCGTCGCCGGCGGGATCGCCGTTCTTGCCGTAGCGATGATCAAATTTGGGATCGACCAGCACCGGGCTTCGAACCTTTAGGCTTCTGGCCCGATGGCGGAGCTTTTCGATCGCCGGTTCCCTTCACCGGGCTGGACGTTGAAAGATTGTCGTCAGACCTGCTCCAACTCGATCAACGTCCCGGAAAAGTCCTTGGGGTGGAGAAACAGCACGGGCTTGCCATGGGCGCCGAGGCGTGGCGTGCCATCGCCGAGCACGCGTGTCCCCTTCGCCAATAACGCGTCGCGCGCGGCCAGGATATCGTCGACTTCGTAGCAGATGTGATGCATCCCCCCGCCGGTCTTGGCGAGAAAGGCAGCGATGGGCGAGGCCTCGCCGAGCGGCTCCAACAGCTCCACCTTGGTGTTGGGCAGCTCGACGAAGACCACCGTGACGCCATGCTCCGGCAAGGCTTGCGGCGCCGACACCTTGGCGCCGAGCACATCGCGGTAACGGGCCGCCTCACCCTCGAGATCGCGAACCGCGATGGCGATGTGATTGAGGCGGCCGATCACGTGTTACACCTCGATCACGAGCACGTTCACGGCGGGCTTCTTCCCCCAGGCCTGATTGACGGCGCCGCGCACCGCTTTTTCGATGGCCGTCGAGACGAGATCGGCATCCCGCCGCTTTTGCTTCGGCAGGTTGTCGAAAGTCTGGAACAAAGCCGAATCGATCAAGGCATCCATGGCCGATCCGTCCTTGGTGCGGGTGGGCAAGCCATTGGTGACGACATCGGGCACGCCGGCCATGTCGCCCTTGGCCGTAATAGCCAGCGCGATGGTGACAATGCCCGCGAACGCGAGCGCTTGACGGTTGCGCATGGCTTCGTCGTCGAGC
This sequence comes from Beijerinckiaceae bacterium, assembly GCA_050013235.1. Lineage (GTDB taxonomy): Bacteria > Pseudomonadota > Alphaproteobacteria > Rhizobiales > Beijerinckiaceae > RH-AL1. The sequence continues at coordinate 170,615 of JBEKFQ010000001.1, forward strand.
TTCACCAGCAAATTGCCGTCCTTGGCGAGCTTGCCATGGGCCGCTTGCCCGATCACACCGGGCTCGCCGGGCGCCAACAGCACGATATCGCCGTTTCGCACCTTGAGCACATGCGGCACCCCCCGCTCTTTCGCGAAGGCATGATGTTCGGCGAGATGGATTTCCTCGCCATGGGCGGGGATCGCGATATAGGGCCGCACCCAATCGTAGAATTGCGCGACCTCGCCGCGGCGGGGGTGGCCGGAGGCGTGAATCAAGGCCGTGCGGTCGGTCAAGACTTCGACGCCCTGCTTGATCAGATTGTTGATGATTTGACCAACCTCCCGCTCGTTGCCGGGAATGGTGCGCGAGGAAAAGATCACGAGATCGCCCGGCGCGAGGGTGATGGCGGGATGCTCGTCCTCGGAAATGCGGGCAATGGCCGCGCGCGGCTCGCCCTGGCTGCCGGTGGCGAGCACGACGACCTGATCGCGCGGCAGATGCGAAAAGGCATCGGCCGACAGGAACGGATGGACATGATCGAGAAAGCCGCATTCGCGCGCGACGCTCGACACCCGGTCCATCGCGCGCCCGACCAGCACGACCTTACGGCCCGCCGCCTGGGCCGCCAGAGCCACGGCCCGCATCCGCGCGACATTCGAGGCAAAGGTCGTAACGACGACGCGGCCCTTCGCTTGGCTGATGACCTCTTGCAGCGCCGAAGCCACCTCCGCCTCGGAGGGACTGACGCCATCGCGCAGAATATTGGTGGAATCGCAGATCAGCGCCAACACGCCTTCGTCGCCAATCGCGGCGAGGCGGGCCTTGTCGGTCGGCCGCCCCACGCCGGGCGAATCGTCGATCTTCCAATCGCCGGAATGAACGACGGTGCCGAGCGGCGTGCGGATCGCCAAGGCGCAGCTCTCGGGGATCGAATGCGCCACCGCCACGAATTCGACCGAGAACGGGCCGATGTCGGCGATCAGCCCCTGCCCCATGACGTGGATCGGGATTTGCGGCGAACCCGGCTCCGACAATTTCTTGATTTCAAGCAGGCCAGCGGCGAAGCGCGTGGCATAAATGGGCGCGCGCAAACGCGGCCACAGGTCGACCACCGCGCCGATATGATCCTCATGCGCATGAGTGATCACAATGCCCAAGAGATCCCCCTTCATCTTTTCGATGAAGCTGGTGTCGGGCACGATGATATCGATGCCGGGCTGTCCAGGGCCCGCGAAGGAAATCCCGCAATCGACCATCAGCCACTTTTTCTTGCGCGCGGAGCCAAAACCATAGAGCCCCATGTTCATGCCGATCTCGCCGAGTCCGCCGAGCGGCACGAATACGAGTTCGTCCGTCACTTCATTCATTCCAGAAAAGCCTTTCAAGCCTCGATCGGAGCGGCCGAAACATTCCTCCCAGGACGGCGCCCTAGGTTAAAAACCGCTCTCTTTTCATTAAGTTAGAGTATTTTTGGAAAATCCTCTAAAGCACCCTTTTACGTCATCATGTCTCGTGTCGCGCCATGCAGAAAGACGTCGCCGGCGTCGATTATGACGCGGCCGCCTTCCGTTTCGACGAGCAAACGCCCTGTCTCATCCAGGCCGGTAAAGCGGCCCGTCACCACGCGTGAAAAACTTGTTACAGTGATTATGTCGTCGACCCCGGCCGCGATAGCAAGCCATGCTTGCCGAATTGTTGAAAAACCAACGCCGCGATCCCAAAGGTCAAGCTGGGTTTGGAGGCTCGGACCAAGCGCCGCGAGCACGTCGCGAGGCTCGATGGGACGCCCCGCGGCCTGGGTCAAATGGCTCGTGGGATAGGCGAGTCCGTCCGGGCTCGACCCACAATTCACGCCAAAGCCGATGACGCAGGCGATCCGGCCGCCAGGCAAGGTCGTGCTTTCCAGCAAAAGTCCCGCAAGCTTGGCGCCATCGAACAGAATGTCGTTGGGCCATTTGAGACGCAGCCGCTCGTCGCCGCCCAAAAGCGCCCGCAAGGCCCGCGCCAAGGCAACACCCGCGACAAAGCCAAGCTGCGGCAGAACCATGAGCGGCGCGGGGTCGCTGAGCAGGAAACTCGCGTAGAGATTGCCGGGCGGCGAGGACCAGACGCGGCCCTGCCGCCCGCGCCCGCCGGTCTGGCTTTTGGCCGTGATGAAAAGCGGTCCGCGTTCGCCCGATCGCGCCAGCGCCATGGCCTCGTCATTGGTCGAGCCCAAGCTGTCGTGAAAGACGGCCCGGTAAGGGCCGGCCTCAGTCAAGGTGCGGAGCCGGAGCGCGCATCACGGCTAGAACAAGGATTTTGCGGCCACCGACGCCGCCCCGACAAACAGCGGGGGATAGACGAAGAGTGCCAGCACCAGCACGCCCGTCACGCCGAGAACGATCCGCAACACCGGCGAAGGCGGGTCGAACGCCACCGTTGCTTCGTCGAAATACATAAATTTGACGACTCGCAGATAGTAAAAAGCGGCCACGGCGCTCGACAGCACGCCGATCACCGCGAGCGGATAGAGATGGACCTGGATCGCCGCGTTGAACACGTAGAATTTGGCGAAGAACCCGGCCAGCGGCGGGATGCCCGCCAGCGAGAACATCATCATCGCCAATAGAAAGGCCATGGAGGCGTTGGTCTTCGACAGACCCATGAGATCGGCGATATTTTCGACATTGCGGCCGTTGATCTTCATCGACAGGATCGCGGCGAACGTGCCGAGCGTCATGACGAGATAGATCGACATATAGATGGCCACGCCCTGCACACCCTCTTGCGTCCCCGCGGCCAAGCCGACGAGCGCGAAGCCCATGTGGCCAATCGAGGAATAGGCCATCAGGCGCTTGATATTGGTCTGTCCGATCGCTGCGAAGGCGCCGAGCACCATCGACAAGATCGAGATGAAGACCACGATCTGCTGCCATTGCGCGGTAATTCCGGGAAAGGCGGTGACGATGACGCGCACCGTAATCGCCACGGCGGCCATTTTGGGCGCCGTCGCGAAAAAGGCGGTCACCGGCGTCGGCGCGCCCTCGTAGACGTCCGGCGTCCACATATGGAACGGGACGATCGACATTTTAAACGCCAGGCCCGCCATCAGAAAGACCAGGCCGAAGACGATCCCAAGCGATGCCTTGCCATTGATCGCCGCCGCGATCCCCACGAAATCGACCGTGCCGGCGAAGCCATAGATGAGGGACGTGCCGTAGAGCAGCATGCCCGAGGACAAAGCGCCGAGGACGAAATATTTGAGGCCGGCTTCGGACGCCCTGAGATTGTCGCGGTGGAAGGCCGCGAGCACATAGAGCGCCAGCGACATCAATTCGAGGCCGAGATACAGCGTCATGAGCCCGCTGGCGGAAATCAGGATCAGGCCGCCGAGCGTCGAGAGCAAGACGAGGACGGGATATTCGAACCGGTCGATCTTCTCCCGCGTCAGGAATTCCTGGCCCATGATCAATGTCACGATGGAGCCAATCAGCACCAGGATTTTCATGAAACGCCCGAAGGCGTCGTCGATGAACAGGCCATTATAGACGGTCGCCTTGGTATTGGCGCTGAACAGCACCACCAAAATCGCCAGGCCGAGGACGCCCACGGCGATTTCGGTCAGGAGAACATCTTGCGCCTTGCCCCGGATCGCTCCCGCCAAAAGGAGGTCCAGCGCCCCGATGGCGAGGACGAGTTCGGGCAAGCTATGGGCGAGGGAGAGAGACAGAGAGGTCATTGGGCAGCCTTTGCGGCGGAGGCCACTTTTTCGGCCGGCGGCAGAGCAACCGCCGCCTGGTTGGTTTTTACCCCGGCGGCAAGGGCCGCCTCTTTGATCTTATCCGTGGCGGCAAGCGCCGCCTCTTTGGCTTTGCTGGAGGCGGCAAGCGCCACTTCATGAGTCTTGACCAGAGCCGAGACGCTCGCCGCCGACCCGTTCAGGATGGGCGAGGGATGGAAGCCATAGAAAATCGTCAGCGCGACCAGCGGCGCGAGAATGACGATCTCGCGCGGGCCGATATCGAGGATCGACTTTAAACTCTCCTTATCGAGCACGCCGAAAACGACGCGGCGATAGAGATAAAGCGCATAAGCCGCCGAGAGAATGACACCGGTCGAGGCGAACAAGGTCACCCAGCTATTGACGCTGAACGTGCCGAGCAGGGTCATGAATTCCCCGATGAAGCCCGAGGTGCCGGGCAACCCGACATTGGCCATGGTGAAGACCATCAAGGCGACGGCATATTTCGGCATGCGATGGACGAGACCGCCATAGGCCGAAATCTCACGCGTATGCATGCGGTCGTAGACCACCCCGACGCAGAGGAAGAGCGCGGCGGAGACAATGCCATGCGACACCATCTGGAAGATCGCGCCCTGAATCCCCTGCTCCGTGAAGGAGAACAGCCCCATGGTCACGAAGCCCATATGGGCCACGGACGAATAAGCGATCAGCTTCTTCATATCCTCCTGCACCAGCGCGACGAGCGAGGTGTAGATGATGGCGATCACCGAGAGGGTGAACACCAACGGCGCGAAATACACCGAAGCATCCGGGAACATCGGCAAGGAGAAGCGCAGGAAACCGTATCCGCCCATCTTGAGCAGGATCCCCGCGAGGATCACGGAGCCTGCCGTCGGGGCCTCGACATGGGCGTCCGGCAGCCAGGTATGCACCGGCCACATCGGCATTTTCACCGCGAAGGAGGCGAAGAACGCCAGCCACAGCCAAGTCTGCATGTGCGGGGGGAAATGCGTCTTGAGGAGGACGGTGATGTCCGTCGTGCCGGCCACCCCATACATCGCCATGATCGCAAGCAGCATGAGCAGCGAGCCGACGAGCGTGTAGAGGAAGAATTTGAAGCTGGCGTAGATCCGCCGCTTGCCGCCCCAAATCCCGATGATGAGGAACATCGGGATCAGGCCGCCCTCGAAGAAGAGATAGAACAGCACGAGATCGAGCGCGCAGAAAACCCCGATCATCAGCGTTTCCAGCACCAGGAAGGCGATGAAATATTCCTTCACCCGCACCTGGATCGATTGCCAGGACGCCAGGATGCAGAACGGCATGAGGAAGGCGGTGAGCACGACAAAGGGGAAGGACATGCCGTCGACGCCGAGCTTGTAGACGAGCCCCGCGCCAAACCAGCCCTTTTCCTCGACGAATTGAAAGGCGGAGGAGGACGTATCGAAATGCGCCCAGGCGTAGAAGGCGAGCAGCATGTTGATCAGCGTCGTGATCAACGCGGCATAACGCGCGTTCCGCAAGGTCGCTTCGTCGTTGCCGCGCAACGTCAGAATGAAGGCCACGCCCACCAGCGGCAAGAAGGTGAGGCAGGAGAGAATGCCGAACCCGGCCATTAGCGCACCCCTCCGACGAGATACCACGTGACGATGGCGGTGACGCCGATCAGCATGGCGAAGGCATAGTGATAGATGTAGCCGCTCTGCAGCTTCACCACTTGGCGAGTCCCGGCGACCACCGAGGCCGAAAGGCCATCGGGACCATAGCGGTCGATAATGCCCTGATCACCCTGGCGCCAGAACAACCGCCCGATCCAGAACGCCGGTTTGACGAACAGAAAGTCGTAGAGTTCGTCGAAGTACCATTTGTTCAGCAGGAAATTGTAGACGAGCGGATTGGTCCGGGCCCAGGCCGCGGGCGCCAAGGGATTGACGATATAGCCGTAGACCGCGACCAGAAACCCGCCCGCGAGCAGGAACATCGGCAGCCATTTCACGCCAAACGGCACCTCTTCCATGTCGTGGAGGATGTGATTGTCCGGCCCGTAATAGATCGCGCCCTTCCAGAATTCGGCCTGCGATTCCCCGATGAAATGGCTGGCGAAGACGAGACCCGCCAACAGCGCGCCCACCGAGAGCACATAAAGCGGGATCAGCATGGTGTTCGGCGATTCGTGCGGATCGAGCGCGTGATGGTGATCGCCGTGACCGTGATCGGCATGCGCATGATCGTCATGACCGTGATCATCATGGCCGTGACCGTCCTCATGCGCCGACTGCCAGCGCGGCTTGCCGAAGAAGGTGAGGAAGGTCAGGCGGAACGAATAGAACGACGTGAGCCCCACCGCCGCCGTCGTCAGGAGATAGGCATAGAGCGCGCCGGTGCGGTGCGAGGCGAAAGCCGCCTCGATGATCGCATCCTTCGAGAAATAGCCCGCCGTCAGGGGGAAGCCGACGAGGGCGAGCGTGCCGATCGTCATCGTCCAGAACGTCAAGGGAATCTTGGTGCGCAATCCACCCATGTTCCGCATGTCTTGCTCGTGATGCATCGCATGGATGACCGAGCCCGCGCAGAGGAACAACAGCGCCTTGAAGAAGGCATGGGTGAAGAGGTGGAAGATGCCGAGCCCGTAGCCGCCGACGCCCAGCGCCACGAACATATAGCCGAGCTGCGAACAGGTGGAATAAGCGATGACCCGCTTGATGTCGTTCTGCACGCAGCCGACCGTCGCGGCGAAAAAGCAGGTCGTGGCGCCGACGATGATCACGACGCTCGAGGCGATGGGCGCCTGCTCGAAGAGCGGCGACATGCGCGCCACCATGAACACGCCGGCGGTCACCATGGTCGCGGCATGGATGAGGGCGGAGACCGGCGTCGGTCCCTCCATCGCGTCGGGCAACCAGGTGTGCAGCAGGAATTGCGCCGATTTGCCCATGGCGCCCATGAAGAGCAGCAGGCAAGCCACCGTCATCACGTCCCAATCATGGCCGAAGACATGCATTGGCTTGTTGGCGAGACCCGGCGCGGCGGCGAAAATCGTCTCGAACGAGACCGAATTGGTCGCCACGAAGACGGTGAAAATGCCAAGCAAAAAGCCGAAATCGCCGACGCGGTTGACGACGAACGCCTTGATCGCCGCCGCATTGGCCGAGGGCTTTTCGTACCAGAAGCCGATCAGGAGATAAGAGGCGAGGCCGACGCCCTCCCAGCCGAAGAACATCTGCACGAGATTGTCGGCCGTCACCAGCATCAGCATGGCGAAGGTGAAAAGCGAGAGATAGGCGAAGAACCGCGGCCGCGACGGGTCTTCGTGCATGTAACCGATGGAATAGAGGTGAACCAAGGCCGAAACCGTGTTCACCACCACCAGCATGACAGCGGTGAGCGCATCGACACGCAAGGCCCAATCGACCTTCAACGCGCCGCCCTCGAACCAATTGCCGAGCACGGATACGGTCGTGGGATGCTCGCCGAGCGCATATTGGATGAACAAGATCCAGGACAGCGCGGCGGAAATCATGAGGAAGGCGGTCGTCACGATTTCGGACGGACGCACGCCAATCTGCTTGCCGAACAGGCCCGCGATCAAAAACCCCAGGAGCGGGAGCGCGACGACGACGGTGATCATGCTCAGCCTTTCATCGCGTTGATGTCTTCAACCGCGATGGAGCCGCGGTTGCGATAATAGGTCACGAGAATCGCGAGCCCGATGGCGGCCTCCGACGCGGCCACCGTCAAGATGAACAGCGCGAAGACCTGGCCGGTGAGATCGCCCAGGAAACTCGAAAAGGCGACGAAGTTGATGTTGACCGACAGCAAGATCAACTCGACCGACATCAGAATGACGATGATATTCTTGCGATTGAGGATGATGCCCGCCACGCCGAGCGTGAACAGGATTGCCGCGACGGTGAGATATTGGCCTAACCCGATCATGCCGCGATCCTCCCTAAACGCCCACGCCCTGGCGGGAGCGCACCTTGCGCGCCTCGACCGTCTTGGGCGACCGCGCATTTTGCGCGGGAATATTTTGACGCTTGACCGTCGGACGGTGGCGTAACGTCAGCACGATGGCACCGATCATGGCGGTCAAGAGCACGAGGCCCGCCGTCTGAAACAGCACGAGATATTGGGTGTAGATCACACGGCCCAATGCCAGGGTGTTGGACATGCCAACCGGCGCCGGCGTCGTCACATGCGCCTCGGCGCCCGCGCCAATCACCCAGGGAGCGACCACTAGAATCAATTCGAGCGCCACCACGGCGCCAATGAGAACGCCGGCCGGCAAATATTGCAAGAAGCCCTGCCGCAATTCGGTGAAATCGACGTCGAGCATCATGACGACGAAAAGGAACAAAACCGCCACCGCGCCGACGTAAACGACGACCAGGATCATCGCCAGGAATTCGGCTTGCAGCAGCAGAAACAGCCCCGCCGCATTGACGAAGGTGAGAATGAGAAACAGAACGGATTGCACGGGATTTCGCGACGAAATCACCATGAAGGCCGAGCCGATCAGCAGGGCGGAGAAAAAATAGAAGAAAGCGGAATGGATGGTCATGGGGATGCTTTCTCCAAGGACACGGGCCGGAACGCAAGGGCTAATGCGGAGATGAAGCGAGATGAGAAGGCCATCGCGCTCACCGGTACGGCGCGTCGAGCGCGATGTTGCGCGCGATTTCCCGCTCCCAGCGATCACCGTTCGCCAGCAGCTTGTCCTTGTCGTAGTAGAGTTCTTCGCGCGTCTCGACCGCGAATTCGGCGTTTGGCCCCTCGACGATGGCATCGACCGGGCAGGCCTCTTGGCAATAGCCGCAATAGATGCATTTCACCATGTCGATGTCGTAGCGCGTAGTGCGGCGCGTCCCGTCGTTGCGGCGCGGCCCCGCCTCGATGGTGATCGCCTGCGCCGGGCAAATCGCCTCGCAGAGCTTGCAGGCAATGCACCGCTCCTCGCCATTGGGGTAGCGGCGAAGCGCGTGCTCGCCGCGAAAGCGCGGCGAAACCGGGTTTTTCTCGTGCGGATAGTTCAACGTCGCCTTCGGCTTGAAGAAATAACGCATCGACAGCACGAAGGCGGCGGCGAATTCGCGCAGCAGCAGAGACTTGGCGGAGGCTTGGAGGTTCATCGGCGGTCCCTATTCGTCATCGCGCCATCACGCTGCCCCAGCCGGTGATCTCGAGCACACCGGCGACGAGCACGACCATGAACAGCGAAATCGGCAAAAAGACCTTCCATCCCAAGCGCATCAGCTGATCGTAGCGATAGCGCGGCACGAAGGCCTTCACCATGGAAAACATGAAGAAGACGAGTGAAAGTTTGAGGACGAACCAGACCACGCCGGGGATCCAGGTGAACGGCGCGAACGGGATCGGCGAGAGCCAGCCGCCCATGAACAAGATGACCTGCAGGGCCGACATCGTCACGATGGCCACATATTCGGCCAGCATGAACAGCATGTAGAGGGACGAGGAATATTCCGTCATGAAACCCGCGACCAGCTCGGATTCCGCTTCGACGAGATCGAACGGCGGCCGGTTGGTTTCCGCCAAGGCGGAGACGAAGAAGATCACGAACATCGGAAACAGCGGCAGCCAATACCAGCCGAAAATCCCAAACCGCGTGTCCTGCGCCTGCACGATTTCCGTGAGGTTCAACGACCCCGCCACCAACAGCACCGTGACGATGACGAAGCCGATGGAGACCTCGTAGGAGACCATCTGCGCGGCCGAACGAAGCGACGAGAGGAACGGATATTTCGAATTGGACGCCCAGCCCCCCATGATCACGCCATAGACGGAGAGCGACGAAATCGCGAAAATATAGAGGATGCCGACATTGATGTCGGCGACCGCCCAACCGGCATTGACCGGGATGACCGCCCAAGCCACCAGCGACAGCAGCGCCATGATGAACGGAGCGAACACGAACACGCCTTTGTTCGCGCCGGCTGGAATCACCGGCTCCTTCAAAATGAATTTCAACATGTCGGCGAAGCTCTGGAACAGCCCCCAGGGTCCGACCACGTTGGGGCCGCGCCGCAATTGCACGGCGGCCCAAATCTTACGGTCGGCGTAAATGACATAAGCCACGCCGACGAGAAGAACCACGAGCAGCGCGAGGCTCTTCACGATTATGATAACGAGGGGCAAGAACCAGTCCATGGATCGATCCTATTCCGCCGCTTGGCTGGTTGCGGCGCTGGAATCTTGGCGCGCCTCGCCACGCGCCACCGCCGAGGCCTCGGCCATGACTTTCGACGCCCGGGCGACCGGGTTGGTTTGATAAAAATCCACCACCGGAGAAACGAAGGGTTCGTGCCCCAACGAGCCGCTAGACTTGCTGAAATCGGCAGCAGGGCTTTCCGCGATTTCGTCGAACCGCGCGAAATGCGGATGCGCCGCGAAAAGCTTTGCCCGCAAACCGGTCAGGGAATCGAACGGCAGTTTATGGCCCAAGGCGTCCGACAGCGCCCGCAGGATCGCCCAATCCTCCCGCGCCTCGCCCGGCGGGAAATTGGCGCGAGAAGCGAGTTGAACCCGCCCCTCGGTATTGACGTAGAGGCCTGACTTTTCCGTGTAGACGGCGCCGGGCAAGACGACATCCGCGCGCGCCGCGCCCTGGTCGCCATGAGTGCCGATGTAAACCGTGAAGGCGCCGGGTTGGACGGCGATCTCGTCGGCGCCGAGCAGGAACAGCACGTCCAGCGCGCCAGCTGTCGCCATGGCCGCCGCATCCAAGCCGCCTTCGCCCGGCACGAAGCCGAGATCGAGCCCGCCCACGCGGGCGGCGGCCGTGTGCAAAACCGCAAGGCCGTTCCACCCCTCGCGCGAGCCGGCCAGTTCCGCCGCCTTGGCGAGCACCGCCGCGCCATCGGGCCGGGCCAGCGCGCCCTGCCCCACGAGAACCAGCGGACGTTCGGCTTTTGCCAGAATTTCGGCGAAAGCGGCGGGCAGGCTGCCCAGCGTTTCCGGGCCCGCGCCGAGATAGGTGGTGGGATAGGTGAGATCGGCCTTTTCGCCGATCACCCCGATGGGGAAGCCGCCGCGCAGCCAGCGCTTGCGGATGCGGGCATTGAGAACCGGCGATTCCTTGCGCGGGTTGGAGCCCACGATCAGCAGCGCGCTGGCCTTTTCGATCCCCGCGATCGACGGATTGAAGAGATAGGAGGCGCGCCCGGCCTTGGGGTCGAGCTTGGCGCCATCCTGGCGGCAATCGAGATTCGGGCTGCCGAGCGACGCGATCAGGCTTTGCAGGGCGAAGAGTTCTTCCACGCTGGCGAGATCGCCGCCGATCGCGCCGATGCGGCCCGGTGCGGTCGCCTTCACCTTGGCGGCAATCGCCGCGAAGGCCTCGGCCCAAGAGGCCGGCTTCAGCTTGCCGTCCTGTCGGATGTAGGGGCGATCGAGCCGGCGGGTCTTTAATCCATCGACAACCTGGCGCGTCTTGTCCGAAATCCATTCCTCGTTCACCGCATCGTTCACACGCGGCAGAATACGCATGACCTCGCGGCCGCGCGTGTCGATCCGGATGGCCGAGCCCAGCGCGTCCATGACATCGATCGATTGCGTTTTGTTCAGCTCCCACGGCCGCGCCTTGAACGCATAGGGCTTGGGCAGAAGCGCGCCGACGGGGCAGAGATCGGCGACATTGCCTTGCAGCTCGGAGCCCATGGCGGTTTCAAGATAGGTGGTGATCTCCATGTCTTCGCCACGCCCGATCGAGCCCATGTCGGCGGTGCCCGCGACTTCCGCCGTGAAGCGGACGCAGCGCGTGCAATGGATGCAGCGGTTCATCGAGGTGCGCACCATCACGCCGATGTATTTGTCCTCGACGGCGCGCTTGTTCTCGGCATAGCGGGACGTATCGACGCCATAGGCCATGGCCTGATCTTGCAGGTCGCATTCGCCGCCTTGATCGCAGATCGGGCAATCCAGCGGGTGGTTGATGAGGAGAAACTCCATCACCCCCTCGCGCGCCTTTTTCACCATGGGCGATTTGGTCAAGACAACTGGCGGCTCGCCATTGGGGCCGGGGCGCAGATCGCGCACGCCGACGGCGCACGAGGCTTGGGGCTTGGGCGGTCCGCCCTTCACCTCGACCAGGCACATCCGGCAATTGCCGGCGATCGACAGCCGCTCGTGGAAGCAAAACCGCGGGATTTCCGCGCCCGCCGCCTCGCAAGCCTGCAAAACCGTGAATTCCGGCGGGACGTCTACTTCGATCCCATCGACGATGAGTTTGGTCACTTCGTCCGCTCCAAAATGTCCATCGCCCCTACTCCGCCGCGATGCCGTAGCCGCGCGCGGGCTCGCTATGCGGATTGGCCGCATATTGGTCGATGCGCTTCTCGATCTCCGGCCGGAAATGGCGGATCAGACCCTGCACCGGCCAAGCCGCCGCATCGCCGAGAGCGCAAATCGTGTGCCCCTCGATCTGAGTCGTCACTTCCAGCAGCATGTCGATCTCGCGGCGCTGGGCGCGGCCTTCGGCCATGCGCGACAGCACGCGCCAGAGCCAGCCCGTGCCTTCGCGGCATGGCGTACATTGGCCGCAGCTCTCATGCTTGTAAAAATACGAGATCCGCGCGATCGCCCGGACGATATCGGTGGATTTATCCATCACGATGACCGCCGCCGTGCCGAGGCCGGATTTCAGATTGCGTAAAGTATCGAAATCCATCGGCGCATCGATGATTTCATGCGCGGGCACGCAGGGCACGGAAGAGCCGCCGGGAATCACCGCCAACAGATTGTCCCAGCCGCCGCGAATGCCGCCGCAATGGCGGTCGATCAACTCGCGGAAGGGGATCGACATCGCCTCTTCCACGTTGCAGCGCTTGTTGACGTGACCGGAGATGCAAAACAGTTTGGTCCCGGCATTATTCTTCGCGCCAAAGCTCGAAAACCAAATGGCGCCCCGGCGCAGAATCTCCGGCGCGACGGCAATGGATTCGACGTTGTTGACCGTCGTCGGACAGCCATAGAGCCCCATGTTCGCGGGGAATGGCGGCTTCAGCCGGGGCATGCCCTTCTTGCCTTCGAGCGATTCCAGCAGAGCCGTCTCTTCGCCGCAGATATAGGCGCCGGCGCCATGGTGGACGTAAATGTCGAAGGGCCAGCCGTGGACGTTGTTTTTACCGACGAGATTGGCCGCGTAGCATTGCTCGACGGCCGCCTCGAGACGGTGCTTTTCCAGGATATATTCGCCCCGGATGTAAATGTAGCAGGCATGCGCCTGCATCGCGACGCAGGCGATCAAGCAGCCTTCGATCAGCAGATGCGGATCGTTGCGCATGATTTCGCGGTCTTTACAGGTGCCCGGCTCCGACTCGTCGGCATTGATGACGAGATAGGAGGGCCGCGCCGGATCGGGCTTCGGCATGAAGGACCATTTGAGACCGGTCGGGAAGCCGGCGCCGCCGCGCCCGCGAAGCCCCGAGTCTTTCATCTCGTCGATGATCCAATCGCGGCCTTTTTCGATGATCGCCTTCGTGCCGTCCCAAGCGCCGCGCTTGCGCGCGCCCTCCAGGCCCCAGTCGCCATAGCCATAGAGATTGGTGAAGATGCGGTCCTTGTCCTCGAGCATCCCGTCAACCCTTCTCTTTTTCGCTGGAGGCCGCGCCGGGAACATGCTCGCTCGACTCCGGCCCGCTGCGGCCATCGACGCCATAGAGCGAGAGCAGCGAAGTCAACCCGCCGGCCGGCTCCGACGTCTTGCGCCCGGTCTGCGAGCCGATCGTCACCGGCTTGCCCGCCGCGAGATTGTCGAGCAGCAGCTCGAAGTTTTCCGGCGTGAGATCTTCGTAATAGTCGTCGTTGATCTGCACCATCGGCGCGTTGCAACAGGCGCCCAGGCACTCGACTTCGAGCCAGGAAAAGAGACCATCCGGGGTCACATGCCGTTGCTCGCCGACGCGCTTTTGCAGCACGGCCTTGATCGCATCCGACCCCGCCAGCACGCAGGGCGTGGTGCCGCACATTTGGATGTAGAATTTGCCGACGGGCGCGAGGTTGAACATTGTGTAGAACGTCGCGACTTCGAGCACGCGGATGTAGGGCATGCCGAGCAGCCGCGCGACTTCCTCGATCGCGGGCTTGGGCAGCCAATAATCGTGTTGGGCCTGCGCCCGCCAGAGCAGCGAAATCACCGCCGAGGCCTGACGCCCCTCGGGATATTTGGCGATCTGCGTCTCCGCCCACGCCTGATTTTCGGGCGTGAAGGCAAAGCTTGCGGGCTGGATTTCAGCGAGACGGCGGACGGACATGGGCTAAACCACCCCTTGAAAAAGTGACGCGCGGCTCATCGATCCACCTCGCCAAAGACGATGTCGATCGAGCCCAGGATCGCGCTGACATCGGCCAGCATCGACTTGCGGCAGAGGAAATCCATCGCGGCGAGATGGGCAAACCCCGGCGCCCGGATCTTGCAGCGGTAGGGCTTATCGGTCCCATCGGCGACGAGATAGACGCCGAACTCGCCCTTGGGCGCCTCGACGCTGGCATAGACTTCGCCCGGCGGGATCTTGAACCCTTCGGTGAAGAGCTTGAAATGATGGATCAAGGCTTCCATCGAGCGCTTCATTTCGGCGCGATGGGGCGGCACGATCTTGCCCTGCTGAGACGAGACGGGCCCCTGCCCGCCGGGGCCCAGCAGCTTCTCCACGCATTGCTTGATGATCGCGGTCGACTGCCGCATTTCTTCCATGCGGACGACCTGGCGCTCGTAGCAATCGCCATGCTTGCCGACGGGGATGTCGAATTCCATCTCCTCGTAGCACTCATAGGGCTCGGCGCGGCGCAGATCCCATTCGGCGCCCGACGCCCGCAGCACGGGACCGGAAAATCCCCAGCGCCAGCAATCCTCGAGGCTCACCACGCCGATATCGACGTTGCGCTGTTTGAAGATGCGGTTCTCGATGAAGAGATTGTGGAGATCGTCGAGCACCACGAGGAACGGGTCGCACCAGGCGCCGATATCCTCGATCAGCCGGACCGGCAGGTCCAAATGCACGCCGCCGGGGCGGAAATAATTGGCGTGGAGCCGCGCGCCCGACGCCCGCTCGTAGAACACCATGAGCTTTTCGCGCTCCTCGAAACCCCAGAGCGGCGGGGTCAGCGCGCCGACGTCGAGCGCCTGCGTCGTCACATTGAGGAGATGCGAGAGAATGCGGCCGATCTCGCAGAACAGCACGCGGATCAACTGGCCGCGCCGGGGCACCTCGACCTTCAACATCTTCTCGATGGCGAGGCAGAAGGCATGCTCCTGGTTCATCGGCGCGCAATAGTCGAGCCGGTCGAAATAGGGCACGTTCTGGAGATAGGTCCGCGCTTCCATCAGCTTTTCGGTGCCGCGATGGAGCAGCCCGATATGCGGATCGACGCGCTCGACGATCTCGCCGTCGAGTTCCAGCACGAGACGCAGCACGCCGTGGGCCGCCGGATGCTGCGGCCCGAAATTGATCGAGAAGTTGCGAACCTGGGGGACTTCGATGGTTTCGCTCAAAGAAGCAACTCCGGATAGCTGGCCTTCAACTGGGCCTTGACGTCGCTGAGATAGACCGGAACGACGGATTTCAGGCTCGTCTGCATCTGCTCGCCAATCTGCGGCAGCTTCGCAACAATGCTCAGCCCTTCGGGCGAGGAATAGAACTTATCGAGCGCGATGATTTCACTCGTGGTCAATGTATCGAGTGCCACGACCATGCTCATGTCCATCAACACGACGATCCGGTCCTTCATGGCATCGTTCGCGATCGCCAACGTCTTGGCGATCTGATCCTTATTGAAGGATGGATTTTGCTTGGCTATATCGCCCAGCAAGCGCTTCTGAACATTGTCGAAGAGTTTGAGCAAAGCGGCTTGGCGGACGGGCGAGGCATAATAATGCCGCGCCGCTGCAAGGGCCGCGGGATCATAGGTGGCGAGACGCTTTTCGAGAGCCGCGTGGTCGGTTGGAACAGGCTCGGCCGCGCGCGCGGCCGGAAGCGCCGCCAGGACGAAGGCGAAAACAAAAGCGGAAATAGCGGCTTGACGCACGATCATGCTCCCTTGGCTCCCGCTTTTTCGTCGCCCGGCAGCACGTAATCGGACCCCTCCCAAGGCGAGAGGAAATCGAAGGAGCGATAGGCCTGACTGAGCTTCACCGGCTCGTAGATCACCCGCTTCTGCTCGTCGTCGTAGCGGACCTCGACATAGCCGGTCATCGGGAAATCCTTGCGCAGGGGATGCCCGTCGAACCCATAATCCGTCATGATGCGGCGGAGATCGGGATGGCCCGAAAAATAGACGCCGAAGAGATCGTAAGTCTCGCGCTCGAACCAGTTGGCGGCGGGATAGACATCCACCAGCGAGGCCACGGGGGTCCGCTCGTCTGTCAAGACCTTGATCCGAATGCGGTGGATATATTTCGGCGAGAGCAGATGGGTGACGACCTCGAAACGCTTCTCGCGTCCGGGATAATCGACGGCCGTGATGTCGATCAGGCACGAAAAGCGGCAGGCGGGGTCGTCGCGCAGAAACGTCACGGTCTCGACCAGCTTGGCCGGATCCAGCAGCAGCGTCAGCTCGTCATGGGCGAAAGTCTGGGAGATCACCGCGCCCGGCAGGCTTGCCGCGACATGATCGCCCAGGCTCTTCAAGCTGTCATCCATCACTAGATCCCTTAGCCGGTGGCCTCCGCGAGGATCGTCGCGGCGGGCAATTCGATACACACTTCGGACGGGCGTTCCGCCTTACCGCTCGATCGTTCCAATGCGTCTGATTTTCTTCTGCAGCAGCAGAATCCCGTAGACCAAGGCCTCCGCGGACGGCGGGCAACCCGGCACGTAGATATCCACGGGCACGATCCTGTCGCAGCCGCGCACCACCGAATAGGAATAGTGGTAATAGCCGCCGCCATTGGCGCAGGAGCCCATGGAAATGACATAACGGGGCTCTGGCATCTGGTCGTAGACCTTGCGCAGGGCCGGGGCCATTTTGTTGGTCAGCGTGCCCGCGACGATCATCACATCGGATTGACGCGGTGAGGCGCGCGGCGCGAAGCCAAAACGTTCGACGTCATAGCGCGGCATCGAGGCTTGCATCATCTCGACCGCGCAACAGGCGAGACCGAAGGTCATCCACATCAACGAGCCCGTGCGCGCCCAGGTGATGAGATCGTCCGCCGAGGTCACGAGAAAGCCGCGGTCGGCCAGCTCGTCGCTCAGCGCGAGAAAATAGGGATCGTTCACCGGGGTGCCGCCAGGCCGGGCGAGGCCATGGGTCGGCGTATCATCCGGCGCGGTGACGATCACTCCCATTCGAGCGCTCCCTTTTTCCATTCGTAGACAAAGCCAACGGTCAAAACGCCGAGGAAGACGATCATCGACCAAAACCCGGCGGCGCCCACCTGCTTGAACGCGACGGCCCAGGGGAACAGAAACGCGACCTCGAGATCGAAGATGATGAACAGGAGGGACACGAGATAGAAGCGGACATCGAATTTCATCCGCGCGTCGTCGAACGCGTTGAAGCCGCATTCGTAAGCCGACAGTTTTTCCGGATCGGGTGACTTAAAAGCCACGAGAAACGGCGCGATGAGCAGCGCGCCCGAGATGAAAGCCGAGAGCCCCATGAAGACGGCAAGAGGGAGATATTCGCTGAGAATGTCTTGCATGACCCCGCTTCTCTCCTCTCGAAAAGGACCAGATGGACGCTATCGCCCAACCGGCAAACTACTCCTCCGGAGTAATTTTATCCCGGAAACTCCGGCCCGGCCCGGAATCCATAACCCTCTAGCCCATTTTTGTGGAACAACGATAAACCGTTGTCACAAAAACATAGCTGAGTCTTCAATCCTAACGCCCTGAACTCGCGCCACTTTCCTGCTAGCGGGATGATTCTCTTCCCCGCCGCGGGCCAGTCCCGGCGCGGGATGCCTACCGCAGTGCAACGAGCGAAGCAAGATCCGGGCGAATTCTATCCCGAGTTCGGAGGCGCCTCGACGCGCGGCAAAAGCCAAGCGCTAGCTTCGTCGCGCTGGCGAGGATAGAGTGAACGCAGGCTCCGGAACCGGAAGAACCGCCATGGCTGCGTCCGAGATCATCCTGTTGATTCTCATTTTGGGCGTATTCTTTTCGACCGTCCGGGTCGCCAATGAATATCAGCGCGCCGTGGTGTTCCGCCTAGGGAAATATAACCGGACATCCGGTCCAGGTCTCTATTTCACCATTCCCTTCCTGGAATGGCGGGCGATGACGGATTTACGGGTTCTCACCACGATCGTCGAGCAACAGGAAACGATCACGCGCGACAATGTGCCGGTGAAGATCAATGCGGTGATCTGGCGGCGTACCGTCAACCCCAGGGATTCGATCATTAAAGTCAACGATGCCGATGACAGCGTCGTACAAGTGGCGGCCACGGCGCTGCGCAATATCATCGGGCAGCATTCGCTCGACGAGGTCTTGAAATCGCAAGACGTGATCGCGACCGCCCTCGCCGCCTCGATCGACCTGGTCACCGAGCCTTGGGGCGTGAAGGTCGAACGGGTGCAGATGAAAAACGTCGAGATTCCCGATTCCATAGCAGCGCGCCCTGGCGCAAGAAGCCGAAGCCCTGCGCGAAAAGCGAGCCCGGCAAATCAAGGCGGAAGCCGAAGTGGAAGCGGCAACGCTGCTGCGGGATGCCGCGCGCATTATCATGGACGCCCCCGCCGGCCTGGAGCTGCGGCGGATGCAAATGATTACCGAGGTCGGCGCGGAACAAAACACCATGACGATCATCATGATGCCGAGCGAATTCGTGGAAATGGCGCGCGCTTTCGCGCACGGCCCCGCCCGTGAGAGTTCTGGATCGAGACCCTGACCTCGCGGTTTGAGCGCGGAAGCTCGAGAGCCTAGCGGCGCGAGCGCAAAGCCTTCGGCCGCATTTCGGTCCGGGCCGATTGGATTGTCATCGACAACATATAAGCGAGGAAGGTGTCGCCTAGGACGTCGGCGATCTCTTTTGCCGCCGTGCAATGATCGACAAGCGCGACGAGTTGATCCAACCGGCTCTGCTCAAACGGCACCGTAACTACATCCGCAGGCTTATTCGCATCTTCCGCCGCGAATAGTCTTGGCTCTTTCACAATCATCTTCACCCTCCACTTATCGCCACGTTATTTCCGGCGTATTTTACTTGTAAAAGCTATTTTAAAAACAAACTCGCAAGTGATTGAATATTTTATGTTCAATCACACATCACAAGTTTAACTATTCTAACCGTTACAACTCGAAAATAACACCGGCCTCCAAGAAAAACCTGCTGCCGAAACAAAACAACAAGCTCTTCCCAAAAAAAGCAACAACAACCCACAAGTCAGGCCAGGCGCTGCCGCCCGGATGGATCATCGCGACGATCTTAAATCCCACATTCTCACTACGGCCGGACCCTAGCGAAAACCTCCGGGATAAAAACCTGGGCATCTCCACAGGTTTCAAACCCTCGCGAAATTGCTTTTATTTTTCAAAGAATTTCCGACGGAGTGGCCGATATGATCGAAGCTTTTACGCTCGCCACCGCGCATCACTTTGGCGATGCCTTGGCCTCGCAAGCGCGGTTGAGATACAAGACCTTCGTGGCTCATCGTGGCTTGCCACACAACCATTACGCAGGGTTGGAATATGATGAGTTCGATACGCCCGCGGCAGTATACTTTGTATGGCGAGACAAAACCTTTACCGTGAGGGGGCTCGCACGCCTGCTTCCGACGTCGCGGCCCTACATGATGCAAAGCTACTGGCCGGAGCTTGTGGACGGCACCCCGCCCTCGGCTCCCGATATGTGGGAAGTGACACGTGTCTGCATCGACCGCTCGTTCCCAGCGGCGCAGCGGCTCCGAATTTTTCCCGAAATTTTCGCTGGAATTGACGAATATTGCGGGATGGAAGGGATCAAATCCCTCATCGGCGTGGCCACGCCACCTCTTGTCAAACACCATTCGCGTTCCAGCTTCCAGTGGCTTGGCCAACCCGCCGAAGTGGAAGGTAAGATCGAGCGCGCCTTCCTGTTACCGCAGGGCCTGATCCGAATGCACGAGACCTGCGAGAAACTGTCAATTCCAGAATCGGTCCTGCGAATTGCGCCAAGCGAATCTTTCGCGATCGCCGCTTAAATACACTCATTTTGGATGTCGGCCGGTGGCACGCAAGGACTTAAATCCGCTCAAGATCGCGCTCCAGATGCGAGAAGCCGTGGCCTATCTTGCGGCCCTCGCCTCCCGGTCCGAGTTGGAAAAAATCGCGCACGAACTCCTGAGGGTTCATTTGAAACTCGGGACGCAAATCGACGCGATGATGGACGAGCAAAACGACGAGCGCGACCGCAACGTCCGTTATGGAAAAGCGGCACAGAAATCGAAAGTTTTGCGCCATTGATAGGGCAATTACCCCGAAACCCCGTGTATATCCCAGGTTATATACAATCAAAATTTATGATAAATATTTTTTCCTCTAATAAAGCAGCAATGCGAGGAAATATAGGTCTGCTCGCGCAATTACGATAGGGGTACGCCAAATGTCCGTTTCAGTTGCTTATGCGCCTAACCATACAGGAACCTTCCTAGCCCATGAATCCGAGGTCCGGTCCTATTGCCGCAGAATGCCGCGTGTCTTCACGCGAGGCCGTAACGCTCATGTCTGGGACGAAGCCGGCACGGAATTCATCGATTTCTTTTCGGCCTGCGGTTCGCTCAACTACGGCCACAACGACGCTCTGATCAAGCAAGCCGCGCTCGATCACCTGGAATCCGATTCCATCATCTGCGGGCTCGATCTACACACGTCGGCCAAACGCAACTTTATCGATGCGTTTCAGCGCATTGTTCTGGCGCCGCGCGGTCTGGATTATAAGCTTCAGTTTCCCGGGCCGACTGGCACGAATGCGGTCGAGGCGGCCCTAAAGCTGGCTCGCAAGGTCACCAAGCGGCATAATGTGGTGGCCTTCTCCCGTGGCTTCCATGGCATGACGCTCGGCGCATTGGCCGCGACCTATAACAAGCAGGCTCGCCTAGGCGCGGGGGTTCCGCTCACCCATGTGACGCGCCTCGCCTACGAAAACGACGAAGATTGCGGTTTCCCGAGCCTCGACGCGTTCGCGGCCCGGTTCGAATCCGCCACGGCGGAAGCCGGAGCCCCGGCGGCCTTCCTTGTCGAAACGGT
Source organism: Beijerinckiaceae bacterium (assembly GCA_050013235.1). Classification (GTDB taxonomy): domain Bacteria; phylum Pseudomonadota; class Alphaproteobacteria; order Rhizobiales; family Beijerinckiaceae; genus RH-AL1. The sequence goes on from JBEKFQ010000001.1 coordinate 191,507, forward strand.
CCAAGGCGAGGGCGGCCTTCACGTGGCCTCCAAAGCCTGGCTTCAGCGTCTTGCCGCGCTGGCCAAGCGACTGGGATCCCTGTTGATCGTCGACGATATTCAAGCTGGCTGCGGGCGGACGGGACCGTTCTTCAGCTTCGAACGGGCTGGCATCAAGCCCGATATCGTCTGTCTCGCAAAATCCTTGAGCGGCCTCGGCCTCCCCATGGCCCTCGTCCTCATCAAGCCTACATGGGACAAATGGTCTCCCGGTGAACATAACGGCACGTTCCGGGGCAATAATCTCGCCTTCGCGACGGCAACCGCGGCTCTCGGCTATTGGGAGCAAGCGAGCTTCCTCGGCCAAAAAGAGCAGAGCGAAACCCTGGTGCAAGCCTGGCTGGAAATGAAAAGCCGTATTTACCACTCTTATGGGGTGAGCGCCCGCGGGCAAGGCCTGATGGCGGGATTGCGGTTTGCTTATCCCGGACAGGCGGAAGCCGTGGCCCGTGAAACGTTCAAGCGCAATGTGCTGATCGAAACCGCCGGTCAAAACGACGATGTTCTAAAACTCATGCCGCCGCTGACGATACCCCATGATGTCTTGATCGAGGGATTGGAGCGTATCTCGCAAGCAATCGACGCGGTCCTGCCGGTTTCGGACACCGCCAGCCAAACCCTCGCGGCGTGAACGGCGCGCCCCGGCTTTCGCGACTGCGAATGCCGGGGCCGTCAAAGTCCGATAATGCCTTCCTGAATCGCGATGACAATCGCCGTAATCCGGTTGCTCGCATCCAATTTCCGCATTGCATTGCCGATATGAAATTCAACCGTCCGTTCGGCGACGGAAATGATTTGGCTGATCTCCCAATTCGTTTTGCCGTCTTTAGCCCATGACAAGCATTCGCGTTCCCGTCCCGTGAGCTGAATCTTTCTTTCCTCACATTCGAGTTCGCTCGAGAGAAGAGCGGAATGGCGGATCCAGGTTTGGGCCGCGAGCGCATAAATGAAAGGCACCCGCCGGGGGTCCGGTTTAGGTCCGTCGCGAAGGCTCACACTTACAATATGCGTACTGCCGTCAGGATTATGGAACGGCATTGTCAGCCCGCTGTGAACGCCCATATCCTTGCAATCGTCGAAAAACGCCCTTTGGCATTGGGTGAGCGGCCGGTTGTGGGCTATTGTGTCCCAAAGGAACGGTTGCTTCGCGATAATTGTCTGCTGCAATATAGGGTCTATTAGATTGAACTTATTGCCAAAGTACTGCTCAGTATACCCGCTTGGAAATTCTTTGGCAATAATACACACCTCTGTTTTGTGGGGCAAATGAGCGAATACAATGTTTTGATATCCTTCATCTACAACAGAAGCTTGAAATAATGCGCCAAGATCGCTCGGGCTCGCGACAGCTTGGGTCGCTTCTAGAAAATCTTCAAAATTGGACGCCATGTTGCGCCCCCGCCCCCCCCCCCAATTTGTTCCACGGCGGCTTCCCCAGGTGAAAGCTCGCCGGAAACTTCTTGCAAGAATGAGAGAAGAAGCTCGTTGAATTGATCAGGCGCTTGCCAATGCGCGGCGTGACCAACCCCTTCGAGAACCTGAACCGCGCCGCGCCAAAGATTCCGGTAGGCCGGCTTTCGCAGATAGGCAAGATTGATAAAGGGGTCTTTGTCCCCGTGGAGCACGGCCAACGGCCGGACATCGCGTTCGGCCAAATCCCACTCGTCCAAACCAAGGCCGTTCATGGCGTTTTGGACCATCCAAAAGCGGGCATCCCCATCTGTTCTGCGAACTGCCTTCAAAAGGTCCGGCGTGAGAAATTCCGGGCCGCCAACAACCGCTTCGCCGTAAGCGATCGCATCCTCGAGGCTGAAGTCGCGCTGACCCGCGTAATTCATCGCCCCTGAGGGGAGAAAAGCCTCGGCCAGCGATTCCATCCGCATTTTAGCGGCGGGCGTTCCAACAATGAGAAGCGAAGCGACACGGGCGTCACGGCCCATCAATTCCAGCCCGACATGCCCGCCGAGCGACCAGCCCACGACATGGATGGATTCAATCGCGAAGAAATCAAGTATCTCGGCTACGATCCCCGCATAACCAGGAAAGCTATAGACCGCCGAAGGATTTTTTGCATTTTCCGACGCGCCGTGGCCAGGTAAATCCAATGCCAATACGCCATAGCCCTGCTCGCGAAGGAGCGAGATCTGGGCCGCGAATATTTCTTTACAGGCGGAATTCCCGTGAATCAAAAGGACGAGCGGACGCCGGCCTAAATAATAAACTAGGTCGATACGCCCACAACTTACCTCTACCGCATGATGATAATCCGGCATGTGATGTGCCATAACTCGCGTGACAATTGCTGCTCACCTCAGCAAGACTATTCACACCTCGCGCGTCATGCAACATTAAATTGCAATCTCGCGCGAAATGGATTTTTGAAAACCAAAAACAAACTTTATTTCAATGAGTTCAACCACTTAAGAGTTAACTGGCTTTTTTTTGAAATACAACCATAGAGGGTATTTACGATATCGTTCTCGAAAAAGATGTTCGGTATTTCTGGCTCCGGCGCAGTGTTATACTTTATAACAAGAAGAATTCGCCCCACCCCGGGGGGGGGGGGGGAAGTGCGCTATGTAAACTTATTCACTTTCGGGAAGCCCTTGGGCGGCAGACGGCCGGCCTCGGCACGGGCGCCAGTCCAATCGCGCAGGTCCAGACCGCCGACATTGAAGGTCCGGCCCGCCGTATCCACCCATGAAAGGCCATCGGCCCAAGCAAAGATTTTCAAATCGCTGAGGCCGCCATCCTTGTACCGTTGCAGACGGACGCCCTTGCCCCGGCTCATTTCCGGCACCTGGCCGAGCGGGAAAACGAGCAGACGGCGGTTTTCACCGATTACCGCGACATGGTCGCCCTGTACTTGGACGATTACTTGAGCCACGGCGGGTTTGTCGACGATCAAAACCTGGCGCCCCTTTCGCGTGCCACCGATCATATCGTCCTGATTGACGACAAAACCCCGTCCGTCGGACGCGGCGACGAGCATTTTTTGCCCCGGCGTATAAGGGAACACGGCGGCGATATCCTCGTCTTCGCCGAGATCGGCCATCACGCGAATGGGCTCACCCTGCCCTCGCCCGCCCGGCAAACGGGCCGCGTCGAGCGTAAACGCCCGGCCATCGGTCGCGAAGACGATGATCTTCGCCGTCGTTTCCGTGAGGAAACTCACCCGCAACTTGTCGTCGCCCTTGAATTGCAGGCTCGAGAGATCGGCGACATGACCTTTCAGCGCGCGGATCCAACCCTTCCCGGAGACGACAATGGTGACCGGCTCGCGCTCGATCAACGCGGCCGCCGCCTGTTCCAAATCGACGGCGGCGGGTGCATCGGCGAAGGTCGTCCGGCGCCGGCCCAGCGCGGTCTCCGGCCCGTAGGCTTTGCGCAACGTCTTGATCTGGGAGGAAATGGTCTTCCATTGCTTGGCTTCGTCGCCGATCAGGCCGGCGACCTCGAGCTTTTCCTTTTCGAGCGCATCGTGCTCGCGCTTCAGCTGCATTTCCTCGATGCGGCGCAGGCTGCGCAGACGCGTGTCCAAGATATAATTCGCTTGCAGTTCGGTCAGCTTGAACCGGGCTTGCAGCACCGGCCGAGGTTCGTCTTCCTCGCGGATGATGCGGATGACTTCATCCAAATGGAGGAAGACGATCAACATGCCGGCCAGCACTTCGAGCCGGTGCTCGATCTTCTCCAGCCGGAATTTGGAACGCCGCACGAGCACGATCCGGCGGTGATCGAGCCATTGCCGCAGCGCCTCCTTCAAGGAGACGACGCGCGGCACGACGCCATCGACCAGAACATTCATGTTCAGGGGGAAACGGGTCTCGAGCTCGGTGGCGCGAAAAAGCTGCTCCATCATGATCGAGGGCGCCACCGCGCGATTGCGCGGCTCGATCACGACGCGGACGTCCTCCGCCGATTCGTCGCGGATGTCGGCGACCAGCGGCAGTTTCTTCTCGTTCAAAAGCTCGGCGATTTTTTCGATCAGCCGCGACTTTTGCACCATGTAGGGAATTTCGGTGACGACGACGACCCAGGCGCCGCGCGGCCCCTCCTCCTTGGTCCAACGCGCCCTCAGCCGGAACGAGCCCCGGCCGGTCCGGTAGGCCTCGGCGATGGACGCCTTCGGCTCGACGAGAATGCCGCCGGTCGGAAAATCCGGGCCCTGGACGAATTGCAGGAGATCGCTGTCGGCGGCCTCGTGATTCGCAATGAGATGGAGCGCGGCGTCGCAGAGTTCGGCCACGTTATGCGGCGGGATCGAGGTGGCCATGCCGACCGCGATTCCCTGCGCGCCATTGGCCAGCAAATTCGGAAAAGCGGCGGGCAGCACGATGGGCTCTTGCTCGGTGCCGGCATAATTGTCGCGGAAATCGATGGCATTCTCTTCGATTCCCTCGAGGAGAAGCCGCGCGACATCGGTCATCCGTGCTTCGGTATAGCGGTAGGCGGCGGCGCTATCCCCGTCGATATTGCCGAAATTACCCTGGCCGTCGACCAGGGGATAACGCGAGGAAAAATCCTGCGCGAGACGCACCAAGGCATCGTAAATCGCCTGGTCGCCATGGGGATGGAACGAGCCCATGACATCGCCGACGATCTTCGCGCATTTCCGGAAGGCGGTGCCCGGATCGAGCCGCAACACCTGCATGCCATAGAGAATACGGCGGTGGACGGGTTTTAGCCCATCGCGCGCGTCGGGGAGCGCGCGGCCCGTGATCGTCGAAAGCGCATAGGCGAGATAGCGCTCCTCCAGGGCTTCGTGAAGCGGGACAAGATCGATACCGCCGCCATTTTGCGGCGCGGGGGGAACGGGAGATTTGGGCATGGCCCTCCCCTAATCGATCGAAGCCGCGCCCGCAAGTTCCTGTTTTGTTTTCCCAAATGAAAAGTGAACTCCGCCACAAAAAAAGCGCGGCTTTCTCTCGGGATGTTGCGGCATTGCACTAGTTAACGAGCCGATGCGGAGCTAGAAGACTGCTCCGGCGGGGGAACTTTTTATCGCGTCCCGGCCTTTGCGTATGTCGCTTCAATCTTGGTCGATCTCGTCGATCTCGTCGATCTCCGTATATTAAGGTGTGGCTAGTGCTTAAATTTTCCTTCGGCTTGAGTAAGACGATGGTCCTTTTCGCTATCGCGGCCGCCGCCCTGATTGTCGCGGTCACAGCGGTCACAATGCCATCGTCGGCAACGGTCGAAGCGCATGGAGGCACCGGCAAGGCAGCCGCCTGCCGGACGGAGCAGGTGGCTTTGGACGAAGGCTATGGCGTCAGCCGCATTGCCGAGCGCCGCGTCTGCGAAGATCTGTAGATCAGTAGAACCGCTTTCCCGGCACCGGCATTGATTTACGCCGTCCCTTGATTCCCTAGAGGCAAGGTGACGACAAAGCGGCTACCGCCGCCGGGTTCCTCGCAACACACGATACGGCCCCCATGGCGGATTGCGATTTGCCGCGTCAGGGAGAGGCCAAGCCCCCAACCTCCGCTCGCTTCGCTGCGCCCGGCGGCCGGTAAAAGGGCTCGAAAATGCGCTCGCGCTCCTCCGCGGCGATTCCCGGCCCGCCGTCGGAAACGCTGATTCGTGCCTCGCGGTCATGACGGGACACGACGATACGTACCGGTGGCTGCCCGTGCTTCATTCCGTTCTCTAAAAGATTCCGGAACAAGCGCCGCAGCAATATCGCGTTCCCATTCACTTCCACCGACTCGCCCGTGACCGCCGCGCCGAGCCGCGCGGCTTCCTCGGCGGCCAGTCCCAAAACATCGATTTCCTCGTTTTGCATGAGGATCGGTCCGGAATGATCGAGACGGCTGGAAAGCAGGATTTCATCGACCAGTTGATCGATGTCCGCGAAGTCCTGGACGATCCCGGCATAAGCCGCCGGCGTTGGATTTTGCAGCCAAAGCTCGATAGCGAATCGGAGGCGCGCGAGTGGCGAACGCAATTCGTGACTCGCATTGGCCAGTAGAGCCTTTTGAGACGTCAACACGGCATCGAGGCGCGAGGCGGCGGCGTTGAAAGTCCGGGCCACCAGCGCGACTTCGTCGCTGCCGGTTTCATCGACCCGAGCCGAGAGATCACCCTCGCCCCAACGCGTCGCGCCGGAACGGAGCGCTTCGAGACCCCGTGTCAGCCGCGCCGTAACCGGAAAAGCCGCGAGCCCAATGCCGCCCGCGACGGTGATCATGACCATGAGAATCAGCGACCCCCCAGGCGGCGGCCCAGGCGGCGGCGGCAATCGCGTCAGGACAATATGGCCATCGGAAAGGTCGAAGCGCATGATATGATTATGCATTCCGCGCGTATCCGGGCCGAGCTTGATCGGCTTCCCACGCGAGGCGATCAAGGTTCCATCGCTGGCATAGACGGAAACATCGGCGTCCGGCGGACCGCCCATTCCCGGCCCGCCCCTATACGGCGAGATAGGGGAGGCTAAACCACCCACGCCAGGAGCACGAATACGCGATGCTTCTTCCCATTCCCGCTCGGTTTTTCCCAGAAACCACCAGAAACAGCCCATGACCAGCGCGACCGCGGCGAGGCTCGAAAGCAAAGTCAGATAAATCTTCCAAAACAACCGGCGGCGAATGACGATCATGTTTCGTCCTGCTTCTTGGCGAAGACATAGCCGCTACCCCGTACCGTGATGATCCGGCGCGGGTGCTTGGGGTCATCCTCGATCGCCGAGCGGATGCGCGAAACATGGACATCGATGGAGCGATCGAAAGCCTCGAGCTCCTCGCCCTTCACGAGGTCGAGCAGCCGGTCGCGATTTAGCACCCGGCCGGCATTCTCGGCCAACGCGACGAGAAGATCGAACTGGTAGCTGGTAAGTATTTTATCGCCGCCATCGACCCGCACCGTGCGCGACCCGCGATCGATGCGAAGGCGCCCGAAACGAAGGGCCGTGGTCTCCGCCTGGAAGGAGCTTCTCTGCCGCCGCAGGATCGCGCGGATCCGCGCGAGAAGGACGCGCGGATTGAACGGCTTCGAAAGATAGTCGTCGGCGCCGATTTCCAAACCGACGATCCGGTCGGTATCCTCGCCCCGCGCGGTCAACATCAACACAGGGACATCCGAACACGCCCTGATCCGCCGGCAGACCTCGAACCCGTCGAGGTCCGGCAGCATGAGATCGAGAACGACCGCGTCGAACGGCGCGCGCTCGATCGCTTCAAGACCCGCGGCGGCGGTGAAGCATTGCTCGGTCACGAAGCCGGCCGCGGAGAAATAGTCGCAAACCATGGCGGCCAGACGCACATCGTCGTCGATGATGAGAAGCCGATCCGCCATGGAAGCCGCGCTATGCCTCAGCCTTTGTCCGGGAATCCGACAGAACCATGGTTCTGCTCGAGATCAGGATGATGGTCTCGATCGAAAGGCATGAGCATCGGACCGCCCCAAGGACCATGCTGCGCCATTTCCTCAAATTCCTCAAAGCGGTCTGCGAGACTCACCCGCTGCGCAGAGGTAAGTTGGTTTGCCACATCGACCAAGGCGCTCGCGATCTTCTTCGAGGCAGCGTCCATTTTGGCGATCTGCCCGGCACGGAGGTTTTCGATGGCTGCCGCATCGACGACCGGTGCGCGCAGAATATCGAGCGCCTGTTTGCGCAACGCCTCGTGTTGGTCCCCATCCAGGGTAATGTCCGCGAACGTCGCGGCGATGATGTCGTGAATCTTGGCCTCTTGCGTTGCCGTCGCACCGGCGGAATCCAGGGCTTCGAGCGCCAAATGCTGTGACAGCGCCAACTGCGGAGCATCGCGAAAACCGGCATGCCCTAACGTCATGGCCGCGAAGGCCAATCCGCCCGCGCCAATGGCCGCGCCGCATACAAAAGCCCCAACCAAGAGGATCGAGCGGGGCCAACGTGGGGATAGCGTGCCGCCCATGCTACCCGGCACCGAGCTTCCGGCTTCGACATGCGGATTGTCATTCTGGCTCATCACGATCTCCCTGGCGGCGACGGTGTCTCGGCCAAGGAACATTAACAAAGCGACGTTTCGCCAAATCCAGCCGAATGTAAAGAATGATGAAGCAAGCCTGGCCGCGTTCGCCATGACGTCCGCAATGTGAAGCGTCTCAGTCGCCTTTCATGAGCAGCGCGACATAGGCGTCATGCGCATCGGGCAAGCCGAGACCGCGCGGCGCGAACAGGTTTCGCGTTAGAAAATATCCCGCGAGTTTGAACCCATCGCGCAGATCGTCGCGGGAAATATGGTTCGCCCTTCCATGCCGGAGAAACGGCGGCAAGCGGAACAGGCGCTCCTTGTAGGGCTCGCCCGCCACGCGCGACACGGCCCGGCTGCTTTTGGGCGAGACATAGACGAGATCCTCGCGACTGCCGGTCGCCGCGCATTCCGTGAGATCGACGCCAAAACCGCAATCGGCCAGCACCGCCAGCTCGAACATCACGAGCCCCGCCGCGCTTTCGGGCTCTTTGAGATCCTCGATCAAAATCATAGCCCGGTCGTAAAGCCCCGCATGCGACTCGCGCTCGGCGAGGAGCCGGAGCAGCGCGGTCATGAGATTGAGGCCATGCAAGGCGGCGGGTTTGCTCATGAGATCGCCGGCCCGCAGCTTCGTCGCCTCCACGGCATAGAATCCGAGATGCTCCTCGAGCCGCGCGCGCCAGGTCACCTCGACACTATTGCCCGGCTGAAGCAAAGGCTGCATCCGCTTGGAGCGCCCGCCCTTGACGAGGCCGAGATGGCGCCCATGCGCGCGTGTCATCACTTCGAGAATCACGCTGGTCTCGCCATGCTTCCTCGCGCCGATGATGAGACCGTCGTCCTGCCATTCCATGAGCGGATCACTTTATCATTTTACCGGCTTTGCCACCCAAAAAGGGGATTGATTCTTGTCCTCATCCGGTCTAGCGGTACGGGACTATCACAAAGGTGACCGGTGAAGCAGGACCTTATCGTACGATTAGCGCTGGAGACGGGACGGAGATAACCTCCGCTTTCTCGCCGCTAGCGCTTACCCAGGCCCTTAAGGGGCCTTTTTTATTGCCTTTTTTCCATCCCATACGACCGACCGCAACATCCACCAACGTACCCACGCTGCCATGCGAACGAGGCTATGATGTCGACAGCAGAGATGACCGGCGCCCAGATGATCGTTCAAGCGCTGAAGGATCAAAAGGTCGAAACGATCTTTGGTTATCCCGGCGGCGCCGTATTGCCGATCTACGATGCGCTTTATGGGCAAAACGACGTCAAGCATATTCTCGTGCGCCACGAGCAGGGCGCGGCCCATGCGGCGGAGGGCTATGCCCGCTCGTCCGGCAAGGTCGGAGTCCTACTGGTGACCTCTGGTCCCGGCGCGACCAATGCGATCACCGGCCTGACCGACGCGCTTCTCGATTCGATCCCGTTGGTCTGCATCACCGGCCAGGTTCCCACCCATCTGATCGGCTCGGATGCGTTCCAGGAATGCGACACGGTCGGCATCACCCGGCATTGCACCAAGCATAATTATCTCGTCCGCTCGATCGAGGATCTCCCGCGTATTCTGCACGAGGCGTTTTACGTCGCGCAGAACGGCCGGCCGGGCCCCGTCGTCATCGACATCCCCAAGGATGTGCAATTCGCGCGCGGCGATTATGTCTGGCCGCGCCATGTCGAGCACAGAACCTACAAGCCCCGGCTCGAAGGCGATGCCGCGCAGATCGAGCGCGCGCTTCATTTGATGGCCACCGCGAAACGCCCAGTGTTTTATACCGGCGGCGGCGTCATCAATTCGGGGCCGGAGGCCTCCAAACTGCTGCGCGAACTGGTGTCGTTGACGGGCTTTCCCATCACCTCGACCCTGATGGGGCTCGGTTCCTATCCGGCGTCTGGCGCGAATTGGCTCGGTATGCTCGGCATGCACGGCACCTACGAGGCCAATCATGCGATGCACGACTGCGATGTCATGATCAACATCGGCGCGCGTTTCGACGACCGGATCACCGGCCGTCTCGATGCGTTTTCGCCCAATTCGCGCAAGATCCATGTCGATATCGACCCGTCCTCCATCAATAAGACGGTCAAGGTCGAGGTCGGCATCGTCGGCGATTGCGCCCATGTGCTGCGCGCCATGATCGATCAATGGAAAAGCCGCGAGCTAAGAGTCCCCGAAGCGGCCTTGAAGGACTGGTGGAAGCAGATCGAGATCTGGCGCGGCCGCAAGTCGCTCCACTTCAAGAATTCGACATCCGTCATCAAACCGCAGCATGCGGTGCGCCGCCTGCACGCGCTGACACGGGGCCACGACACCTACATCACGACGGAAGTCGGCCAACATCAGATGTGGGCCGCGCAGCATTTCGATTTCGAGGAGCCGAACCACTGGATGACGTCGGGCGGCCTTGGCACCATGGGCTACGGCCTGCCCGCCGCCATCGGCGTGCAAATGGCCCACCCCAACGCGCTCGTCATCGATATTGCGGGCGAGGGTTCGATCCTGATGAACATGCAGGAAATGTCCACCGCCGCCCAATACAAGCTGCCGGTCAAGATCTTCATCCTCAACAACGAATATCTCGGCATGGTCCGGCAATGGCAGGAGCTGCTGCACGAGAGCCGCTATTCCGAGAGCTATTCGCACTCCCTGCCGGATTTCGTGAAACTGGCGGAAGCATACGGCGCCCATGGCATCAGGGTTTCGGACCCCGCGGATCTCGATGCCGCGATCCAGGAAATGATCGACACGCCGAACGCCGTCATCGTCGATTGCCGCATCGACAAGCTGGAAAATTGCTTCCCGATGATCCCCTCGGGCAAGGCGCATAATGAAATGATTCTCGCCGACGATGCCGATCTCGAACTCGAGGCGGTGATCGACGCCGAAGGCCGGATGCTGGTTTAAGAGGATCTAATCTAACCTAGCCCCCATCCTGAGAAGCGGGCGAAGCCCGCGTCTCGAAGGACGGGGGCGGCCCCGCGATCCCTCGCCCTTCGAGACGCCTCCGGCTCCTCGGGGTGAGGGGATCGAGACTTTTGCTAAAGAGCCAAGCCCATGATCGCCCCAAGCAAACCGCCGCTATCGCCCTATTCCTCCAAGGCATTCGAGGAGGAGAGCAAGCCCCATACGCTCGCCGTACTCGTGGACAACGAACCCGGCGTCCTGGCGCGCGTCGTCGGCCTGTTTTCGGGGCGCGGCTACAATATCGAGAGCCTCACCGTCGCCGAGGTGGCCCATAACGAACTGCTCTCGCGCATTACCATCGTCACCTCGGGCACGCTCGACGCGATCGAGCAGATCATGCATCAGCTCGACCGGCTGGTGCCCGTCCATAAAGTCACCAATCTCACCCTGGAATTTAAGGGGAAGACGGTTGCCCGCGAACTGGCGCTGATCAAGGTCAAGGGACGTGGCCAAGTCCGCCAGGAGGCGCTGCAACTGGCCGATGCCTTCCGCGCCCGCGTCGTCGATGCCTCGACCGAGAGTTTCGTCTTCGAGCTGACCGGCGCGGCCAGCAAAATCAACGATTTCGTCGAACTGATGCGCCCGCTCGGCCTTGTCGAAGTCTCGCGGACCGGCGTCGCCGCCATCACCCGCGGCCCCAACGAAATGTAGGCGCCGCCAAAACTCGTTTTGACGTAACCAGCCTGGCGGCCTAGAAGGCCCGCCAATCACTTTCCCTAAATCGACCAACCATAGGACAATACACCATGCGCGTTTATTACGACCGGGATGCCGACCTCAATCTCATCAAGGGCAAGAAGGTCGCCGTCATCGGCTACGGCAGCCAAGGCCATGCGCATGTGCTGAATATGCGTGATTCCGGCGTCAAAGACGTCGCCGTGGCGCTGCGCGCGGGTTCCGCCACCGCCAAAAAGGCCGAAGGCGAGGGTCTGAAAGTCATGACCGTCGTCGAAGCCGCCAAATGGGCCGATGTGGTGATGATGCTGACCCCGGACGAGTTGCAGGGCGACATCTATCGCGACGAGCTGGCTCCGAACCTGAAGCCCGGCGCGGCTTTGTTGTTCGCCCATGGGTTGAACGTCCATTTCAACCTCATCGAACCCCGCCCGGACATCGACGTGCTGATGGTTGCTCCCAAGGGCCCCGGCCATACCGTGCGCTCGGAATATAAAAAGGGCGGCGGCGTGCCCTGCCTCATCGCCGTGGCGCAAGATTACTCCGGCAACGCCCACGACCTCGGCCTGTCCTATGCCTCGGCGATCGGCGGCGGCCGGGCCGGCATCATCGAAACCACCTTCAAGGAAGAATGCGAGACCGATTTGTTCGGCGAGCAGGCCGTGCTCTGCGGCGGCTTGGTCGAGCTGATCCGCGCCGGTTTCGAAACCTTGGTCGAAGCGGGCTACGCGCCCGAAATGGCCTATTTCGAATGTCTCCACGAGGTGAAGCTGATCGTCGATCTGATCTACGAAGGCGGCATCGCCAATATGAATTATTCGATCTCCAACACCGCCGAATATGGCGAATATGTCACCGGCCCGCGGATCATCACCTCCGCGACCAAGGCCGAGATGAAGCGCGTGCTCGACGATATTCAATCCGGCAAATTCACCCGCGATTGGATGCTCGAGAACAAGGTCAATCAAACGTCCTTCAAGGCCACCCGCGCCAAGGCGGCGGCGCATCAGATCGAGGAAGTCGGCGCCAAGCTGCGCGGCATGATGCCTTGGATCACCGCCAACAAGATGGTGGACAAAGCGAAAAACTAAGTTTTATCCCTCACCTTCGATCTCGCGCGTCAACCTTGAAGTGCTTGCCATCGCAGGGAAAAGCGTTCTAGGAAAAGGCCACCGGAAGGTGGCCTTTTCTTTTGCCATATGGACGCTCCCGGAGGCGCCGGGCTAAACACACTCTTCAGTTTCCGGAGCAGAAGGTTCAACTCTCCATGGCCGATCCCATCACCTCGGACCTCGCGGCCGCCGCGCTGAAATATCACCGCGAGCCCCGGCCGGGAAAGTTGGAAATCCAAGCAACCAAGCCGCTAGCGACGCAGCGCGACCTGGCCTTGGCCTATTCGCCCGGCGTGGCCGCGGCCTGCCTCGACATCTACGGCGATCCCGGCAAGGCCGCCGATCTCACGATCCGGCAAAACCTCGTCGCCGTGCTCACCAACGGCACAGCGGTGCTGGGCCTTGGCAATATCGGCCCGCTCGCCTCGAAGCCGGTGATGGAAGGCAAAGCGGTCCTGTTCAAGAAATTCGCCGGGATCGACGTGTTCGACATCGAGGTCGATGCCCTCGACCCGCAAAAGTTCATCGATGTCGTCGCGGCGCTGGAGCCGACCTTCGGCGGCATCAACCTCGAGGACATCAAGGCGCCGGAATGTTTCGAGGTCGAGCGCGTGCTGCGCGAGCGGATGAAAATCCCGGTCTTCCACGACGACCAGCACGGCACCGCCATCATCGTCGCCGCCGCCATTTTAAATGCGATGGAATTTGGCGGCAAGAGCCTCGCGGATGCCAAGATCGTGACATCGGGCGCTGGCGCGGCGGCGCTGGCCTGCCTCAACCTTTTGGTGAAACTCGGCGCTCAGCTCGACAATATCACCGTCACCGATATCGAGGGCGTGGTCTATAAGGGCCGCCCCACCCTCATGGACCAATACAAGTCCGTCTATGCGCGCGAGACCAACGCGCGCAAGCTTGCCGATGTGATCGTCGGCGCCGATGTTTTCCTCGGTCTCTCCGCCGGCGGCGTGTTGAAGCGCGACATGGTCCTGCAAATGGCCGACAAGCCGCTGATCATGGCGCTGGCCAATCCCACCCCGGAAATCGAACCGGCCGAGGCCATCGCCGCCCGGCCGGATGCCCTGATCTGCACGGGCCGGTCGGATTATCCCAACCAAGTCAATAACGTGCTGTGCTTCCCCTATATTTTCCGGGGTGCGCTTGACGTCTCCGCCTCGGCGATCAACGAAGAGATGAAGCTCGCCGCGGTCAGGGCCATCGCCCAGCTCGCCCATGAGGCGCCCTCCGATGTCGTGGCCAAGGCCTATGGCGGGGAAGCCCGGCTCTACGGCAAGGATAGTTTGATTCCCTCGCCGTTCGATCCCCGGCTGATCCTGCGCATCGCGCCGGCCGTCGCTAGAGCGGCAATGGATTCGGGCGTGGCGCGCAAGCCGATCACCGATTTCGACGCCTATCACGAGACCCTGTCGCGCTTCGTCTTCCGCTCCGGCTTCATCATGAAACCGCTGATGCAGGCCGCCAAGAACAACCCCAAGCGCGTGATCTTCGCCGAGGGCGAGGACGAGCGGGTGCTGAGCGCGGCGCAATCCATCAAGGAAGAGGGTATTGCCAAGGTCATCCTGATCGGCCGGCCCGAGGTCATCCACGCGCGGATCGAGCGGTTCGGTCTCTCGATCCGACCTGGCGTCGATTTCGAACTCGTCGATCCCAACAACGATCCCCGTTATCGCGATTATGTCGCGACCTATCTCGAATGCGCGGGGCGGCTCGGCGTCACCCCCGGCGCGGCGCGGACCCTGGTGCGCACCAATTCCACCGTCATTGCCGCGATCGCGGTGAAGCGCGGCGATGCCGATGCCATGATCTGCGGCGTCGAAGGGCGCTTCCATTCGCGCCTGCGCTACATCAGGGAGATCATCGGCCTGATGCCCGGCGCGAGCGATTTCTCCGCCATGAACCTGATGATTACCAACAAAGGCGCGTTTTTCATCACCGATACGCAAGTCCGGCACGACCCGACGGCGCAGGACATCGCCGAAATGGCGCTGATGTCCGCCCGGCACGTCCGCCGCTTCGGCCTCGAGCCCAAAATCGCTTTGGTGTCGCATTCCGACTTCGGCAGCGACGACTCCCCCTCCGCCGCCAAAATGCGCAACGCCCTCAAAATCCTGCGCGAGACCGCGCCGGACTTGGAAGTCGACGGCGAAATGCAGGCGGATTCCGCGCTGTCGGAAGACATACGCGACCGCGTGCTGCCGGGCTCGCGCCTGCGCGGCGAGGCCAACGTGCTGGTCATGCCGAACTTGGATGCCGCCAATATCGCCTATCAAATGACGAAAATGATGGCCGATGCGCTGCCGGTAGGGCCGATTCTGATCGGCGCGTCCCTGCCCGTGCACATCCTCACCGCCTCGGTCACGAGCCGCGGTATCGTCAACATGACGGCCGTGGCCGTGGCGGAAGCACAAGCGGAATCCGGGCTTAAGCCGCAGGGGGATGTGTTTTAGCTCCCCGGCGTCACTTTTCTTTTCGACTCTTTTAGACGCCGGGATGTCATTCCGGGGCGAGCCTCTTGGCGAGAACCCGGAACCCAAGACACCTTTTTTGCAGAATTAACACCAAGGATACCACTGCGGGACGATTTGGCTTCTTCTTGCAAACACGTTGTCTTGGGTTCCGGGCTCGCTTCGCGACCCGGAATGACACGGCGGCCCTTCGGGCGATTTTCGTGACACGGAAAAACGACGCGGCATCGTCCTTCGCCCGCCTCCTACAAAGCCCCGGCCAGCTTCAAGGAGGAATCGCCGCGGCAGAACCGCCCGCGGCCGGTTTTCTTGGCCGTGTACATCGCGGCATCGGCCGAATCGAGGAGAGGCTCGATCTCGACGCCATCGTCCGGATACATCGCGATGCCGATCGAGGCCCCGACTTCGGCCTGATGCTCTAGGAGTTTGTAGGGTTTCGATATTTTGCGAATAAGCCGGTTGGCCACCAAAGCGACGCTGTCCGGATGTTTGATATCGGACAAGATGACGACGAATTCGTCGCCACCCTGGCGAAACAGCATATCGTCCAACCTGACCACATCCGCCATCCGGTTGGCGGCCAGGACCAAAAGACGATCCCCCGCCTTGTGCCCGAAGCGATCGTTCACCTGTTTGAAACCATCGAGATCGATGAACAGCACCGCGACATAGAACTTCGATCGCTTGGCGCTGGCGATCGCCTGCGTCAGCCGGTCGCGCATGAGCAGGCGGTTGCCGAGCCCCGTCAGCGAATCGTAATGAGCCAGGCGCTGCATTTTCGCATGCCCCTCTTTCTGCAGGCTGATGTCCGAGAAAAAGGCGACGTGGTGCGTGATCTCGCCATGGCCGTCGTAGAGAAGGTTGATGGAAACCCATTCGGGATAAATGTCGCCCGATTTCCTCTTGTTCCAAATCTCGCCTTGCCAGCTTCCGCGCTCCCTTAGGGCAAACCACATGTCGTGATAAAAGGATGCGGGATGCTTGCCGGAACTGAGCATTTTAGGCGGCTGCCCGATCGCCTCGTCCATCGAATAGCCGGTGATCGCCGTGAAGGCAGGATTGACGCGAACAATGCGATTATGGCGATCCATGACCATGATCGCTTCCGCGCTGCCATCGATGATGCGGTCGGATAGCGAGAGTTGTGTCATGACCAGGGACCACCCGTATTAGTTTGATCGATAACGATACGCTACGCAAAGAATACGACGAAAGTCCTAATAGCCAACAAAATCCGCCGTTTGGCGCTGGACGAATGCCAGGCTCTTGCCGCGAGCCTACCACCCCACCCCGGCCTCGCCCCGGTTGATCCGCTCCGCCAGCTCGGTCCGCTTCTCCCCCTCCTGCAACACCAGCCCCGGCATGATCGAGAGCGGCGCGCGGCTGCCGCGCACGGCCCGCACGAGCATGCGTTTGGCGCGCGCGCCGGCCTTGGTATGGACCGGCAAGATCGTTACTGCGCCCACGCCGCGCTCCAGCGACCGCAGCAGCAGCGGCAAGGCCTCGACCGTGTGGATCGTAATCAACGTGCCCTTGGGGCCGAGCAGCGACAGGCAGGCCGATATCCAAGCCTCCAGGCCGCCTTCCCCGCCGACATGGGCGGCGCGGCGGCGGGCGTCGGGGGATTCGCGCACCGTGCCCGGCTCGTGGAAGGGCGGGTTGGTGATGACCAGATCCGCCCGGCCCAAGACACCCGCCGCCTGCCGGCTGGCGCGATCGAGGAGATCGCAAGCGTGAAGCGCGACCCGTTCGCTCAATTGATTCAAAACGATGTTCTGGGCCGCGATTTCGGTGCTGAGGGGGTCGTTCTCGATCAGGCCCACGCGCGCGGCCGGGCATGCCCCGGCGACGCCGAGCCCGGCTGTGCCGGCGCCGGCCCCGGCATCATAGACCAGCCCCGAAAATCCCTGCGGCACGGAGGCAGCCAATAACACCGCGTCGGTTCCGGCGCGGTGGCCCTTGGCGGGCTGGAGCAGCACCAACCGTCCCCCAAAGAACGCATCCCGCGTCAGGGGCCCCGCGCCCTCGAGCAATTCACCCATTGCTCAATTCGCCGAGCAAGCCCGCCTCATGCAGGGCCATTCTGGCGCGGCCGAGGTCGTCCCGGCCGATCAGGATCCGGCGCGGCAAAAAGCCCAGAGATCCCTCCATCACGCTCATATATTGATCGGCGACGAGCACATCGATCTCGTACTCGGCGAGCAGAGCCTCGATCCGCGAGATCAAAACGAAGTCATTGGTCCGCAGAAGTTCAATCATCCGGAGTCCGTGGCTCAGAATATGGTCATCCCGGTCGAGCGACCGAGGTGACCAAAATCATTCTCCTTGCAAGACGAAGAACTTGTTCCTATCGCACCAGTCGGTTCTTTTCGCTCGCAAAAGCCAGTTCTGATCGCAAAAGCCGGATCGGCTTTCGCGCAACCTGCTCGACACCATCTTGCATGGGGTCGCGCGTCCTGCAAGGGTGCGCCAAGATGCGGCGGTTGTCCCAAGCAGCTCCGGTCCTCGAATCAATGCATCGCGACGGAGATACAATTTGGGCGTCGTCATCCCCTTGGAAGACAAAGTGGTGGAACCTGCTCTCTCGGGCCTGGCGGGACTCGTGGCCAGCGACATGGCGCGGGTGGATCAAACGATTCTCGGGCGCGCCGCGTCGCATGTCTCGATGATTCCCGATATTGCGCATCACCTGATCGCCTCGGGTGGCAAACGGCTACGGCCGATGTTGACGCTCGCCTCGGCAGGGCTCTGCGAATATCAAGGCAGCGGCCATATCAAACTCGCGGCCTCGGTCGAATTCATGCACACGGCCACGCTTTTGCACGACGATGTCGTCGATGAGAGCGACATGCGGCGCGGCAAGCTCGCGGCGCGCATGCTCTGGGGCAACGAGGCTAGCGTTCTCGTGGGCGATTTCCTGCTAGGCCAGGCCTTTAAGATGATGGTGGAAGTCGGCTCCCTGCCCTGCCTCGACGTCCTGTCCTCGGCCGCCGTGATCATCGCCGAGGGCGAGGTCATGCAGCTCTCCGCCGCCAAGGATACGCAGACGAGCGAGGACGATTATCTCGCCGTCATCCGCGCCAAGACCGCCGCTCTGTTCGGCGCGGCCTGCGAGGTCGGCGCGATCCTGGGCAACCGCCCGAAGGCCGAGATCGCGGCCTGCCGGGGCTATGGGCTCAATCTCGGCATTGCCTTTCAGCTCATCGACGATGCTCTGGATTACGGCGGCACGACCGCGAAGCTCGGCAAGAATGCCGGCGACGATTTCCGCGAGGGCAAGATCACCTTGCCGGTGGTGCTCTCGTTCCGGCGAGGAACGGAAAAGGAGCGGGCCTTTTGGACCCGCACGCTCGAAAAGGGCGAGATCGCGGACGGCGACCTCGAGACGGCGGTGGCCACCATGAAACGCCACCGCGCCTTGGAAGACACGATCGAACGGGCCCGCCACTACGGCGCCATGGCCCGCGACGCGCTCGAACTGTTTCAGGCCTCGCCCTGGAAGACCGCGCTGAACGACGTCGTGGATTTCTGCATCAGCCGCTCGCATTGAGATATTTCTTCTCCCGCGCGCGGGAGAAGGACACGCGGCATCATTAATTCACCGGCCGATTCGTTGCTCAAAACCGGTCCGTTTCGAAATCGTCGCAAGAGAAGCCGAATTGGTCGAGGCCTTCTTCGAGCTCGTCCGAGATCTCGGGATTGTCGAGAAATGCCTTCACGGATCTCAGTTCCGGGCGGGACGCCGCCGCTGCCAAGGCGTCGTTCCATTCGGCCCCGGTGAATTCGCCCCGTCCAACGAGGCTCAAGGCGACCAATTCGCGCTTTTCGTCGACGTCCATGGCGCGGATAAATTGCTCCACTTCCTTCTGGACGGAGCCATGGGGCTCTACGGTATAGGCCGCCGCGAAGCCGTCGTCGGTCGCATTCGACCCGTCGCCCTCGTTTTCTTCGGTCTGGATGTCGAATTCCCGGATCTTGACGATCAGAAAGCAGACTTTGCTGGGATTGAGTTCGACGAGCATGGAAACGACTTTCGCCTGACGGGTTCAGGCGAACAACGGTTGGTTCTCATGTAAGTTTCATGACGGTGGACTAACGGATCGATCGGCGCCCTTTTTGGCGCCGCCCTCATCCGTCCAAGCGTCTCACCGGGCCACCTTCTCCCATGAACGGAAGAAGGAAAAGGAACCTAGATTCCCTTAAGCCCGCAACCCTTCCTCCAACGTCCCGGCCTGCCCGAGCGTCTCCAGCACCTTTTTCACGATTCCCTTCGAGTCGAGGCCTGCTTGCGCATAGAGCTTCTCGGGCTTGTCGTGATCGATGAACACGTCGGGTAGCACCATCGAGCGGAATTTCAGCGAGTGCTGCGAGGTGCCGTCGAACACGCCCTCCTCGGACAAAGCTTGCATCACGAAGGAGCCGAAGCCGCCGATCGAACCTTCCTCGATGGTGATGAGGACTTTATGCTCCGCCGCGAGCTTGCGGATCAGTTCGAGGTCAAGCGGCTTGGCGAAGCGGGCGTCGGCGACGGTGACCGACACGCCATAGGTCGCGAGGTCCTCGGCCGCCAGCAGCGCCTCGGCGAGGCGGGTGCCGAAGGACAGGATGGCGACTTGCTTGCCCTCGCGCACGATGCGGCCCTTGCCGATCTCCAGAATTTCGCCATGGGCCGGCATTTCGATGCCGATGCCCTCGCCGCGGGGGTAGCGGAAGGCAATCGGGCCATCGTCATAGGCCACGGCGGTCGCGACCATATGAACGAGTTCGGCCTCGTCGGCCGCCGCCATCACCACCATATTGGGGAGGATGCCGAGGAAAGAGACATCGAACGAGCCGGCATGGGTCGCCCCATCGGCCCCGACGAGGCCGGCGCGGTCGATCGCGAAGCGCACGGGCAGGTTCTGAATCGCGACATCGTGCACGACCTGATCGTAGGCGCGCTGCAGGAAGGTCGAGTAGATCGCGCAGAACGGCTTATAGCCCTCGGTCGCGAGACCGGCGGCGAAGGTCACGGCATGCTGTTCGGCGATGCCGACGTCGAACGTCCGCTCGGGATACGTCTTCGCGAACAGGTCGAGGCCGGTGCCGTTGGGCATGGCGGCGGTAATCGCCACGATCTTGTCGTCGCGGCTCGCCTCGTCGATCAGAGCATCCGCGAAGACCTTGGTATAAGAGGGCGCATTGGCCTTGGGCTTGAACTGGGTGCCGGTGACGACATCGAAGGTCGACACGGCATGGTATTTCTCCGTCGAGGCCTCGGCGGGCGCATAGCCCTTGCCCTTCTGCGTCACGACATGGACCAGAATCGGGGCCGAGCCGGCATCGCGCACGTTCTTGAGGACCGGCAGCAGATGGTCGAGATTATGGCCATCGATGGGACCAACGTAATAGAAGCCAAGCTCCTCGAACATCGTGCCGCCCGACCAGAAATTGCGGGCGAATTCTTCCGTCTTGCGGGCGCGGTCGTAGACGAATTTGGGGAGGTGGCGGCCGAGCTGCTTGGCGGCTTCGCGCACGGAGCGATAGGTGCCGCCCGACACGAGCCGGGCGAGATAGGCCGACAGCGCGCCGGCCGGCGGGGCAATCGACATTTCGTTATCGTTCAAAATGACCACGAGGCGCGAATGCATCGCGCCGGCATTGTTCATGGCCTCGTAGGCCATGCCCGCCGACATCGAGCCGTCACCGATCACGGCCACGACATTGGAGGTCTTTTTGCCGGACAGGCTATTGGCGACCGCCATGCCGAGGCCAGCGGAAATCGAGGTCGAGGAATGCGCCGCGCCAAACGGGTCGTATTCGCTCTCGCTGCGCTTGGTGAAGCCCGAGAGCCCGCCAGCCTTGCGTAAAGTCCGGATGCGATCACGGCGGCCGGTGAGGATCTTGTGGGGATAGGCCTGATGCCCGACATCCCAAATGATACGGTCGTCCGGTGTATTGAAGACATAGTGAAGCGCGACCGTCAGCTCGACGACACCAAGGCCGGCGCCGAGATGGCCGCCGGTCACCGAGACCGCGTCAATCGTCTCCGTCCGCAACTCCTTCGCCACTTGGGTCAGGCTCGACTCCGGAAGCGCGCGCAAATCGGCTGGCGTCACGATCGTGTCGAGAAGGGGGGTCTTCGAGGTTTTCGTCACAGGCGCCTCTTGGTTGGTCTTATCAGCGCATGCGAGGCTTGCCGGACCCCGCACAAATCAAGATCATCGCGTCGGGTAACTCCCAAGATCCGGAAAAGACCAGACCTTGCTTCAAAAAAAGCCGGACCGGCTTTTCGACGCTCAATTTAAATGCACCTGGGGGAAATTCCCAGGCGTCGAGGTAAAATAACGGCAACAGGACCGGGATCAACAGGTTCGAAATCCCAGACCAAAGCGTTGAATATCGAGTTTTACCGGCTACTGCAACGCATTAGGAAAGCGTTACGAAAGATCTGCGGCATTCACGCAACACTCCCCGTTTTGAGTTTATCCCGGCACGGAGAGCGCGAGGCGATTTTACGGCAGCCTGATCCATCGGCATGGACCGGAAACTGCTAGGTCCGCCGCACCATGTTCCGCATCCGTCTTGGACGTGGACCTTTTCGCCGTCC
This sequence comes from Beijerinckiaceae bacterium, assembly GCA_050013235.1. Classification (GTDB taxonomy): domain Bacteria; phylum Pseudomonadota; class Alphaproteobacteria; order Rhizobiales; family Beijerinckiaceae; genus RH-AL1. Next base: position 213,322 of record JBEKFQ010000001.1, read on the forward strand.
GCGTGGCCAAGATGACAGCATTTTTGGATCGCGGCGGTTTGGGATTTCGCGCGCGGGCTTTACAAGTCCGCTTCAGACGGTAAGACGGCCCGGCCGCTCACGACATACGGCTGCGGGCAATCAGCTGACCCCTGGGGACGAAGATCGATGGTGAAGTGGGTTTACGAATTCGGCGATGGAACGGCCGAAGGCACGAGCGAAATGCGCAACCTTTTGGGGGGCAAGGGCGCAAATCTCGCGGAAATGGCGAATTTGGGCCTTCCGGTCCCGCCTGGCTTTACCATCACGACCGAAGTTTGCACCTATTTCTACGACCATGAAAAGTCTTTCCCGCCCGAGCTGGAGAGCGCCGTCGATGCCGCGCTCGAACGGGCCGGCAAGCTCGCGGGCCATGTGTTCGGCGACGAGGAAAACCCGCTCCTGGTCTCCGTGCGGTCGGGATCCCGCGCCTCCATGCCCGGCATGATGGATACGGTCTTGAACCTCGGCCTCTCCGACAAGACCGTCGAGGCTCTCGCCCGCCAGTCCGGCAACGAGCGGTTCGCCTACGATTCCTACCGCCGCTTCATCCAGATGTATTCGAACGTGGTTCTCAATGTGGACCATCACAATTTCGAGGACATTCTGGAGACCTACAAGGAGCGCAAGGGCTATTCGCTCGATACCGAGCTGACCGCCGACGATTGGAAATTGATCATCACCGCCTACAAGGCGAAAGTCTTGGAAGCGCTGGGCACGCCGTTTCCGCAAGATCCCAAGGCTCAGCTCTGGGGCGCGATCGGCGCCGTGTTCGGATCCTGGATGAACCCGCGCGCGATCACCTACCGCAAGCTGCAAAACATTCCGGGGAACTGGGGCACGGCGGTCAATGTCCAGGCCATGGTCTTCGGCAATATGGGCGAGACCTCGGCGACCGGCGTGGCCTTCACCCGCAATCCCTCCACCGGCGCGCGCGAACTCTACGGCGAGTTCCTGATCAACGCCCAAGGCGAGGACGTGGTGGCGGGTATCCGCACGCCGCAAAATATTACCGAGGCGGCGCGGATCGAGGCCGGCTCCGACAAGCCGTCGATGGAGACGGCCTTACCCGAGGTCTTCGCCGAATTCCGCCGCGCCACGGAATTGCTCGAAAATCACTACCGCGACATGCAGGACATGGAGTTCACCGTCGAAAACGGGAAGCTCTGGATGTTGCAGACCCGGAACGGCAAACGCACCACCCGCGCCTCGCTGCGCATCGCGGTCGAGATGGCCAACGAGGGCTTGATCACCCGCGACGAAGCGGTGCTGCGGATCGACCCCGCTTCGCTCGATCAATTACTGCATCCCACCATCGATCCGAAGGCGGCCCGCAAAATTATCGCGACCGGCCTACCCGCCTCGCCAGGCGCGGCCAGCGGCGAGATCGTGTTCAACTCGAGCGACGCCGAAGCGGCCAAAGGCGCCGGGCGCCCATGCATTTTAGTGCGCATCGAGACGAGCCCCGAGGATATTCATGGCATGCACGCCTCCGAGGGCATTCTCACCACGCGCGGCGGCATGACCTCGCATGCCGCGGTGGTCGCGCGCGGCATGGGCAAGCCCTGCGTCTCCGGCGCGGGCAGCGTGAAAGTCGATTACAAGGCGGGTACGCTGACCTCGGGCGGCGTCATCTTCAAGAAGGGCGATCTCGTCACCATCGACGGCACGGCGGGCCAGGTGATCGCCGGCGCCATCGCCATGTTGCAGCCGGAACTGTCCGGCGAATTCGCGGCCTTGATGGAATGGGCCGACAAGAAGCGCCGCATGGGCGTGCGCGCCAATGCCGAGACGCCGCAAGACGCGCGCGTCGCCCGCAAATTCGGCGCGGAAGGCATCGGCCTCTGCCGCACCGAACATATGTTCTTCGACGGCGACCGGATCGTCGCCGTGCGCGAAATGATCCTGGCCGGCGACGAAGCCGGCCGGCGCCAGGCCCTCGCCAAGCTGCTGCCGATTCAACGCGGCGATTTCGAGGAATTGTTCGAGATCATGTCGGGCCTGCCAGTCACGATCCGGTTGCTCGATCCCCCGCTTCACGAGTTCCTGCCGCATACGGACGAGGAAATCGCCGAAGTCGCGGCCTCGCTCGGCGTTCCCGAAGACAAGCTGCGCCAACGCGCCTCGGACCTGCATGAGTTCAACCCCATGCTCGGCTTCCGTGGCTGCCGCTTGGCCATCGCCTTCCCGGAAATCGCGGAAATGCAGGCTCGCGCCATTTTCGAAGGCGCCATCGCCGCCAAGAAAAAGACCGGCGCCATCGTGACGCCGGAAATCATGGTGCCGCTGGTCTTCGGCAAGAGAGAACTGGATCTCGTCAAGGCGACCATCGACGCCATGGCCAAGGCGGTGGCAGCCGAGACCGGCGAGACCGTCCCCTATTACGTCGGGACGATGATCGAACTGCCCCGCGCTTGCCTGCGCGCCGCCGAAATCGCGGAAACCGCCGAATTTTTCTCCTTCGGCACCAATGACTTGACCCAGACCGGTCTCGGCATTTCGCGCGACGATGCCGCCTCGTTCCTCGGCCCCTATACCGCCAAGGGCATCTTGCCCTCCGACCCCTTCGTGACCATCGACATCGAGGGCGTCGGCGAACTCGTCAAAATCGGCGTCGAGCGGGGCCAACAAACAAGGCCCGATATCAAGCTCGGCATCTGCGGCGAACACGGCGGCGATCCCGCCTCGATCCACTTCTGCGAACAAGTGGGTCTAACCTACGTCTCCTGCTCGCCCTTCCGGGTGCCGATCGCGAGGCTCGCGGCGGCGCAGGCGGCATTGGGGAAGATGGCGGAGAACCAGGGGTAGGACCACCGGTCCCGTCCTTGCTTCGCTTCGCTCGCAAGGACGGCTTCGGCCTTTGGGATTGCTCAGCCTCTTCCCCACAGAAAAATCCCCACTCCCGCTTGCGCCGGTTAAACTTTCGCGCACGTTAGAACCATGCAATTCAGCAAGCTCCGCTTGACCGGCTTTAAGAGCTTCGTCGAGCACACCGAATTTCATATTCAGCCAGGACTGACCGGCGTGATCGGACCCAACGGGTGCGGCAAGTCGAATCTTGTCGAGGCGCTGCGCTGGGTCATGGGCGAAAACTCCTACAAGAGCATGCGCGCGTCCAGCATGGACGATGTGATCTTCGCCGGCGGCGGCGACCGCCCGGCCCGCAACATGGCCGAGGTCGGGCTGGTTCTGGACAATGCCGGGCGCACGGCGCCGGCCCAGTTCAATGCCACGGATATCATCGAAGTGACCCGCCGGATCGAGCGGGACTCCGGCTCGACCTACCGGATCAACGGTCGCGAGGTACGCGCCCGCGATGTGCAAATTCTATTTGCCGACGCCTCCTCGGGCTCGCGCTCGCCGGCGCTTGTCCGGCAAGGTCAGATCAGCGAGATCATCGCCGCCAAGCCGCAAGCGCGCCGGCGGATTCTGGAAGAGGCGGCGGGCGTCGCGGGCCTCCACACCCGACGGCACGAAGCGGAGCTGCGGCTGAAAGGCGCCGAGGAAAACCTCAACCGCATCGACGACGTGTTGACGCAGATTTCCGCGCAAGGCGACGGCCTGCGGCGGCAAGCCCGCCAAGCCCAGCGCTACCGCGAACTGCAAGCCGAAATCCGGCGCTTGCACGCTTTGTCCGTGCTCATCGAATACGACGAAGCCTTGGCCGAGGTCGAAGGCGCGCGCGAAAAGCTCATGGCCGATTCCGCAAGGGTCGTGGAATCCACGCGCCACCAGGCCGAGACGGCGCGTCACCAGGCCATCGCCGCCCATGCCCTGCCCGCTCTGCGCGAGGCCGAAACCGAAGCGGGAACCGCTTTGCAGCGCCTGATCGTGGCGCGCGAAACCCTCGATGGCGAGGAACGCCGCGCCAAGGGCCGGCTCGCCGAGATCGAGCGCCGCATTCAAGAGATGATGGCCGATCTCGCCCGCGGCCGCGCCGCCCTCGACGATGCCGCCGGCGTGCTCGCCCGGCTCGACACGGAAGAAGAAGACCTCAACTCGCGAACCTCCGCCAGCGAAGCGGAACTCGACCTGCGCGAAGCCATTGCCGAAGCCGACATGCTGCGCGCCGAGGCAGAGACGGAACTGGCGGAGCTGCAGACCGCCAAGGCCGAATCCGAAGCCCAGCGCGGCGCGCTCGGCGGCAGGCTGCGAGACGAGACCACCCGGCTCGACCGGCTCGAACGCGAATTATCTGCGGCCCGGCAAGCGCGGGAGAACTTACGCGCCAGCTTGGAAGAGGCGGACGGGTTCGAGGCCTCCGCGGAACGGCTGGAAATCGCGGCGGAAAGCGCCGAAATCGCCGATCAAGAAAGCCTCGAGGCCGAGCGGGCGCTGGCCCAGGCGCGCGAGGCGGAAGCCGGCCTGCGCGGCCCGTTAGCCGAGGCGGACCGGGCAGCGCAACGGCTCGAAACCGAGGTTCGCACCCTCACCAAGCTGCTCGAATCCGCCAGCGGCTCGAAATGGCCGGCGGTGACGGATACGATCGAGGTCGCCAAGGGCTATGAAGCCGCGCTCGGCGCCGCTCTGGGCGACGATCTCGACGCGTCCATCGATCCCGCCGCCCCGGCCCATTGGGCGGAAACGTCTGGCCAAGACGGCCCCCTACCCGGCGGCGCCGAACCGCTGCTGCGCCATGTCCAGGCGCCGGCCGCCTTGCGCCGCGCGCTGGCGCAAATCGGCGTGGTGGAGCGCTCGCAAGGGCCCGCGCTCCGGCTTTCGCTGAAGACCGGGCAGCGGCTCGTCTCGCGCGAGGGGGATATTTGGCGCTGGGACGGGTTTACCCAAGCCGCCGAGGCCCCGACGCCCGCCGCCCGGCGGCTGGTCGAGCGCAACCGTCTCGCGGAATTGCGGCTCGATGCCGAGGCCGCGCGGGAAAAAGCGGACACGCTCAGAGCCTCGGCCGACGCCGCCCAAGCGGCGCTGCGCGAGGCAAGCAGCCGGGAAACCGCCGCCCGGGCGATGCAACAGTCCGCGCGGCGCGCCTTGGATGCCGCGCGCGAGCAACATGCCGCCGCCGAACGCCGCCGCAGCGAGAGCAGCTCGCGGCTCGCGGCGTTGGAGGCCGCCGAGGCTGGCACCATTGCCGCGCGCGACGAGGCGGCGCAGGCGCAAGCGGCGCTCGAAGCGGCCCTCTCGGGCCTGGCCCCGGTCGCGGACTTGAGCGAACGCCTGGACGAGGCCCGCGCGAGGGCGGCGCAATACCGGGCGGCCGAGACCGAGGCGCGTTCCGCCCTGCAATCCCTGGCGCGCGAGCGCGAAGGCCGCGACAAACGCCTCGCCTCCATTGCCGCGGAGCGCCAATCCTGGCTGACGCGGCGCGAGCAGGCGGACGAACATCGCGACGATATCGGCGAGCGCCTGCAAGAGGCGATCGCCGAGCGCGACGAACTGGCCGATTCGCCCAATCGCTTCATCCTGGCGCGGCGCTCGATCCTCGGCGATATCGAGGTGGCGGAAGCGGATTTACGCAACGCCTCGGACGCCCGCCAGAACGGCGAGACCATACTGGCCACGGCCGACCGCGAGGCGCGCGCGGCGATCGAGGCCATGAGCATCGCGCGGGAAGACAAAGCCCGCGCCGAGACACGAGTCGAGGTCGCCTCCGTCCGGCTCGAAAGCGTGGTCAAGACCGCCGTCACCGATCTCGAATGCGAGCCGGCGGGCCTCGCGGCCTTGGCCGGCGTCAAACCCCAGGACGACCGGCCGCCCGCCGCCCACACGGCCGCGAAACTCGAATCCCTGCGCGGCGACCGCGAGCGTCTGGGCGCCGTCAATCTGCGCGCCGAGGAAGAGCTCGCGGCCATCGAGGAACAGCGCAGCACGCTCGACAAGGAGCGCGAAGACCTGACCGAGGCGATCCGGCGCCTGCGCCAAGCCATCAACAGCCTGAACAAAGAGGGCCGCGAGCGCCTGCTCGCCGCGTTTACGGCCGTGAACACCCATTTCAAGGATCTGTTCACGACGCTGTTCGGCGGCGGCAACGCCGAGCTGCAACTCGTCGAATCCGACGACCCCCTGGAAGCCGGGCTCGAAATTCTGGCGCGCCCGCCGGGCAAAAAACCGCAGGTGATGACGCTGCTCTCGGGCGGCGAGCAGGCCCTGACGGCGCTGTCGCTGATCTTCGCGGTGTTCTTGACCAATCCCTCGCCGATCTGCGTGCTCGACGAATGCGACGCCCCGCTCGACGACGCCAATGTCGAACGTTTTTGCGACCTCCTCGACGAAATGCGCACCAAGACCGATACGCGCTTCATCACCATCACCCACAATCCGATCACCATGGCCCGAATGGACAGATTGTTCGGCGTGACCCAGGCCGAGCGCGGCATCTCGCAACTGGTGTCGGTGAATTTGACGGAAGCGGAGCAGTTGCTGGAGGCGGTGTGAAGGGTGGGGGAGAAATCCTTCTCCGAAGAGCTAGGAACCACTCACAACGGCCCAAAACTAACATCAATCCGTGGCCCCGCCTCGCCATCCTACCCGCTAAACGGAATAAATTTCGCAAGTGCGGCTTGAAAGACGAAGCTGAACCGCCGCAATATCAACCGTAGCGAGACGTTGCGCGTAAATACCTTCATGCAGCGGGGTATAGCTTGGAACTTCACCTGCGATTACGAGACAAGCTAGAAAGACCGGGACGGTGAACCCACCTCCCCAGCTCTCTTTCCACGGTCCCTGCAATCTGCCATTGCCGTCTCTCGGTTCCCTTTTCAAGGGCCGCGAAACCCTTCTTAATTCGATTCACGAAGCTTTGACCGACAAAACGCAGATCGTGGCTTTGACGGGAAGGGCTCTGCACGGACTGAGTGGCGTTGGAAAAACGCGGGCCGCAATTGAATATGCATGGCACTATAACGCCGACTATACAGCGATCCTCTTCTTGCGCGCAGGAACACCGGAGAGCCTCGCAACAAGCCTCGCGACGCTGGCCAATCCAAAAATTTTGGATCTCCCCGAACAAGATGCGAAGCAGGATTACATCCGAGGTCATGCCGCTTTACGCTGGCTTGAGACCAATCCCGGTTGGCTCTTAATTCTTGACAATGTCGACAACCAACGCGCTGCCGAGGCCATTCAGGATTTGCTCGCGCACCTGACAGGAGGACACATCGTCATTACCGGCCGCATCTCGAAATTTCCGGCTACAGTGACGAAACTCGACGTTGGCGCGCTCGAAGCCAGCGATTCAGCCGCCTTCCTTCTCGGATGCACAAATGGCCGTGAGTTCCAACCAGACGACAATGCTTTGGCGCGAGAGCTCGGCTCAGAACTCGGTGGCTTGGCCCTATCCCTAGAACAGGCTGCCGCTTACATCGCCGCCGAGCATATTTCCTTCAGCCGGTATCTGGACCTTTGGCGAGCAAAACGTGAGACCGTACTCGATTGGTTCGAAGACGGCGTCACGGGCTATAGCCTCAAGATCAGCATCGCCGCGACCTGGGCCACTTCCGTGGAGAAATTGAGCGCACAGAGCCGGTGCCTGCTGGAGCGACTTTCCCTTTTTGCTCCCGAACCTGTACCAAAGACACTACTCGACTTTGCCATGCCTGGTGACGACGCGAGCTACAATGCCCATTCGGCCCTGACGTCTCTATACGCCTATGCACTGGTTTCCGAAGTAAGGATCGAAACTAAAACCATGACGCAGCCCGGGTTTGCGGTACACCGGCTAATACAAAACTATACCCAGCGAAGCATGTCCGACGAACGTTGGGGTGAAGCTCTTGATAATGCTTTGCTATGGGTGAACGAAATGTTTTTCGGATGTCCCACGACCGAACGATATTGGCAGGTACTCGAACCCCTCATCGATCACGTGTTAATTCTCGCCAGTTGCGGCGAAGATGCAATGATCACGGAACCCACCGGACGCCTCTACAACTATGTTGGATCAATGTTTCAAGCCAAGGAGCGATATTCCGAAGCGGAACATGCGATGCGCTGTGCGCTAGCAATGGGCGAAGCGCACTATGGGAGAGACGATTCCAACGTTGCGATAGCGCTCAATAATTTGGCGGGAGTGCTCGAAATAATAGGCCAGACCAATGAAGCGACGTCATTGTACCAGCGATCGCTGAAGATATTTGAGGCTAATTATGGGCCTGGATATTCCAGATCAATTTTGGTGCGCAAATATCTCGCGAGATTATTGGAAGAGCCCGCCTCGCCGCACGAACCGGGATGATCTCGCGTGCCTCCTTCTCCCGCACGCGGGAGAAGGTGTCGCGGCGAAGCCGTGACGGATGAGGGCCTCACCGGAAGAACCGCCCGCCTCGCCGCCCGCACCTTGCACCCATCATCCCGGCTGCGGCGAGACCCTCATCCGATCCTTGCTGACGCAAGGACCGCCTTCTCCCACACGTGGGAGAAGGAAGGCTCACCTCGGCGAGCGCATCAGCCGGATGTCCAGATCCCGGATCTTCTTGCGCAGCGTGTTGCGGTTCAAGCCCAGAAGCTCGGCGGCCTTGATCTGGTTGCCGCGCGTGGCGCCGAGGGCGGCGGAGATCAACGGCTGTTCCAGTTCGCGCAGCACGCGGTGGTAAAGCCCCGGAGGCGGCAGGGAATCGCCATGGGCGGTGAAGAGCTTTGCGAGGTGGCGTTCGACCGCGACGGCGATCGGCGGCGTGGCTTCGCCGTCGCCGGGAACTTGGACGGCGGAGCCGTTCTTGGCCGCCGTGGGCGAGGGCTGGAAGGCGCCGGAATCGGCGGCCAATTCGGCATCGACCAGCGACTCCGAGATCGTCTCTTGCGGATAGAGCGCGGCTAGGCGGCGGACGAGATTCTCGAGCTCGCGGATATTGCCGGGCCAGCGGTGGCGCTTCATCCGCTCCAACGCGCCGGGCTCGAGCTGCTTTACCGGCAGCCCCTCGGCGGCGGCGATATTGAAGAAATGCTGCGCGAGATCGGCGACATCCTCAATCCGCTCGCGCAACGGCGGCAAGCGCAGCGGCACGACGTTGAGGCGGAAGAACAGATCCTCGCGGAACAGCCCCTGCCCGATCAGGATCCGCAAATCCTTGTTGGTGGCGGCGATGATCCGCACATTGGTCTTGATCGGCGTGCGCCCGCCCACGGTGGTATATTCGCCCTGCTGAAGCACGCGGAGCAGCCTCGTCTGCGCTTCCATCGGCATGTCGCCGATTTCGTCGAGAAACAGCGTGCCGCCCTCGGCCTGCTCGAAGCGCCCGGCCGAGCGCTGATTGGCGCCGGTAAAGGCGCCCTTCTCATGCCCGAACAGCTCGCTTTCGATGAGGTCGCGCGGGATCGCCGCCATGTTGATGGCGACGAAAGGCCCTTTCTTGCGCTTGCCGTAATCGTGCAGCGCGCGCGCCACGAGTTCCTTGCCGGTGCCGGATTCGCCGGTGATCATGACGGTGAGATCGGTTGCCATCAGACGGGCCAGCGAGCGATAGATCTCCTGCATGGCGGGCGAGCGGCCCACCAGCGGCATGTCGTCGAGTTCCTCCGGGAGCGACGTCTTCAGCCGGTTTTTCGGCTCTTCGAGGGCGCGGCCGACAATCGCCACCAATTCGCGCAGGTCGAAGGGTTTCGGCAGATAATCGTAGGCTCCGCGCTCCGAAGCCTTGATCGCCGTCATGAACGTATTTTGCGCGCTCATGACGATGATCGGCAATTCCGGCCGGAGCTTTTTCATGCGCGGCAAAAGCTCGAAGGCGTTTTCGTCGGGCATGACCACGTCGGTGATCACGAGGTCGCCGTCGCCGGCTTTGACCCAACCCCATAACGTCGCCGCGGTCCCCGTGGTGCGCACGTCGTAGCCCGCCCGCGAAAGAGCCTGGCTGAGCACGGTTCGGATCGCGGCATCGTCGTCGGCTACGAGAATGTGTCCTGAGTTCATCGTCCGTTTTTCTCCGCCAGAGGCGGCTTCCTATCCGGCCAAATTGCCACGCCCATCGCGGGCCGCGAGCATTGGCATGAGAATCTTGAACGTTGTCCGCCCCGGATGCGAGTCGCACTCGACGATACCACCATGGTCGCCAACGATCTTGGAGATCAAAGCAAGTCCAAGGCCAGTTCCCGTCGGCTTGGTCGTCACGAAGGGATCGAACAATCGCGGGATGATGTCGTCGGCGACACCGGGGCCGTTATCCCGAACGGAAAATTCGAGCGGCAGGCTCACCGGCATGTCCGAGCCGTTGACTTTCAAGCGAAAACCCGGCCGGAACGAGGTTCGCATTTCAATTTCGCCATCCTGCCGCGTGGGGCCGATCGCCTCGGCGGCATTTTTAACCAAATTGAGAAAAACCTGAATGAGCTGATCGCGGCTGCCGAAAACGGGCGGCAGGGAGGGATCGTAGAACTCCTTGAAGCGGATGTGCCGGGCAAACCCCGCTTGCGAGACTTTCTTCACGTGATCGAGGACCGCGTGAATATTGACCTGATCATATTCCTCGGGAACGCCCTGGGAGAACGGTTTCATCCGGTCGACGAGCTTCACGATCCGGTCGGTTTCATCGCAAATCAGGCGCGTCAACGTCCGGTCGCTATCGCTGACTTCGGCCTCGAGCAATTGCGCCGCGCCGCGAATGCCCGACAGCGGATTCTTGATTTCATGCGCCAGCATCGAGGCCATGGCCGAGACCGAGCGCGCCGCGCCGCGCTGGGCGTGCTGGCGGTCGAGCTTCTCGCCGATCGCGCGCTCGCGCAACATGACGACGACGGTCCGGCTTTGCGGCGTCAACAACGAGACGAACACGTCCACCTGGCGCTCGACCCCCTGGCGCGGCAAGCCCAGTTCGACCCGGTGTTCTTGAGTGGCGCTGCCGGTCTCGCGGACGTGGGCGATGGACGCCAAGAGCGAGGAATCCCGCGGGAGCAGGGACGCGAGCTTTTGCCGCCGCGGCGTCACGAGGCTCGTGTCGAAGAACACTTCGGCCGCGGAATTAGCCTTCCAAATGACGCCATCCTCGCGAATTGTCATAATCGGATGCGGCAAGGCATCGAGAACCTGAAGCGCATCGAGCCCGTCGACGGAAGAGGCTTTATCCACGCGCTTCGCCACATCGGCGGCCGGCAAGGGCTGAACTTTAGCGGACCGGCGCGCCGTCATGCGGCCTTCTCCAAATTAGAGGAAACGTCGAAGCCGTCGAAAAGACCGGCGAGCAGCGGCCGGACTGTGGCGGGATCGCCGCTGGTGAGAAGCGTCCGCACCGCGTTCGAGGCGGGATCCGCGCCGGCATGGTGCGCATAAGCCGCGAGGTGCTTACGCGCATGGCGCACGCCCTTATCCCGGCCATAGAGTGAAAGCAGGAGATCGTAATGCTCGAGCGCCGCTTCTTGGCGTGCGCTCGCGGAGAGCGGGGCGCGGCGCGTGCCCGTGGCCAAGGCGTAGGCAATGTCCCCCACGAGCCAAGGCTGGCCCAGCGCGGCCCGGCCGATCATGACGGCATCGGCGCCGGAACGCTCCAACATCGCCACGGCATCCTCGACACTCCGGCAATCGCCATTGGCGATCACGGGGATCGAAACCCCGTCCTTGACGGCTTTGATCGCCGCCCAGTTCGCTTGGCCCTTGTAGAATTGGCAGCGTGTCCGGCCATGGACAGTAACCATCGCCACGCCCTCCGCCTCGGCCCGGAGCGCCAGTTCGGGCGCATTAAGCGAGGCCTCGTCCCAGCCCAACCGCATCTTGACGGTGACGGGGATCGAAACGGCGCCCACCGTGGCCTTGATCAGGGCAACGGCATGGTCGAGATCGCGCATCAACGCCGAACCCGCCAAGCCGCCAACCACCTTTTTCGCGGGACATCCCATATTGATATCGACGATATCGGCGCCTTGATCTTGGGCTAGCCGGGCGGCATCGGCCAGCCCTACGAGATCGCGGCCCGCGATCTGCACGACATGGCAGGCAATCCCCTCGCCGCTCGCTTTCACGGCACTGGCCGCATCCCCTGCCGTGTAAAAATCGCTATCCACCATTTCGGAGACGGTGAGAGAGGCGCCAAACCGCTGGGCCAGCCGGCGCATGCCCAAATCCGTGACACCCGACATCGGCGCGAGAACAGCTTGGCCGAACGGGATTCGGGAACCCGTCACAAGAGGCGGGACATGGTTGCCTAAATCATGAGCAAAATGCAGCATGCCCAGATTGTAATCAATTTGTGCGGCGCGGCAAGTGGCTCCTTGCGAAAATAAGTGGCCTTTCATTTTTGGAACAAACAACGAAGCAAAATGCTCATCCGCGATTTGACCTTCCCTTGGAAACGCCGGAAAAGACGCGGATCATTCATCCGGGATGCCCGCTGGCCATGACGCAACCTCACTCCACGGTCATTCTCGTGGTCGCCGCCGGGCGCGGCTCGCGCGTCGGCACGGCGATCCCGAAGCAATATCTCGCCTTGGCCGGCAAGCCGCTGCTGACCCACACGTTGCGCGCGCTGTTGGACGCCAGCGGCACCGCGCGGGTGCTGACCGTCATCCATCGCGACGATGCCGATCTCTATGCGGCCAGTCTCGAAGCTCTCGGAGAGGAGGGCCGCGAACGCCTGCTCCCGCCGGTTCCTGGCGGCGCCACCCGGCAGGAAAGCGTGCACGCTGGTCTTTCGGCCCTTGCCGGCATGCCTGACGCGCCGGACCTCGTTTTGATCCACGACGGCGCCCGGCCGTTCGCCACGCCGGGATTGATCGCCCGCGCGGAAGCGGCGGCTCTGCGCCACGGCGCCGCCGTGCCCGGCCTTACCGTCACCGACACGATCAAGACCGTGGACGAGAGCGGCAAGATTGCGGGAACGCCGCCCCGCGATTCGCTCCGCGCGGTCCAGACCCCGCAGGCCTTCCGTTTCGATCTCATCCACGCCGCCCACCTTGCGGCGGAGGCCGCGGGCGCCCATGGCTTGACGGATGACGCGGCAATCGCTGAATGGGCTGGCCATTCCGTCCATATTTTCGAAGGAGATGCCGGCAATATGAAAGTCACGACGAAACAAGACGTCGCCGCCGCCGAAGCCCGGTTGATCCAAGACTGTCCCGATATCCGCACCGGCCAGGGCTACGATGTCCATGCGTTCGGGCCGGGCGACCATGTCTGGCTCGGCGGTCTCAAGGTGCCGCATACCAAGAGCCTCGTCGGCCATTCCGATGCCGACGTCTTGAGCCATGCGATCACCGATGCCCTGTTCGGCGCGCTTGGCGATGGCGATATCGGCAGCCATTTCCCGCCCTCCGACCCGCAATGGAAGGGCGCCGATTCCAATATTTTCCTGGCCTACGCGGCCGAGGCCGTGCGCAAGCGCGGCGGCATGATCGCCCATATCGACGCCACCGTGGTTTGCGAGACGCCGAAAGTCGGACCGCATCGCGAGGCGATCCGCGCGCGCATCGCGGAGGTCACGGGCATCCCGCTCGGCCGGGTCGCGGTCAAGGCCACGACATCCGAGCGTCTCGGCTTCACCGGCCGCGAGGAAGGAATCGCGGCCCTCGCGATCGCAACCGTAAGGCTGCCGCTGCCATGTTGACGGGAGCCGGCATCACCGAGGCGGAAGCGCTTCTGGCGCTCTACCGCAAGCATCGCCTCACCTTCGCCACGGCGGAATCCTGCACGGGTGGGCTTGTGGCGGCTCTGATTACGGCAATCCCCGGCTCCAGCGCTGTCTTCGACCGCGGCTTCGTGACTTATTCCAACGCATCCAAGACGGAATGTCTCGGTGTGCCCGGAGACATGATCGAGCATTTTGGCGCTGTCTCGGCCGAAGTCGCCTGCGCCATGGCCATCGGAACGCTCGATCATTCGTCCGCCGATGTCGCGGTTTCCATCACCGGCATCGCCGGTCCCGACGGCGCCACGGCCGAAAAGCCCATCGGCCTCGTCCATTTCGCCTGCGTGCGGCGGGGAAGGCCCCCCGTCGCCGCCGAGCGCCGCTTCGGACCGCTCAGCCGCTCGCAAATCAGGACGGCGGCGGTGTTTCAGGCGTTCAAGATGCTGACCGAGGCGGCGGTTTGAAACATTCCGGCGGACAGGCATTTATTTCGCTAGAACCTTGATTGGCCCTGGCATGGCTCGCATACGACCCCGGGTTACTTCATAAACACCCCGGGAATGAGCGAGACGGATCTCGCTCACGCCGGTGCATTCAGGGAGTTGTCGCATGACGGATCACGGACTGATGTCACGAAAATCCGTAGACGACATCATCAGAAGCTCGGAAGAACATACCCACAAACTCGCCAAGACGCTCGGTCCGTACAGCATCACCGCGATGGGTATTGGTGCTATTATCGGCGCGGGCATTTTCGTTTTGACCGGAACGGCCGCCGCGCAATATGCCGGGCCGGCCGTCATGCTTTCCTTTGTTCTCGGCGGCGTCGCCTGCGCGTTCGTCGGCCTTTGCTATGCCGAACTCGCGGCGATGCTGCCGGTCAGCGGCAGCACCTACAGCTATACTTACGCGACCATGGGCGAAATATTCGCCTGGATCATCGGCTGGGATTTGATCCTGGAATATGCGATGGGGGCGGCGACGGTGGCGGTGGGCTGGTCCGGCTACGCCGTCAGCATTCTCCGCTCGGTTGGCATCGTCATCCCGGCCGCCCTGACCGCCGCGCCGGGAACGGTTGCCGCGCTGCCCGATGGCGGCATGGTCCATGGGATCGCCAATCTGCCGGCCGCCTTCATCATCGCCGTTCTGACGGCGATGCTCGTCGCCGGCACCAAGGAATCGGCCCGGCTGAACAATACCATGGTGGTGCTCAAGCTCGCCGTGGTCGCCTCCTTCATCGTCGTGGGCGCCTTCTATATCCATACCGCGAACTGGCACCCGTTCATTCCCCCCAATACCGGCGTGACCGGCCATTTCGGCCTGAGCGGCATTCTGCGCGGCTCGGCCGTGGTGTTTTTTGCCTTCATCGGCTTCGACGCCGTGTCCACGGCCGCGCAGGAAGCGCGCGACCCGCAACGCGACATGCCGATTGGTATTTTGGGCTCGCTGGCCATCAGCACCCTGCTCTATATCGCCGTGGCGGCTGTGTTGACGGGGCTTGTCCCTTACGGCCAGCTCAATGTGCCCGACCCCATCGCCAAAGGCGTGGATGTGACCGGCCTCGCGTGGTTTTCCTTCCTCATCAAGATCGGAGCGCTTGCCGGTCTCACCACGGTGATCTTGGTCTTGCTCTATGGCCAGAGCCGAATCCTCTTCACCATGTCGCAGGATGGGCTGTTACCGCGGCTTTTCGCGACAACCCATCCAAGGTTGCAAACCCCTTATCTCAGCCAGATCCTCACCGGTGTCGCCGTCGCCGCCGTTGCGGCCTTCACGCCCATCGACGTTCTGAGCGAGATGGTCAGCATCGGCACGCTGTTCGCCTTCATTCTCGTTTGCGGAGCGGTCATCATGTTGCGCCGCAGCGATGCCGAGGCCTTACGGCCCTTTCGCGCCCCTGGCGTTCCGGTCGTGCCGGTATGCGGCATTTTCTTCTGCCTGCTGTTGATGAGCGCTCTGCCGGGGATCACGTGGCTGCGTCTGATCGTCTGGCTCGCCGTGGGCCTCGCGATCTACTTTCTGTACGGCTATCGCAGGTCCGTCCTGCGGCATCGCGTGCAGTAGCTCACGGCCGCCCGTAAACCTCATCCGCCCGCTGCTCGAACGCGTCGGCAAAGCGCCGGAACGCCACGTCGAACATGCCGCCCATGAGCACGCTCAGCATGCGGTTCTTGAACTCGTAATCGATGTGGAAATCGACATGGCAAGACGTTTCGCCGGCCTCGCGGAAGCGCCAGGTATTTTCGAGATGTTTGAATGGCCCGTCGATATAATTGACCAGGATTTTCAGCAAAGGCCTGTCGCAAACGACTTTCGTCGTGAAGGTCTCGCGAATGGCCTTGTAGCCGACCTGCATATTCGCCACGAGCGTCTCCCGCTCGCCCTCCGTACCGCGGCGGATCACCCGAAGAGCCCGGCATAGAGGCAAGAATTTCGGATATTCCTCGACATCCGCGACGAGGGCAAACATTTGCGCGGCCGAATGCTGGACGCAGTGTGACGTCTCGAAACTAGGCATTGCGCCTCTTAGCGCAGGCAAGAGCGGGTGTAAAAGCGCAACGTGCTTCATGTCCCCTGGTTTTACGGCGCCAATTCAGCTTTTTGCCTTGCGGCATCGGCCCTCGCCTGCTTCAGCCGCGCGAAATCCTCCCCCGCATGATGCGACGAGCGTGTCAGCGGCGAGGCCGAGACCACCAAAAATCCCTTGGACAGCGCCAGGCTCTCCAGCGATTTGAACTCCTCCGGCGGCATGAAGCTGATGACGGCATGGTGCTTTTTTGTCGGCTGCAAATATTGCCCGATGGTGAGGAAATCGACATCGGCGCTGCGCAGGTCGTCCATGAGCTGCAGGATCTCCGCCCATTCCTCGCCGAGCCCCACCATGATCCCGGATTTGGTGAAAATCTCGGGGTCGATCTCCTTCACTCGCTGCAACAGCCGGATGGAATGGAAGTAGCGCGCGCCCGGCCGGACGGTCAGATATTTGGACGGCACCGTCTCGAGATTGTGGTTGAAGACATCGGGCTTGGCCGCCACCACCACCTCCAGCGCGCCGGGCTTGCGCAGGAAATCCGGCGTCAGCACCTCGATCGTCGTCGCGGGGCTTTTCGCGCGGATCGCCCGGATGACTTGCGCGAAATGCTCCGCGCCGCCGTCGTCGAGATCGTCGCGGTCGACCGAGGTGATCACCACATGAGCCAGGCCAAGCTTGGCTACGGCATCGGCGATCCGCGCCGGCTCGTGAGGATTGAGCGCGCCGGGCATCCCGGTCTTGACGTTGCAGAAGGCGCAGGCGCGGGTACAGGTATCGCCCATGATCATGAAGGTCGCATGCCGCTTCGACCAGCATTCCCCGATATTCGGGCAACCCGCCTCCTCGCAAACCGTCACCAACCCATGCTTCTTCACGATGCCCTGGGTTTCCGTATAAACCGCCGACCCCGGCGCCTTGACCCGGATCCAATCGGGCTTGCGCGCCACGGGCTGATCCGGCCGATGCGCCTTTTCGGGGTGGCGGAGGATGGGGCGGGCAGCGATTTCGTCGAGGGACATGTTTTAACAACTCCGCCAGCTGTGGCGTTGAGATCCCCCTTCTCCCATTCGTGGGCGAAGGAAAGCGCTATCAATTCGAACTCGTCTTGTAACGCGGCAAGCTAGAGATAGGTAGCGCCCGCGCGCATGACAGCCACCCGCCTACTTATGAATCGCCCGCCCATACGCATCCATCACGCTCTCGTGCATCATTTCGCTCAGCGTCGGATGCGGGAACACCGTATGGATCAGCTCTTCTTCCGTCGTCTCCAAATTCATCGCGACGACGAAGCCCTGGATCAGTTCGGTGACTTCGGCGCCGACCATATGCGCGCCGAGCAGCTTGCCCGTCTTGGCGTCGAACACGGTCTTGATCAGCCCGTCCGGCTCGCCCAGCGCAATCGCCTTGCCGTTGCCGATGAAGGGGAACCGGCCCACCTTGACCTCATAGCCCGCCGCCTTGGCCTTGGCTTCGGTGAGCCCCACGGAGGCGATCTGCGGCTGGCAATAGGTGCAGCCGGGGATCAGGCTCTTATCCATGGGATGAGGATGCCGGCCCGCGATCGCCTCGACACAGATGACCCCCTCGTGCTCGGCCTTGTGCGCCAGCATCGGCGGCCCCGCGACATCGCCGATGGCATAGAGGCCGGGCACGTTGGTGCGGCCGAACCCGTCGATCTTGATCACCCCGCGCTCGATGACGACCCCGAGCTTTTCCAGGCCGATCCCCTCGATATTGCCCACGACGCCAACCGCCGAAATCATCCGCTCCGCCGTGATCGTCTGGGCCTTGCCATTGGCGTCCTCCAACGTGGCCGTGAGGCTGTCGGCCTCTTTGGCCACCTTGGTCACTTTCGTGGCGGTTAGGATTTTGATGCCCTGTTTCTCGAACCGCTTACGGGCTAGCGCCGCGATCTCCTCGTCCTCGACGGGGAGGATCTGCGGCAGCACTTCGACGACCGTCACCTCGCTGCCCATCGTGCGGTAGAACGAAGCGAATTCGATGCCGATCGCGCCCGAGCCCATCACGACAAGCGATTTCGGGAACGTCTTCGGCACCATGGCCTCGAAATAGGTCCAGATCAGCTTTTGATCCGGTTCGATGCCCGGCAGCACGCGCGGCCGCGCGCCCGTGGCGATGACGATATGCTTGGCCTTGTACGTCCCCTCCCCCAGCGTGCCCTTCGGCGGCGGGTTTTGCGGCTGCATGGCGGCCTTCTTGGGCTTGGAGACCACGACCTCGCCGGGCTTCGGAATGAAGGCTTCGCCCCAAATCACATCGACTTTGTTCTTTTTGAGCAGGAAGGCGACGCCGCCGGTGAGCTGCTGCGAAACCCCGCGCGAGCGCGCGACCACCGCGGCGGGATCGAACCCCACCTTGCCCTCGACGGTCAGGCCATAATCCTTGGGGTGTTCGAGGTAGTGAAAAATTTCGGCGGAGCGCAGCAGCGCCTTGGTGGGAATGCAGCCCCAATTCAAGCAGATGCCGCCGAGGTGCTCGCGCTCCACCACCGCCGTCTTCAGCCCCAACTGCGCCGCCCGGATCGCCGCGACATAACCGCCCGGCCCGCCGCCGATGACAATGAGATCATATGTGTCAGCCATCACACCAACATCCCCACGGGCGCTTCGATCAACTTCTTGAACGCAGAGATCAATTCGGCCCCGAGGGCCCCATCGACGGCGCGGTGGTCGGTGGAGAGCGTGACGCTCATCACGGTGGCCACCGCCGGCGCACCGTTCTTCACGATCACCCGCTGTTCACCGGCGCCGACGGCCAGGATGGTGGCGTGGGGCGGGTTGATCACGGCGGAGAAATTCTTGATACCGAACATGCCGAGATTCGAGACCGCCGACGTCCCGCCCTCATATTCATCGGGCCTCAACTTGCGAGCCTTGGCGCGGGCGGCATAATCCTTCATCTCGTTGGAAATGACCGGCAAGGACTTCGTTTCGGCCTTGCGGATGATTGGCGTGATCAGACCGCCGGGGATCGAGACAGCCACGCCGACGTCGGAATGACGGTGCTTCAGCATCGCCGCCTCGGTCCAAGTGGCATTGGCGTCGGGCACGCGCTGCAAGGCCACCGCCAGGGCCTTGATGATGAAATCATTGACCGAAATTTTGAAGAGCGGTTTGCCCTCCTTGCTCAAGGGCGCGCTCTTGTTGATCTGCTCGCGCAGCGACAACAATGCATCGAGTTCGCAATCGACGCTCAGATAGAAATGCGGGATCGTTTGTTTCGCCTCGACGAGACGCCGCGCGATGGCCTTGCGCATGCCGTCGTGCGGCACCTCCTCGTAGCTGCCGGGCTCGAAGAACTTTTTGATCGTCTCATCGGACATGCCCGCGGCCAACGGCGCGGCCGCCGCTTTGGGAGCCGCAGGCTTCACTTGCGGTCCGGCTTTTTCCGCGGCCCGGACATCGCGCTCGATAATGCGACCGCGCGGCCCGCTGCCTGGGATCAGCGCGAGATCGAGCCCGGCTTGCTTGGCAAGGCGGCGCGCCAGCGGCGAAGCGAAGAGCTTTCCGGCCGACGCCGCGCCATTCGCCTTCGGCGCGGCCGCGGTTGGCGGCGCGGCGGGAGCTTCGCCCGGCGCCGGCGCGGCGGTGGCAGGTTTGGCGCTGGGCCGCGCCTTGACGGCCGAGGCATCCTCGCCCTCTTGCGCGATGATCCCGATCACCTGATTGACCGGCACGTCGACCGACCCATCCGGCACGATGATTTTGGCCAGCACGCCTTCGTCGACGGCCTCGACCTCCATCGTCGCTTTATCGGTTTCGATCTCTGCCAGCACGTCACCGGATTTGATCGTATCGCCTTCTTTCTTCAACCACTTGGCAAGGTTGCCCTTTTCCATCGTGGGCGAAAGCGCGGGCATCAGGATCTCGACGGGCATTGTTCTCGCCTTGCGCGTTTCAGTGGGGTTGTCCGGCTGGCCGGAGGCACTTCACTTGTCTCAAACCGCCTTATTTGTAGCAGACCGCCTTGACCGCCTGCACGACGTCGGCGGCGGTTGGCAGCGCTAGCTTTTCGAGATTCGCGGCATAGGGCATGGGCACGTCCTTGCCGGTGATGCGTATGACGGGCGCATCGAGATAATCGAAAGCGCCTTCCATCACCCGGGCGATGATTTCGGCGCCGATCCCCGATTGCGCCCAGCCCTCTTCGACGGTCACGCAGCGGCCGGTCTTCTTGACCGAGGCGAGGATCGTTTCCGTGTCCATCGGGCGAAGCGTCCGCAGATCGATCACCTCGGCCTCGATCCCCTCCGCTTGCAGAATTTCCGCGGCCTTAAGGGCGTAGGTCATCCCGATGGAGAAGGAGACGATGGTCACATCGGTGCCCGCGCGCGCGATCCGGGCCTTGCCAATCGGCACGGTGAAATCCTCCAACTGGGGCACATCGAAATGCTGGCCGTAGAGGATTTCGTTTTCCAGGAAGATCACGGGGTTGGGATCGCGGATGGCGCTCTTCAACAGGCCCTTGGCGTCCGCCGCCGTGTAGGGCGCGACGACTTTGAGGCCGGGGACGCTCGAATACCAGGCCGAATAATCCTGGCTGTGCTGCGCGCCGACGCGGGCCGCCGCGCCATTGGGGCCCCGGAAGACGATGGGACAGCCCATCTGCCCGCCCGACATGTAAAGCGTCTTCGCGGCGGAATTGATGATCTGATCCATCGCCTGCATGGCGAAATTGAAAGTCATGAATTCGACGATGGGTTTCAACCCGGCCATGGCCGCGCCGGCGCCGAGACCGGCAAAACCATGTTCCGTGATCGGCGTATCGACGACGCGGCGGTCGCCGAACTCCTGCAACAGGCCTTGGGTGATTTTATAAGCGCCTTGATATTCCGCGACTTCCTCTCCCATCACGAAGACGTCGCCATCCCGGCGCATTTCCTCGGCCATGGCGTCGCGCAGGGCCTCGCGGACGGTGGTGCTCACCATCGGCGTGCCTTCGGGGATTTCCGGCGCGGTGGCAGGGGCCGCGGCCACCGGAGCCACGGGCGCGGCCTGCGCGGGAGCGGCTGGAGACGAGGTTGCCGTGGCGGGCGGCGGCGCGACGGCTGTCCCGGCATCCTCGCCCTCGCCGGTGATGACGGCGATCGGCGTATTCACCTTGACGTTTTCGGTGCCGCCGGGAACCAGGATTTTCGCCAGCGTCCCCTCGTCGACCGCCTCGACCTCCATGGTCGCCTTGTCGGTCTCGATCTCGGCGATCACGTCCCCGGACTTGACGCTATCGCCTTCCTTTTTCAACCATTTCGCCAGCTTGCCCTCCTCCATGGTCGGAGAAAGCGCGGGCATCAGGATGTTGATCGCCATGAATTCTGCCTCTGATGCCTCGATAGCGCCTATAAAAAACGACAAAAGCGCTTAGAGTATAGTTAGTTACATACCTAATCCGAAGTTTCGTATTAAGACCGGCCCCGGATCAGTTCAAAATATCCGTCCAAAGCTCGGACGCATCCGGTTCGGGATCTTGCGTCGCGAAATCGGCGGCATCGACAACGACAGCGCGGACATCGGCGTCGATCTTCTTGAGTTCGTCCTCGCTAGCGCCGCCGCCTTTCAGCAAGCGCTGCTTGACCTGCTCGATCGGGTCATGCTCGTCGCGCATCTTCTGCACCTCGTCCTTGCTGCGGTATTTCGCGGGATCGGACATGGAATGGCCGCGATAGCGGTAGGTCTGCATTTCCAAGATCATCGGGCCATGGCCGGCGCGGCACCATTCCAGCGCGAGATCGCCCGCTGCCTTCACGGCCCGCACATCCATCCCATCGACCTGAATGCCGGGAATATTGAAACTCTGCCCGCGCTTGGAGAGATCGACCAAGGCCGAGGCGCGGGTGATCGACGTGCCCATGGCGTAGCGGTTGTTTTCGATGACGTAAATGACCGGCAGCTTCCAAAGCTCGGCCATGTTGAAGGCCTCGTAGACCTGCCCCTGATTCGACGCGCCGTCGCCGAAATAGACGAAGGAGACATGATCGTTGCCGCGATAGCGGTTGGCGAAAGCCAGCCCGGTGCCGAGCGGCACCTGGGCGCCGACGATTCCGTGCCCGCCGTAGAAATGTTTCTCCTTGGAGAACATGTGCATCGAGCCGCCCTTCCCTTTGGAAAGGCCATGCGAGCGGCCGGTTAATTCGGCCATCACCCCCCTGGGATCGAGTCCGCAGGCCAGCATATGCCCGTGATCGCGGTAGCCCGTGATCGTTTGGTCGCCATGCTTGGCGCCCATCGTCAAGCCAGTCACCACGGCCTCTTGGCCGATGTAGAGATGACAAAAGCCGCCGATCAGGCCCATGCCATACATTTGGCCGGCCTTCTCCTCGAAGCGGCGGATCAGCAGCATGCCGCGATAGGCCGTCAGCTCTTCCTCGCGCGTGAAGGCCAGGGGACCGGGGGGCGCGATGGCGTGGACATCGCCATGGGTTGCAGGAGCCGAATCCACTGAGGTCATGCCCAATTCCTTCGCGAATGCATCACCGGTGACAGCCTTACAGCTAGCCTAGCCATGCCCGGAAATCGAGCCATCCAGACGGCCAATCAACCGCTACATATTGCCTTATGCACGAAGAGTTTGGGAAAGAGCATTGAACCTTTGGGCATAGCTGGATTGCAACCATGGACATCCGGCTTTCGGGAGAGGCTTGGTGCTCGCCAAGACGGCGCCGGCCGGGATTACCGCGCGGGCGTGAGGAACACGACGAGATCGTTTTTATGCACCCGGTCGAGAAGCACGCGGGCTTCCTCTTCGAGCAGATCGCGGTCGATGGTCTCCCCGCTGAGCAGATCGATCCGGTGCCGCCATTGCTGTTTTTCTTGCTTCGCGGCGGTCAATTCGGCAGTGAGCCCGGCAATCTTGTGCCGATATTCGTCGTTGGTCTTGAGGCCGCGCTCGCCATTGATGGCATGCCAGACGAAATAGCTGCCGATGCCGCCGGCAACGCAGTAAAGCATAAGCGGAAAGATGATGCCGCGCAGGCGCGTCCGGATAACCATCGCGGCATCTTGGCAGACGATGGTTAGCGGCTTGTTAAGGGATGAAACACGGCGGGTTTTTCCCGCCGTGCCGGAACAGAGCTGAAGTAGAGGCTCGCTCCCTACGCCAGCGCCTTCAAGGCCGAGCGGCCGGCGAAGATGGCTTGCGAGCCGAGTTCTTCCTCGATGCGGATCAATTGGTTGTATTTAGCGATCCGGTCGGAGCGCGAGAGCGAGCCGGTCTTGATCTGCCCGCAATTTGTCGCCACCGCGAGATCGGCGATGGTGGAGTCCTCGGTCTCGCCGGAGCGGTGCGACATGACGGCGGTATAGCCCGCGCGATGCGCCATATCGACGGCCGCGATGGTTTCCGTCAGCGTCCCGATCTGGTTGACCTTGATCAGGATCGAATTGGCGACGCCCAACTTGATGCCTTTGGCCAGCCGGGTGGTGTTGGTGACGAAGAGATCGTCGCCGACGATCTGCGTGGTCTTGCCGAGCTTGTCCGTGAGAAGCTTCCAGCCCTCCCAATCGTCTTCGGCCATGCCGTCCTCGAGGGAAACGATGGGGTAGGACGCGACGAGCTTGGCGAGATAATCCACTTGCTCTTGGATCGAGCGTACCTTGCCCTCGCCCTCGTAATGATAGGCGCCATCCCTAAACCAATCGGTCACGGCGCAATCGAGGCCGAGCGCGATATCGTCGCCGGGCTTGAAGCCTGCCGCCTCGATCGCCTTGAGGAGGAAATCAAGCGCCGCCTCGGGGGAAGGCAGGTTGGGGGCAAAGCCGCCTTCGTCGCCGACATTGGTGTTATGGCCGGCCTTTTTCAGCGCGCTCTTCAGGGCATGGAACACTTCGGCGCCATAGCGCACGGCTTCCGACAGCGAGGGCGCGCCCACGGGCAGGATCATGAATTCCTGGAAATCGATGGGATTGTCGGCATGGGCGCCGCCATTGATGATGTTCATCATCGGCAGCGGCAGGACGCGGGTCTGCGTTCCCCCGATATAGCGGTAGAGCGGCAGCCCCACGACATCGGCCGCGGCCTTGGCCACCGCGAGCGAAACGCCGAGGATCGCATTGGCGCCGAGCCGCGACTTGTTCTCCGTGCCGTCGAGCGCGATCAAGGTCTCGTCGATATGGACCTGATCTTCCGCGTCGAACCCGCCGATGGCGTCGAAAATATCGCGATTGACGCTGTCGATGGCCTTGTGGACCCCCTTGCCGCCATAGCGGCTCTTGTCGCCATCGCGCAGTTCCACCGCCTCGTGCGCGCCCGTGGAGGCACCCGAGGGAACGGCGGCGCGGCCGAGCGAACCATCTTCGAGCGTGACATCGACTTCGATGGTCGGATTGCCCCGGCTATCGAGAATTTCACGAGCGGTAATATCGACAATGGCTGTCATGGCGGATCCTCGGGAAGCAGCAAAGGTGAGACAAACAAAGGTGAACGGCGTTGTCTACGCCGAAGCGGGCGCGCGCGAAAGCACCCTTTTGCAGCCGGGAGGGGGTGTCAGCGCGCATTTATTTTGTCGCCTCGTTAAAAAATACGCATCATGGGGCAAGCCCCCCGCAATGACCCGGCGGCGGCGGAAGAATCCGGGAACTTGCCGCGCGGGCTTGCGCGTGAGAAACAAACGTCCATGTCCAACACGATCCCTGAAGACAACGATGTCCCCGGCGGCGTCCTCGGCCGGCATGCCGCCCTGCCCGCCTCGCCCGACGAGGCGCGGCTCGAACGCGTGAGCAATCCGCATCCCGGCGAAGCTTACCTCGCCCGCTTCACCGTGCCGGAATTCACCTCGCTCTGTCCGGTCACGGGCCAGCCCGATTTCGCGCTTCTCGTCATCGATTATCTACCCGGCGATTGGCTGGTCGAATCCAAGTCGCTCAAGCTCTATCTCGGCGCGTTCCGCAATCATGGCGCGTTCCACGAGGATTGCACCGTTCGGATCGGCAAGGATCTCGTCGGCCTGCTGACCCCGCGCTGGCTGCGCATCGGCGGCTATTGGTATCCGCGCGGCGGCATTCCCATCGACGTGTTCTGGCAGACCGGGGAACCGCCCAAGGGGCTTTGGGTGCCGGACCAGGGCGTGCCGCCCTACCGGGGCCGCGGCTAAAATCAAACACGTTTCCGGTGACCCATGACGTTCGATCCCAAATCCATTCGCGCACTCGCCTTCGACCTCCAGGGGACAGCGGTTGATTTTTACACGCCCGTGATGCGGATGGGCGCCGCTCTCAATCGCGCCAAGGGACTCTCCATCGATTGGGCGGCCCTCTCCACCGGCTGGCGCGCGCTGTATCGCGAGGGCATGGACGAGGTGATTTCGGGACGCCGCCCTTGGCGCCCGGTCGAGCATATCTACCGCGACGCGCTCGACCTCTTATTGGAGGGGCAAAATCTCGCCAACGCCTTTTCGTCCGCCGAGCGGGACGAGATCAATACGGTCTGGACGCGGCTCGACGCCTGGCCCGATAGCGTGGAGGGGCTGACCCGTCTGCGCGCGCATTTCACGCTCGCCACCCTCTCCAATGCCGGCATGGCCTCGGCCATCTCGATCGTCAAACACGCCGGCCTGCCCTTCGATTGCGTGCTTTCCGGCGAGCTGGTCAAAAGCTTCAAGCCGGCGCCAGCGGTCTACCAGCTCGCAACCGATTGCCTCGCCGCCGCGCCCGCGCAAATTTTGATGGTGGCGAGCCACAAATACGATCTGGTGGCCGCCCAGCAATTTGGCATGCGCACCGCCTTTGTCGCCCGTCCGCTGGAATTCGGCCCCAGCGGCAAGGTGGATGTGACACCGGACCCGCGCTTCGATCTCAACGCGCTGGATTTCAACGATCTCGCGCGCCAGCTTGGGGCTTAATTCCGGCCCTTCCCGGCATAAGCATCGTCGACCGCATAGAGCGCGCAGGGCTTCTTGCCCAATTGCGCGCAATTGTGGAGGGCGGTCTCCTTGGCCTCTTCCGCCGTGCCGCGCGCGGTACGCCAGGCATAGGCCCCGCTCTCGCTCACGGCAAAGGCCTTGTGGCCTGGCGCCTCGAGGAAAGTCTGGAAATCCTTGCGCCCGTTCGCGCTGATCTGGCGCGGCGGCGCGAGGGCCGGCGCCGCGCTTGACGCAAGGGATGCGAGCGCGAAATCATGGGTCTTGAGATAGCCGTCCACGATGGGTGTCCAGACCGCCTGGCCCTTGCCTGAAAACAGGAAATGGCCTTCGTCGCCAAAGACGGGCGCATGGACAAAATCAGCCTGCCCGCCCGCGCCGTTGAAGGCCGCCAACAGCCGTTGCGCCAAGGCCGGACCGAAGAAATGATCGTTTTGGGCATAGACCCAGAGCATCGGCGTGCGCGACCGCGCCCCATATTGCCGGAAGGCCTCCACCAGAGCCTCGCTGCTGCATACCGTATCCGGCCCCGACGAGCCGCGTCCGCCCGCGAAACTGATCGCCGCGACAAGGCCGGGCGGCGGATCGGCGGTCAGCGCCACTGTCGCGAAGCCGCCGGCCGAAACGCCCACGGCGAGCACTTTGGCGGGCTCGACATCGCCGCGCTTTTCGAGAAACAGGATCGCATTTTTGATGTCGGCGGCACCGCGCCGGCCGGCGCTAGCATAATCGGCGCTGTTGCATGGCCCATAGGATTCGGCCCATCCGCCCGGCGAGGTGCCATAGCCGCGCCGCAAGACCGCGACGGCGACAAACCCGCGCTTGGCGAATTCCACGCTCTCCGCCAGCATGTCCCGCGCGGTGAGCTTCGCACGGTCGTTCCCGTCACGCGGCGAGCCATGGCTCAAAACCACGAGGGAATGCCGCCCCGCTTCCGAAGGCTTGACCAGAACCGCCTCGAGCCCTTGACTCCCCGCCTCCGCATCGGGAATCCGGAGATCTTCGGTGACGAGGCTTTGCGCCAGGCTGGGAAGAGGTGCGAGAAGGAGAGCAGCGAGCAAAAGCCGGAAAATAAAAACTCTCAACCGCATGGCTTCGACTTTCTCGGACACTTTAACGGCCCTCGGGGGCAGCGGCGCTTCGGGGAAGATGAGCCTCTAGAGCGATTTGGGCGCGGTAAAACAAGGGGGTAACGGAGTGAGCCGGCGTGCGCCGGTAATTCCGCAATCCTCAAACGGCCGGCGCTTGATTACGACTCCTCGCGCTCCCGGCGCAATTCCGCCCAGCGCTCCATGCGGCGGGCGATTTCGCGCTCAAAACCGCGGCCGGTGGGCTCATAGACGCTCTGCCGGCCGAGAGCATCCGGCCAGTAATTTTGGCCGGAAAAGGCGTTGGGCTCGTCGTGATCGTAGGCATAGCCGCTGCCGTAGCCCTCGCTCTTCATGAATTTCGTCGGGCTATTCAGAATGACCTTGGGCGGCATCAGGGAGCCATGCTCCCGCGCGAGCCGCATCGCGGCTTTGTAGGCGACATAGGCCGCGTTGGATTTGGGCGCGGTGGCGACATAGATCACCGCTTGTGCAATCGCCAATTCGCCCTCGGGCGAGCCGAGGAAATCGTAGGCGTCCTTGGCGGCATTGGCGATGACGAGCGCTTGCGGATCGGCGAGGCCGATATCCTCCACCGCCATGCGCACGACCCGGCGGGCGATGAACAGCGGATCTTCGCCGCCATCGAACATCCGCGCGAGGTAATAGAGCGCCGCGTCGGGATCGGAGCCGCGCACCGATTTATGCAGCGCGCTGACGAGATTGTAATGCCCCTCCTGACCCTTGTCGTAGATCGGCGCGCGGCGCTGGACGAGCGTGCCGAGTTTTTCCGTATCGATGAGCACGCCCGGCGG
This sequence comes from Beijerinckiaceae bacterium, assembly GCA_050013235.1. GTDB lineage: Bacteria > Pseudomonadota > Alphaproteobacteria > Rhizobiales > Beijerinckiaceae > RH-AL1. Next base: position 241,149 of record JBEKFQ010000001.1, read on the forward strand.
CACCGCCCGCCAGACCTCCTCGGCCAAGGTCAGGCAGGCGCGCCCATCGCCATCGGCCATGCGGATCAACGCCGCGCGGGCGTCAGGGTCGAGCGGCAGCGGCTTTTTCTCGATGGCCTCGGCGCGGACCAGCAGCTTTTCGATGGCCTCGGCGTCGAGCGCTTTGAAGGTGAGCACGCGGGCGCGGGAGAGCAGCGCGGCATTGAGCTCGAAACTCGGGTTTTCCGTGGTGGCGCCGATCAAGGTGATCGTACCGTCTTCCATCACCGGCAAGAACCCATCCTGCTGGGCGCGGTTGAACCTGTGGATTTCGTCGACGAAGAGCAGCGTCCCCTGCCCCATCGAACGGCGTTTCCGCGCCTCCTCGAAGACTTTCTTGAGATCGGCGACGCCGGTGAAAATCGCGGAAATCTGGACGAAGGCGAGCTTGGTCTCGCCCGCCAGCAAGCGCGCGACGGTGGTCTTGCCGGTGCCCGGCGGCCCCCAAAAAATCAGCGAGCCCAACGACCCGCTCGCCACCAACCGCGACAGCGCGCCGTTGGGGCCAATGAGATGATCCTGCCCCGCGACCTCGTCGAGGCGGCGGGGGCGAAGGCGGTCGGCGAGAGGACGCGGGGCATCGGCTTCGAGGCCCGCGGATGAGAAGAGATCCATGGGGAAGATGTGGGCTGAAACGGCGGAAAAATCTAGCGGCGGGAATTCGAAACGATCTTCATCGCGGATACGGCCCCCGTCGACCGGACAGGAAGCCCCTTATTTCGTTGGGCAATACAATGTGTAGAGCGTGCCGAGGAGGGTCAGAACTTTCGGGTCCGCGACGGCGTAATAGATTCGCTTCCCCTCCCGCCGGGTGGTGACCAGGCCCTCCGCGCGCAACACCCCTAATTGTTGGGACAAGGTGGGTTGCCGGATATCCAACTGGGCTTCCAGATCGCCGACCGACCGCTCCCCTTGCGCCATCTGGCAAAGCAACAACAGCCTGTCCTCGTTGGCGAGAGCCCGCAACAAGGCGGTGACGGATCGTGCGGAGTCCCTCATTTGGAGCATATCTAGCGCCGCGGGTGTGCCGTTCATGGCTCTCTCATGTTTCATATAAAAATATTATATTGAAACATATAATGTTTGTAAATATAATATCCGAAAGTGGCGATATGGCCACCTGGAGAATCGAATCATGAGCCTTTCCGCCGCATCCTACCGCGACCTGACCCAAGGGGTTTCGAAAAACCTGGCCACCCTGCGCGCCGATCTGCCCGAAGTCATGAAGGGGTTTGCTGAATTGTCGCGCGCGGCAACCCAGGATGGCGCCCTCGACAAGAAGACCAAGGAATTGATCGCCCTCGCCCTGGGCGTCGCGGCCCGTTGCGACGCCTGCATCGGCTTTCACGTCCAGACTTTGGTGAAACTCAAAGTGTCGAAGGCCGAACTCGAGGAAATGTTGGGGATGGCGATCTATATGGGCGGCGGTCCCTCGCTGATGTACGCCGCCAACGCCCTTGCCGCCTTCGAGGAGTTCTCCGCCGGAGCCTGACACCGCGGAAGATGGCGGGTTCGATTAGCATGGTAACCATAAATCCGCGCACCCGCCATGGAAGCAGTTTTTTAGGAACCTTGGTTTACGATTTCTTCCAATTGGGGAGAACGCCTGCACAAGCTGAACGTTGTCCCCTTAGCAGAATCGTACAGCGGAGAAGGTTCGATGCGCAGTGTAGCGATGGTGACGCAAAAGGGTGGTTCGGGGAAAAGCACGCTGGCGGCCTGTCTCGCCGTCGCGGCGCAGGAGGCCGGCGAGCGGGTCTTTCTCATCGACATGGATCCGCAGAAGAGCTTGACCAAATGGTGCCGTCACCGCGGCGATCAAAACCTCCTCGTGGAATCCGTCTCGCCCGCGAAGTTGCCGGACGCGCTCGCGGCGCTCGAAAAGGGACGGGTGACGCTGGTGATCATCGATACGCCGGCAGGCGACACGGCCGCCGCAGATGCCGCGATCAAGGCCACCGATCTCAGTGTGATTCCCGCCCGCCCGGCGATTTTCGACATTTGGTCGAGCGAGGCGACGCGCGGCAAGATCAAGACATTCGGCAAGGAATTCACCTTCGTCCTCAACCAATGCCCGCCGATGCAGGAAAGCCAGCGCGTGCAAGACGGCACCGCCGCGCTGGAAAGCATGGGCGGCCTGCTGCGCCCGCTGATTTCCTCGCGCGTTGCCTATCAAGAAGCCGCGCGCAGCGGTCTCGGCGCCACCGAAATCGATGGAGACGGCAAGGCGGGCGATGAAATCCGCCAGCTCTGGGCCTCGCTGAAGCGAAGGCTCGGCAAAATTAAAATAGCTCCCAAGCAAAATAAAAACGCAGCTTAGGTTTTCTCTCTCAGCCACTCGTCGTATCGTCCGCAAATGCGCGAATTTCTCGGAATGCGCGCATTTTTACTTTTAATACCGTATATCTTTTCTTGCAATGCCGGCCGTCAAAATAGTGTCATACTAGCGTCACTTTAAATTAACGGCCTGAAAGTCTTTTCAAGGCACAATGGGCGTATCGTAACTCACGGTGATTGAGCGTATGCGCTTCGATATCGGCCAAAAACTCGGCGCGGTGGTTCTGCTTCTCTGCGCTTTAGCCTCCGCGCTCTCGGGCTTTTCGCTGATCCAGGCGCAGCGCGAGCAAAACTGCGTCGATCAGATGGAAGCCATAGGCAATCTCGACGCCGCGGCACATGCACTCGTCGAACAGGTGCAGCACGTGGTGATCGATGCGAATGCGGTGTTTATCACAACGGATCGCCACGAAGCCGAAGCCAGCCTGAGCGCCCTGAAGGCGTCGGTTGAGGCGCTCGACGCCGCCAAACAGCCCTTTCTCACCGCTATCGGCACCAGGCTAACACCAGAAAATAAAACAGCTTTATCGCTTCGGCTCGCGGAATTCGAATCCTACCAGACAGATACCGCGAATCTCGGACTCACGATATCGCCTCAAGCCGCGCAAGTTCAGGCCTCCGACCCCGCGACCATCAAGAACCGCGAGGCCATGATCCGGGATTTCGACAAGATCAGCGAAAATCTCCTGGCCGAGGCCGCCACCGAGCGCGAGAGCCTGATCGAGATTCGCAAGCAAGCCAAGTTTCTGCTCGTGGCCGTGCCCTCCGTGGCGATTTTCTGCGGCTTGATCGCGTCGATCTGGATTGTCAGAAGCCAAATCCAAATTCCCCTCTCGCGTCTGCGTTGGACCATGCAAGCTCTTGCGCAAGGCAAGCTGGATATCGTGGTTCCCTATGCCAGCAAGCAGGATGAAATCGGCGATATGGCGGCCACGATCCGCGTCTTCCAAAAAGCCTTGCGCGACAACAAGGAAGCCGGCGAACGCTTGCAACAACGGACGGCCGACGACTTGAAGCGCGCCGCCTCGATCGTGCAATCCACCCAAAAATTCGAGGCTGTCACGGTTGGCCTCATGAAGGAATTGTCGGCCTCGGTCGCCGCGATGGATAAGGCGGCCAGCGACGTCGCGGCCTCGTCGACGATTGCGCGCAATGAATCCGAAATCGTCGGACGCGCCGCCGAGGAAGCCTCGACGATCCTGGCCTCGGTCTCCCGGGCGGCCGATGAATTATATGGTGCCGCCTCCGATCTGTCTCAAAACATGAGCAAAACCGCCGCGGCCGCCGCCGACGCCTTGGGAGAAGCAACGGCAACGGAAGATCACGTCGCGAACCTAGTGACCGCCGCCAAGGAGATCGGCGCCGCCGCCAATCTCATCGACGAAATCGCCCGGCAGACCAATCTTTTGGCCCTGAACGCCACGATCGAGGCGGCGCGCGCGGGTGAATCCGGGCGCGGCTTCGCGGTCGTTGCCGGCGAGGTCAAGTTCCTGGCCAAGCGCACGGCGGAAGCAACCGCCTTCATCGCTGGGCATATCCAACTCATTCAATCGATCACGGAGCGAACCGCGCATGGCATCACGGCCATGACAGTCACACTCCACCGCATGAACGATATTTCCGGCGATGTCGCGGCGGCCATGACCGAGCAAGGCCACGCGAGCCGGCACATTGCCTTGTCCCTCGCCGAAGCGGCCCACGAGGCCCGGATCGTCTCCCAAAGCATCGAAGGGGTGCAGCACGTGACCGTCGCCAATGGAGAACACGCGCATGAACTCAAAGCCAATGTTCTCCGGCATAGCGAGAAAGCCCACTCGCTCAGCGAACTCATCGCGAATTTCACCAGCGACATGCGCAAGACGGCGTGAGGCGGGCGGCTTCGGCTTTTGCCCGGCAACGCCTTATTCGCCGAGCACGGTAGTCACGATATTGCCGCCCCGGTCGATGATCAGCTTCCAGTAATAATGCTGCCCCGTGGTCGCCTCCTTGAGATCCTTCGTATTCTTGATGGTCTTGTCGTTGATCGACAAAAGCACGTCGCCCTTCTTAAAATTAATCCGCGCGGCATTGGATTCGGGATCGACATCGAGAACCACGACGCCTTCCTTCGTATCGTTCAACGAAAGTTCCTCGGTGACAGCCGGCGACGAATTGACGGCGCTGATCCCGCTGAAGGGCGTATTCCCCCCAATCTTGACGAGGTCGCGCGCGGGAACGGCCGGAGCCGGACGGAGATTCAGAACCGCGTGAATCACCTTGCCATCCCGGCGCAGCGTGACTTCGGCATTGCCGCCTATGGGCTTTGTCGCGAGGCGGAACCCGAAACCCTCGGGATTATCGACGATCTTCCCATCGATCTCGGTGATGACGTCGCCGCGCTTGATCCCGGCCTCGGCGGCGGGGCCTTTGTCGTTCAATTCCGCGACGAGCACGCCCGACGGCCGGGCGAGCCCGAGCGATTCCGCGATATCGGGCGTCACCGCTTGGAGGCTCGCGCCCAGCCAAGGCCTTCGCACTTGCTTGTCCCCCATCTTGGCGGCGGCCACGACGACTTTGACCATGTTCACGGGGATCGCGAAGCCGATCCCGATCGATCCGCCCGATTGCGAAAAGATCGCGGAATTGATCCCGACGAGCCGGGCCTGCATGTCCACCAGAGCGCCGCCCGAATTGCCGGGGTTGATCGCCGCGTCGGTCTGAATGAAAAAGCCGTAGTCCGACGTCCCGATATTGGTGCGGGCCAGCGCGGAAATGATCCCCTGCGTCACGGTTTGACCGACGCCGAAGGGATCGCCGATCGCCAAGGCGACATCGCCGACCTCCAACGCATCGGAATCGCCAAGCTCCATCGCCGGAAACGTGCCGCCACCCTTGACCTTCAAGACGGCGAGATCGGTACGCTGATCGCGCAGAACGATATCGGCATCCAATTCCCGCCGGTCGGACAGCGCGACCTTCACGTCGGTCATGCCCTCGATCACGTGAAAATTGGTCACGATGAGACCGCTCGAATCGACGATCACGCCCGAACCTAGCGATTTCGCCGTCACCCCGCCGGGCCTCGACCCGTTATCACCGAAGAAATGCCGGAACACGGGATCGTCGAACAAGGGATTGCGCGGCTGCGTGTCAATCCGCGAGGCATAGACATTGACCACCGCCGGCGCGGCCTTGCGAACCACCGGGGCGAAGGACAGCATTTCCTCCGTCTTGACGCGCGGCACCTCCCGGACGGTTTCAGCAAACGCGCCGATGTTCGATCCCAAGAGGCAAGCCGCGATCAGACTGGCGGCGAGAGCATTCCATCGGGGCGTCAAGGTCATCCACGGCTCCGTTGATAGCTAGACGAGGCGTTGCGCTTCAAATGGAACATAAAGCGGCGGCAAGGAAGCCTTGGAAACGAAAAAACCCGGCCGGGACGTTAGTCCTGACCGGGTTTCGTTTCGTTCAACCAATTTCGGCTCAGGCCGCGTCTTCATCCGCGCCGAGAACCGGGCCGCTATCCTTGCCGCGCGCGGTGACGTCGCGATCGACGAATTCGATCACGGCGAGGGGCGCGTTGTCGCCATAGCGGAAACCGGCCTTCAGGACGCGGGTATAGCCGCCGTGACGATCCTTGTAACGGGGGCCGAGCACGTCGAAGAGCTTGCGGACAAGCACGACATCGCGAAGCTGCGCGATCGCCTGACGGCGGGCATGCAGGTCGCCGGCTTTGCCGAGCGTCACCAGCTTCTCGACGACCGGACGAAGATCCTTCGCCTTCGGGAGGGTGGTGATGATCTGCTCGTGCTTGATCAAAGCCTGACACATATTGGCGAACATCGCCTTACGGTGCTCGTGCGTGCGGCCGAAACGGCGCTTTGCGCGTCCATGATACATTGTGGCTCCCCAATTTTTCGCGGCCGCCGTGCCAAGGTACGGCCGTCAGTTATAAACTCGTGTCGACATTCTCCCTTCTCCCGCGCGCGGGAGAAGGTCACCTAAAGGGCCGGACGACGGCCTCAATAATGCTCTTCGAACCGCTTGGCGAGTTCGTCGATATTTTCCGGCGGCCAGCCGGTGACTTCCATCCCGAGATGCAGACCCATCTGGGCCAGCACTTCCTTGATTTCGTTCAAGCTCTTACGGCCGAAATTCGGCGTGCGGAGCATTTCGGCTTCGGTCTTCTGGATGAGATCGCCGATATAGACGATATTGTCGTTCTTCAAGCAGTTTGCCGAACGGACCGATAATTCGAGCTCGTCGACCTTCTTGAGCAGAGCCGGGTTGAAAGCCAGCTCCGGGATCGCCGGGGTGGTCTCTTCGCGGCGCGGCTCTTCGAAATTCACGAAGACATTGAGCTGATCCTGGAGAATGCGCGCGGAGAACGCGATCGCATCTTCGGGCGTCAGCGCGCCATTGGTCTCGACCTGCAGGGTGAGCTTGTCGTAATCGAGAATTTGACCCTCGCGGGTGTTCTCGACGCGGTAGCTGACCTTACGGACGGGAGAATAGAGGCTGTCGATCGGGATCAGGCCAATCGGAGAATCCTCGGACCGGTTGCGATCGGCCGCGACATAGCCCTTGCCGGTGTTGACCGTGAATTCCATCCGGATTTCCGCGCCCTCGTCGAGCGTGCAGATCGTGAGATTGGGGTTCAGGATCGAAACATCGCCAACCGTCTGAATATCGCCGGCGGTGACTTTACCCGGGCCGGTCTTCTTCAAGACCATGCGCTTGGGGCCATCGCCCTGCATCTTGACGGCAATATCCTTGATGTTCAGCACGAGGTCCGTGACATCTTCCCGGACGCCGGGGATGGACGAAAATTCGTGCAACACACCATCGATATGCACCGAGGTAATCGCCGCGCCCTGAAGCGACGACAACAAAATGCGACGGAGCGCATTGCCAAGCGTGAGACCGAAGCCACGCTCGAGCGGCTCGGCGACCACGGTCGCGAAACGCTTGGCATCGTCGCCCGACGACACTTCGAGCTTATTGGGCTTGATCAGTTCTTGCCAGTTCTTCTGGATCACGGAACGCACCTTTCGCTGATGCAGACGCGGAAGCCGGATGCTCCCCCGTCGAAAGTGATAAACCGCATAGACCGGGCATGGGCCCGGCCAACGAACGCCTCGAGGCCGGATTAAACGCGGCGGCGCTTGCGCGGGCGGCAACCATTGTGCGGAATGGGCGTCACGTCACGGATCGAGGTCACGGTGAATCCCGAAGCCTGCAACGCGCGCAACGCCGATTCGCGGCCCGAACCAGGGCCGGAGACTTCGACTTCGAGCGTCCGCATCCCATGCTCGGACGCCTTACGGGCGGCATCTTCCGCCGCCATCTGAGCGGCATAGGGGGTCGACTTACGCGAACCCTTGAAGCCCATGGTTCCGGCGGACGACCAGGAAATCGTATTTCCCTGCGCGTCGGAAATGGTGATCATCGTATTGTTGAATGTCGAGGAGACATGGGCGACGCCCGAAACAATATTCTTACGCTCGCGCCTACGGACGCGGGTTGCCTCTTTTGCCATCGTCTAAACTGTCCTTCTAACGCGCCCGTCATTCCAGGCGCTCGGGTTATTCGCGGAGCCAGAAAGGATCCGCCAGTGATTTGAACGCGCGCCGCAAAACCGCGCGCGTTCGAAAATAAGGTCTGATTACTTCTTCTTGCCGGCGATCGGCTTCGCCTTACCTTTGCGGGTCCGGGCGTTGGTATGGGTGCGCTGACCGCGAACCGGCAACTGCCGCCGATGACGCAGGCCGCGATAGCAGCCCAGATCCATCAGGCGCTTGATGTTGATCGAGACTTCGCGGCGAAGATCGCCCTCGACCATATAATCACGATCGATCGTCTCACGGATTTGCAGAACTTCGGCGTCAGTCAATTCGGACACGCGGCGCGCGGCGGGAATTGCAACCTTTTCGCAGATTTCTTCGGCCTTTTTGGGGCCGATCCCATGGATATATTGAAGCGCGATCAGAACGCGCTTGTTGGTCGGAATGTTGACACCGGCTATACGAGCCATGATTGACCTCTCCATCTGGAAAGCCCCCGGCTGGGGACCCATGAATTCCGCGTCCGGTGGAGCCCGGCCCATGCGGAATGAAAGCCAGAAGCGATTCTGGCACCACACCAAAACAAACAACGGCAGCCCCGAAAGAGCCGCCGCTCGTGAATGCTAGGCGAAGACGTTGTTGCTAAAGTCTCACTCGGCGCTCGTCAAGAGAAAATCCGGCAATGCAAGTGTTATTTTAGAAAACACCGCCGGAAAAACTCAAGCCGAGGTCTTCGCCTTGAGGAAAGCATCGATTTGCGCCGACACGTCGTCGATGGGCGCCATCCCGTCGATCACATGCAAGCTTCCGAGCTGGGCATAAAACGCCGCGACTGGCGCCGTCATCTCCCGGTAGGCCTCGAGCCGCAACCGGAACGATTCTGGATTGTCGTCGGAGCGCACGGGGTGCCCCGTCGCGATCGTCTGACGCACACGCTCTTCCATCCGGGCGAGCAGCGCGTCTTCATCGACACGCAATTCGATGACGGCATCGAGCTCCTTATGCTTCTGCGCCAGAATTTTATCCAGCGCCTTGGCCTGCGCCACGGTGCGCGGGAACCCGTCGAGAATGAAGCCATGCGCGGCATCGGCTTGTTCGACCCGGTCGGAGATCAGCCCGATGACGATCTCATCGGACACCAATCCGCCTTGGCTCATGATCTTTTGGGCCTCGATTCCGACCGGCGTCTGCGCTTTGACGGCGGCCCGGAGCATGTCGCCGGTCGAGAGTTGCGGAATGTCGAAACGCTGCATCAACCGCTGGGATTGCGTGCCTTTGCCGGCACCGGGCGGTCCAAGCAGTATCAGCCTCATCGTCTCTTCCCCCGCGCCTTCGCCTTTTTCACCAATCCCTCGTACTGGTGAGCCTGGAGATGCCCATGGACTTGCGCCACGGTATCCATGGTCACGCTGACGACGATCAACAGTGATGTTCCGCCAAAGTAGAACGGCAAGGCGGCATAGGAAATCAATATTTCGGGGAGTAGACAGATGATCGCGAGATAGCCGGCGCCAAGCACGGTGATCCGCATCAAAATTTTGTCGATATATTGCGCCGTGCGCTCGCCCGGCCGGATGCCGGGAATGAATCCGCCGTGCTTCTTGAGGTTATCGGCCGTCTCGGTGGGATTGAACACGATCGCCGTATAGAAAAACGCGAAGAATACGATCAAGCCGACATAAGCCACCATGTAGAGCGGCCGCCCGTGAGCGAAATAGGTCGTGATCGTGCCGAGAATGCCTCCGCCGCCCTGCGCCTGCGAGAAATTCGCGATGGTGGTCGGCAGCAACAGGAGCGACGACGCGAAAATCGGCGGAATCACGCCCGAGGTATTGAGCTTCAGCGGCAGGAACGATGTCTGCCCCTCGTAGACCCGGTTGCCCTGTTGGCGCTTGGGATAGGTGATCAGCAACCGCCGTTGGGCCCGTTCCATGAACACGATGAAGGCGATGACGGCGATCGACATCGCCATCACCACGAGGATCAACCCGGTCGAAATCGCCCCCTGCCGTCCGAGTTCCAGGGTATTGGCAATGGCCGAGGGGAACGCCGCGATGATGCCCGCGAAAATGATCAGCGAGGAGCCGTTGCCGATGCCGCGCGACGTGATCTGCTCGCCCAGCCACATCAGGAACATCGTGCCGCCCATCAAGGTGAGGACGGTGGAAATCCGGAAGAACCAGCCGGGATCGAGCACGACGCCATGCTGCCCCTCGAGACCGATGGAAATTCCATAGGCCTGGAACATCGCCAGAACGACCGTGAGATAGCGGGTATATTGATTAATGATCTTGCGGCCGGACTCGCCCTCTTTCTTGAGGCTTTCGAGTTGCGGAATGACCGAAGTCAGCAACTGCACGATGATCGAGGCCGAAATATAGGGCATGATGTTCAAGGCGAAGATCGCCATGCGCTGCACGGCACCGCCCGAGAACATGTTGAAGAGTTCGAGCACGCCTTGCTTATGGCTCGTAAAATTAGCCTGGAAGGCGGCCGGATCGATCCCGGGAAGCGGAATATAGGTGCCGAGGCGGTAGACGATCAACGCGCCGAGCGTGAACCAAATCCGCTTTTTCAGTTCGCTGGCTTTGGAGAACGCACCCCAGTTTACATTCGCCGCTAATTGTTCCGCCGCCGATGCCATTGGGTGCTCCGTAAGACCGGGACGCGGATGCCGCTGGTCAAGCCGCGCCACCATCGGGCGCGCCGCGCCCTTCACATAAAGGTCCGCTTCGTATTTGTCAGCCCTGGCTCGAGACCGGAATCAGGCCTATTTCAGCCGTCCCGCCCAGAAACTGGAGAAGGAGCGCATTCCCTCAGGGAAATGCGCTCCAAGAGTTTGTTCTTAAGCCGAGGCTTCCTGCCGCGGCGGCTTCGGCGCGACAAGAACCTTGATCGTCCCGCCAGCCTTTTCGATGGCGGCAATCGCGCCCTTCGAGGCGGAGGCCACTTCGAAACTGAGCACGGTGGTCAGTTCGCCGACGCCGAGGATTTTGACGCCATCGCGCGGCTTCGATACGACGCCGGCCTCGATGAGCGAATCGATGTTGATCGACGCGCCCGCCGCGAACTTCCCGGCATCGACAGCAGCCTGAATCCGGCCGATGTTGACTTCGTTATAGTCGACGGAGAAGGGGTTCCAGAACCCGCGCTTGGGCAAGCGCCGGTGCAGCGGCATCTGACCGCCTTCGAAACCCTTGATCGCGACGCCGGTACGCGCCTTCTGACCCTTGACGCCGCGGCCGCAGGTCTTACCCTTGCCCGAGCCGATACCACGGCCGACGCGCATCAGGTCTTTCGACGAACCGGGATTGTCGTGAATGTCGTTGAGCTTCATGACAGCCTCCCTTACTCGACCACGCGGACGAGATGCGCGATCTTGGCGATCATCCCGCGCACGGCGGGCGTATCGGTCAAGGTCGAGCGGCGTCCAATCTTGTTGAGTTTCAGACCGATCAGGGTCTGGCGCTGATCGGCCGGACGGCCGATCGGGCTACGGGTCTGTTCGACCGTCACCGTTCCTGTTTGCTGAGCCATCGTCGATTCTCCCGGCTCAAGCTTCGGCCGCCGCGACTTCGACATCACCGCCTTGGCGGCGCGACTGAAGCGTGGAGACCTTGAGGTTACGGCGGGCCGCGACCGAACGCGGCGAATCTTCATGGGCCAGCGCGTCGAATGTCGCGCGGATCATGTTGTAGGGGTTGGACGAGCCTTGCGACTTCGCCACGACATCATGCATGCCGAGCGTCTCGAAAATGGCGCGCATCGGGCCACCCGCGATGATCCCGGTTCCGGCGGGCGCCGCCCGCAGAATAACCTTGCCGGCGCCGTGACGGCCCTGGACGTCGTGATGCAGAGTCCGGCCCTCGCGCAAAGGCACGCGGATCAACCCGCGCTTGGCGGATTCGGTCGCCTTGCGGATCGCTTCCGGCACTTCGCGTGCCTTGCCGTGACCAAAGCCGACGCGGCCCTTCTGGTCGCCGACGACGACGAGGGCGGCGAAACCGAACCGGCGCCCGCCCTTGACCACTTTCGCGACGCGGTTGATGTGGACCAGACGGTCCACGAACTCGCTGTCTTGCTCTTCTCTATGTTGACGATCGCGTCCCCCGCGACCGCCTTCGCGTTCACCAGCCATGATTTTTTCCGTCACTTACGCGGTTAGGCCTGAGGCCGGAAGACCTGAGACATGGACCGCTCGCTTCGATTATGCGCAAGCCTCGGAGAGACCTGGCTTTAGAAAGCAAGCCTCGGAGAGGCAGTGCTTTAGAAAGAGAGCCCGCCTTCGCGCGCGCCCTCGGCAAGCGCTTTGACGCGCCCGTGATACATATAGGCGCCGCGATCGAACACGACTTCCTTGACACCCGCCTTGACGGCGCGTTCCGCGATCAATTTACCGACCACGGCGGCCGCCTCGACGGTCGCGCCAGTCTTCAAGCTTTCGCGGTTCACTTTTTCAAGCGAGGACGCGGACGCAATGGTGATGCCCGCTGCATCGTCGATGATCTGCACATAGATCTGCTTCGACGAGCGGAACACCGACAACCGCGGCTTGCCGTAAGCGCGCGCCTTGAGCGAACGCCTGACACGTGCCTTGCGGCGCGCTGTAGCTCCATTATCTCTGGGCATAGCTCAAGCCTTACTTCTTCTTGCCTTCCTTGCGGAAGATGAATTCGTCGGAATAACGGACGCCCTTGCCCTTATAGGGTTCTGGCGGCCGATGCGCGCGGATCTCGGAGGCGACTTGCCCGACCTGACGCTTGTCGATCCCGCTGATGATGATCTCGATCGGCTTAGGCGTGACGATCGTGATCCCTTCGGGGATCGGAAACGGCACATCGTGACTGTAGCCCAACGACAACTGCAGGATTTTACCCTGAACAGAGGCCTTGTAGCCAACGCCCGTGATGTCGAGCTTCCGTGTGAAACCAGTGGAAACCCCGACGACCAGGTTATTCACCTGGGCGCGAGACGTGCCCCACAAGGCGCGAGCCCGCTTGCTGTCCGAACGAGGCGTAACTTTCACCTCGTCGTTAGCAAAGCTGACGTCGACCTCATCGGGAACGACAAAAAACAATTCGCCCTTAGCGCCTTTTACGGACACCTTTTGGCCGTCGACCTTAGCGGTGACGCCCTTCGGGATGGCGACGGGCTTCTTACCGACGCGTGACATGATTCTAATCCTTCAATCAGGCGGTCAGAAGACCTTGCAGAGCACTTCGCCGCCCACATTGGCTTCGCGCGCGGCATGATCGGCCATGACGCCCTTCGGCGTCGAGACGATGGTAATGCCGAGACCATTGGCGACGCGCGGCAGGGCATCGACAGCGGCATAAACGCGGCGGCCAGGCTTCGACACCCGCGAAATCTCGCGAATGACGGGTTGCCCGTCGTAATATTTCAGCTCGATTTCGAACTCGGTCCGGCCATTGCCATATTCGGTGGTCGAATAACCCCGGATATAGCCCTCGGATTCGAGAACGTCGAGCACATGGGCACGCAAACGCGAACCGGGAGTCTGGACCTTGCCCTTGCGGCGCATTCCAGCATTACGGATACGTGTCAGCATATCGCCGAGCGGATCGTTGATCGACATCGCGGCCTCCTACCAGCTCGACTTGACGAGGCCGGGGATCAGGCCCTGAGAGCCGAGCTCCCGGAGCGCGATACGCGACATCTTCATTTTACGCGTGAAAGCGCGCGGACGCCCGCTCACTTCGCAACGGTTGCGAACCCGGTTCGCCGCCGAATTGCGCGGCAATTCGGACAGTTTCAACCGCGCCTCGAAACGCTCCTCAGCCGAAAGCGCCTCGTTGTCGGCTGTCGCCTTAAGCCGCGCCCGGCGTCCCGCGAATTGCTTCACGAGCCTTATTTTCCGCTTGTTATTCTCAATCGCGCTTTTCTTCGCCATCGATATTTGACCCTCTGGTTACCGCGTCTGAGACCTAAAGTCTCACTGCCGGAACGGGAAGTTGAATGCACGCAGAAGAGCGCGCGCCTCGTTGTCCGATTTCGCCGATGTACAGACGATGATGTCCATACCGAGAACGCTATCGACCTTGTCGTAGTTGATCTCAGGAAAAATCAGATGTTCCTTGATGCCCATGGCATAGTTGCCACGGCCATCGAAGCTCTTGGGATTCAAACCGCGGAAATCGCGAATGCGCGGCAGCGCGATCGTGACCAGACGGTCGAGAAACTCGTACATGCGAACCTTGCGAAGGGTCACCTTTGTGCCGATCGGCATGTTCTCGCGCACCTTGAAGGTCGAGATCGCGTTGCGCGCTTTGGTGATGACCGGCTTCTGACCGGCGATCAAGGCGAGATCGGCCGCGGCCAAGGTCACCTTCTTGGTGTCGTTGACGGCTTCGCCGACGCCCATGTTCAAAACGATCTTTTCGATCACGGGAACCTCGAAGGGGTTCTTGTAACCGAATTCCTCGATCATCTTCTGGCGCACGACTTCGTCATAGTGCTTGCGCAGGCGCGGAAGGTAATCCTTCGGAACCTGGAGATCCTCGGCGGAAGCCGTCTTGTAGGACGGCGCGCCACGGCTCGCCTTGGCTTCGGCGGGCGAGGTTTTCGCGACTTTCGCGGAATCCTTCGCTCCGGTTCCGGCGCCCTTCGCGCCGCCCTTAGCGGACTTGGGGTCAGCCATCGATCAACTCTCCCGAACGTTTAGCGAAGCGAACCTTGCGGCCGTCTTCGAGAATCTTGAAACCCACGCGAGTCGCCTGGCCGCCCTTGGGGTCCGCCACGGCGAGATTCGACAAATGAATCGTCGATTCCTTGGAAATGATGCCACCCTCTTGTTGAGGAGTCTGGCGGGTATGGCGCTTCACCAAGTTCACGCCGCGCACGATCGCGCGCTCGTCCTTGGGGATCACCTGCAAAACTTCGCCCGAGCGGCCCTTGTCGCGCCCGGCGAGAACGACGACCGTGTCGCCCTTCTTGATCTTAGCGGCCATTACAACACCTCCGGCGCGAGCGAGATGATCTTCATGTGGTTGCGGGCGCGCAATTCGCGCGGCACCGGCCCGAAGATGCGGGTCCCGATCGGCTCGGACTGATTGTTGATCAGCACGGCCGCATTGTTGTCGAAGCGGATCACGGAACCGTCGGCGCGCTTGATGTCCTTAGCGGTACGCACCACGACCGCCTTCATCACGTCGCCCTTCTTCACGCGACCGCGCGGAATGGCTTCCTTGATGGAGACGACGATAATGTCGCCAACGCCGGCATATTTACGCTTCGAACCACCCAGCACCTTGATGCACATCACACGGCGCGCGCCCGAATTATCGGCGACGTCGAGGTTAGTCTGCATCTGTATCATGGCTTTAGAGCCTTTCCTGTCAGATCGGTTTCCTTCGCAGCACCCAGCTGCTCCGGACTACGCCTGGTGAAGATCTCTTTTCGAGATCTCCGGGCTATGACTTTTATCCAGCCCATTGCGGGGCTGGTTATATTTTTCACCGCGGCGGTTCAATCAGCCAACGCGGAGGAGTTCTTCCATCCTACAAATAGGATGGTGTCAACCTTGCGCGGAGGCAGGCTGACCGATGACGATCCAACGCTTCAGGCGCGAGATCGGCTTCGTCTCTTCGATGGAGACCTGATCGCCCACTTTGTAGGCCTTGGTCTCGTCATGCGCGTGATAATTCTTCGAGCGCCGCACCGTCTTTTTCAGGAGCGGATGCGTGAAACGCCGTTCGACCTTCACGACAAGAGTCTTGTCCTGTTTGTCGCTGACGACGACGCCTTGGAGAATACGCTTCGGCATAGTTGTTAATCCTACTTCTGCGCCGCGTCGCGCTTCAGAGCGGCGAGCGTCTTGACACGGGCGATATCGCGGCGGACGACGCGCACGCGCGACGTATTCTGAAGTTGGCCGGTCGCCTTTTGAAAGCGCAGATTGAACTGCTCCTTCTTGAGGTTCAGCACTTCCTGATCGAGTTGGTCCTGCGTCAGGACCTTCAGGTCGGACAGGCGGGTCTTGGATTTCATTGGACTGTCCTCCCTTATTCGGCAATGCGCTCGATGAAGCGCGTTTTGATTGGCAGTTTGGCGGCGGCGAGTGTCAGCGCTTCCTTGGCGACGACCAAGGGCACGCCATCGAGCTCGAACATGATCCGGCCTGGAGCCACGCGGCAGGCCCAGAGTTCGATCGCGCCCTTGCCCTTACCCATGCGGACTTCGGTCGGCTTTTTCGTGACGGGCAAATCCGGAAAAATACGAATCCAGACGCGGCCGGCACGCTTCATGTGGCGCGTCATCGCGCGGCGAGCCGCCTCGATTTGACGCGAGGTGATGCGCTCGGGCTCCATGGCCTTCAGCCCGAATTGCCCGAAGTTCAGCTCGGTACCACCCTTGGACGCACCACGAATGCGGCCCTTAAAGGCTTTCCTGAACTTAGTCTTCTTTGGTTGAAGCATTGGATTAAGCTCTTGAATTCAATGTGAAAAGAGGCGGTCAGGCCGCGTCGCGATCGCGGCGCTGGCGACGCTCGCCACCGCCACCGCCGGAATGATCCATTTCGGCCGTCTTGCGATCTTGCGCCATCGGGTCGTGCTCGAGGATTTCACCCTTGAACACCCAAACCTTGATGCCGCATGTGCCATAGGCCGTATGCGCTGTCGCGGTGCCGTAATCGACGTCGGCGCGCAGCGTATGCAGCGGCACCCGGCCTTCACGATACCATTCGAGACGCGCGATTTCCGCGCCGCCGAGGCGGCCCGAACAATTGATGCGGATGCCCTCGGCGCCAAGACGCATGGCCGATTGCACGGCCCGCTTCATGGCGCGGCGGAATGCCACGCGACGCTCCAACTGCTGCGCGATGGAGTCCGCCACCAATACAGCGTCGATTTCGGGCTTGCGCACTTCGACGATGTTGATCACGACTTCCGACGCGGTCATGCTGGCGACGAGCTTGCGGATCTTGTCGATATCCGCGCCCTTCTTGCCAATCACCACGCCGGGGCGCGCCGAATGGATCGTCACCCGGCACTTCTTGTGCGGGCGCTCGATGATGATCTTCGACACAGCTGCTTGCTTCAGCGTCTTCATCAAAGCAGCGCGGATCGCAATATCCTCATGGAGGAGCTTGCCGTATTCGTTCTTGCCGGCGAACCAGCGCGAATCCCAAGTCCGGTTGATGCCGAGCCTGAGGCCGATCGGATTGACTTTCTGTCCCATCGTAAACTCCTTAGGCGGCGGCTGACGGCGCGGAAACTTCGCGCACGACGATCGTCAAATTTGCGAATGGCTTCGTGATACGTCCAGCCCGGCCGCGAGCGCGAGGGCTGAAACGTTTCATAACGAGAGCCTTGCCGACATGGGCCTCGGCGACGATGAGATCGTCGACGTCGAGGTCATGATTGTTTTCCGCATTGGCGACGGCGCTTTCGAGCGTCTTCTTGACGTCGAGGGCGATGCGCTTGCGCGAGAATTCGAGATCGGCCAGCGCGGTCTCGACCTTCTTGCCGCGAATGAGCTGGGCAAGAAGATTGAGCTTTTGCGGGCTGACGCGAAGCATCCGGCACACGGCCTTAGCTTCGTTGTCCTTGAGGGCGCGAGGAGTTTTGGGCTTGGACATCTCAGCCTCTCTTCGCTTTTTTGTCCGCGGCATGGCCGTGGAATGTCCGGGTCGGCGAGAATTCGCCGAGCTTGTGGCCGATCATGTCTTCGGTGATGTTGACGGGCACATGCTTGTGACCGTTGTAGACCCCGAAGGTCAGGCCGACAAATTGCGGCAGAATTGTCGAGCGCCGGCTCCAGGTCTTGATGACCTCCGAGCGGGTGCTGCTCCGAGCGGTTTCCGCCTTCTTCAGCATATAGCCGTCGACGAACGGACCCTTCCAGATCGAACGCGCCATTGGGATTAGCCCTTCTTCTTACTTTTGTGACGCGAGGTCACAATAAACTTTGTGGTGGACTTGTTCGTCCGGGTCTTCTTACCCTTGGTGGGCTTGCCCCAAGGAGTCACGGGATGACGGCCACCAGAGGTGCGGCCTTCACCACCGCCGTGCGGATGGTCAACGGGGTTCATGGTCACGCCGCGATTATGCGGACGGCGGCCCAACCAACGTTGGCGTCCAGCCTTGCCGATGGACGCGTTCATGTGATCGGGGTTGGAAACCGCCCCGACCGTGCCGAAGCATTGGCCATGAACCAGACGCTGCTCGCCTGAATTCAGGCGAATAATGACGTAACCTTGGTCACGGCCGACGACCTGAGCATAGGTGCCAGCCGAGCGGACCATCGCCGCGCCCTTACCGATCTTCAATTCGATATTATGGACGATCGTGCCGACCGGCATATTCGCCAAAGCCATGGCATTGCCCGGCTTCACGTCGACCTGCGCGCCCGACACCACTTCGTCGCCAACCGACAGACGCTGCGGCGCGATGATGTAGCTTAGCTCACCATCCGAATATTTAATCAAGGCAATAAAGGACGAACGGTTCGGATCATATTCGATCCGCTCCACTTTCGCCGGCACATCGATCTTGCGGCGCTTGAAATCGATGATCCGGTAGCTCTGCTTGTGACCGCCGCCGCGGAAGCGAACGGTGATCCGGCCGGTGTTGTTCCGGCCGCCAGCCGAGCTCTTGCCCTCGGTCAAAGTCTTGAGGGGCTTGCCCTTGTAGAGGTCGCTGCGATCAACGAGCACGAGCTGTCGAAGGCTCGGCGTGATCGGATTGAAAGTCTTCAATGCCATGACGTAAATTCCAAACCCTGGCTCAGAGGCCCGTCGTGATGTCGATGCGATCGCCATCCGCGAGAGTGACAACGGCCTTTTTCAGATCGGACTGCTGGCCACGCATGCCCTTGAAAACCTTGCGCTTCCCCTTGCGGATCAGCGTATTCACGGCCTCGACCTTGACATCGAACAGACGCTCGACGGCGGTCTTGATCTCAGTCTTGCTCGCATCCTTGCGGACCTTGAAGACAACCTTGTTTTGCTCGGAAGCAATAGTTGCCTTTTCCGTGATGACCGGCGCGACGATCACGTCGTAATGGCGCGCCTCGATGGTTGCTTTCGCCGCACTCATTTGAACCGCGCCTCCAGCGCTTCGACGGCAGCCCGCGTCAACACGAGCTTCTCGCGGCGCAGAATATCGTAAACATTGATACCCTGGATCGGCAAAACGTCGATCATGGGAATATTGCGAGCGGCGAGAGCGAAATTGGTTCCGGTCTCGGTGCCGTCGATGATCAGCGCATTGCGTAGACCCGATTTTTCGAAATGCCCGACGAGAACCTTCGTCTTGGGCTCGTCGATGGCGATGTCGGACCAGATAATGATGCCGCCGTCGCGCGCCTTGGCCGAGAGCGCATGCTTCAAGGCAAGCGCGCGGACTTTCTTGGGCATGTCATGCGCATGATCGCGCGAGACCGGACCGAACGCCTTGCCGCCGCCGCGAAACTGCGGGGCGCGAGCCGAACCGTGACGGGCGCCGCCCGACCCTTTTTGCTTGCCGAGCTTCTTGCCGGTGCGCCAAATGTCGGCGCGGCCGAGCGATTGATGCGTGCCGGCGCGGCGCTTGGCCAGCTGGTAACGGATCATCCGGGCGATGAGATCTTGACGCGGCACGAGGCCGAAAATCGCATCGTCGAGGTCGATGGAACCGCTAGCGGCGCCGTCGACAGTGGTGATATCAAGTTTCATGATCAGGCCTCCTCGACCGTGTTGGCCGGGGCTTCCGCCACGTTGTCCGAACCCTGCGCGGGCGCATCATTGGCGATGCGGAACTTGCCGGGGAGCGGCACGTCCTTGGGCAAGGCCTTCTTGATGGCATCGCGCACGAAAATCCATCCGCCCGCGGTGCCAGGCACGGCACCCTCGACGAGGATCAAGCCGCGCTCGACATCGGTCTGGACGACCTTGAGGTTCAAGGTGGTCACGCGATCGACGCCCATGTGACCGGCCATTTTCTTGTTCTTGAAGGTCTTGCCGGGATCCTGACGGCCACCGGTCGAACCATGCGAACGATGCGAGACGGACACACCGTGGGTCGCGCGAAGACCGCCGAAGTTCCAACGCTTCATCGGGCCGGCAAAGCCTTTACCCGTGCTGGTCCCCGTGACGTCCACGAACTGGCCCGCCACGAAGTGATCCGCCGTGATCTCGGCGCCGATCGGAAGAAGCCCATCGGCCTCGACGCGGAATTCGGCGAGCTTCAGCTTCGGCTCGACCTTGGCGATGGCGAAACGGCCCCGCTCGGCTTTCGAGACGTTCTTGACCTTGGCGTGGCCGATCCCGAGCTGCACGGCCGTATAGCCGTTGAGCTCTTGGGTCCGGTGGGCGACGACCTGACAGCCGTCGACCTTTAGAACCGTGACTGGCACATGCTCGCCGGCGTCCGTAAACACCCGCGTCATGCCCAGCTTCTGTGCGATAACACCTGACCGCATAATCTTAAGTCCTCCGGAGGCGCTCATGGCGTAGCTCCGCATTAAAAAATTACAGCTTAATCTCGACGTCGACGCCTGCGGCGAGATCGAGCTTCATCAAAGCATCGACCGTCTGGGGAGTCGGATCGACAATATCGAGGACGCGCTTATGCGTCCTAATTTCGAACTGCTCGCGCGACTTCTTATCGACGTGAGGCGAGCGGTTCACCGTGAACTTTTCGATCTTCGTCGGCAGCGGGATCGGGCCACGCACTTGCGCGCCCGTCCGCTTGGCCGTCGAAACGATCTCTTTCGTCGAGCTATCGAGCACACGGTGATCGAAAGCCTTGAGACGAATCCGAATATTCTGGCCGTTCATCAAACCAATTCCTTATCGACCAGCGCCGGACCAATCCCGAGCCGGTTTGCCGTCTTATTCCGTGATCGAGGCCACGACACCAGCGCCGACGGTCCGGCCGCCTTCACGGATAGCGAAGCGGAGCTTCTCTTCCATCGCGATCGGCACGATCAGCTCGACGTCCATGGTGACGTTGTCGCCAGGCATCACCATTTCCGTGCCTTCCGGCAAGGTGCAGACACCCGTCACGTCCGTCGTGCGGAAGTAGAATTGCGGACGATAGTTGGTGAAGAACGGCGTATGACGGCCACCTTCGTCCTTGGTGAGGATGTAAGCCTCGGCCTTGAACTTGGTGTGGGGCTTCACCGAGCCGGGCTTGCAGAGAACCTGGCCACGCTCGACGTCTTCACGCTTGGTGCCGCGAAGCAGCGCGCCGATGTTGTCGCCGGCCTGGCCCTGATCGAGCAGCTTGCGGAACATTTCGACGCCGGTCACGGTCGTCTTGACGGTCGGCTTCAGGCCGACGATCTCGATTTCCTCACCAACCTTCACGATACCGCGCTCGACGCGGCCGGTCACGACCGTACCACGGCCAGAGATCGAGAACACGTCTTCGACGGGCATCAGGAAGGGCAGATCGAGCGGACGCGCGGGCTGCGGAATGTAGGCGTCGACCGTTTCCATCAACTTCAAGACGGCGTCATGGCCGATCTCGGGGTTGCGGTTTTCGAGGGCGCAAACAGCCGAACCTTGCGTGATCGGAATATCGTCGCCGGGGAAATCGTACTTCGAGAGAAGTTCGCGAATTTCAAGCTCGACGAGCTCGAGCAGTTCCGGGTCATCGACGAGATCGACCTTGTTCATGAACACGACGAGGGCGGGAACGCCGACCTGACGGGCGAGCAGGATGTGCTCGCGGGTCTGGGGCATCGGGCCGTCCGAGGCGGACACGACCAGGATCGCGCCGTCCATCTGCGCCGCGCCGGTGATCATGTTCTTCACATAATCGGCGTGGCCGGGGCAATCGACGTGAGCGTAATGGCGGTTCTTGGTCTCGTATTCGACGTGCGCGGTCGAGATCGTGATGCCACGAGCCTTCTCTTCCGGCGCCTTGTCGATTTGATCGTAGGCGGTATAGGTCGCGCCACCAGACTCGGCGAGCACTTTCGTGATGGCAGCCGTCAGCGACGTCTTGCCATGATCGACGTGGCCGATCGTGCCGATGTTACAATGCGGCTTTGTCCGCGAGAATTTTTCCTTTGCCATAGTCCGGCTCCTTAGAAGAAACTGAAGAGAGTGATTGTGAAAGGCTTAAGCGTATTTCGCCTGAACCTTCGCCGCCTCGCTCGCAGGCACCTGCTCGTAGTGGTCGAATTGCATCGTGTAGTTCGCGCGGCCCTGAGAGAAGGACCGTAGTTGGTTGACATAGCCAAACATGTTGGCGAGCGGCACCATGGCGTTGATCACCACGGCATTGCCGCGCATGTCCTGACCCTGCACCTGGCCGCGGCGGCCAAGTAGATCGCCCATGACGGAACCGGTATAGTCTTCCGGAGTCGTCACTTCGACTTTCATGATCGGCTCGAGAAGAACCGAACCGCCCTCGCGCAGCGCCTCGCGGAAGGCCGCGCGTGACGCGATTTCGAAGGCGAGAACCGACGAGTCGACGTCATGGTAAGCACCGTCGATCAACGTCGCCTTGACATCGACGACCGGGAAGCCCGCGAGAATGCCGGACCCCATGACGCTGTTGATGCCTTTTTCCACGCCGGGAACGAATTCCTTCGGCACGGCGCCGCCGACGATGCTGGAAGTGAAGGACGAACCCGCACCCGGCTCGGCCGGCTCGAAGACGATTTTCACACGGGCAAACTGACCCGTGCCACCGGTCTGCTTCTTATGAGTATAATCTTTTTCAACGCGGCGGGTCAGCTTTTCGCGATAGGCGACCTGCGGAGCCCCGATATTCGCATCGACCTTATAGGTGCGGCGCAGAATATCGACCTTAATGTCGAGATGAAGTTCGCCCATGCCCTTCAAGATCGTCTGACCCGACTCTTGGTCGGTCGAGACACGGAAGGACGGGTCTTCGGCAGCGAGCTTCGACAGCGCGATCCCGAGCTTTTCCTGGTCGGCCTTGGACTTCGGCTCGATCGCGATCTCGATGACCGGCTCGGGGAATTCCATCCGCTCCAGGATAACCGACTTTTGCAGATCGCACAGGGTATCGCCGGTACGCGTATCCTTCAGGCCCGCCAGCGCGACGATGTCGCCCGAGTAAGCTTCCTTGATATCGACGCGATCGTTCGCGTGCATGAGCAACATACGGCCGATGCGCTCTTTCTTGTCCTTGGTCGAGTTCAGCACGGTCGTGCCGGATTCGATATGACCGGAATAAACACGGGCGAAGGTGATCGTGCCGACGAAGGGGTCGTCCATGATCTTGAAGGCGAGCATCGAGAACGGTTGATCGTCGCCAGCTTCGCGCGTCATCTCGGCGCCAGTATCGGGGTCGATGCCCTTGATCGCTTCGCGGTCGAGCGGCGAAGGCAGATATTCGACAACGGCGTCGAGCAGCGGCTGAACGCCTTTGTTCTTGAACGCGGAACCGCAAAGGACGGGAATGAAGGTGATGTGACGGACGGCCTTGCGGATCAGACGATGGAGCGTCGCAATATCGGGCTCGACGCCATCGAGATAAGCGGTCATCACGTCGTCGTCGAGTTCGACGGCGGCTTCGAGCAGCATATGACGATATTCCTTGGCCTTCTCCAGGAGATCGGCCGGAATCTCTTCATCGTGATACTTCGCGCCAAGCGCCTCGTCTTCCCAGACGACCGCCTTCATGCGCACCAGATCGATAATACCTTTGAAATCGGACTCGGAGCCGATCGGAAGCTGGATGCAGACAGCGCGACCGCCCACTTTCGTCTTGATCTCCTCGACGCAGCGATAAAAATCGGCGCCGATCTTGTCCATCTTGTTGACGAACACGATGCGCGGCACGCCATATTTGTCGGCTTGACGCCAAACGGTCTCGGTTTGCGGCTCGACGCCTTGGTTGCCGTCGAGCACGCAGACCGCGCCGTCCAGCACGCGGAGCGAACGCTCCACTTCGATGGTGAAATCGACGTGGCCGGGGGTGTCGATGATGTTCAGGCGCTTGCCGTTCCAGGCGGTGGTCGTCGCGGCGGAGGTGATCGTGATGCCACGCTCCTGCTCCTGCTCCATCCAATCCATGGTGGCGGCGCCGTCATGCACTTCGCCAATCTTATGCGACTTGCCGGAATAGAACAGAATACGCTCGGTCGTCGTCGTTTTACCGGCGTCGATATGGGCCATGATACCGAAGTTACGGTAGTCTTCGATGGGGTGGCTGCGGGGCATCGTTCAAAATCCTTAAGAAGCGCGGAGGCGCGACTTCGTGGAAACCGGTTACCAGCGATAATGCGAGAAGGCACGGTTGGCTTCCGCCATCCGGTGCGTGTCTTCACGCTTCTTGACCGCGTTCCCGCGGTTGTTTGCGGCATCGAGCAGCTCGGCCGACAGACGGTCGACCATGGTCTTGTCGTTCCGGCCGCGCGCCGCCGTGATGATCCAGCGAATCGCCAAGGCCTGACGGCGCTCTAGACGAACCTCGACCGGAACCTGGTAGGTCGCACCACCGACGCGGCGGGAGCGCACTTCGATAGCCGGCGCGACATTCTCGAGCGCCTGCTTGAAGACCGGCAGGGGCTCGTTGCGTGTCTTCGCCTCGACAACGTCGAGGGCGCCGTAGACGATCGCTTCGGCGACGGATTTCTTCCCATCGTACATGATCGAGTTCATGAACTTGGTCAGGATCACGTCGTGATACTTGGCGTCGGGAATGATATCCCGCTTCTCGGCGCTATGGCGGCGCGACATGTCGCTCGTCCTATGTTCTCAAAGTAGAATGGAGAGGCGGGTACTAGCCCCTGCCCGGTTACTTAAACGCCCTTACTTCGGACGTTTCGCGCCGTACTTGGAACGGCGCTGCTTACGATTCTTGACACCCTGGGTGTCGAGGACACCGCGCAGGATGTGGTAACGAACACCGGGCAAATCCTTGACGCGGCCGCCACGGATCATCACCACGGAATGCTCTTGCAGGTTATGGCCCTCGCCCGGAATATATCCGATGACCTCGAAGCCATTGGTCAGGCGCACCTTGGCGACCTTACGAAGCGCCGAGTTCGGCTTCTTCGGGGTCGTCGTATAAACACGCGTGCAAACGCCACGCTTCTGCGGACAGGCCTCCAAATGGCGGGCCTTCTCGCGATAGGTGCTCGCCACGCGTGGCTTGCGGATCAACTGGCTAATCGTCGGCATATGTTTTCCGTCGGCCCTGTCTTGTGTCTGGCGCCTTCCGGCAACCTAGCCACGTCCTGATTCGAACTACCCAAACGCAAACAATCAGCACCATCCGCCGTAAGGCTTCAGATGCTGACGATGAAGCAGAGGACCGCGAGGAAGCCCCGTGGTCTTGCAAACGGCGGATAGGCGATCCCGCCTATCACGATGACTTCAACAGTCGCTGAAACCGGGAGCGTTTAGACCTCATGTGTCCGGGACGTGACGTCCTGGAGAGCAGGTCTACTGCCTCTCGAAAGTGGGCGGAACTTATTGCGCGTATGCGGGGCCGTCAAGCGTGTTTCTCGCAATGCCCCGCTTTTTTGCCGGAGGGTTAGTCCGGAAGCGTCTGCAAACGATGGAAAAAACCTGCCGGGCCATAGGCCGACGCGAGAAAACAGCGTACATTATGCATTTAATATCAGATGCGTACATAACTTTTTCGATGTACTGAATTAAGAATATAAGCGTCGATTGGGCCTCCAGGAACACGCTCAGGTTTAACATGATCGAGACCGGAAAACATCCGCCGCCGGCCTTGCACGAAGCTCAAAAAGAACCGCGTCGCGAGAATCGAAAACCCGAATCCATCCAGCGATAGCCGAATGGGACTCCCTGTTTTCGTGGGCCAAGTCTCTCTATTTTAGATGAGCCGCAAAAGTTCACCCGCGATTTTTCCTGGCGTCACTCCGGGGGATACGGCAAGCATGACGAACCGGGCGACGGACCACTCCCGTCCGGCGACGTTTTGAGGTGCGCAAAATGGTCAATGGGTTCGACGCCTCGAACGGACCTCCCAACGAGAATGCGAATCGGGATTTGGGAGGCGGGCACGGCGCGCCAGCTGGGCCATGGGGATCGCCGCTCCCGGAAGGTCCCGGCGAACGGCGGCAAAGACCGGTCACACCCTCCAGCGCCGGACGGATCCGCTTTTTTCCCATCGCCATCTATACCGCGATGCTCTCCTTAATCGGCGTGACTATTTACCAGGATCTGTCACGTCCCGAAGCCTGGGCCTATTGGAAGGATCTTTACCTTTCGCCAGGCCTGACCGCGTCCGTCGTGCCCAACGGCTTTCCCGGCGAGGCCGGCCACCGTCATAACGCGCTCGCCGTCAGCGGCAAGATTGGCGCCGCGGCGGCGGGATGGTTCCGCGAAAAGCTCGATGCGGCCGATCTTCAGGCCGGCGATGCCGTGGTCCTGTCCTCCCCTGGCGGCGACCTCATGCAAGCCCTCATCATGGGCGAAGTCATTCGCGCCCGGGGGCTCGTGACGGCGGTCGGAACCTTCGATTCCTCCGGCCATCTGCGGCCGTCCTATTGCGCGAGTGCCTGCATCATCGCCTATGCCGGCAGCCAGATCCGGACGGGCGTCCCGGGATCGATGTTGGGCGTCCATCGCTTCACCACCACGGGCGCGGGACGCGACCCCGTCGCCGATACCCAGAGAACCACGGGCATCGTCCTGAGCTACATGACGAAAATGGGCGTCTCCCCCACCCTTGTCGAAGCCATGTCGGCGACGGACGACGTTCATTGGCTCAGCGAGCAGGAAGCCCGCGGCATGAAGCTCGTCACCGGTGCTCTTGGCGGACCGTGACCTGGCGGGGCGGAGGTTGATGCAGTATCCCGCTTGCACGACAAGAGCCCCCGAGAAAACCAATAGCAAAAAGGCCCGTGTCTCCACGGGCCTTTCGCAACTTCTCAACGTAGAGCCGAAGCCCCCTACTCCGCCGCGGGCAGAGCCGGGATTGCCTTCGCCGCTTGGTTGGCGTTTTCGTTCTGCGCCAGGATCATCTCGTCGCGCTGGGCGGCGATCTTGCGCAGTTTGGCCATGGCGGCGCCGGTGCCCGCCGGGATCAACCGGCCGACAATGACGTTTTCCTTCAGGCCTTCGAGCGTATCCGCCTTGCCGTTGACCGCCGCTTCGGTGAGGACGCGGGTGGTTTCCTGGAAGGAGGCCGCCGAGATGAAGGAGCGCGTCTGCAGCGAGGCCTTGGTGATGCCGAGCAGCACCGGGGTTCCCGAAGCGATCTTGCCGCCACTCTCGAGAACCTTGGCATTGGCTTCGTCCAATTCCAACGTATCGACCTGCTCGCCGGACAAGAAGTCGGTATCGCCGGGATCGACGATATCGACCTTCTGCAGCATCTGCCGAACAATCACCTCGATGTGCTTGTCGTTGATGCTCACGCCCTGCAACCGGTAGACTTCCTGGATTTCGTTGACGAGGTAAGCGGCTAGCTCCTCCACGCCCTTGATCGCCAGAATGTCGTGCGGCGCGGGATTGCCGTCGACGATGTAATCGCCCTTTTCCACGACGTCGCCGTCCTGGAGATGGATGTGCTTGCCCTTCGGGATCAGATATTCGACCGCCTCGGCGCCATCCTCGTGCGGGATGATGGAGAGCCTGGTCTTGTTCTTGTAGTCCTTGCCGAATTGCACGATGCCGGAGGCTTCCGCGATGATCGCGTGGTCCTTCGGGCGGCGGGCTTCGAAGAGTTCCGCCACGCGCGGCAGACCGCCGGTGATGTCGCGGGTTTTCGCCGATTCCATCGAGATACGCGCGATAATGTCGCCCGCCTTGACGGTGCCGCCGGGATCGACGCCGATGATCGAATCCACGGGCAGGACGTAGCGGGCATCGCCGCCACGGGCCACCTTGAGAATCTTGCCATCCGCGCCCTTGATCACCATCGCCGGCTTCAACGTGGCCGAGCGCTGGTTCAAGCGA
This sequence comes from Beijerinckiaceae bacterium, assembly GCA_050013235.1. Lineage (GTDB taxonomy): Bacteria > Pseudomonadota > Alphaproteobacteria > Rhizobiales > Beijerinckiaceae > RH-AL1. The sequence continues at coordinate 268,929 of JBEKFQ010000001.1, forward strand.
TAGTCGATGACCATGCGCTTGGCGATCCCGGTCGCCTCGTCGATGGCTTCCGACATGGAGGCGCCTTCGATCAGATCCTCGTAACCGATGATGCCGTCGACTTCGGTCATGATCGGACGGGTGTAGGGGTCCCACTCCGCCAGACGCTGGCCGCGCTTGACCTTGTCGCCGTCGTCGACCTTCATCCGCGCGCCATACTGCACGCGGTGGACGGCGCGTTCGACGCCGTCCGGCCCCTCGATGGCAATCGCGACGTTCCGCGCCATGACCATCAAATCGCCTTCGCCGTTGCGGGCAAGATGGCGGTTGCGGATTTTGACCGTGCCGTCGAAGTTCGACTCGATGAAGGACGAATCCTTGATCTGCGCCGCGCCGCCGATGTGGAAGGTACGCATCGTGAGCTGCGTGCCGGGTTCCCCGATTGACTGCGCCGCGATGACGCCGACGGCCTCGCCCATGTTCACGGGCGTGCCGCGCGCCAAGTCGCGGCCGTAGCACTTGCCGCAGACGCCGTTCTTGGCTTCGCAGGTCAGCACCGAGCGGATTTTGACCTCTTGGATGCCGGCGGCGTTGATCCGGTCCATGTGCCATTCTTCGATCATCGTGCCGGCGGCGACGATCAGCGTGCCATCGGCCTCGCGAAGATCGTCGGTCGTGGTCCGGCCGAGGATGCGGATCGCCAACGAGGCCACCACGGTGCCGGCGTCGATGATCGCCCGCATCTTGATGCCGCCCTTTGAGCCGCAATCCACCATGGTGATGATGGAATCCTGCGCCACGTCCACGAGACGCCGCGTGAGATAACCGGAGTTCGCCGTCTTCAACGCGGTATCGGCGAGACCCTTACGGGCGCCGTGGGTCGAGTTGAAGTATTCGAGGACGGTCAGACCTTCCTTGAAGTTCGAGATGATCGGCGTCTCGATGATCTCGCCCGAGGGCTTGGCCATCAAGCCGCGCATCGCGGCGAGCTGCTTCATCTGGGTTGGCGACCCACGCGCTCCCGAATGCGACATCATGTAGATCGAGTTGATCGGCTTATCGCGGCCGTTCTCGTCCTTATGGACGGAGGAGATGCGGATCATCATCTCTTCCGCGAGCTTGTCCGAGCATTTCGCCCAGGCATCGACGACCTTGTTGTACTTCTCGCCCTGGGTGATCAGACCGTCGTTATACTGCTGCTCGTATTCCTTCGCGAGCGCGCTGGTATCGGCGATGATCTTCGGCTTGGTTTCCGGCACGAGCATGTCGTCCTTGCCGAAGGAAATGCCGGCCTTGAACGCCTCGCGGAACCCGAGCGCCATGATCCGGTCGCAGAAGATCACCGTCTCCTTCTGACCGCACTGGCGGTAGACGATGTCGATCATCCCCGAGATTTCCTTCTTCGTCATCAGCTTGTTGGCGACGTCGAAGGTGATCTTGCGGTGCTCGGGCAGAAGCTGGCCGAGGATCATGCGGCCGGGCGTCGTGTCGTAGATCTTCGAGACGCGCTTGCCGGCCTCGTCATAGGTCCACATGCGGCCCTTGATCTTGGTATGCAGCGTGACCGTCTTGGCGGCCAAGGCATGCTCGACTTCACCCATATCCGAAAAGAGGCCACCTAACGGCGCCTTTGTCTTGGGATCTTCCGCATACTGCCCCGGCTCGCCATCGCGAACCAACGAAACATAATAGAGACCGAGCACGATATCCTGCGACGGCACGATGATCGGCTGACCATTGGCCGGGTGCAGGATGTTGTTGGTCGACATCATGAGCACGCGGGCTTCGAGCTGGGCTTCCAGCGAGAGCGGCACGTGGACCGCCATCTGGTCGCCGTCGAAGTCAGCGTTGAAGGCCGCGCAAACCAGCGGATGCAGCTGGATCGCCTTGCCCTCGATCAGCTTCGGCTCGAAGGCCTGAATGCCGAGGCGATGCAGCGTCGGCGCGCGGTTGAGCATGATCGGATGTTCGCGGATGACCTCATCGAGGATATCCCAAACCTCCGGCTTCTCTTTCTCGACCAGCTTTTTCGCTTGCTTGACGGTCGCGGAAAGGCCCTTCGCGTCGAGACGCGAATAGATGAAGGGCTTGAACAGCTCCAAAGCCATTTTCTTCGGCAGGCCGCATTGATGCAGCTTCAGGTCCGGGCCGACGACGATGACGGAGCGGCCGGAATAATCGACGCGCTTGCCGAGCAAGTTCTGGCGGAAGCGGCCCTGCTTGCCCTTGAGCATGTCGGCGAGCGACTTCAGCGGACGCTTGTTGGCCCCCGTGATCACACGGCCGCGGCGGCCGTTGTCGAACAGAGCATCCACCGCCTCTTGAAGCATGCGCTTTTCGTTGCGGATGATGATGTCGGGCGCGCGCAGATCGATCAGCCGCTTCAAACGATTGTTGCGGTTGATGACGCGGCGGTAGAGATCGTTGAGATCGGAGGTCGCGAAACGGCCGCCGTCAAGCGGGACGAGCGGACGCAGATCCGGCGGGATGACCGGCACTTCGGTCAGGATCATCCACTCCGGCTTATTACCGGAATGCATGAAGGCCTCGATGATCTTCAGGCGCTTGGCGAGCTTCTTCGGCTTCAGTTCCGTCGTCGACTCGGCAATCTCGACCTTCAAGCGCTCGGCGATGCCCGAGAGATCCATGTTGCGCAGGATCTCGCGGATCGCTTCGGCGCCGATCAGAGCGGTGAAACTATCCTGGCCATATTCGTCCTGGGCGCGAAGATAATCCTCCTCGTTCAGCAACTGACGCTCTTTCAACGGAGTCAGGCCGGAATCGAGAACGATGTAGGATTCGAAATAGAGAATCCGTTCGAGATCTTTCAGCGTCATGTCGAGCAGAAGGCCGATGCGCGACGGCAGCGACTTCAAGAACCAGATATGCGCGACGGGAGCCGCGAGCGAAATATGGCCCATGCGCTCGCGCCGGACGCGCGACAACGTCACTTCGACGCCGCACTTTTCGCAGATGACGCCCTTGTACTTCATCCGCTTGTACTTGCCGCACAAGCATTCGTAATCCTTGATCGGCCCGAAGATGCGCGCGCAGAACAGACCGTCGCGCTCGGGCTTGAAGGTCCGGTAATTGATCGTCTCGGGCTTCTTGATCTCGCCGAAGGACCAGGACAAAATCTTGTCCGGGCTGGCGATGGAGATCTGAATCTGGTCGAACGCCTGCGGCTGCACGACCGGATTGAAGAGATTCATGACCTCTTGATTCATGCTAGTCTCCTTATGCGCAGTCCGCCGGCGTGACGCGCGGGGCAGGCTGCTAGGATTTTAAACTCTTGAATACACGGTAATAAACGAGGCGCGCGGGGGCACGCCTCGTCCAAATATTGCGTCGATGCCTATTCGGCGGCCTCGGCGGCGGGAAGCGCGTCGGGCTCGAGTTTCGGGCGCGACGTCAGTTCGACATTGAGGCCGAGCGACCGCATTTCCTTCACGAGAACGTTGAAACTCTCGGGGATACCGGACTCGAACGTGTCGTCGCCGCGTACGATGGACTCGTAGACCTTGGTGCGGCCAGCGACGTCGTCGGATTTCACCGTCAACATTTCCTGCAAGGTATAAGCCGCGCCATAGGCTTCGAGCGCCCACACTTCCATTTCACCGAAGCGCTGACCGCCGAACTGCGCCTTCCCACCCAGCGGCTGCTGCGTGACGAGGCTGTAGGGACCAATCGACCGCGCGTGGATTTTGTCGTCCACGAGATGGTGAAGCTTCAGCATGTAGATATAGCCGACCGTCACTTTACGATCGAACTCCTCACCGGTGCGCCCGTCGAAGAGCACGGACTGGCCAGAGGCATCGAGACCCGCCTGCTCCAGCATGATGACGATGTCGGGCTCATGCGCGCCATCGAACACGGGCGTGGCAATCGGAATGCCGCGGCGCAGGTTCTCGCCGACTTCGACGACGGTTTCGTCGTCGAGCGCGTCGATCGCCTCCTTGGCATCGTAGATTTCGATCAGCTTGTCGCGGATCGGCTTGGTGTCGTGCGTGCGCAGATAGGCATCGACCGTCGCCGCGACTTGCTTGCCGAGACCGGCGCAAGCCCAACCCAGATGCGTCTCGAGGATCTGACCGACATTCATGCGGCTCGGCACGCCGAGCGGGTTCAGCACGATATCGACCGGGGTCCCGTCCGCGAGGAAGGGCATATCTTCCTGCGGCACGATCTTCGAAACGACACCCTTGTTGCCATGGCGTCCCGCCATTTTGTCGCCGGGCTGGATCTTGCGCTTCACCGCGACGAAGACCTTGACCATCTTCATCACGCCGGGCGGCAATTCGTCGCCACGTTGCAGCTTCTCGACCTTGTCGAGGAAGCGGCTTTCCAGCCCCTTCTTCGACTCGTCGTATTGCTTCCGCATCGCTTCGAGCTCGGCCATGGTGGCGTCGTCGTCGAGCGCGAAGGCCCACCATTGGGACCGCGGATATTCCTCGACGATCTCCTTGGTGAGAACCGTGTCGCGCTTGAAGCCCTTCGGCCCGGCAATCGCCTTCTGGCCGGAGAGAATGTCGACGAGGCGGGTGTAGACGTTGCGGTCGAGGATCGCGAGTTCGTCGTCGCGGTCCTTGGCGAGCCGCTCGATTTCCTCGCGCTCGATCGCCTGGGCGCGTTCGTCCTTGTCGACGCCGTGACGGTTGAACACGCGAACCTCGACGACGGTGCCTTGCACGCCTGGCGGCACGCGCAGCGACGTATCGCGGACATCCGACGCCTTCTCGCCGAAAATGGCGCGCAGAAGCTTTTCTTCCGGCGTCATCGGGCTTTCGCCCTTGGGCGTGATCTTGCCGCAGAGAATATCGCCCGCCTGAACTTCGGCGCCGATATAGACAATGCCGGCTTCGTCGAGGTTCTTCAGCGCTTCTTCCGAAACGTTCGGAATATCGCGGGTGATTTCCTCGGGCCCGAGCTTGGTGTCGCGGGCCATCACTTCGAACTCGTCGATGTGGATCGACGTGAACACGTCGTCCTTCACGATGCGCTCGTTGAGCAGGATCGAATCTTCGAAATTATAGCCGTTCCAGGGCATGAACGCGACGAGCACGTTCCGGCCGAGCGCCAGATCGCCGAGATCGGTCGAGGGACCATCCGCCAGAATTTCGCCCTTGCGCACGAAATCGCCGACGCGCACCAGAGGCTTCTGGTTGACGCAGGTCGATTGGTTCGAGCGCTGGAACTTCATCAAGCGGTAGATGTCGACACCCGGACGCCCAGCTGTATTATCTTCCGTGGCGCGCACGACGATACGGGTCGCGTCGATCTGATCGACATAACCGGTCCGGCGCGCGGCAATCGCGGCGCCGGAATCGCGCGCCACGATCGCTTCCATGCCGGTGCCGACGAGCGGCGCATCGGCCTTGACCAGCGGCACCGCTTGGCGCTGCATGTTCGAGCCCATCAGCGCGCGGTTCGCGTCGTCGTTCTCAAGGAACGGAATGAGCGCGGCGGCCACCGAGACGAGCTGCTTGGGCGACACGTCCATGAAGTCCACACGGTCGCGCTGCACCATCATGACGTCGCCGGCATGACGGCAGACGACGAGATCTCCGGAAAGAGCGTTATTGGCATCCATCGGCGCGTCGGCCTGGGCGACGTAATATTTGCTCTCTTCCATGGCGGAGAGATAAACGACGTCGTCCGAGACTTGGGCGTCCTTCACGCGGCGGTACGGGCTCTCGATAAAGCCGTATTTGTTGACGCGAGCGAAGGTCGCGAGCGAGTTGATCAAACCGATGTTCGGGCCTTCCGGCGTCTCGATCGGGCAGATACGGCCGTAATGGGTCGGATGCACGTCGCGCACTTCGAAGCCCGCGCGCTCGCGCGTCAAACCACCCGGACCAAGCGCCGAAAGACGGCGCTTATGGGTGATTTCAGACAGTGGATTGGTCTGATCCATGAACTGCGACAGCTGCGACGAACCGAAGAATTCGCGCACGGCGGCAGCCGCCGGCTTGGCGTTGATCAGATCCTGCGGCATGACCGTGTCGATATCGACCGAGGACATGCGCTCCTTGATGGCGCGCTCCATGCGAAGCAGGCCGAGACGGTATTGGTTCTCCATCAGCTCGCCGACGGAGCGGACACGGCGGTTGCCGAGATGATCGATATCGTCGATCTCGCCGCGGCCGTCGCGCAGATCGACCAAAGCCCGGACGACCGCAAGAATATCTTCCTTGCGAAGTGCGCGCTGGGTGTCCGGCGCATCGAGATCCATGCGCATGTTCATCTTGACGCGACCGACCGCCGAGAGATCGTAGCGCTCGGGATCGAAGAACAACGAATGGAACATGTTCTCGGCCGTCTCGAGCGTCGGCGGCTCGCCGGGGCGCATGACACGGTAAATGTCGAACAGGGCTTCCTCGCGGGAGTGGTTCTTGTCCACCGCCAGCGTGTTGCGGATATAGGGGCCGATGTTGATGTGATCGATATCGAGCAGCGGCAGCTCCTCGAAACCGGCTTCGATCAACGCGGCGAGGGACTTGGCCGTGACTTCCTCACCCGCCTCGGCGAAGATTTCGCCGGTCTGCGGGTTGTAGATGTCGTTGGCGATATATTGGCCATAAAGATCGTCGTCGACCGCCTTCAAAAACTTGACGCCGCGCTCCTGGAGCTGGCGGGCGGTGCGCACCGTCAGCTTCTTGCCGGATTCCAGAACCACGTCGCCGGTCTCGGCGTCGATGAAATCGGTGGAGGCCTTCATGCCCTTCATCCGCTCGGGATTGAAGGGATAGCGCCAGCCATCCTTCACCCGGTCGAAGGTGATCGTCTTGTAGAAGGTCGAGAGAATCTCCTCGCCATCCATGCCCAAGGCATAGAGCAGCGACGTCGCGGGAATCTTCCGGCGACGGTCGATACGCGCATAAACGATGTCCTTGGCGTCGAATTCGATATCGAGCCAGGAGCCGCGATAGGGAATGATGCGGGCCGCGAACAACAGCTTGCCGGACGAATGGCTCTTGCCCTTGTCGTGATCGAAGAACACGCCGGGCGACCGGTGCATCTGCGAAACGATCACGCGCTCGGTGCCGTTGACGATAAAGGTGCCGTTCATCGTCATGAAGGGCATATCGCCCATATAGACGTCCTGCTCCTTGATATCCTTGACCGAACGCGCGCCGGTGTCGGGATCGACATCGAATACGATCAGGCGCAGAGTGACTTTGAGCGGCGCGGCGAAGGTCATGCCGCGCTGGCGGCACTCGTCGACGTCGTATTTCGGCGGCTCGAATTCGTATTTCACGAATTCCAAGAGCGCGGTATTGGAAAAGTCGGAAATCGGGAAAACCGACCGGAAGACCGATTGAAGGCCCTCGTCGGGACGTCCCCCCTCGGGCGGATCGACAAGAAGGAACTGATCGTAGGAAGCCTTTTGGACTTCGATCAGATTCGGCATCTCGGCGACTTCGCGGATATGGCCGAAAACCTTGCGAACACGCTTGCGGCCGCTGAACGTTTGCGCATTATGATGGGCCATGTCGCTCCTCGCATTGCAATTTGGGGCAATCCCGCCAGGAGACCGGCCTGGGGAACCTGCCGGACATCCCGAGGGATGCCCTAGTCTGACGCGTTTCACATCGGGACGGTGAAAATCCCGGAGACGGCCGGCTGGGCCGCAAACGCAAAAGCCGAAAGACCGCTAGGCCTTCCGGAACGAACCGGCAGGATTGGACCAAAGCCCAACCCTGCCTGATTTATTGGGGATAGAGCGGGGCAATCCCCGCTCCGGATTACTTAACGTCCACTTTCGCGCCAGCCTTCTCGAGCTGAGCCTTGACCTTGGCAGCTTCGTCCTTGGAGACGGCTTCCTTGACGTTCTTCGGAGCGCCTTCGACGAGGTCCTTGGCTTCCTTCAGGCCGAGGCCCGTGATGGCGCGGACTTCCTTGATCACTTCGATCTTCTTTTCGCCGGCGGCGGTGAGAACGACCGTGAATTCAGTCTGCTCTTCGACCGGAGCGACAGGCGCGCCAGCAGCCGGGCCAGCGGCGACGGCGACGGCGGCAGCGGCGGAAACGCCCCACTTCTCTTCGAGAAGCTTCGCGAGTTCGGCGGCCTCGAGCACGGTCAAGCTGGAGAGGTCGTCAACGATTTTTTCGAGATTAGCCATGATGTTAGTCCTTTAATTGGGTCGATGATTTGGTTCGATGAATGTCTTGCGGGATGCTGATCAGGCCGCTTCCTTGTCTTTTTCCGCATAGGCGGCAAAGACGCGCGCGAGCTTGGCGGCTGGCGCGGTGGAGAGCTGGGCGATCTTGGTCGCGGGCGCCACGAGGAGACCCAGGAGCTTGGCCCTGAGTTCATCGAGCGACGGCATGGTCGCGAGCGACTTGACCGAGTTGGGATCGAGCGCGGTTGTGCCCATTGCGCCGCCGAGGATGACGAGCTTGTCGAATTCCTTGGCGAAATCCACCGCGACCTTAGGCGCGGCGACCGGATCGCTCGAATAAGCGATCAAGGTGGGCCCGGTCAGAAGACCGGAAATAGACGCGCTCGGCGTCCCTTCGACTGCAATCTTCACAAGACGATTTTTGGCGACCTGAACCTTGGCGCCAGCTTCACGCATACGCCGACGAAGCGTTTGCAGCTGAGCCACGGTCAGGCCGGTGTAACGAGCCACGACTACGACGGACGTCGTCTTAAAGACGCCGTTCAACGCAGCTACGGCTTCTTTTTTTTCCGCTCTGTCCACAGTACTTCTCCTGGAGATCATTCTCCTGGAGCGGGCTAACTTTAGCCCGCCGGTTGCAGAAACCGCTCCGGCCGGGGACAATGAAACTGTTACATCTTACGAGGTAAGATACATCAGCGAATCGTCCTGCGCGAAGCAGCGCGGCACCTGTCCCCGGGACGGCATGGCGCCGGACCGGACAGAAGGATCGAACCAAAATCATGGGATACCCGAGGCACCGGCCCCGAACATCCTGAAATCCGGCTTTCCCCGTCTACGCTGGCCTCGAAAGACCAGCCCGGAACCGGATTGGTCTTTGGAAATTAAGCGGATGGACCCTAAAAAGAGCCCGTCCGCGCCCGCGGTCTAGGACAGGACATGGCCGGTTGGGACGCGAGGCAAAACCCCGATCCTCCGGCCACTCCAACTTCAGCCAAAAAAATGCCCTCCTGGCGCCGATTTCCAAAAAGAAGCCGATGCGGAGGACATGTCAGGGGCGAAGTATCTCATGTGAGCTTTCTGGGGCGGCGCGTACGCCAACCCGCGAGCTGCCTATCTAGACCCTCCCGGCGCACTTGCCAAGAGGTTCTTTTCGATTTGTCAAGATCAGCCTTGTCCGCCTGTGGATACAGTGGACAAGTCCACCTTTACGCCAGGTCCCATCGTCGAGGAAATCGCGATGCGCTGGAGATAGGTGCCCTTGGCGCCCTGCGGCTTGGCCTTGGCCACCGCATCGACGAAGGCCAGGATGTTTTGCACGAGCTTGTCGTCGGAGAAGGACGACTTGCCGACGCTGCCCTGGATGATGCCTGCCTTTTCGACGCGGAATTCCACGGCGCCGCCCTTGGAGGCCTTGACCGCGTTGGCCACGTCCATGGTCACGGTGCCGACCTTCGGGTTCGGCATCATGCCGCGCGGGCCGAGCACCTTACCGAGACGGCCGACCAGCGGCATCATGTCCGGGGTGGCGATGCAGCGATCGAAATCGATCGTTCCGCCTTGGACGATCGCCACGAGTTCTTCCGCGCCGACGACATCGGCGCCAGCCGCGCGGGCTTCGTCCGCCTTGCCGCCACGGGCAAACACCGCCACGCGCAGGGTGCGGCCGGTGCCGTTGGGCAGATTGACCACGCCACGGACCATTTGATCCGCGTGTTTGGGATCGACGCCGAGATTCATCGCGATTTCGACGGTCTCGTCGAATTTCGCGTTGGCCCGCTCCTTGACGAGCTTTACGGCCTGATCGACGGGATAGAGCTTGATGCGATCGATGCCCTCACGGGCCTTGACGACGCGCTTTCCAACATGTGCCATGATTAACCCACCACCTCTAGGCCCATGGAACGGGCGGAACCTTCGATCATCGCGGCGGCTGCCTCGACGGTGGCGCAGTTGAGATCGGGCATTTTCTTCGCCGCGATCTCGCTGATTTGCGCGCGCGTCACCTTACCCACAAAGCCACCCTTGCCGGTGGTCTTGGAGCCGGACGTGATGCCCGAGGCTTGCTTGAGAAAATGCGACACCGGCGGCTGCTTCAGCACGAAGGTGAAGGAACGGTCCTGATAGGCCGTGATCACGACCGGAATCGGCGTGCCCTTTTCCATCTGGGCGGTCTTGGCGTTGAACGCCTTGACGAATTCCATACCGGCGAGGCCGCGCTGACCGAAAGCCGGACCGATGGGCGGTGACATGGTGGCGGAGCCCGCCTTCACCTGTAATTTGATGTAACCCGTAATCTTCTTTGCCATGTTCAACTCCTATCGCCACCGGCAAGGCCAGCGGCGGACGTGGATCGTGGTACAGCGTTGGCGCGCCTCCCACGGCTTTCACCCATGTCCCAAGGGACGCGGGAATTCTCGACTGTTCAGGCCGGTAAACCGGCCTTATACCAATTTTTCAACCTGGGCATATTCCAATTCGACCGGCGTGGCACGACCGAAGATCGATACCGCGACCTTGACGCGCGACCGGCTCTCGTCGACTTCCTCGACGATCCCGTTGAACGAGGCGAACGGCCCATCCGCGACACGCACGGATTCGCCGACCTCGAAGGAGATGGAGGCCTTCGGCCGCTCGACCCCTTCGGCCACCTGGCCCTTGATCCGCTCGGCCTCGGCATCCGAAATCGGAACGGGACGCTTATCCGCCCCCAGAAAACCCGTGACCTTCGGGGTATTCTTGATGAGGTGATAGATATCGTCGGTGAGATCGCATTTCACGAGCACATAGCCCGGAAAGAACTTCCGTTCTGTGTTGATCTTACGGCCTTTGCGGACCTCGACGACCTGCTCCACCGGCACCAGAATCTCGTCGAACTTCTCCTCGAGATGGCGCTGCGCCGCCTGCTCCTTGATGGAAGACGCGACCTTTTTCTCGAAGTTCGAATGGGCGTGAACGATATACCAGCGCTTGGTCATGGCAGTACGTTGTTCCTGTCTCAATGGCCGAGGCTAAGAATAAAACCGATCAGGAGATGGATGCCCTGGTCGGCCGCAAACAGAAACAAACTGGCGAGAACGCACATGATGACGACGAGAACAGTCGTGATCGAGGTCTCGCGCCGGTTCGGCCAAGTCACCTTGTTGGCTTCCTGCCGGACGTCTTGCAAAAAATGATACGGATTGGTCATGGACTCAAATCGCGGGGGCTGGCGCGCTTGCCGGTGCAAATCGCAGGAACGAATCCCGGATGAACCCGCAAAGGCAAAAAATGGTGGCGCGGAACCGTCCGGTTTCGCGCCACAAACCTTGCTCATAAAGCGAGTCCCACCGGGTTGCAAGCCGCAAATGCAAACGACGGGGCAAATTCGCTATCTCAGCCTGGGGGGAAAGCGAGCTAAGCCCGGCTATGTACGGCGCGCGGAAAAGAGTTAAGACGCGCGGAAAAGAGAAACGCGCTGGCAGGAGAGGAGGGACTCGAACCCACAACCTCCGGTTTTGGAGACCGGCGCTCTAACCAAATTGAGCTACACTCCTACGAGACCCGTTCTTTGCCGCAAGTTGGCCCGGCAAGCAAGAGGCTAAATTGGCTCCACCCACACCGCCGTGCCGTAAGCCAAAACTTCGGTAATGCCGTCCATGATCTCGTTGGCATCGTAACGCATGCCGACGACCGCATTGGCGCCGCCCTGGGTGGCGTGGGTGCAGAGATGATCGAAAGCCTCCTGCCGCGCCGTCTCCGCGAGATGAACATAGGCACCGAGCTTGCCGCCGAAAATCGACTGCACGCCGCCGATGAAATTGCCGATGATGCTGCGCGAACGCACGGTAATGCCCCGGACGATGCCGAGATGGCGCACGATGCGGTAGCCTGCAATGTCGTTTGTCGTCGAAACCATCATGATTCGCTCCTCCCCGCCGGCATCCCTTATGCCTTTTGGTTTAGATGAGCCCGTGGGGAGATGCGAACCAGCGATTGCCCGGCGAGCCGCTAAATAATATGAAACGAGAAGCCGGTGGCATCCGCCGCCGCTTTTCCAGGACTCGATTCTCGATGCGCGGAATTGGTATCGTGTTGGCGGCCCTCGCCTTGGCCCTCACGGCCGCCCCATTAGCGGGACGCGCGGAAACCGTGAGCTATGTCTCGATTGGCTGCGACACGCTGGAAGCCACGCAGATGGCCGAGGAAGCGGTGCTCGATAAAATGAGCGGCAAGGATCGCAATGCCTTCAGCCGGATCGACGCCTACCGGAAAAAGGCCGGCCCCGGCGCCTGCCGGCCGCTGAACCAGGGCGATCAGGTCACCGTCGTCCGCCAAGAGACCATTCAAGAAGTCGTGAGAGGGAAAGAAGGCGTTCAGGACGTCATTTATTCCTGCGTGCGCGAACGCGAAGAATCCAAACTGCGGCCGGACGACCCCGACTGCTATTGGATCCGCTACCGCCATCTCAAACTCCCGCCGGGGGTCGATCATTAAGCGGATTACATCAAGAATATCAATATATTATACCAATGTCCTCACGAACTAGATTCATGTGATCACATCCGGCTTTTCGCGCCCGGTCCGTTCCTCGATCTCCGCGAGCCGGTTCGCGATCGCGATCAAGGGCGCCAGAACCTCTTGCGCATCGGCGCCATGGCGGGCCGGGTCCGGCTCGAAGCGCTCGAGATAGACGCGCAAGGTGGCGCCGGAGGTTCCCGTCCCGGACAGGCGATAGACGATCCGCGAACCATCCTCGAAAATCACGCGGATCCCCTGCTTGGAACTTATCGAACCATCGACGGGGTCGGTATAGGCGAAATCGTCGGCGGTCTCGACCACCAGCCCGTCGAGCGTCTTGCCCGGCAACGTGGCGAGTTGGTCCCGCAAATGCGCGATCAAGCCGTTCGCCGCCTCCGAATCGACCTCTTCGTAATCGTGACGGGAGTAATAATTCTGGCCGTGAATGCGCCAATGTTCCCGGACGATGTCGCGCACGGACTGCCGGCGCACGGCCAGAATGTTGAGCCAGAGCAAAACGGCCCAGAGCCCATCCTTCTCCCTGACGTGATCGGAGCCGGTCCCCGCGCTCTCCTCGCCACAGATCGTCGCGAGCCCGGCATCGAGCAGATTGCCGAAGAATTTCCAGCCGGTCGGGGTTTCGTAAGCGGGAATGCCCAACCGGGCCGCCACCCGGTCGGCGGCGGCGCTGGTCGGCATGGAACGGGCGATCCCGCGCAGGCCGCTCTTGTAGCCGGGCGCGAGATGGGCATTGGCGGCGAGCAGAGCGAGACTATCGGAGGGCGTCACGAACAGGCCCCGGCCGATGATGAGATTGCGGTCGCCGTCGCCATCGGAGGCCGCGCCGAGATCCGGTGCGTCCGGCCCCATCATGAGATCGTAAAGATCCTTGGAATGAACGAGATTGGGATCGGGATGGTGGCCGCCGAAATCCGGCAGGGGGACGGCATTGACGACGCTGCCCGCCGGCGCGCCGAGCTCGTCTTCGAGAATGGCCTTGGCATAAGGGCCGGTGACGGCATGCATGGCATCGAAGCGCAACGTCAGCCCGCCCGCGATCGCCGCGCGGATCGCGTCGAAATCGAAAAGCGTGCGCATCAGCGCCTTGTAATCGGTCACGGGATTGATGATCTCGACCGTGGTGCCGCCGAGCGTGACCGTTCCCAGCCGGTCGAGATCGAGGTCTGGCGCGTCAGCGATAAAGTAACGGTCGATCGTCAGGGTGCGGGCGTAAATCGCCTGGGTGATCTTTTCGGGCGCCGGGCCGCCGTTCGCCACATTGAATTTGATGCCGAAATCGCCATCCGGCCCGCCAGGATTATGCGAGGCGGAGAGCACGATGCCGCCATAGGCCTTCCGTGCCCGGATGATGCAGGAGGCGGCGGGCGTCGAGAGCAACCCGCCCTGCCCCACGAGAATCCGGCCAAATCCATGCGCCGCCGCCATTTTCACGATGGTCTGGATCGCCTCGCGGTTGAAATAGCGCCCGTCGCCGCCAACCACCAGGGTCTGGCCTTTCGCCCCGTCGAGACTGTCGAAGATCGATTGGACGAAATTCTCGACATAATGAGGCGCCTGAAACACCTGCACTTTCTTGCGCAGCCCCGACGTTCCGGGATTCTGCCCCGCGATCGGCGCTGTCTCGACGGTGCGAATGCTCATGCCTGTATCTCCCCCTGAAACCTTCTCTTTCTTTCCGCATTTTCGTCCGGGCGGCTAGTGGCCATAAAAAAGAAGCGCTGGCTCAATTCGCGCAAGCCGAATCCCCCGCGGACCGCTATGATGAAAAAATAGGTTTTGCTCCAACACCATCCCGGTCTGCAAAACAGGCATGGCGATTGCTGACGTAGGCGAAACCGCCCAAACGATCGAGGCCGGCACCAATCGAGGCCAGACTATCGGGCCTCACGCATTCAACCCGGAGGGGAAAGCTAGGCATGAGCGGTCCGGACCCCAAGCACTCGAACGACATGTCTTCGAATACCCGGGCCCTGTTGCGGAGCGCGCGGCTGATTCCCGTCTTGACCATCACCGATGCCGGCACGGCCGTGCCGCTGGCCCGCGCGCTCGTCGCCGGCGGGGTGCGCACGCTCGAAATCACCCTGCGTACCGCAGCCGGCGCGGCCGCCGCCACCGCGATTCTCGAACAGGTGCCCGGCGCCATCGTCGGGCTCGGCACCGTACTGACCGCCGCCGATCTCGCTTTGTGCAGGGAACGTGGGTTCCATTTCGCCTTCAGTCCCGGAGCCTCGCCGGCTCTGCTCGACGCCGCCGCCAAGGCCGGGGTCGCTTTCGTGCCGGGCATTCAAACGGCGTCCGAGATCATGGCCTGCCTTGAACGTGGCTTCGACACGATGAAATTCTTCCCAGCCGTCCCCGCCGGGGGCATCGCCGCCGTGAAGGCGTTGGCCGGACCTTTCCCGAATGTCGGCTTCTGTCCGACGGGCGGCATTTCGGAGTCCGACACCGCCGCTTGGCTCAGCCTCCCCAATGTCTTGGCGGTCGGCGGCTCCTGGCTTGCGCCTCCCGAGGAAGTGGCACGCGGCGATTGGGCGGCGATTACCGCCAGAGCTAGCCGGGCGCTCGCGGCTTTGAGCTAGGCCTCGGGTTTCACACTAAGATCGAGGATCAGGCTCATGCATGAACGAGTTTCCGAGATCACGGATCGCATCGTCCGCCGCAGTCTCGACGCGCGGACCCGCTACCTCGACCGGATCGACGCCGCCGCCGAAAGCGCCAAACTGCCGCGCGAAAAGCTCGGCTGCGCCAACCAGGCCCATGCGTTCGCGGCCTCGCCGCCTGGCGACAAGCTCAAGCTCTCGAGCGGCCATACGCCCAATCTCGGCATCGTCACCGCCTATAACGACATGCTCTCGGCGCATCAGCCCTACGAGCGTTTCCCCGAATTGATCCGCAAGGCGGCGCGGGCGGCGGGCGGGACGGCGCAGGTCGCGGGCGGCGTGCCCGCCATGTGCGATGGAGTCACCCAGGGCGAGACCGGCATGGAACTCTCGCTGTTTTCCCGCGATGTCATCGCGCTGGCGACCGCTGTCGCGCTATCGCACCAGAGCTACGACGCCGCCGTTTATCTCGGCATTTGCGATAAGATCGTGCCGGGTCTGGTCATCGGTGCGCTCGCCTTCGGGCATCTCCCCGCGGTGTTCATCCCCTCGGGGCCGATGGTTTCCGGGCTCGGTAATAGCGAAAAAGCGAAAACCCGCCAGCTCTTCGCCGAAGGCAAGGTCGGCCGCGACGTGCTGCTGAAGTCGGAGATGGCCTCTTATCACGGCCCCGGCACCTGCACCTTTTACGGCACGGCCAACACCAATCAAATGCTGATGGAAATCATGGGCCTGCAACTGCCGGGCTCGTCCTTCGTCAATCCCAACACGCCGCTCCGCGATGCCTTGACCACCGAGGCGGCCCGCCGGGCGCTGGCGCTCACGGCATCGGGCAATAACTATACGCCCATCGGCCGGCTGCTCGACGAACGCGCTTTCGTAAACGGCGTCGTCGGATTGCACGCGACGGGCGGCTCGACCAACCATACGATCCATCTCGTCGCTATGGCCCGCGCCGCCGGGATTACGTTGACCTGGGACGATTTCGCCGCTTTGGCCGAGGTCACACCCCTACTCTGCCGCATCTATCCCAACGGCCAGGCCGACGTGAACCACTTCCATGCCGCTGGCGGCATGGGCTTTTTGATCCGCGAATTGCTCGGGGGCGGCCTGCTCCATCCCGATGTTTCGACCGTCTGGGGACCGCTCAGCGCCTATGCCAACGAGCCCATGCTGGCACCCGATGGCGGAATTGCCTGGCGCGACACACCGGCGAAAAGCTTGGCGCCGGATGTTTTGCGCGGGATCGACGCGCCTTTCGCCGCTACCGGCGGCTTGCATATGCTGGACGGCAATCTCGGCCGCGCGGTTATCAAGACCTCGGCGCTTAGGGAAGATCGCCATGTCATCGAGGCCCCGGCCATCGTCTTCGAGAGCCAAGAGGCGCTGCAATCGGCCTTCAAGCGCGGGGAACTCGAGCGCGACTTCGTGGCCGTCGTCCGCTTCCAAGGCCCCAAGGCCAATGGCATGCCAGAACTGCACAAGCTGATGCCGCCGCTCGGCGTCCTACAAGATCGCGGGTTTCGCGTGGCCTTGGTGACCGATGGCCGTCTCTCCGGTGCCTCCGGCAAAGTGCCGGCCGCGATCCATGTCACGCCGGAAGCTGTGGAGGGCGGCGGCATCGCGAAATTGCGCGATGGCGACATGATCCGTGTGGATGCCCCAAACGGCAGCCTCGATGCGTTGGTCGATGCGGCGGAATGGGCGGCGCGCGAGCCGGCCACCGCCGATCTCAGCGCCAATACCCATGGCGTGGGACGCGAACTTTTCGCCGCCTTCCGCGCCAATGCCGCACCGGCAGACATGGGCGCGGCCATTTTCTGATCATGAGACACGCCCGAATTCAAAAGCCGCCGGCAAAGCGGCACACGGAGGAACGAAATGGAGGAGCCGATTCGGGCGAATGCGCCGCTCGCGCGTCATGCGATGGCTTTCGTCCTCGCCGGGGGGCGTGGCAGCCGCTTGATGGAATTGACGGACAGCCGGGCCAAGCCGGCGGTTTATTTCGGCGGCAAATCCCGGATCATCGATTTCGCGCTGAGCAATGCGTTGAACTCCGGCATCCGCCGCATTGGCGTCGCCACGCAATACAAAGCCCATAGCCTCATCCGCCATCTTCAACGCGGCTGGAACTTCTTCCGCCAGGAACGCAATGAAAGTTTCGATATTCTGCCCGCGAGCCAACAGGTCTCCGAAAACGGCTGGTATGCCGGCACGGCCGACGCGGTCTACCAGAACATCGCGATCATCGAGGGCTACGCGCCGCGCTATATCGTGCTGCTGGCGGGCGATCATATCTACAAACAGGATTACGAACCCATGCTGCAGCAGCATGTGGTACAAGGCGCCGATGTCACCGTCGGCTGTATCGAAGTGCCGCGCGCCGAAGCCGCGGGGTTTGGCGTAATGGCGATCGACGCCAACGACCAAATCGTCTCCTTTCTGGAAAAGCCCGCCAACCCGCCTGGCATGCCGGGCAAGCCGGACCGGGCGCTGGCCAGCATGGGGATTTATGTCTTCGAGACGGGGTTCCTGTTCGACCAGCTCCGCCGGGATGCCGCCGATCCGCACAGCAGCCACGATTTCGGCAAGGATATCGTGCCCTACCTCGTCGCCAACGGAAAAGCCGTGGCGCATCGCTTCGCGCGGTCTTGCGTGCGCTCGTCCAACGAGGCCGAGACATATTGGCGCGATGCGGGCACGCTCGATTCCTACTGGGAAGCCAATATCGATCTCACCGATGTCCTGCCCGGCCTCGATCTCTACGACCGGCATTGGCCGATCTGGACCTATGGCGAAATCGTGCCTCCGGCGAAATTCGTCCACGACGACGACGGCCGGCGCGGCATGGCGACGGATTCCCTGATCTCCGGCGGCTGCATCGTCAGCGGGACGGCGGTGAACAAGACGCTGCTCTTCACCGGCGTCCACGTCCATTCCTACGGCAAGATCGAGGGCGCGGTCATTTTGCCCTACGCCGACATCGGCCGCTATTGCAGGCTGAAGAATGTCATCGTGGATCGCGGCGTGCGCCTTCCCGAAGGCCTCGTCGCCGGCGAAGACCCCGTGCTCGACTCCAAACGCTTCCGCCGGACCGAGAAAGGGATATGCCTGATCACCCAGCCGATGGTGGATCGGCTGGGAATGTGAGGCGGTCCGGACTGACGGCGCTGGGTCGCGGTTTGAGACCAGCTTACTTTCAAATAAGAAACCAACGAGTTTTCCCGCCCCATGCCAGACCTTCGCAAGGTTGCTCTCTTCACCAAGGAATATCCGCCCTACGTCTACGGCGGCGCCGGCGTTCACGTGGAATATCTCTCTCGCGCGCTGGCCAAATCGATCGAGGTCGAAGTCCGCTGTTTCGGCGATCAACACGCGAACGACGGCAATCTCAGCCTGCGCGGCACGCCGCAATGGGAGGAGACCAAACGAAATACCGATCCCCGTTTCTCCGGGGCGGTCGATGCTTTCGCGCGCTCGCTCGTCATGGCCAAGGACCGGCTCGATGCGGATCTCGTGCATTGCCACACCTGGTACACCGATATGGGCGGCCTGTTCGCGAGTAAACTTTGGGGCGTGCCCTATATCCTGACCATCCATTCGCTCGAGCCGCTGCGGCCCTGGAAGGTCGAGCAGCTCGGCAATGCCTATTATCTCAGCGCTTGGATGGAGCGCACCGCCATCGAGCAAGCCGATGCGGTGATCGCGGTCTCGCGCGAGACCCGCGCCGATGTGCTGCGCCTGTTCGACATCGCACCCGAGCGCGTCCATGTCATCCACAATGGCATCGATCTCGAGGAATATAGACCCGTGGCGACGAAGGACGTGCTGATTGCCAACGGCATCGACCCGGACCGGCCGTTCTTGCTGTTCGTCGGCCGGGTCACGCGCCAAAAAGGCATCATCCATCTCGTCAATGCGATCCCTTCGATCGATCCCAGTTTGCAAATCGTGCTCTGCGCCGGCGCGCCCGACACGCCGGAGATCGCGCGAGAGATGGAAGCGAGTGTCGCCAAGGCCGCGTCGCTGCGGCCAGACATTATCTGGATCCGCGACATGCTGCCGCGCGCGGACGCCATCGAACTTTACAGCCATGCCGCCATCTTCTGTTGCCCCTCGGTCTACGAGCCCTTCGGGATCATCAATCTGGAAGCCATGGCCTGCGAGACCGCCGTCGTCGCCTCGAACGTGGGCGGTATTCCCGAAGTGGTGATACCCGGAGAAACCGGCTTGCTCGTCGATCCCGGCCTGACGCCCGGCGGGTTCGATCCCGCCGATCCGCCCGCCTTTTCGCTGCGTTTGGCCGAGGCCATCAACCGCCTGGCCCGCGACCCCGCCCTGCGCCAGCGCTTCGGCCAAGCCGGACGGCGCCGCGTGCTCGAGCATTTCACCTGGGACGCCATCGCGGAGCGGACGCTCGCGCTTTACAAGCAGGTGATTACAGCAAGAGGATAACCCGTCAATTGCGAGCGCAGCGACGGCCAAAGGCCGGTCTCCCGCGATGAAACGCGGCCGTCCTTGCGAGCGAAGCGAAGCAATCCATTTTGCCGCCTGCACCACGATGGATTGCTTCGCTTCGCTCGCAATGACGCATGGACCACAGCGGTCTGCAGCCTTAACTTGTTAGGAAAGGCGCTAGCCCGGGGCCGGCGCGTCCGGTATCACCATCGCATCCCCATTCCATCGGATGAGGCAGATCATGTACCCCAACGTTCCCCTGTTTATCTCCGGCCATTGGCGCGAAGCGGAAAAGGGACGCACGATCCCCGTCGTCAATCCCGCGACCGGAGAGGTGATTGGGACGGTGGCCCATGCCTCGGCCCTCGACCTCGAGGAAGCCGTGGCGGCGGCGGCGAAAGGCTTCGCGGTGTGGCGCGCCGTTTCCGCCTTCGACCGCTCCAAAATCATGCGCAAGGCGGCGGATCTCTTGCGCGCGAATGCCGGTGAGATCGCCAAGCTGCTGACGCAGGAGCAAGGAAAACCGTTGGCCGAGGCGCGGATGGAAACGCTCGCCGGCGCCGACACGATCGATTGGTTCGCCGAGGAAGCCCGCCGCGCCTATGGCCGTGTGATTCCGGCGCGCCTTCCCGGCGTCTATCAGCTCGTGATCAAGGAGCCCGTGGGGCCCGTCGCCGCTTTCGCGCCCTGGAATTTCCCGATCAATCAGGTCGTCCGCAAGCTCGCCGCGGCCCTGGCGGCGGGCTGTTCGATCATCGTCAAGGCGCCGGAGGAGACACCGGCCTCGCCCGCCGCGCTCATTCGCTGCTTCGCGGAGGCTGGCGTGCCCGCCGGCGTCATCGGCCTCGTCTTCGGCATTCCCTCCGAAATCAGCGAATATCTCATTCCCCATCCCGTGATCCGCAAAGTCACCTTCACCGGCTCGACGCCGGTCGGCAAAAAGCTCGCGGCCTTGGCGGGCCTGCACATGAAGCGCGTCACCATGGAACTCGGCGGCCATGCGCCCGTCATCGTCTGCGGCGATGCCGACGTCGACGCCGCCGCCAAGCAAATGGGCGCGGCCAATTTCCGCAACGCCGGTCAGGTCTGCATCGCGCCGACGCGTTTCCTGGTGCAAGACGGGGTCTACGAGCAGTTCGTCGAGACCTTCGTGAGCCGGGTCAAGGAGATCCGCGTCGGCAACGGGTTGGATGAGGGGGTCACCATGGGGCCGCTCGCCAACGAACGCCGGGTGCCGGCCTTGGAAAGCTTCATCGCCGATGCCGTGCAAGGCGGCGCGGAGGTCCGCACGGGCGGCGAGCGCATCGGCAACAAAGGTTATTTCTTCCAGCCGACAGTTTTGACCGGCCTCGACCGTCAGATGCGAGTGATGAACGAAGAGCCGTTCGGCCCGCTGGCGCTGATCCTGCCTTTCGGCGATCTCGACGAGGCAATCACCGAGGCCAACCGCCTGCCCTACGGGCTCGCGGCCTACGCCTATACGCGCTCGGCCAAGACCGCCAATACCATCGCCACGTCGGTCGAAACCGGCATGATGACCATCAACCACCTCGGCCTCGCTCTGCCCGAAGTCCCGTTCGGCGGCGTCAAGGACAGCGGCTACGGCTCCGAAGGCGGCAGCGAAGCGATCGAGGCCTATCTCAATCCGAAATTCGTCTCGCAAGCGGGGATTTGAACGGCGTCGGCTTGGCCGCGGAACGACGCACGATGGCGGCCGGCTGCCCCTTCTCTCATTCGAAGGAACCCTCGCAGTCGAAATCTAACACTTGGAGCCGATGTTCAAACCTCGGCAGAAGGTCGCAGGGCCGGGGTGACCTATCAGCATGATATGGTGCACGCCTCCGACGATAGGACTTGTAGAGAGATGATGGCGATCGACTTCCCCGCCCCGGGCGTATTGCAAGAGCGCTTGGCGGTGATGCTGCTGCATTGCCCGAGGCCGGCGTCCCCGCGAGAAGCCTACGATCGCCTCGCCGATGAATTCGAACTCACGCGTGAGCTTTTGCGCCGCGAGCTTGAGAACGGCGACAGCGAGTGGCACATCCTCGTCCGCACTGCGTACAAGCACCTCAAAGACCAGGGATACGCGCCGAAGCCGCCTCCAATTGGGAAGTGGAGACTCAATCAGGCTGGGCGGGCGTACGCGGAGAAGATCGAAAAGCGACCCTCGTAGACGGTCGACCCAAACCCTCCCTGCGAGAGTGACTGTTGAAGCCTGCCTATGGCTACCGATGCGCATATAGCTTCGGAATGCCTGCTTTGGTTTATGTCGACTCGGAAGCGGTCGGACCGGGACCGGCCCAGTCCGGTCATCGACGTGTACCCGCTCGTATGGCTGCTATTGGTGCAAGCCGCCCTTGCCGAACGCGCTCGCTGCCTTCCGCTACCCGCCGTTCTGGCTCAGCCACGAACGGAAACCAAGCGTTAGATTTCGACCACGAGCTGGCAAAGATATGCTCAACTCGCTACAAAGTAGCGGGCTCGATACATGGGGGATCGGAAATGCAGAACAGTCGACGCGCGGGCAATAGCTTGATCTCGAACAGAGCCTGGCCCGTCCTGATGGCCGCGGCGGTCATCGCGAGCCTCGGTGCCCCGGCCCAAGCCGACGAACCCAAGGGATGCGAGGCGTTCAAATGGCCGGTCCAGCATGACGCCGGGCTTTTGCAGGCTTCGGGAAAACCGATCCTGCAAAGCGGCGCCAGCGCCACCATCGACGGCAAAGCCTTTGATCTCAAACTTGTCGATTTCGACGCGGCCGCTCTCCCCAAGCCGCCGGAGCGGAGCCCGAAGATCAAACCGTCGCAAGCTGGCTTCTTGTCCTTCAACGCGTCGGCGGCGGGCGCTTATCAGATCACGATATCGGCGACAGCCTGGATCGATATCGTCCAGAATGGGAATTATATCAAACCATCAGCCTTCAGCGGCGCCACGGATTGCCCCGGCGTGCGCAAATCCGTCCGCGTGACTTTGGCCGCAAGCCCCTTCACGCTGCAGATCAGCAGCACGCAAGGCCCCTCGATCGGCATCGTGATCGCGCCGGTGCCGTGAGGCACAGATCCATCAATCCGCCGTCCTGACTTCCCTCTGCAGCGCCTCGACGTGGCCGCGCACAGCTTTGGCCGCGGCTTGCTCGATAGCGCGAAAACGGGTGACCAGGGCGACGCCGAGCGGGGTCAGGATCGCGCCGCCGCCGCCTTTCCCCCCGGCCTGCCGCTCCACCACGGCCTGGCCGAAAATCCGGTTGGTTTCATCCGCCAATTCCCAGGCGCGCCGATACGACATGCCCATGGCGCGCCCCGCTGCCGAGATCGATCCGAGCTCCGCGATATGTTCCAACAGTTCGATCTTGCCCCGGCCAATCCGCCCGCCTTGGTCCATTTCGATTTTGATGCGCAGGGCCGGCATAAATGAATCTCCCAGTAGGCTTCGATTGACGCGCGTTATTCCCACCCTAAAATAGCGCATGGGCCTTTGTCATGCCATCCCGCCCCGGAAACAGCCTTTAGCGAGAATAGAATGACACGTTTGAAATCCATGATCACGGCCGGGATGGCGTTTCTTTTCAGCGCCACGGCTCCCGCTTTGGCGCAGACGCCGCCGCAGGAGCCCAACAAAGCCCCGTTGATCTTCGCCGCCGCCAGCATGAAGACGGCGCTCGACCAAATCGCCACCGCCTGGAAGGCGAAGACGGGCAAGAGCGTGGCGATCTCCTATGCCTCCTCCGCCGTCCTTGCCAAGCAGATCGAGGCCGGCGCGCCGGCCGATCTCTTCATCTCGGCCGATTTGAAATGGATGGATTATCTCGACGAGGCCGGCCTCCTCCGGCCACGCACGCGCGAAACCCTGCTCGGCAACCAACTCGTGCTCGTTGCGCCAGCCGATGCCAAAACGACCGTCGCGATCGCCAAGGGATTCGATCTCGCCGGTGCGATTGGCAGCGGCAAGCTCGCGGTCTGCACCATAAGCTCCTGCCCGGCGGGCCTCTACGGCAAGGAAGCTCTTGAGAAGCTCGGCGTCTGGGCCGCCATCGAACCAAAACTCGCCCAAGCCGATAATGTGCGTGGCGCGCTACTGCTCGTCGCCCGTGGCGAGGCCACGCTCGGGATCGTCTACGCGACCGACGCCAAGGCGGAGCCGAAGGTCAAAGTCGTGGGCATTTTCCCCGAAAGCAGCCACGAGCCCATCGTTTACCCCGCCGCCATTCCCAAGGAGTCCAAAAACCCAGACGCCGCGGCGCTGGAGCACTATCTCAGCGCGCCAGAGTCGATCAAAATTTTGGAGGAGCAAGGCTTTACCATTCTCGGCAAACCGCCGGCGTAGAGCGATTTTCGCGGGAGTTGCCGGCTTTTTTGATTAAGAAAGTGATATAACTACTTGAAATTATAGCGCTTTATTGCCGCGTTAGCGGACTCGCAAAAGTTATAGGAAACCGCCGCGAACGGATGACCTCAGAGCTGGCCTCGCAAATTTGAACAGATCGATAAGTGGATTTTCTGCCTGACAGCGGCGAACATGAGCCGCGATTCAGGAGTTGTCATGACGAAGCGCACGCGCCGGAACCACGCACCGAC
>JBEKFQ010000002.1:0-115428 GCA_050013235.1 Beijerinckiaceae bacterium
CTTGGCCAAGGATCTTGAAGCCAAGACCAGAAAGGCGCTCGCGTTCCTCAAACTGGCGTCGATACGACTCATGATGCGAAAGCTGTGCAATCCTTGCTAAACTTTTCGAATGGACTCTAAGCTTCGCGAACGGCGAAGGTCTCCTCCTCCCGGCTTCGGTGATTCGAGGCATTTTGGGTTTTCTGGCTGGATATGACGTCATCTTATTCTCGCCCCATCCTTCGCTTCGCGCCATCTCCGAATGGCTATCTTCATCTTGGCCATGCCTATTCCGCGCTCATGAACGGATTGATCGCGCGAGAGACGGGCGGGCGATTGCTCCTGCGGATGGAAGATATCGATTTCGCGCGTTGCCGGCCTGAATTCGAAACCGCGATCATGGAAGATTTGGAATGGCTGGGCTTAAGCTGGGAACAGCCGGTCCGCCGCCAGGCCGAACATTTCCCCTTTTATGCCGAGGCGCTCGAGCGGCTGGAGAAGCGGGGCGTGGTTTACCCCTGTTTTTGTTCCCGCGGGGATATCATGACGGCCGTCTCCTATAAGAAGGATTGGCCGCGCGATCCCGATGGCACGCCGCTTTATCCCGGCCTTTGCCGCCATCTTTCGCGGGGAAGCCGCGCCCAGCGCCTCGCCCACGGAGAGAAGGCGAGTTACCGTCTGGACATGGAGCGCGCTTTGGCCGCCGTCGCGGATCGTCTGGTCTGGACCGAATTTCGCGACGGATCGATGGGCCGCGAGGAGCGCGCCGTGCCCGAGGTCTGGGGGGACGCGGTTTTGTCGCGCAAGGATATTGCCACGAGTTATCATATGGCCGTGGTCGTCGACGACGCCTTTCAAGGCGTGACCGACGTCGTGCGCGGCGAGGATCTTTTCATGGCGACGAGCCTACACCGCCTTTTGCAGGTTCTTTTGGGCCTGCCCGCGCCCTTTTATCACCACCATCGGTTGCTACGAGATGCCATGGGTCAGAAACTGTCGAAAAGCTCGAGGGCGCAGCCGTTGCGGGCCTTCCGGCAGGATGGGTGGAGCGTTCAAGACGTGGTTGCCAAGATCGATCTTCCCGTTGCCGCCATGGGTAATGCGCTTACTTCCGTGGGCCAGATCATCCGGCCTTGACCGAAACTGTTGCGGCGAAACCATAGTTGCGCCGCCTTTAGTCTCCACACTAAAAAGTGATCCGGGATGAAAAGGATATGCGATGAAAGCCTATATCGGAGCTGTGATGTTCGGCGCGCTTGCCGCTGGACCTGCGTTTGCGGGGCCTCCCGAGGATGCCGCGAGCATCCATCGCGTTTTTGATATTGTGCGTGAGGGGTCTCAAATCGGGACCAATACGATGGATCTCTCGCGGCAGGGCGAAATCACCACCGTCAAAGTTGCCACGCATATCTTGGTCAAGGTGATGTTCGTGAACGCCTACCGTTACGAGCATAGCGAAACCGCGAGTTTCCGGGGCAATGAGCTCGTGTCGTTTTCCTCGACAACGGACGATAACGGCACCAGCCACAAGGTTGCCGCGTATGAGAGCGCAGGCAAGCTTCTGTTGAAGGTTGATGGCGATGAATCGGAAGTCCCGAAGGATATCTATCCCGCGATAATTTTCAGCCCCGATATCGGTGCCAAGCCGCTCCTTTTTGATCCCGGCAACGGGAAGCGTCTTTCCGCGAAGGCCGAAGATCTCGGCAAGGAACACGTGACCGTTCACGGAGCGCAGCAAGAATTACGTCACATTAAACTCAGTGGCCAATTTGATCGTGACCTCTGGTTCGACCGGGATGGCTTGGTGAAAATGACGATGTTGGGCTCGGATCGTTCGAAAATTTCATCCGAGCTTCGTTTGTCCACCGCGGAACGTTAAGGCGTTTCCCCCTCGGTGGGATAGCCGGCGCGATGAGAACGTGCTCGGCGGGATAAATCGCGACGATGATCTCCGCGAAGGATGCGGCCGGCTTGATCCGGCTGCGTGCTAGTTTCGAAAATACCATATCTTTCAAATGATGAGCCGCCATGTCCCGGCGCCGGACGCACGTGCGGAATAAGCGCTTGCGCGGAGATTTGGCCGCGTGCGCATGAAGCCGCGTTAACGATGAAACGGCATAAATTGCCTATCCCATCGTTTCATCAGGAGATTTCCGGCGAAATCGGGATCCGTAGAGACTTGGTTTACCTCCCCTGATTATTCTGTCTGGAATGTGACGTTGCCGTCAGAGCGCTTTCCGCTTTGGCGGAGTCACCCAAGCGGCAACAAATCGCTTTCTTACTAAGGAGTTAGAGCGTGCTCTGGCCCGCGCTCCACAACGAGTGGCCGGTTTTGGCAGGTGCTTTTCGTTGATCTGGCGCGGCCGGGTGTTGAAGCGCGCCACGGGCTTTGGTTGAAGACTTCGTGTGTTGCAAAGCCTTTTTGGCGATGTGGCGCGGTAATCGTCTCTCGGGGCAGAGGCGGAAAGGTTGGATGATATGGCTGAGGTTGGCAAAGGCACGGGCGCCGCGGCGCGCGAAATGATCACCTTCGTGATCGGGGCCCAAGAGTTCTGCGTCGACGTGATGGTCGTCCGGGAAATTCGGGTGTGGACACCGGCAACGCCCGTGGCCCATTCGCCGAGCTTCATGTGCGGCGTGATCAATCTGCGCGGAACCGTGTTGCCGATCATCGATTTCGCGGCCCGGCTCGGCTTTCCCCCCACCGAGGCCAATTCGCGCCATGCGATCCTGGTGGTTCAGATCCGGGATCAATCGATTGGGCTTCTCGTGGAAGGCGTCTCTGAAATCCTCACGATCAGCCAGGATATGATCCAGCCGACCCCGGATGTCGCCTCGCAGCTCTCGAAGGATTTCGTGAGCGGTATCGTCGCCACCGAAGGGCGCATGATCAGCCTGATCTCGATCGACGCGCTCTTACCGCCGCGTCACGATCAAGAAGAAGCGGCATAACAAAGGTTTGGTTGCGGGGGATATGGACGTGTCTTCCTTCTCCCGTTCGCGGGAGAAGGAGTTGGAAAGCCCGTTCGTTTCAAAACTTCATCGAAACCGCCGCCGGTAGTCTGTATCATAAAGTGCGCTGTCCCGGAATTCCTCCGCCCCCAGCGCCGGTCCCACCAGGATCAACCCGGTGCGTTCGACGGGGTCCGCCGCCATCAGCCCGGCAATCGTCGCCAGCGTGCCCTTGACGACCCGCTCCCGCGGCCAAGAGGCCCAGGCGACCACGGCCACGGGGCAGTCTTCGCCGTAGAAGGGCAGGAGATCCGCAACCACCTTGCCGAGAACATGGATCGAGAGGTGGATGGCGAGCGTCGCGCCGGTCGCGGCGAAGGCGGCAAGCGTCTCGCGTTCCGGCATGGAGGAGGCGCGGCCTGGGGTCCGTGTCAGCACCACGCTTTGCGCGACTTCGGGCAATGTGAGTTCTCGGCGTAGCGCGGCGGCCGCGGCCGCGAAAGCCGGCACGCCGGGCGTCACGGTGTAAGCGATGCCGAGCCTGTCGAGCCGCCGCATTTGCTCGCCCACGGCGCTCCAAATCGAAAGATCGCCGGAGTGAAGCCGCGCGACGTCGTGCCCCGCCTCATTCGCCGCGACAAATTCCGCGACAATGCCTTCGAGATCGAGAGCCGCCGTGTCGACGATCCGCGCGCCGGGCGGACAATGGTCGAGCAAAGCGGCGGGCACCAGCGAGCCCGCATAAAGACAGACCGGAGAGCTTGCGATGAGATCGCGGCCCCGGAGGGTGATGAGATCGGGCGCGCCTGGCCCGGCGCCGATGAAGTGAACCGTCATGATGGGGCTCCGGCGATAGCGCAGGTGGCGCTCGCCGAGGCGCGGCGCGTCACCAGCAAAATCGCGCCTTGTCCCGCGCCGGCCAAAGCCGCCGTCTCCGCGATGGAGGGCAGGCCGTACATTTCTTCCACCCGGCGCGAATGGAACCTCGCCTCGACCGCCACCCCTTGCAACGTGGCTTTATCGAGAAACACGAGAGGCAGCTCTAGTTCTGCCGCGGCTTGTTCAAGCCCCCGCTCGCCCCTTTTTTCAGCTATGGTGAAAAGCCCCTGCGCAAGCGTGCCCGGCACGGATTTGAGCGCCTCGCGGATCAAGGCGACAATTTCATCCGCCGGACAGCCCTTGCGGCATCCCGCGCCAATCGCGATCATGGTTTGGTTATCGCCCATTGTGTCACCGGCATAGCGGGACGCCAGCCGTGGAATCCGCCGATCTTATCCGCTCGCGCCACCGCAATCGAGGTGAGATCCCCGCCTTGCGCCGAAAAACGCGCGATGAGCAAAGCTTGGGTCTCGATGGTCACGGCATTCACCACGAGACGTCCGCCGGGGCCTAAAGCGGCATAGGCCATGTCCAGAAGCGGGCCGGAGCCGGATCCGCCGCCGATGAATATGGCATCGGGCCCCGTCAGTCCGGTTAAAGCCTCGGGCGCGTGGCCCGTGACGAGGCTGAGATCCGGCACCCCGAACCAAGCGGCATTCCGGGCAATGCGGGCCGCGCGGGAGGCATCCTTTTCGATCGCTGTCGCGCGGTTGGCGGGATCGAGCAGCATCCATTCGATGGCAATCGAACCGGCGCCCGCGCCGACGTCCCACAAATGATCGCCCCGGCGCGGCGCCAAGGCGGCGAGCGTCATGGCGCGAATTTCGCGCTTGGTGATCTGACCGTCGTTCTCGAACCAATCGTCGGGCAGGCCGGTGCCGAGCGGAACGATGCGCGCGCCGGGATCGGCCGCAACTTCAATCGCGACAATGTTCAGGGGATCGCCCGGCACCGCGTCGAAATCCGCGGCTTGCGCGGAAAAGTGCCGCTCCCGCGCGCCGCCCAAGGCTTCCAAGACATGCAGGCGCGAGGCGCCAAATCCGCGTTCGCGCAGCAGCGCCGCGATGCGCCCCGGTGTCGTTTCGTCCCAGGCTAGGCTGAGAATTTGGGCGCCGGGGTGAAGATGGGGTATGAGCCGCAGGAGATCGCGGCCGTGCACCGAAACCAATCGGCAGGCTTGCAGAGACCATCCGAGCCGCGCCGCGGCCAGGCTAAAGCTCGAGGGCGCGGGCAGACAGACCATTTCGCTCAACGGAATTTGTTCGCAGAGCAGGCTGCCGACGCCATAGAAGAACGGATCGCCCGAGGCGAGCACGCAGACCGGCGAGCCCCGGCGGGCGATAATGGCGGGAATCGCGGACGCGAGCGGAGAGGGCCACGCAAGCGTTTCCGCCGTCAACGGCCCCGCCAGCGCCAGATGGCGGGCACCACCGACGACAAGCTCTGCTTGCGCAAGTAACGTCCGCGCGGCATGGGAGAGACCATCGGCGCCATCCTCGCCAATGCCGACGAGCGAGAGCCAGGGTTCTGAGGGAGGAAATCGTGTCATTGGAACCTCGAGCGCAACGCTTGCGTGTCTTGATCCTCGGCGGGTCGAGCGAGTCCTCCGCCTTGGCGCGGGCTCTCGCGGGGCGCTCGTCGATCGATGCGGTCTTGTCGCTGGCCGGCCGCACGGCCGCGCCCGTTTCGCTGCCGCTGCTTGTGCGGACCGGGGGCTTCGGCGGGATCCCTGGATTGGTGAATTATCTCCGCGCCAGCGCAATCGATGTCATGGTCGATGCCACGCATCCTTTCGCGGAGCGAATGTCCGGCAATGCCCAAGCGGCGGCCGAGCAAACCGGGATCCCGCTGATCCGCCTGACGCGCCCCGCCTGGCAGGCGCAAGAGGGCGACCGTTGGACCGAGGTGGCGGATATGCGCGCCGCGGCGGAGGCTTTGGGCGAAATCCCGCGCCGTGTGTTTTTGACGGTGGGACGGTTGCAGCTCGCGGCCTTTGCGCGCGCGCCCCAGCACTTTTATCTCGTGCGCACCATCGATCCCGTGGGCGCCGGGCATGGCTTGCGCGCGGCTTGCTTCATCGAGGCGCGCGGCCCTTTCGTAACGGCGGACGAGGAACGTTTGATGCGGGAGCATGGCGTCGAGGTTCTGGTCACGAAAAATAGCGGCGGCACGGCCTCCGCGGGCAAGCTCGAGGCCGCGCGCCGGCTTGGACTGCCGGTCGTTCTCGTGCGCCAACCCGCCGGGAGGCAGGCGGCGATGAGCGATATTGCCGAGGTGATCGCGGCGCTCGAGGCTCATCATAGGCTCCCCGCGCTGCGCGGCGTGTAGACGAAAGGCGCGAGGCCTGGCCGCTCGATAAGCCGCGTTTCGTTGGAGCCGATCAGCACCAGCGTGCTCATATCCGCGCGCGCGGGATCGGCTTCCGCCAATGTCGTGATGTGGACCGCCTCGCCGGGCCGCCCGATCGCGCGGGCGAAAATCACCGCCGTGTTTCCAGCCTTCGCCGCGCGGAGAACGGCAAAGGCTTCGTGGATGTCATCGGGGCGCGCTTTCGAGGCGGGATTGTAAAGCGCAATGACGAAATCGGCTTCGGCCGCGGCCTTGATTCGTTTGATCACCAAGGGAAATGGCTTGAGATTTCCGGAGAGGGAGATGGCGCAGAAATCATGCCCCAGCGGCGCTCCGAGACGCGCGGCCGCGGCCTGCATCGCCGATATGCCGGGGCAGACGGTGATGTCGAGACCGCGCCATTCCGGGTTCCCTGCCTCGATCGCCTCGAAGACGGCCGCCGCCATCGCGAAAATACCGGGATCTCCGCCGGAAACGACGACGACGCGGTGCCCCCTGGCGGTGAGCTCGAGCGCATGGCGCGCCCGGTCGAGTTCGACGCGATTGTCGCTGGCGTGGAATCTTTGGCCAGGGGAAGGCGTGAGCCGCGCGAGATAGGGGGCATAGCCGATGAGATCGGTTGCCTGCGCCAGCGCCGCCGTGACTTCGGGCGTGATCCAGCTTTCGTGCCCCGGCCCGAGACCTGCGATATGGAGTGTGCCCACGCTCATGCCCGTCTCCTTAGCGCGATAATGGCGGCTCGCGCGCTGTCGAGATCGAGATCGCGTTTCAAGGGAATGTCCGAGGCCCTACCGTTTTCGATCAAATCATAAAGGCCGTCCCGGCCCACTAGGGTAATCGCGGTCCGGCTTGCCTTGGCGCAGCCCTTTTGGCAGCCGGACACGTGAATGGCGATGGCCGCGCCTTCGAAATAGGGCAGGGTCTCGCAGAGCGCTTCGGCGTCGGCATGCGTCGGCATCGAGGCGTGTTCGCAACCTGCCTGGCCCGCGCAGGCCGCGATCCGCAGCCGGGCATCGCTTGGATCGAGAATGAAACCAGCAGCGACGAGGCGGTTGTCGCGGGGTATCGACCGGACATTCGGCAAGAGGAGACAACGCCAGGGTGTCAGACGCAATTCGCCGTTTCCGGATTCGTCCGCGCTATTCGCGGCGGCGCGCAGCATTTGATGATCGAGCCGTCCAAACGGCGCCGCTATGCCAAGCGCGGGGTAAGCGTCAGCGGCCGCCGATCCCACCGGCGGCGGATTTAAAATGGCGCCGCTATAGGGCAAACGCGGCGCGCCGCCGTCCCCGCCGAAGGCCCGCGCGGTTTGGTAGCGTCCCAATCGTTCGATCAAGCCTTCCATGCGCCGGACGCGCGGGTGTGTTTTTTCCGCGAGCGTGAGGAACGTGCGGCCGATCCAATTGGCTGCCTCGACGATTTCGCCAGCCGCGCAAAAGCCAAGCGGTTCGGCGTGGTCCCGGGTGCCGCCGAGCCCAATCCAGAACCGCCAGGACATATCCTCGCGGACGGCATCGAAACGCACATCGGCCGGAACGCCGGCGAGCGAGGGATCGCCGCCATCGTCGATGAGGAAGCCGAATTTGCCCGGCAAGGCATGAAGGGCAGGGTCGCGCGTAAGCCGCGCTTCGAGCGCCGCGACAAGAGGGCCAATATCCAAACCACCGCCGAGGCCAGCCAGCGGGCTCGCGATCACGTTGCGAACGGCTTCGCCCGCGGGATCATCGTCGAGAAGATCGAGATCGGCCAAGGCGTCGAGGAGGGGCGCCAGATCGCTTTCGCCGATGCCGCGCATTTGCAAGTTCGCGCGGGCGGACAGATCGAACAGCCCATTGCCGTAAAATTCCGCTAGGGCGGCGAGCGCGCGCGCTTTGTCCGCGCCGAGTCGGCCGCCGGTGATGCGCAGCCGGACGAGAAGTCCATCCCGCGCCATCATCGGCCGCAGCGCGCCCGGACACCAGCCTTTGCGCAGATTCTCTTTCATGCCGTGCCTCCGAGAATTTCGGCGATGGCGGCGTAATCGGAATTCCGGCGGCTTGTCCAGAGCCCACGCGCCGCCGCATCGCGGAAGCGTGTGGCGATCGCCCGCGCCGCGTCCGGGTTGGCAGACAGCAGGAAATCGCGGACGTCCGGAGTCCCGAGGGTTGCGGCGAAAACGAGATCGAAATGGCGCGATGTCACGGCATCGCTCAAAATCGCCAATCCAAAAAGGTTGTCGGCGGTTTCCGCGATCTCCGCCGCGCCGCGATGGCCATGACGCATTTGCCCCGCGATCCATTTGGGGTTGGAGGCCCGTCCGCGCACGGTTCGCGTGACGTCTTCCCCAAGCGTCCGCGCTTTTAATGCGCTCGTGTTGGAACTGTCGAGTTGATAGAGGGCGGGGCTGTTGCCGAGCGAAGCGGCGGCCGCGGAAAAGCCACCTACGGCTTCGACCGTCGCGGCGGCGTCGAGCAGGTCGAGATCCGCCATGTCTTGCGCGTGAACGAAAGCATTGGCGGCGGCGATCCGCGTGGCGAACGCCTCGCCCGTGGCCGTCGCCTCGGCGCCCGCGCCGCCATAGGCATGGGAACCGGCGGCGAGATAGGCCGCCCCCAAAGTATCTCGTGCAATCATCGGATTGGTCGCGATCTCATGCCCAAGGCCAATTCCGTAAAGCGAAGGGGCCGTCCCGAACAGGCGGTGGAGATCGCCGGGCGTTTTGCGCCGGGCGGCGGCGAGGGGGTTGATTTCATCCTCCTCGTCAAGCTCAGCGACGGCCCGCACGGCTTGATCGAACAAGGTGATTTGCGCGGGAAACACATCGCGGAAAAGGCCGGAGATCCGCAACGTGACATCGGCGCGGGGCCGCTCCAGGCTGGCAAAGGGGAGAATCTCGAAGCCGGTGACGCGCGCTGTCGCCGGATCCCAACGTGGACGCACGCCGAGATGCACGAGCGCTTGAGCGAAGTCCTCGCCGCCGGTGCGCATGGTGGCGCTGGCCCAGATATCCATGACGATGGCGCGCGGAAATTCCCCGTGATCTTGCGCATGGCGGTTCGCGATCTCGTCCGCCGCGCGGCGGCCGATCTCATAAGCGGTTTGGGTCGGAACGGCACGCGGATCGCTCGAATAGAGATTGCGGCCGGTGGGCATGACATCGAGCCGGCCGCGCGAAGGGGCGCCAGCAGGCCCACCCGGCACGAAACGTCCATCGAGCGCCGCGAGAAGCCCCGCCATTTCACCCACGGCGCAGGCCTCGCGCGCGTCGAGATCACCGGGGGGCAGAGCCGCGCGAATCTCCGGGCCGGGGGAAACGCCGAATGTATGGAGCCCGTCGCGAATCCGCATCTCCTTGATGTCGCAAAGCCAGGCATCGAGACGGAAGAGCGCCGCTTCGGCGTTGGCGGAATCGATGCCGCATTCTTGCGCCAGGCCAGTTTCGCCGGCGCGCTCCAAAATCGTGCGGGCAATCAGCTTCGCGCGCTTGGGATCGAGGCTTTCGGCCTCGGCATATTCGTCGAAAAGCGCTTCAATCTCCCTCACGCCGCCATGGAGCCCCGCGTCCATCAAGGGCGGCGTCATATGGCCGATAGTCACCGCGGCATTGCGCCGTTTGGCCTGCGAGGCCTCTCCGGGGTTATTGACGATGAAGGGATAGATCAGGGGAACCGGCCCGAGCAGCACCTCTGGCGCGCAGCTTTCATCTAATGCGACTGCTTTGCCGGGCAACCATTCCAAAGTGCCGTGCGTCCCGCATTGGATCACGGCATGGATTTGAACGTGATGGCGGAGCCAGAGATAAAAACCGATATAGGCATGGCATGGCGGCACCGCATGATCGTGATATTCTGCCTTGCGGCCGGCGCGCGATCCCCGGTTGGGCTGGAGCGCCACGATCAAATGGCCGGTTTGCACCAGCCGGAATCTTAAAGCGCCATCGGCGACGGCGGGGTCCGTTTCCGGCTCGCCCCATTGCCGCATGACCTCGCTGGTAAAGGCTTCGGGCAGAGCCGCGAGCAAGCGCCGATATTCGTCAAGAGCCAGCGACGCGCCGGTCCGCGATGCGAGCGCCGCCATGAGTTCGCGGCCCTCTGGCAGCGCGCCGATCGTATAGCCCGCGTTCCCTAGCGCTTGGGCGATGGCCGTGACGCTCGCGGGGGTATCGAGGCCGACAGCATAGCCCTCGCGGCCTCCGCGTAGCGGATAATCCGAGAGAATGCAGGCGATCCGCCGGTCTGCCGCGGGCGTCTTGCGTAAATGGACCCAATTGGCCGCGAGCCGCGCCACGAATTCGACCCGCGACGGGAGCGGCTGGTGAATCAGACGCGTGAATTCCAGCGCGGCGCTGCGCGTGCTTTCGGCTTTGCAGGAAATCGCCGCCGTGACGAGGCGTCCATCCATTTCCGGCAAGACGACATTCATCGCGAGATCGGCGGCCCCGAGTCCGCGCGGATTGGCTCGCCATTGCGTCTCGGTACTTCCCGCCAGGATGACCTGCAGAACGGGAACGTTCGCGCCGTCGAGAACGCTCGATCCCGACTCGAGCCGGGCGGAAAAAGCAGTCGTATTTAAAACGATATCGGGTGCCGCCGCCGCGAAGGTTTCCGTGACGGCTTTGATGGCCCGCTCGTCCTTGAGGCTTGTGACGTAAAGCGCGATGATACCGAGCCCGCGCGCGGCCAGCGCATCGGCCAGGGCTATAATGGGTGCGAAATCGGCGGAGAGCAGCAGGGAGCGGTAGAAAACGATTGCGGCAAGGCCTGTGCCGCTAGACGGCGCGCGGCAGGCCGCTTCGAAACGGCCGGCGGCGGCGAGCGGTTCGGGCTCGCGCCATGGGCAAGGGTTTCCAAGCCTCGTGCCGATCCAGCCGAGGAGCGAGGCCGCATTGTTGCGGCCGCCTTCTTGAAAAAAAGCCCAGAGCCGCCGGAGATCGGTCGCCGGAAGCGTCGAGGCTGCGTCCAGCCGCTCGTCCGCGCGGTGATCGCCCGGCAAAATTGCGAGATCGAACCCTTTTTCGCGCGCGAGCCGGGCGAGTTCGTCGATGCCATAGCGCCAATAATCGAGGCCGCCAAGCAAACGTACGAGAACAAACCGTGCCTTGGCCGCGACGCCGTCGAGATAAAGATCGACGGAATAGGGATGACGCAGTTGCGAGAGGCAGGCCAATCGCAGGCTAAACAGGCTCGAAGCTTCGTCCGCGCAACCCGCGACAATGCCGAGATCGCTGTCCGAGAAGGACAGGAACACGATGTCTCCCGGCGTCTGACCAAGGTCCACCGCGGCTTCGGCTTCGTCATTGCTGCGCGCTTGCGTTCGGAGCAGATGCATCAGCTTGCAAGAGCCTCACGGATGGCGGTTTGATCGAGGCCTTTTTCCCCGATCACGACGAGCCGCCCATGGCGCGTTTCGCCTTGGCCCCAAAGACGGTCGAAGCTCTTCTCGAAGCGCGTGCCGACGCCTTGCACCAAGAGCCGCATCGGCTTGCCCTCGACGGCCACGAACCCCTTGATCCGCAGCACGTCGTGGTCTTCCGCGAGCCTGGCGAGCTTGCGCAGGAAACTCTCGGGCTCCGCAATGATGGTCACCGGCACAACGAAGGAATCGAAATCGTCATGATCGTGATCTGGCTCGGAATCATGATGGGAGGGGCGGTTTGCCAGATCGTCCTCCGCCTTCGCATCGAGCCCCAGCAGCAGCGCCGCATCGAGTTTCCCGTCGCGGGCCGCGATGATTTTGACGGCGCGGGGAACGATGCCGGCGATATCGCCCTCGACTCGCGCGCGGGTTTCCGCGTCGATCAGATCCGTTTTATTGAGAACGATGAGATCGGCGCACAATAATTGATCCTCGTAGACTTCTTCCAGCGGATTGTCGTGATCCACATTGGGGTCGGCCGCGCGTTGGGCCGCCAATTTTACGGGATCGTCCGCGAAGCGCCCGGCCGCGACGGCGGCGCTGTCGACCACCGCGATCACGCCATCGACTGTGAGACGGCGGCGCACCGGCGGCCAATCGAAGGCTTTCATGAGCGGTTTCGGCAAGGCGAGGCCTGACGTCTCGATAATAATATGTTCGGGCGGCGGATCGAGCGCCAGAAGCTTTTCGATGGCGGGGATGAAATCATCCGCGACGGTGCAGCAGATGCAGCCATTGGCCAGTTCGATGATCGCATCCTCGCGGCAGGTCTCGATCCCGCACCCACGAAGAATATCGCCATCGACGCCAATATCGCCGAATTCGTTGATGATTAACGCCAGCCGCCGTCCTTTTGCCGTGTCCAAGACATTGCGGATCAATGTCGTCTTGCCGGCGCCGAGAAAGCCGGTGACGATCGTGACCGGGACTTTGCGGAGCGTGGAGGAGGGGCCTGCGTTCATGGTTCACACCTCTAAGTCATAAGCCAAGACAAAAGGTCAAGGCGGCGCGCGGATGCGCGAGAGGGGTGCGAGGACGCCAGAGCACCGGCGCGAGCCGGCATCGTATCGGCCACGGACACCCCGCCCGGCTGATCTCGATTCGCGGCGGCAGGTCTCCTGGCTCGTGGGTTGAATGAGCGCGCCGCCTTCCCAGGTTTCCCCAGTGGCCCTATGGCACGCATACCCACTGACAGTTGCGGGGGCAGCCGTGGCTTAGGCACCGGAGCGCCGCACCACATTCCCTTTTCACCCTCAGATTGAGGGACCGTCGCGAATGGCTAGACTAGGCCAGGATGCGGCCGTGTCAATGGCGGCTGTCCGAGGTGCTCCGCTGGAGCTTCCAGCCGCTGGTCGTCCTTCGTCCGTTCCCCCCCTTTACCTCCAGGGGCGAGTTATGTC
This sequence comes from Beijerinckiaceae bacterium, assembly GCA_050013235.1. Lineage (GTDB taxonomy): Bacteria > Pseudomonadota > Alphaproteobacteria > Rhizobiales > Beijerinckiaceae > RH-AL1. Next base: position 12,954 of record JBEKFQ010000002.1, read on the forward strand.
ATTTGAATTTCACAAAATTGATAGATTGTGGGATTCATGAGCGTTTCACTGGCAAAATACCTGGATGAGGGCGTGGACGTGGCGGTGGCATCGGTCATCTCCGCCGGCCGCTCGGCCTCCGCCCGGCATTGGGTCCCCGCGACGTCGGGTAACTTCTCCGTCCGGACCGGCCGGGGCGATATTGCGATCACCCGGAGCGGCGTGGATAAAGGCGCGCTCTTGCCGGGCGATATTTTGATCCAACCCCTCGATCGGCCGTTGCTGCCGGGATCGTCCGCCGAGGCGTCGCTGCATGTCCGGCTTTATCAGGACAACCCGGAAATCGGCGCGATTTTCCATGTTCACAGCCTTTATGCGACGGTGATCGCAAGAGCCCATGCCGGCGACGGCGTGGTGTATCTCGCGGGTTGGGAGTTACAAAAGGCGCTGCCGGGCGTGACCTCCCACGAGGCGATTGTGGAAGTGCCGGTTTTCGACAACGACCAAGATACCGCCGCGCTCGCGATTCTCGTGGCTGGGCGTCTGGCCGCGCCCGCCGCGCCCGGACATATTCGCGCGCCCGGTTATCTCCTGGCTGGCCATGGGCTTTATGCCTGGGGACGCAGCGACAAGGAGGCCGCGCGCCATCTCGAAGCGCTCGAAGTGCTTTTCCAACAAACTATTGTCGCGAGAACGTACCAGCCATGACCCAGCTCATCGTCTATTCCGCGGCCAATCCCGCGGACATCCTCCTCGACACCCAGGATTTCGACACGATTGCGCGGGAAGTCGCGGCCTCCGGCGCGCGGATCGAACGCTGGACGGCGGCGCAGCCACTGACGCCCGAAGCCACGTCCGAGGAAATTCTCGCCGCCTATAAGCCGGAGATCGACCGGCTCAAGACCGGGCGCGGATATGCCACTGCCGATGTCATCCACATCCGCCCCGGCAACCCGAACTGGCCGCAATTGCGCGAAAAGTTCCTCTCCGAACATGTTCACGACGAGGACGAGGTCCGGTTTTTCGTCGCGGGCAGCGGCGCCTTCTACCTTCATATCGACGACAAGGTTTATCAGGTCGTCGGCACGGCCGGCGATCTTCTCTCGGTGCCGAAGGGCACCAAACATTGGTTCGATGGCGGCCCGCAGGCCAATTTCACGGTAATCCGGCTTTTTACCGATGAGACGGGATGGGTGGCTCACTTTACCGGCGACGCGATTTCCGGCACGGTCCCGAAATACGAAGCGGCTTGACGCTGGATCGCGCGGATGCCCAACACGCAACGCTTCACGGCCAATGCCGTGCTTCTCGATATCGAAGGTACGATAAGTCCCGTGGCCTTCGTCCGGGACGTGCTTTTTGCCTATTCGCGCGATCATCTCGTGGCCTTTGCCGCTGAGCATCGCGGCACGCCGGCCGTGGCGGCGATTTTGAGCGAAGCCGCCGCGCTCGCGAACGGCGGGGATCCCGTCGCCGCCTTAATGGGCTGGCAGGACCGCGACGAGAAAATTCCGCCGCTCAAGAAACTCCAAGGTCTGATTTGGGAGAGCGGATACCGATCTGGGGCTTATCGCGGCTACCTCTTTCCCGATGCGCTGGCCGCGCTGACGCGCTGGAAGGCCGCGGGTCTGCCGCTTTATATCTATTCGTCGGGCTCGGTGCAGGCGCAAAACCTATTCTTTGGGTATAACGAGGCCGGCGATATTAGGCCGTTATTTTCCGGGTATTACGACACGGAGGTTGGCGCCAAAACCGATCCGGCCGCCTATTCGCGGATTGCCGGCGAGATTGGTATGTTACCACACCATATTCTTTTCCTGTCCGACAATCCCCGTGAGTTGGAAGCCGCGCATTCGGCTGGTTTGCAAGTTGCGCAGGTCATTAAGGACGGCACGCGCCGGGATGACCGTTACCCCGGCATTACCAATTTTTCCGGCGTTGATATCGCGGCGCTTCCTATTGACCCGGATTAGAGCATTTCCCACGAAAGTTGCAGGCTTTTGTGAAGGAGGACATGCCCTAATTTCTTATAAAGCGGCCGGTTTCTTATCCCTTGGGTGATTCCGCCCAAGGGCTAAGCGCTCTAAAGCGCTGGTGCGTCAGCGAAACTGGTTTGGATCGTCCTGGATATTTCGTGCGCCTCCACCAAATCGTCCGCCGGGGAGTTGGCCAGCAACGGAGTGCCTCGCAAGGACCAGTTGAAGATCGGCATTGCCGCTGCTGTCGTCAGAATTGCGATGATCATGAGCATTGTGAAAACGTCTCCGTTGATCAGGCCGTGGGCGACGCCGATGTTCGCGAAGATCAGAAGGATCAGGCCACGGGCGTTGAACAGGCCGCCGATGGCTGAGGATTCGCGCCAGCCGAAGCCGTTGGCGCGCATGGCCGCCGTGCGGAAGACATATTTCGTGAGGAACGAGGCAAAAAGGATCACCACGAACGGGAGAAACAAGCTTGTTGAAAAGACCGCCGCGAGGTTGGTATTCAACCCGGAATTGGCGAAAAACATCGGCAGAAAAAACACCACGATGAATTGGTACATGTGGGCGCGAATATCGCGCAGAAGAATAGTCTTACGCGGCATGCAGACGCCGAGCGCGAAGCCGCCAAATACCGAATAGATGCCGATACGGTCGGTCAGCCAGATCGCCGCCAGCAGCAGGACCAGCACCAGGGCGAATTCCTCCTGATTGAGAGCGCCGCACCCTTCGGCCTTACGGGTGGCGAAACTCAGGAGCGGACGCAGGACGAAGAAGCACGTCGCAAAAAATCCGATGGCGCCGATAATCGGCAGAAGGCCGCTCGCAAGGGATTCGGACTTGGCGATTGCGATAATCAAAGCAAGTAAACACCATGCCAGCCCGTCGTCGATGCTGGCCGCCAACATCGGGAGAACGCCGATCGGCGCGGCGGCGAGGCCGTTTTCTTCCAAGATGCGCGCGAGCATCGGGAAGGCCGTAATCGACAGCGCCGAGCCCATATAGAATGCGAATTCCCAGACGCCGATCAGGCGCGAACCCGTTGCAAGCTGATTGAAAAACACCGCGCCGCAGATGCCGCCGATGATCATCGAAGGAATAATGCCGGTGAGAGACAGCGCTGTGGCGCGTTGCAGGGATTTTCTGTTGAACAAACCCATGTCCAGTTCGCAACCCACGAGGAACATGTAGCCGGCGAGACCGATCTGGCTGAGCATGAAGATGGCGTTTCTCGCGTCGGGACTGAAGGTCGCCGCGGACCAGTCCGGTGCGATCCCTCCGAGGAGAGAAGGCCCCAGGAGGACGCCGGCGACCATCTCGCCGACAACTTTAGGCTGCCCGATAAATTGGATCAGCCGGCCGCACGTGTGGGCGGCCGTCAGAACCACGCCAAAGGCGAATACGATTTGGAGGAACTGCTCGAGTTGATGATTCATTTCGTATCACCTTGTCACTTAACAAATGCGCGGCTCACGCAAAAGAGCTCGTGGCGCCGCATGCATTATTGGTGCATATTTGGACAGACCGATATTGGTTTATGATCTGACTTTTCGGGTTGTGGCTTGAACGTCTACGGCTTGACGGTCCCAGCGGGATTTGCCGGAAATCTCTTAGGCCCGGCGTCCCGCCCTTTCACAAGACTCTGAAGCAAATCAATGCCTTTTGACGCTGAAAGAAAGGCAAATTCATATGCGAGCACTGGCCACGGCATGGTCGGCGTCCGCGCGAGCACGGCGCGAGCGCGGACCGGGTCCGCTCCGGGGCCATTCAGACGAAATTGTACGCCCGCGAGCGGCGCAAAAAGCACCTTGAACCACAGGCGAGGCGAGGTGAGAAAAAGTTTGGACAAGGAGGGAGCGCAACCGATTTCGGCGGCCATGGCATTCATGAACCGGTAGTAATCCGTGAGCGGCTTTATCGTGCCGGCGTCATCGGGATATTGTTCCATATCGAGCTGTTCCTGCCGCTTTATGTCTTCAATCATGACCTCCTTGGGGGGCAGACTAAGCTTTCCGCTGACGAGTTGCGCGAAATATCTGGCTTGCATTTCCGCCATCGGCGGAATGCTGCCAAAGCCCGGACGCACCAGGCCGATCCAAACGATATCGGCGCCGGCGTCTGGGTGGATCATCCGTTTGAACATCAATCGCGGATTTGAGCCCCCTTCGGCAAGGTGCGGACACTCCGCAAGGAAAGGATAGAGGGCGCGATAACCCGTGCAAAAGACAATCCGGTCGGCGATAAATTCGGAGCCGTCCTTAAACGTGACTTTCCTGCCCGATATCGACGCGATGTCAGGCTTATACTCGGCGCCGTAGTGGACCATCGCTTCGACAAACGAGGTGTTTTTGGTCCCAAACCTTTGGAACGGCGAGCGCCCCCTGCGGTCATTGATCTCTTTGGTCTTGGCAAGCACCGCTTTATCGTCATGGCTTCCCAAATATATGTTTTCGAGTTTCACTTTGAGCCGGAGAATGGGATTGTTGGAGTATTTTCGTGGAATTGCGTGGTAACAGCGGTTCGTATCGAGATCCGTGGGCTTTCCCGCGAAAAGGCGCGGCACCACATAGCCCGGCCCTTTTCTAGTCGAAAGAGCCACCGCGCCGGCGGTTCGCGCCGCCAAGAGTGCGATATCGGAGCCGCTTTCTCCCAGGCCGATCACTAGGACGCGTTCCCCCCTCCAGATTTTCCTCGCTCAAAAAAGTCGAGGAGTGCTGGATACGGCCATCGAATGTCTCGAGGCCGGGAAAATGAGGCATTTTCGGCTCGGAATGAACGCCGGAGCAGATGGCGACGCAATCCACTTCGACGAAACCAACATTGTCTGTGTTCGAACTATCGCGCCAATGGACGCGCCACGATTTGGTTTGCGGAAGAGGCTCGACCCTGGTAACGAAGGTGCCCAACCGGAGATTCTCGTAGAGGTTAAAACGTTTCGCATAGGCGTCGAGATAGGCGAGATACTCATCGCGGTTCCATATGACGGGCTGCGCTTCTTTTCCGTCGGAATAACTGCCAAAGCTGGTGGTGAGGTTGCTGCTCGTCAGCCGCAGGGCGCCATAATGACTCCGGTAGACGCCACCGGTGCCCATTGATGCCTCGAATGCAAACACCTCGTGCCCTTGCTCCATCAGCTCCTTCATGGTTGCCAGCCCGGCGGGGCCAGCGCCGATCACGGCCACTCGCCGCGATAGTTTTGGGCCGGGTTCTTTCATGTTTGGGTGCAATGGCTTGCTGGTCTGTTGGGTATACGTGCTGTTTGCCATTCGTCCACGAAGCTCCATTTGAAGTGTTGTCTCTTATATTCTCTCGTATACCGATAAAATGTGTGCCAAAACCTATAATAAACAAGTTGTATTTACGGACTCTAGTGTTGTAGTGCATATATATAGCGTTAAGAGCGAGTAATAGCTGATATTGTTGTGCGCACAAAGCTTTCTCGCATGATAATAATGGTATTGTGTATTTTAGTTCTCGCTATATTTTATAATCGTCATGGTATAAAAGTCACAATCCAGGGCATCAGGAGGAGTCGTGGATGCGGGTATGGACAAACGTGTCTATTGCCGCAATTAAGGCGGCACTTCCTTCGTTGAGCTGTGGGGCGACGCGAAAATGGTTCTTCGAGAGGCCGAATTCCTCGCCAGGCACCAATGAAATTCCGTTTTCGGCGCAGAAAGCTAGAAAATCTGGTCCGGATCCAAGCTGCGGTGGAAGGTGCATGACGAAGCAATTGGCGGTGGATGCGGAGCACCATATGCCCCTCGACCGAAGCGCTGCGACAAGCATTTTGGTTTGCGTGCCGACGTGTTCCACCGTTCGCTGAATATGGTTGTCGTCGTTGAGCCCGATCAGCGCAATCCGCGCGCTGAGTCCGGAGACCGGAAATCTCGGCGATCGCGCTTCGAGTTGCGCGATAATTTGTTCGTTCGCGGCGCAATAGCCGACACGCAGGCAAGCAAGGCCATATGCCTTGGAGAAGGTTCTCAAGACGATCAGATTGGGGATGTCGTGAATCAATCCCAAGCACGATTCCGAATCGTCGAATTCGCCGTTCGCTTCGTCGACGACGACGGATCCGCGCGCCGCCTCGCATAGCCGGCGAATTTCGGACTGTTTCTCGACAATCCCTGTCGGGTTGTTTGGATTTGCGAGATAGGTGATGCTCGCCGAGCCGGCAGCGCTTTTCATCGCATCGAAATCGGTCTCCAGGCCCTGCTTCATTTTGACGAATCGAAGCGTGGAGCCGAAACGCGAAACGATGGTGGCCACTTTTGGGAAAGTGACTTCGGGCGCGACAACGGTCGAGCCTGCCAGGAGGCAAGAGCCGAAAATCGCGAAAAGCAAACCGTCGATGCCCGCTCCAAGAATTATATTGGCTGGCGTCAGGCCGGTTTTTTCCGCCAGTGCCGCTTTTAGCGCAATATTTTCTTTGGAAGGATAGTGCGCGAGATTGTCGCCGGCGTGTTCCTGCACCGGGATGAGCGGTGAGCAGCCGAGCGGATTGGTCGTCAGTGTAAGGTCATGTCGCGCGCTTGATTGCATAAAATACATTGCGGCGCTCCATTTACTTCGTTTTTAATTCTTGATCATTGTATGAAGTAAGGTCTTCGTAATATAAATCGATGTCGTCGAGAAATAATGCGCGCGTCAATGCGGATACCATCCGTTTCGAGCCGTACCGCCGCCAAGATAGGGAAAGCGGGCAATCGGACTATTGGCGGGAGCTTGCCCGGGTGTGAACTTGTCTCCCCAGAGCGCGATCTGGCCCTTGAAGAGGCTAAGCTCCGGCCGGTTGTCGATGTTCACTTCGAAGCCGGTGGCGGATATCAAAAAATCGAAGTTTTCGTAGGTATCGCCGAGCGGCGCCCGGACGCTCTGGCCTTCGCTATGGATTCTACCGGTATCGACGTTCAACCTCAGGGAAAAATTGGACTGCGACATGCAGAAGTCGTACTGCGCTTGCGTCGCGGGTTGGCGATGCCGGAATAGCTGGCTGAGAAATTCATAGCGCCGATTTTCCGGCATATCCGCGAAATGGCCGAGAAAGCCGCTGAACTGGATCCAGTTTGCTGGATTGATTGTTGGGAGCTTGTCACGGCGCGCCAGGACGGACACATGCGCGGCGCCCGCTTGGAGCGCGGCCTTTGCATTGTCAAAAGCCGAGGCGCCCGACCCGAGCACGGCAACCCGCTTCTCCCGCAGACCGGTGAAATCGATCGGCTCAGCCGCATGCGCGCGGATTGAGCTTGGGAGCGCCCGGACGTTTTCGGGAATGAGAAGATTTCCGTTCCCCTCCATTCCGGTGGCCAGAACGATTTTCCGCGCGAAAATTCGCTGGGGGCCGTCCGGCGACGCGACGTGGACACACAGGAGATCGGAATCGCACGGCTCGATGAGTTCCACCTTGCAACCACTGCGAATGGGCAAGTTCAACGTCCTCGAAAACCAATTGAGGTAACGTTGCCAGTCCTCGCGAGGAATTTTTGTTATTTCACTCCACGCGTTCGCGCCGTATTCCGCTTCGAACCATGCTTGAGGCGTCAAACTCGGGATCCCGAAATCAGGCCCCGTCAGGGTCTTGCCGGTCCGTAGCGTCGGCATTCTCGCATAATTGAGCCAAGGCCCCTCGAACCCGCTCTCATTCGCGTCCAGCACTAAAATATTGTCGACGCGCTCGAGCAATAGGCCAAAGGCGACGGACAAACCGCATTGGCCGCCGCCGACGATGACGACGTCGAACACCTTTTCCCCAGCGAGGAAGCGCGGCCGAACCCATGATTGAGAAGGGTATTGCAATCGCGAAAGATCACGCGCGACCTCAGCTTCCAACATGTTTAGGCCACTCATCATGCCTCTCTAACCTGCATCCTTCACTTTTCGCGGTCTTGGTTATCTCCGATCGCCGCACTGGCGATTTGAGCCAGCGAGCACAAAATCTTGCACGCCACAAAGCTGGTCCGGGGCGTTTTCAACCTGTTTAACATCATGTAATTGCTTGCTAATATTCCTGCGATTGATGCCGTCCGGCCGATCGAGGTCCGGCAATCGCATGGCCGGGACCGAACGCGGCGGCCTTGGCTGGATCAGTGACGGCGGGAAGCGGACAGGACGATTGGCGCGTCGTGAATCCTTCCCGCGCGGCGTGGCGACGTCACTCGCGGTGGATGTCGAGCGCGGCCCAAAAATACAACTTTCCGCGATTTGATGATGGGCTGTTTCCCGGCGGATTGCCGTTCGCGGTCATTGTCCCGCAGCGCCGGCCGGGTTCATCAGGCTCGCGCGTCCGAGAGGAAATTGGCGCCTGAGACTACGGGAAGGCCCGAATAATAATTTTCTTCTATCGATTTAAATTTTTTAAGTTTACTACTTTAGGTAGTGGTGTCATCGTCAGTTGCGTAATGGTTAGGCGGGGAATGTGCGGTCGCATCCACTGGAATCTCCCGCCGGCCTCAATCCGCGAGTTTCAAGCAGAAAATGGCAGCTCCGAACATAGCCTTCCTATTTACGTCTCCAACCAAGCATCGCCAGCCCTCTGGCTCGGACAGTCCATGAAATAGCATAAACCCCGGCCCACTAAAATGAGGCCGTCCAAAGCAAATGAAGGATCGTCATGGAGTTTTTTTCAACAAATGACGTGCATCCTAGGGATAAAAAGGAATATTGGAGGTCCGTGGCATCCAGTGTATTCCTAGAATTGAATTGTGTACCACGCGATAAAAACCGCTTTGAAGCAGATATGAGCTCTGTCGAGTTAGCCGATTTAAAGCTCATCACGATAAATACCGGTGAGTGTACCGTTTTCAGAAACGATGCCATCATCAAGCGCGCGCAGAGCGACGACTTCATGCTGAGCATTCAACTAACAGGCGCGGTGTGCCTTCAGCAGGGTCGCGCCTCGGCGTATCTTCAGCCTGGGGATTGTTGCTTATACGATGGTTCGCGTCCGTATCGTATTGATGTTCCCCAAAAAGGAAGCCAGCTCGTCGTGAAAATGGGACGCCACCACCTCGAGCGGCGGCTTGGGCGGTTGGAGAGATTTACCGGGCGCTTGTTGCGAGGCGACGATGCTGTTTCGAGCATCATGGCGGGATTTTGGCGGCTGCTTCCGGAAAGGGCCGAGTCCGTGGACCGGCATTTCGCTTCGCGGCTTGCTGTTCAGGCGCTGGACTTGCTGGCCTCCGCGCTCGAGGAGGGACCATCTGGAGATCGCCAAAGCTCGACCTGCCGCGCGTTGACGGTCATGCGCATCAAGGACATTATCGAACTTCGATTGAGTAAACCCGATTTGTCTTGTGCCGGCATCGCGGCGGAAGCCGGCATCAGCCGCCGCTATCTCAGCCGTTTGTTCGAAGCCGAAGACATCTCGGTCGAGGCTTATATCAAGCGGCGCGGTCTCGAGATGTGCCGCGAGGCGTTCCAATCGAAGCAACAAGCATCGCGTAGCATCGGAGAGATTTCATTCGGCTGGGGGTTCAAGGACGCCGCCCATTTTAGCCGGAGCTTTAAGGCGTACTACAATGAATCGCCACGAAATTATCGCTCGAGTCAGCCATGTTCTGCGGGTTGATGGCAGACGGAAATTTAAATTATTGTATAAATTACGGTGTTTTATAACGTAATGTCCTTTACTGCGAAGAGCGTATTAGAATTTGTAGCTTACCCCGATTTGTATGCACGGTTCAATTTCCCACAGGCTAAAGGCCGTGTTGGGAAGTGCGCTCGTAGGCGCCGGATGGCCGTAAAATGCCGGGAATTGACGTGTCGGGATATTCGAGGCGAAGCGACCAGTTTCGCGGGACCGCCTATTGGGACCGGCGCCATGGCGTGCCCCATCCCAATATGCAATCGCCGTTCGACTTCGAGTTTGTCTTGATCGACCGAGATTAAACGAGTCAGGGCAATCCGAATACGACGACGGCGTCGCCCTGCGGATAGCCCCAGATGGCGCTACCGCCGGCCGCGACCGCGACATATTGTTTGCCATCGATGGCATAGGTGATGGGGGGAGCGTTGACGCCGGCCCCGCAGTTGAAGTGCCACAGCAGATCGCCCGATGCCGCGTCGAAGGCGTCGAATTCGCCATTGCCTTCGCCGGTGAAAACGAGTCCGCCAGCCGTGGCGACGACACCGCCGATGAGCGGCTGTGGCGTCTTCTTCTGCCATAAGATCTTGCCGCCGTGGTTGAGGTCGAGCGCGGTCAGCGTGCCCCATGTGGGAACATCGGCTGGATCGGCCGTCGTATAGTCCACGGCGGGCTTATCGCCGACTGCGGGCAGCGTGGCCGTCTTGAAGAGCGTCGGCAGGTGCATGGCTGCGATATAGACGACGCCTTTCGCACGATCGACCGAGGCTGGCGACCAGCTGGCGCCGCCGCCGACACCGGGCGAAATGGTCACGCCCTCGGGTGTTGGCGCTTTAAACAGATTCTCCTGCGGCACGAACGGCTCGGATTTGTACAGAAGCTTACCGTCTCGCCGGTCGTTGACGAAATACCACCCGAGCTTGCTGGCTTCCCCGGCGGCCGGCACGCTTTGACCATCGATTGTCACGTCGAACAGGGAAGGTGGGCTTGCGACATCGTAGCCCCAGAGATCGTGGGGCACCTGCTGGAAACCCCAACGCAGTTTGCCCGTCTTCACGTCCACCGCGACGAGCGAAACGGTCCAGAGGTTGTCGCCGGGACGCCCCGTGCCCGTTGCCTGGGGCGAGGGATTGCCGATGCCGAAATAGAGGAGCCCGAGCTCGGGATCGAGGGCCGGCGTATGCCAAACGGTGCCCCCGCCGTATTTCCAAGCGTCGCCATGCCCGGCCATCTCCGCCTTTTCCCTAGGGATGTCACGCGGCAGCGGCACGCCATAGGATGTCTCGCTGGCGAATTGTCCTTCCCAGCCGGCCTGTGTGGAATCGAATTGCCAGACGCGGTTGCCGGTGGCCACGTCGAAGGCGGCGAGGAACGCCGTCTGGCCGGAATTTCCAGCGATGCCAACGACTGTGCCAAGGGGCGCGCCAGGGCGACCGCTTTCGAGATGGAGGCCATAGCCTACCCCCGTGACCCCGATGAAAACCTTGCCGTCGTAGACAAGCGGCGCGGAATTGGCACCGACACCGCTTTGTCCCGAGGACGCCCGCGCATCGGTCTCCTTGATCTTGGCGAGCGCGGCTTTGTCCTCGGCCGTGGCCTCGGCGGGCGTCGCCAGCACGACGTCCCAAACGACCTGGCCGTTTTTCTGGTCGAGCGCGACGAGATGGGCATCGACGGTGGCAACGAAGACCTTGCCGTCGCCGATCGCGACGCCGCGATTTGCCGGTCCGCAGCAGATCTTCTTGACGGTGACCTTGTGCTCGTAGTGCCAAATCTTCTTGCCTGTCCTGGCATCGAGCGCCGAGACGCTGGACATCGGCTCGGACAGATACATCACGCCATCGGCGACAATCGGGGTGGCCTGGAACGTCGCTGCTTTACCGGTCTGGTAGATCCATTTCGGGACGAGACCTTTGACATTACCGTCCGTGATCTGGTCGAGCGGCGAGAAGCGCAAATTGGAATAGGTGCGTCCATTCATCAGCCAGTTGTCTTTGTCTTGATCCGCCGCGACGAGGCCAGCCGAAGTCGTATCCGCCGCATGCGCGGCAAGCGAGAACCCGGCGAGCCCAATCAGACCGCAAGCGAAGACCGTCGTGCGAGACCCCATTTTCATCCCTTCCAATCGTCGAAATAGTTTTGGATCATCCATATTCCATCCATGGTACCATGGCTGATAAATTTGCTATGACCAGTTGTCTTTATAGCAACAAAACCGTCAATTGCGAGCGTCGCGAGGCAATTCGCGGCGGCTTCGATGGGGAACAGGATGCCGGCGGGGATAGACCCGGAATAGGCGACGGACAGCAAGGCGAGGAGGTGCTCGCGATCAGCCTCGAGCTCCAGCCGGCCCCCATCTGTCATGCGCATGAGGACAGTGCCCCTCCCGAAAACAAGGCCCTTTTCGCCGATCTCGATCGCTCGGCGAATGTCAAATGGCCAAAGCGGATCGCGAAGTCCTTTTCGAAAAAGTCGCGCTTCATCGGCGGTTCGCCGTCTTGTGCAAGAGGCCGGACCGGCTCGAAGCACGCGAGGTAAAGACACCGCTACCGATGGCGATCGTCAATAAATATAGGTAAAATTACCTAAAACGATCTCGCGCCGCAAGCCTTGGCGGCGCGTTAAGACCAGGCTCACGATACGCAAGCGTTCGCTGTCTCCGGCCGCGCCGGAGGTTTCCAGGATGAGTCTCGTTGAAAAAAACAATGCTGGCGCGCCCCCGTAGGATTCGAACCTACGACCCTCGGGTTCGAAGCCCGATACTCTATCCAGCTGAGCTAGAGGCGCATGCGTGTAGCTTACGCGAGGATCCCGTCGTTGCAAAGGCGGGTCGCGCGCCGGGTCTTGGTAGACCGGGCGGTCCCCGGTTCGCGGCACAGGCGGCGAACCGGGGCCACTGGGTTAGTCGTGCCCGTGGGCGGTCTCGTTGATCGTCAGCGTCCGCATTTCCGAGAAATCGATCGCGACGGGGGGCTTGTCGCGACCCGCGGCGAGCTGGAACGTCTTGATGACATGCTCGAGACGGCGGAAGGTTTCCTTGTAGGCATCCGACGTTTCATCGAGAGCGAGGGGCTTGAGGCAATATTCAATGATTTGGCGCGGCCGTTCGAGTTTGCTCATCTGTCGTTCCTCCGGGTGCTCCTGGGCCTTCCGGCGGCCAGAGCGGTGTCAGACCTTTGCATCGCCTCGCGGCATAAATCAACGCGAACCGCAAGCGACCGTGCCGCTCCAACGGGCCAAGAGGGCGTCTCCATCTCCGCGGACCTCTCAAGGTGATCGTAAATCGCTTTGTTTTTCAATGAGTTGGCGCTTAACTCGGAACCCTTTTAGCTGCGCCGGCTTTCCGCCGCGCGGCGCAAGGCATCGGCCAAGGCGCTTTGGCCAGGCGCGTCTGGGGCCTTGTTTTGCGTGTTCTTGCCTTGCGGGCGCGGTGCGGGTTGCCCAGCGGGGATGTTCGCCGCGGCGGCGCGGGGCTTGGCGACGGCCTCGTCGTCGAGGCGCAAGCTCAGGGCAATGCGCTTGCGGGGTTTGTCGACCTCCAGCACCTTGACCCGTACGGTCTCGCCCGATTTCACGACCTGGCGTGGATCCTTGATGAAGGTCTTCGCCATGGCGGAAACATGGATCAGGCCGTCTTGATGCACGCCAATGTCGACGAAAGCGCCGAAGGCGGCGACATTCGTCACGGTGCCTTCCAGGATCATGCCGGGCTCGAGGTCGTTCAGCGTCTCCACGCCGTCCCGAAAGCCGGCCACTTTGAAAGCCGGCCGGGGATCGCGGCCGGGCTTTTCCAGTTCCTTCAAAATATCCGTGACGGTCGGAAGGCCAAAAGTCTCGTTGGCGAAGGCGCGGGGATCGAGTTTGCGCAGAGCGGCGGCATTGCCGATCAGCCCTTTGATGTCGTCGTTGGCGGCCTCGAGGATCTTGCGGACGACGGGATAGGCTTCCGGATGCACGCCGGACGAATCGAGAGGATCCTCGCCGCCGGTAATCCGGAGAAAGCCCGCGCATTGCTCGAACGCCTTCGGTCCAAGGCGGGGAACCTCCTTCAAAGCCTTGCGGGAACGGAAGGGGCCGTTGGCATCGCGATGGGCGACGATGTTTTGCGCCAGGCTCGAGCCGACGCCCGACACCCGCGCCAACAGCGGCGCCGAGGCCGTATTGAGATCGACGCCGACTCCGTTCACGCAATCTTCCACCACGGCGTCGAGCGAGCGGGAGAGTTTCGTCTCGCTGAGATCGTGCTGATATTGGCCGACGCCGATGGATTTCGGGTCGATCTTCACGAGTTCGGCGAGCGGATCTTGCAGCCGCCTGGCAATCGAAACCGCGCCGCGCAAGGTCACGTCGAGATCCGGCAGTTCCTCCGAGGCAAAAGCCGAAGCCGAATAGACCGAGGCGCCGGCCTCGGAGACCACCACCTTGGTCATTTTGAGTTCGGGCCGCAGCCGCACCAATTCGCTCGCGAGCCTGTCCGTTTCGCGCGAGGCCGTGCCGTTGCCGATTGCAATCAGCTCGACGCGGTGCTCCGACGCCAGCCTGGCGAGAATGGCGAGAGCTTCGTCCCAGCGCCGCTGCGGTTCGTGGGGATAGATGGCGGTCGCGGCCAAAACCTTGCCGGTGGCATCGACGACCGCCACCTTGACCCCCGAACGGAAACCGGGATCGAGCCCCATGACCGCGCGGGCCCCCGCAGGAGCGGCCAGCAGGAGATCGCGCAGATTGGCGGCAAAGACCCGCACGGCCTCTTCCTCGGCGGCGCTCCAAAGCCGCATCCGCAAATCGACGGTAAGGTGAACCAGGATTTTCGTCCGCCAGGCCCAGCGGACGGTTTCGGCGAGCCAGCGGTCCGCCGCCCGTCCGCGCTCGGCGATGGCGAATTTTTGCATGATCCGCAGCTCGAAGGCGCTGGGGCCGGTGGGCGGCGTAGCGGATGGCGGCTCGGGCTCGAAGGAAAGATCGAGAATCTCTTCTTTTTCACCGCGAAATAGAGCCAGAATCCGGTGCGAGGGCAGTTTTGCGAAAGCTTCCGCGAAATCGAAGTAATCGCTGAATTTAGCGCCGGTTTCCTTTTTGCCGTCGCGCATGCGGGAGGTCAGCCGCCCGCTGGTCCACATCAATTCGCGGAGCGAGCCGATGAGATCGGCGTCTTCGGCAAAACGCTCGACCAGAATGGCGCGCGCGCCGTCCAAGGCTGCCATGGTGTCGGCAATGCCTTTGTCCGCATTCAGGAAGGCCTCCGCAGCTGCGCGGGGGTCTTGCGTGGGGTCGCCGAGCAGGAGGCTTGCAAGCGGTTCGAGGCCGGCTTCCCGGGCGATTTCCGCCTTGGTGCGGCGTTTTGGCTTGAAGGGGAGATAAATATCCTCCAGCCGGCCCTTGCTGTCGGCGGCGATAATGCTGGCTTCCAGAGCGGCGTCGAGCTTGCCTTGCTCGCGGATGGATTTGAGAATCGCCGTGCGGCGTTCCTCCAGCTCGCGGAGATAGCCCAGCCGCTCTTCCAAGGTGCGCAATTGCGCGTCGTCCAGCGCCCCGGTCGCTTCCTTGCGGTATCGCGCGATGAACGGCACGGTCGATCCGGCGTCGAGCAAGGCGATGGCGGCTTCCACCTGCTCGCCGCGCGCACCCAATTCTTTCGCGATCTTGAGCGAGAGCACGCTTGTCATCCGGGGACCTTTCGCAAGATTTATCATGAAGTTCGAACTTTATCCCGGCGGCAAGAGGCTGCCTCATGGGACGATGTTCGAACGGGCCAGGGCCGGCCCCTCGAGTGATGGGCGGGGAGGCATATGGACGAGACCGGAGCGATTCTTCAATCCCCGTCTCTTCAATCCGCGTCCTGGCGGGTTTACAACGTCCCTCCCCGATATGTCCGCGGCCCGTTCGTGACGGAAGCCGGCGCGGTCATGTCGAATCCGGGGGCGTTTGCGAAAGAGCGCGCGCGACTCTTGCCGTTTCGCGTGCGCCTTGCTACATGAGCCCCCTTAGCTCGCTTTCTCTTGCCGTCTTACGCCGGCCCGCGGCAACGCGGTGGTCTCGTTATTTGACGGACACCGGTGGGAGGAAGCGTCCCAACAACACGAACCGCCGGCGCAGCCTTTCAGGGCTTTTCAGGAGAATGAATGTCAGACGTTTCGACCTACACGCCATCGCGTGAGGATTTCGCCTCTTTGCTCGACGAGAGCTACGGCGATAATGAAGCCTTCGAAGGCTCGGTAATCAAGGGCATTGTCGTTGCCATTGAAAAAGATGTCGCCGTCATCGACATCGGCTTGAAGACGGAAGGGCGTGTCGCCCTCAAGGAATTCCAAGGTCCCGGCCGCGAAGGCCCGGTGAAGGTTGGCGACGAGGTCGAGGTTTACCTCGAACGCATCGAAAACGCACTCGGCGAAGCCGTGATCTCGCGCGACAAGGCGCGGCGCGAGGAAAGCTGGGTCAAGCTCGAAAAGGCTTTCGAGCGCCAGGAAAAGGTCGAAGGCGTGATCTTCAACCAGGTCAAGGGCGGCTTTACCGTCGATCTCGACGGCGCCGTGGCCTTCTTGCCGCGTTCCCAGGTCGATATCCGGCCGATCCGCGACGTGACCCCGCTGATGCAGGTGCCGCAGCCGTTCCAAATTCTCAAGATGGATCGCCGCCGCGGCAACATCGTGGTCTCGCGCCGCACGGTCCTCGAAGAGAGCCGCGCCGAGCAGCGCCATGAAATCGTGGCCAATCTCGAAGAAGGTCAGGTCATCGACGGCACCGTGAAGAACATCACGGATTACGGCGCGTTCGTGGATCTGGGCGGAATCGACGGCCTGTTGCACGTCACGGATATTGCGTGGCGGCGTGTCAACCACCCGACCGAGGTGCTGACGATCGGCCAGACCGTCAAGGTCAAGATCATCAAGATCAATCACGAGACCCATCGCATCTCGCTCGGCATGAAGCAGCTGCTCGAGGATCCGTGGCAGGGCATCGAGGCCAAATATCCGATCAACTCGCGCCATCATGGCCGCGTGACCAACATCACCGACTACGGCGCGTTCGTCGAGCTGGAAGCCGGGATCGAAGGTCTGATCCACGTCTCCGAAATGTCCTGGACCAAGAAGAACGTGCATCCCGGCAAGATCGTCGCGACGAGCCAGGAAGTCGATGTTCAGGTTCTCGAAGTCGATCCCGTCAAGCGCCGGATTTCGCTCGGCCTCAAGCAGACCCTCGCCAATCCGTGGGAAAGCTTCGCCGAGAAATATCCAGTCGGTTCCGAGGTCGAGGGCGAGGTCAAGAACAAGACCGAATTCGGTCTGTTCATCGGTCTCGACGGCGATGTCGACGGCATGGTCCATCTGTCCGATCTCGATTGGAACAAGCCTGGCGAACAGGCGATCGAGGACTTCAAGAAGGGCGATATCGTCAGGGCCAAGGTGTTGGACGTCGATACCGAGAAAGAGCGGATCTCGCTTGGTATCAAGCAGCTCGGCGCCGATGCTCACGCTCCGCAAGCGAGCGAGGACGCCAGCGCGGGCGATCTGAAGAAAGGCAATGTCGTGACGTGCGAGGTCATCGACGTGAAGGAAGGCGGCATCGACGTCAAGATTGCCGGCTCCGATCTCGTCGCCTTCATCAAGCGCAACGAACTGGCGCGCGACCGCGCTGATCAACGGCCCGAGCGTTTCGCCATCGGCGAAAAGGTCGATGCCCGCATCACCCAGTTCGACCGCCGCGCGCGCAAGATTTCCGTTTCCATCAAGGCGCTCGAATTCGCTGAGGAAAAGGAAGCCATTGCGCAATACGGCTCGGCCGATTCCGGCGCCTCGCTCGGCGACATCCTCGGCGCGGCCTTGAAGGCCCGTGCCGCCGATGCCCCGAAAAAGGAAGACGACGAATAAGCAGGAGCTCCGGCTCCTTGTGATCGAGACCCGCGCGGATCGTTCCGCGCGGGTTTTTCTTTTCTCCAGGCAGGGATTGCCATGACGCGTTCATCGCGCGAGCCCATCGGGATCGGCGTGGATTTCGGCACCACGAACAGCGTGGTCGCTTTGGCCTTTCCAGGCGGCGAGGTCGAAAGCCTCACCTGGCCCTCGGCGGCCGAGCCCACCTCGACATTCCGCACCGCGCTGACGTTTTGGCGCGAGGGCAAGGTGGTTGAACATGTGGCCGGGCCGGAGGCGATTGCGCGTGCCGCGAAACCGGTGGGCGAGCAACGTTTCGTCCAATCGCTCAAGACCCATCTCGCCAGCACTTTGTTTTCCGAGACGAGGCTCTACGGCAAGCGCTTCACCATCGAGGATTTGGTCGCGGCCTTTCTCGGCCATCTGCTCGAGGGGTTCAGCCTGCCGGACCAATGTCCCGTCGCCTGCGGGCGCCCGGTCGTCTTTGCCGGCTCCAATGCCAGCGAAGATTTGGCCTGCGCGCGCCTCGAGACATCTTATTCCCAAGCCGGGTTGCAAGACATCGATCTCGCCTACGAACCGCTCGGGGCCGCTTATTGGTATGCGCGCGATTTACAGCGGGACGAAACCGTGCTCGTCGCCGATTTCGGCGGCGGCACCAGCGATTTCTCGCTCATGCGGTTTTCCCACGCGGGCGGGCGGCTCGAGGCCAAGGCCCTTTCGCATAGTGGGGTCGGCATTGCCGGCGATACATTCGATTACCGCATCATCGATCATGCCGTCGCGCCGCATCTGGGCAAGGGCGCGACCTACCGCTCGTTTGAAAAGCGCTTGCCGATTCCCGCTTTCTATCACGCCTCCTTTTCGCAATGGCACCAGCTTTCCTGGCTGAAAAGCGGGGAGACTTTGAGCGAATTGCGGAAACTGGCGGCGGTGAGCGACCGCGAAACGGAATTGGAGGCGCTCGCCACCATCGTCGAAATGGACATGGGCTTCGCGCTTTATCGCGTCATCGGCGATTTGAAGGCCGCCCTGTCGCGCCAAGACCGGGCGACCCTGCTGTTCGAAGGGGAAGGCGTGCGGATCGAGACGGAGGTCACGCGGGCGGATTTCGAAAGTTGGATCGCCCCCGATCTCGCGCGGATCGACGGCGCGATCGACGAGGCGCTGCAACTGGCCGGTCTGACGGCTTCCGGCGTCGATGCGGTCTTCATCACCGGCGGCACGTCCTACGTGCCCGCCGTGCGCGCGCTGTTCGACCGGCGTTTTCCAGGCGAGCGAATCCATCAAGGCGATGCGTTTCAGTCGGTGGCCTCGGGGCTCGCCTTGATGGCAGCGGATCGAGTTGGCGCCGATTAGGGCCTTTCCCACGAAAGTCGCGGATTTTCGTGATCGAGGAAATGCCCGGTCTTTCCGCAAAGAGACCGTTCGCGGCGATGATCGCCGTCATTTGTGATAAGGGTCACGCTCAAAGAAATGGCGATCCCGGCTATTGCCGGATATGGTCGCCAAGTGACTCCCGCCGTTTGCTCGTTTCGTTCTCGTTTGCTCGTTTCGTCCTTGGGATTACGTTTTCATGCCTCTTTCGTCCGATCAACTCGTCGACCGGCGCCGTTTGCAACGGCGTCTCACTTTCTGGCGTGCCGCTGCTTTTGTGACCCTTGCCGTGGCGATCTTGGCCGCCGGGTGGCGGTTGAGCGGACGGGGCGGCGCGGCTTCCCTCGTGCCGCATATCGCGCGTGTCTCCATCGAAGGGATCATTACCGGCGACCGCGACACGATCAAGCTTCTCCACGATGTCGAGACCTCGAATGCCAAGGCGGCGATCATCTCGATTGACAGCCCCGGCGGAACGACGGCGGGCGCGGAGCGGCTGTACGAGGCGATCCGCCGGGTGGCCGTGAAAAAGCCGACCGTGGCGGTTGTTCGGGGCCTCGCGGCCTCCGGGGGCTATATCGCGGCGATCGGGACCGACCATATCGTCGCGCAAGGGACGTCGCTCGTGGGATCGATTGGCGTCCTGTTCCAATTCCCCAATGTTTCCAAAGCGCTGGAGACGATTGGCGTGAAGGTGGAGACGATTAAGTCCTCCCCGCTCAAGGCCTCGCCGAACGGGCTGGAGCCAACGTCGCCCGAGGCGCAGGCCGCCATCGCCGCGTTGGTCGCCGACAGTTACGATTGGTTCAAGACGCTGGTGAAGGAGCGCCGCAAGCTTGATGACACAGGCCTGGCCGCGGTCTCCGACGGCCGCGTCTTCACAGGGCGCCAGGGTCTTGGTCTGCATCTCGTCGACAGTCTCGGCGAAGAACGCGAGGCGATCCAATATCTCGAGACTTCACGCGGAATCGCCAAGAATCTTCCGATTGTCGATTGGAAGAAATCCACGCCATTTTCAGGTTTTGGGCTATTTAGCGCCGTGGCTGGCGGCGCGCGCGACCTCGGCCTGCCGGCTTTAGCAGATGTAATTGAGCAAGCAAGCCGCTTGGCGGAGGGGAAGTCCCTTGACGGTCTGTTGACGATTTGGCAGGCTCAGAGTGGGAATTGAACCGGGCATCCGGTTCATTTTGTTTAATTTTTCACCCTGCTCCTAAAGAACGCCTGGCCGGAAGTTTATTTCCGCCGGGTGCGAACCAGCGGCGGTATCCATGCGTTAGGCCGGGTCGTTGGGTAAATATGCGGACGAAGCAAATCGGGCCGTCCTATAGAGATGGGCCGATGGGAAGGACGGAATGATTAAGTCAGAATTGATCCAACGGATCGCGGATCGTAATCCTCACCTCTATCTCAGGGACGTCGAGAAGATCGTGAATGCGATTCTCGACGAGATCACGAAAGCATTGGCGCGCGGGGATCGCGTCGAACTCCGGGGCTTCGGGGCGTTTTCCGTCAAGCGCCGGGATGCGCGGGTCGGGCGCAATCCGCGCACGGGCGTTCATGTCGAGGTCGAAGAAAAGTCCGTGCCCTTCTTCAAGACGGGCAAGGAAATGCGGGAGCGGCTGAACGAGGGTTATCTCAGCTCGTAGGATCCCGGTTCTTTCCCCTTGTTGGGACGGTCTAACTTCTAGCCTAAGGGCGGGGTATGGCGTAAAGCACGGTGCGTGGAGACGTGCTCCGCGCTTGAAAAACTATCGCGCCGGGAAAGGGAGTTGGAATCCGGAATGGTCAAGTTTCTGAAGCTTCTCATTCTTGTTCCGGTTGGGGTTGCGATCCTGGCGTTCTCGATCGCAAATCGCGCCATCGTGACGGTGTCCTTCGATCCATTCTCGTCGCCTGACGTGTCCGGGGCCTTTGTCAAAGCGCCGCTCTTCGCCGTCATGTTCGCGGTTTTGATCGTAGGGGTGATCATCGGCGGCACCGCGACGTGGTTTTCGCAGGGGTCTAACCGGCGAAAGGCGAGGGCCGCGCGCAACGAAGCGGAGCAATGGCAAGAGGAAGCAGCCCGGCTGCGTGAGAAGGTTCCAGCCGCCGGGACGCAAAGCCGGACCTTGGTTCGCTAGGACGTTTCGACGGGGGCGCTCTGGCCTTGTGGCCCAATGCCTTGACGCCGCGCGGGTTTATTTGACCTCACCATGGTCGCTCATTCCTCGAGACCCAAGCTTGACCCCTCGAGACCCAAGCCCGCGGCGCGCTTCCTGGGGATGACGGCACCTGAATGTTTCCCGCTCTAAAATCGAAATATGGATTCGCTGGCCCCTGAGATCTAGGGCCCTATTCGCGCTCCCGGCAAGGGAGCCCTTTTCAAGAGGTTGAAGGCTCGCGTGCTGACCGTCAAAATCTGTGGTCTTTCCGATGCCGCTGGTCTCGATGCCGCGCTTTCAGCGGGCGCCGATATGGCCGGCTTCGTGTTCTTCGAGGCGAGCCCCCGGCATGTCGCGCTGGATCGCGCGCAGGCGCTGGGCGCCCGCGTGGCCGGGCGGGCGCGCAAGGTCGCGCTTACCGTCGACGCGGACGACGCCGGACTTGCCGCGGTCATCGAGTCCTTGGCGCCGGATATGCTGCAACTGCATGGGCAGGAAACGCCGGAGCGGGTCTCCTACGTCCGGGCGCGGTTCGGTCTGCCGGTGATGCGGGCGATCCGGGTGGCGTCCGCCGGAGACCTCATCGAGGCCGCGCGGTTCGATGTGGTGGCCGATTATCTCCTGTTCGACGCGCGGGCGCCAGGCGATGCGGTGCTGCCTGGCGGCAATGGCGTCGCCTTCGATTGGCGGCTGTTGCGGGGGCTGCAAATCCGCAAGCCTTGGTTGCTGGCGGGCGGTCTCAACTGCAAGAACGTGGCCCAGGCTTTGGCCGAGACCGGTGCCCGGGGAGTCGACGTCTCCTCCGGCGTCGAGACAAGCCCCGGCGTCAAGAGTCCGGAGAAAATCGCGCGCTTTGTCGCGCTGGCGCGAAAGGCCGGCGAAGAGCTTGGATCGATCCCGGCAATCGGATAAAGCTCAAACCTTCAAACATACATAGGCGGCCATCGTGACCATCGACATTCCCAATTCCTTCCGCCATGGCCCCGACGAGCACGGCCGGTTCGGCATATTCGGCGGCCGTTTCGTCGCGGAAACTCTGATGCCGCTGATCCTCAATCTCGAGGCGCATTACGAGGCCGCCAAGATCGACCCGGCGTTTCAAGCCGAGTTCAAGTACCTCTTGACCCATTACGTCGGACGGCCCAGCCCGCTTTATTATGCAGAGCGGCTGACGGAGCATTTGCGCGAGAAAGCCAGTGCGGCCGGCAAATCCGGCGGCGCCAAAATCTATTTCAAGCGCGAGGAGCTGAACCATACCGGCGCGCATAAGATCAACAATGTGCTGGGCCAAATCCTGCTCGCGCGTCGCATGGGCAAGAAGCGCATCATCGCCGAGACGGGCGCCGGCCAGCATGGCGTCGCCACCGCCACCGCCTGCGCGCGCTTCGGGCTGGAATGTATCGTCTATATGGGCGCGGTGGATGTCGAGCGGCAAAAGCCCAACGTCTACCGCATGAACGTGCTGGGCGCGAAAGTGGTGCCCGTGCAGTCCGGCGCGCGCACGCTGAAAGATGCGATGAACGAGGCGCTGCGCGATTGGGTCGCCCATGTCGACGACACGTTTTACTGCATCGGCACGGCGGCCGGGCCGCATCCCTATCCCGCCATGGTCCGCGATTTTCAATGCGTGATCGGCGAGGAAACCAAGGCGCAGATGCAGGCTGCCGAGGGGCGGCTGCCCGATTCGATCTTCGCCTGTATCGGCGGCGGCTCCAATGCCATCGGGATTTTCCATCCCTTCCTGGACGACCCCAGTGTCGAACTTTTCGGCGTCGAGGCGGCGGGCTTTGGGCTCGACAAGAAACACGCGGCCTCGCTGGCCGGCGGGCGCCCCGGCGTGCTCCACGGCAACCGTACCTATCTCCTGATGGACGCGGACGGCCAGATCGAGGAAGGCCATTCCATTTCGGCCGGCCTCGACTATCCCGGCATCGGCCCCGAACATTCCTGGCTCAAGGAATCCGGCCGCGTGACCTATCTCTCCACCACCGATGCCGAGGCGGTGGAAGCGTTCCACCGCTGCGCCAGGCTCGAGGGGATCATCCCCGCGCTCGAGCCCGCGCATGCCCTGGCACGGGTGTTCGAGGTGGCGCAGGACCGCGCGCGCGATCACTTGATGGTGGTCAACATCTCCGGCCGCGGCGACAAGGATTTGGCGACGGTCGCGCAATATGATAGCGGCACGGAGCTGGGCGGGATGGTTTGACGGCGGCTTCGCTCCGTCCGTCTATGCAACCTTACCCGCCGCGTTCAATCCGCGTTCCACGTCGGCGATGATGTCGCCGATATGTTCGAGACCCAACGAGAGTCTGACATAGCCGGGCGACACGCCGGAGGAATGTTGCTCCTCGGCCGTCAATTGCGAATGGGTCGTCGTCGCCGGATGAATGGCGAGGCTGCGCACGTCGCCGATATTGGCGACGTGGTAGAAGAGTTGCAGCGCCTCGATGAACCGGCGTCCGGCTTCGCGCCCTGCCGCGAGTTCAAACCCCACCAAGCCGCCATAGCCGCCCGAGAGGTAGCGATCCGCCCGTTCTTTCTGGAGGCCGGTTTGCAGCGAGGGATGAATGACCCGTGTGACCTCCGGGCGCGCGCTGAGAAAGCGTGCAACCGCCAGCGCATTCTCGGAATGGCGCGCGATGCGCAAAGGCAACGTTTCGATGCCCTGTAAGGTCTGGAACGCATTGAATGGCGAGATTGCCGCTCCGAGATCGCGCAAGAGGCGGACGCGCGCGCGAAGAATATAGGCGATGGGGCCGAGCGGCTTCGCGGCCTCGGCCCAAATGGCGCCGTGATAGCCGGGATCCGGCGTATGCAGAGCCGGTTGCCTGGCGGGATGGGCTTCCCAATCGAACGTGCCGCCATCGACGATAATGCCCCCGATCGAGGTGCCGTGACCGCCGAGGTATTTCGTGGTGGAATGCACGACGATCGCCGCGCCATGCTCGAGCGGGCGGCTCAGAAGAGGGGCGGCGGTATTATCGACGATGAGGGGAATCCCAAACGTTTTGCCAATCGCGGCGACTTCGGCAATGGGAAAGACGGCGAGCTTGGGGTTTGGCAAGGTCTCGGCATAATAGGCACGGGTGCGCTCGTCAGTCGCGCGCCGGAAATTTTCGGGGTCGACCGGATCGACGAAACGAACCTCGATGCCTTGTTCCTTCAAAGTATTGGCGAAAAGCGCCCATGTCCCACCGTAAAGGTCCGTCGAGCTGACGATATTGTCGCCGGCATGGGCGAGATTTTGCACCGCGATGGCGCTCGCCGCTTGCCCCGAGGCGACGGCGAGCGCGGCGGCTCCGCCTTCCAGCGCCGCGATGCGTTTTTCCAGGACATCGGTGGTCGGATTGCCGATGCGGGTATAAATATTGCCGAGCTCTTGAAGCCCGAACAAGGCTTCGGCATGCGCGGTATCGCGGAATTGGTAGGAGGTCGTCTGATAGATCGGCACGGCCACCGCGCCCGTCGCGGGGTCGGAACGCCAACCGGCGTGAATGGCGAGCGTTTCGAGATGCAGTTTTTGCGTCGTCATAAAGTTCTCTCCGGTGGCGCTGCATCGGGTCTTCAGCTGCCGTGCTTTTTCAGCATTATTCCGGGTTCGAGGGTCTCTTTCGTAAGGATCCAAGTCAATGGATTTTTAGTTTCGATTTACCGGCGAATCCAAATCAAACCGCGCCGTACGCCCCGCTTAAAAGAGAAATGTATTCGCGGCCCTGTGATAGGCGGCCCTATGATAGGGAGGAGATACCGGTCCCGGGTGCGATACTGGCGGCCGCGCATTGCAAGCGCCGTGCATGAATGCTTTGTGTTTGATATTATCGTTTCGTACGCAATAACTTCGAAAATAGTTTTGTGCCGAATTATATCGTTTTCAGCTTCCCGCATAAACGAGGCGCTTTCTACGCTGTCCCCTTCAAAATCCTCCGCGCCTCCTCCGCGTCGCGCGCGATCTGCGCGGTCAGCGCCTCCAGGCTCTCGAACTTCTCCTCCGGCCGGATCCAGGCGATGAAGGAGACGTGCATCACTTTCCCGTAGAGATCGCCGGAGAAATCGAACAGGAAGGTCTCGAGCAGCGGGGCGCCGTTGTCGACGGTGGGGCGGCGGCCGTAGCTGGCGACGCCGTCGTAGGTCTCGCCCTCGACTTCGGCGCGCACCGCATAGATGCCGTGGCGCAGGCGGCAGCTCGGAGGCGCTTGGATGTTGGCAGTGGGGAAGCCGAGCGTCCGGCCGAGTTGCGCTCCCGGCAGGACGGGGCCGGAGATGACATAGGGGTGGCCGAGCAAGGCGGTGGCTTGGGCGATGTCGCCGGCCTCCAGGGCGGCGCGGGTGGCGGTGGAGGAGGCGATTTGAATGGCGCCGGACTCGTCGGAATCGATCCGCTCGACGATCTCGACGGTAAAGCCATAGGTCTCGCCGGCGGCTTTCAAAAAGGCCGGCGTGCCCCCGCGTTTATATCCGAAATGGAAATCGTAACCCGCGATCACCCCGCCGGCGCCGAGCCGTTTGACCAGAATGTCGCGGACGAAATCCTCCGCGGGAAGGCTTGCCAAAGCAGCGTCGAAGGTCAGGACGATCATCCCGTCGATGCCGAGTTTTTCCACCAAGGCGGCCTTGGTCTCGAGCGGACTGAGACGGAAGATCGTGCCCAAGCCGCCAAAAAAATCGCTGGGATGAGGTTCGAAGGTCAGGACGGCGCAGGGCAGGCCGCGCGCGGCCGCCAAAGCCTGGGCGCGATGGATCACGGCGACGTGGCCACGGTGGATGCCGTCGAAATTCCCGATCGCGAGGATCGCCCGCTCCAAACCGGGGGGCGGGGCGAGGGGATCGAGGGCGAGAGTAAAATGACGCTTTGTCAGGGTCTTGACCGGAATGGGGGGCGGACGGCGGCTGCCGCGCCAATTGCGGGCGGACCCTGCCGCGAGCAGCGGGTCCGCGTCAAGCGCCGTGCGTGACGAGCGAAGCACGCGAGAACCCCATTTTCGAGAGGGCGGAGGGAATGGTTTATCAACCTTTCCGGCTCATTATCCCGTCACCGCGCCGGACCGGAGACTTGGATTATGACCGTCGATATCAACATGCCCATTCTCGTGGTCGACGATTATCACACCATGGTCCGCATCATGCGCGGCCTGCTGAAGCAAATCGGGTTCGAAAATGTCGACGATGCCGCGAATGGCGAGGCCGCGCTCGAAAAGATCCAGCAAAAACAATATGGCTTGATTATTTCGGACTGGAATATGGAGCCGATGACTGGGTTCCAGCTGCTCGAGAAAGTACGCGCGGGCACGGCTTCGGCGAATGTGCCCTTCATTATGGTCACGGCGGAATCGAAGACCGATAATATCGTGGCCGCCCGCCAGGCGGGCGTCAGCCATTACATCGTGAAGCCGTTCAATGCGGCAACGCTAAAGTCCAAGATCGACGCCGTTTTCTCGATGGTCGAAGCGGCTTAATCGTCAAATTTCCCAGACCAATGCGCCCATCGCCGCGATGGGTTTGGCTGTTCGCGCGTCGAGGAACTGGCGCAGCGCGGCTCGATCTAACGGCGAGCCCCGCCCGGCGCCATGTAGTTCGGCCCAGTGAATCCCCGATGTGATGAACAAGGCGTCGATCCCTTGGTTATGCGCGCCTTGCATGTCGGTATGCATGGCATCGCCGATTGCCAGGATGCGACGGCGTGGAACGTCTCCCGTCTTATCGCGGACGAGGCGTAGGGCACGCTCGTAAATCGCGGGAAATGGCTTGCCGGCCTGGATGACGGTGCCGCCCATGCCCTCGTAGCGTTCGGCGATGGCGCCGGCGCAATATTCCATCCGGTTGCCAACTTCGACGACGATATCGGGATTGGCGCAGATCATGATGAGGCCGCGGGCCTGCAGCTGGCGGAGGCTCGCATCGTAGTCTTCGAGTTGTACGCCGGGGTCTTGCGAGACGCCGATCGCGACGGCGAGACCTGCCGCGGCGACGTCCACGAGATCAGGCGCGCGGGGCCCGAGCCGGGCTGCTTCCTTGTAGAGATCGAGCTCTCCGGTTGGACCAATATTATAGACTGGCGGACACCCGGCCTCGGCGATCAGCGTGGCGGTCACGTCGCCCGATGTCGCCACCGCATCGAAAAAGTCCGGCGGCGCGCCGAGGGACGCCATGCGTCCGATGACGTTTTTGGCCGGCGCGGGCGCGTTGGTGACGAGCACCACGGTGCCGCCGCCGCGCCGGAAGCGCCGCAGGGCATCCACGGCGGCCGGATGATACGCCACGCCGTTGTGGATGACGCCCCAGACATCGCAGAGGATCAGGTCATAGGCCCCCGCGAGGACGGAGAGACCGTGATCCAGCGAGGGCAAGGCTGCGCGAGATGTGTCCGGGGTCGAGGTCATGGTCCGCCTGGAGGTTGGTCCCGTGGTGAGGAAAGGTTGTTCTTGACCAGGGTTTGGCGCCCGGATCAAGGTGTGTTCCAGTTCGCGGTTTGCCGCGTGCGTTCATTGTCTCGATGCCTCGATCCCAGCGGAATCTCTCATGTCTTCGCCAGCCACCCCGGTCTCCCCCGGCCAAGCCGTTGTCCAGCCTAACGATCTCGAAGCGTTTTGGCTGCCATACACCTCGAACCGGGCGTTCAAGAAGGCGCCCCGTCTCCTGACCGGCGCCGAAGGCACCCGGTATCTCAGCGCCGATGGCCGCAGCATTCTCGACGGAACCTCGGGTCTGTGGTGCTGCAATGCGGGCCATGGCCGCGCGCCGATCGTGAAGGCCATCCAGGAACAAGCGCGGAAACTCGATTTCGCGCCGCCATTTCAGTTCAGCCATCCCCAGGCCTTCACCTTGGCTACGAGGATCGCGGCTTTGGCGCCGGGCGATCTTGACCATGTCTTTTTCACCAATTCCGGGTCCGAATCGGTCGATACCGCGCTGAAGATCGCGCTGGGGTTTCACAATGTGACCGGCCAAGGCGCCCGCCAGCGTCTGATCGGACGCGAGCGCGGCTATCACGGCGTCGGGTTTGGCGGCACCGCGGTTGGCGGCATGGTGGCCAATCGCAAGATTTTCGGGGCGCTGCTTGCCGGTGTCGATCATTTGCCCACGACTTATAACCGGGCCGAGCAGGCCTTCACCGTGGGCGAGCCGGAGTGGGGCGGTCATCTCGCTGAAGATTTGGAACGGCTGGTTGGGCTGCACGACGCCTCGACCATTGCCGCCGTCATCGTCGAGCCGATGGGCGGTTCGACCGGTGTTTTGCCGTCGCCCAAGGGCTATTTGAAGCGGCTGCGTGAAATTTGCGACAAATACGGCATTCTCTTGATCTTCGACGAGGTGATCACGGGCTTTGGCCGGTTGGGCGTTGGTTTCGCGGCGGAGCGTTATGGCGTGGTGCCGGATATGATCACTTTCGCCAAGGGGGTCACGTCGGGCACGGTGCCGATGGGCGGCGTGATCGTGCGCAAGCACATCCACGACGCCTTCATGAAGGGACCGGATTATGCCGTGGAGCTGTTCCACGGCTATACCTATTCGGCCCATCCGCTCGCCTGCGCCGCCGCTCTCGCGACGCTCGACCTTTACCGGGAGGAACGGCTTTTCGAGCGGTCCCGCGAGTTGGAGCCGGTTCTCGCCAAGGCGATCCATGCGCTTCGCGGCGAGCCGAATGTCGTCGATATCCGCAGCGTGGGTCTCGCCGCCGCGGTGGAACTCGCACCCATCGCCGGCGCGCCAGGGAAACGCGGCTACGATACCGTGGCCAATGCCTTCGACCGCGCTGGCGTTCTCCTGCGGGCGGCGGGCGATTCGCTCGTCGTGGCCCCGCCGCTGATCATCGGCGAGTCCGAAATCGGCGAACTCGCCGAGGGGCTGAAGTTTGCGATTAGGTCCGTGGCTTAAGCCTTGAGCACAGCCCGGAGAAACGGTCTCGGCTGTCCGGTAAAACGCGGCGCTAAAACAAAACCTAAGCCGGCCTCCGCGTGGGACCATCCGTCCAAGTCTGCTTAGGGGCTTGCCTTGACGCGGCGCCTTGCTTATGGCTCCCGGCTGAATTCACAGATGACTCGAGCTTCCGGAGACGATCTTGGCCCGCGCGAATTACCTATTTACGAGTGAGTCCGTTTCCGAAGGCCATCCCGACAAGGTCTGTGACCGCATTTCCGACGAAATCGTCGATCTGTTCTTCACGCGCGGCGCGGCTGAAGGCATTAATCCCTATGACATTCGGGTCGCTTGCGAGACTTTGGCGACCACCAACCGCGTCGTGATCGCGGGCGAGGTCCGTGGTCCCCACATCGACAAGGCCGATATCATCAATGCCGCCCGCAAGGCGATCAAGGACATTGGTTACGAGCAAGCCGGTTTCCATTGGAAAACGGCCGAGATCGAAGTGCTGTTGCATGAGCAGTCCGTCGATATCGCCCAAGGTGTCGATGCCGCCGGGAACAAGGACGAGGGCGCCGGCGATCAGGGCATCATGTTCGGCTATGCCTGCCGCGAGACGCCGGAGCTGATGCCGGCGCCGATCTATTATGCCCACAAGATTCTCGAAGTTCTCGCCAAGGCGCGCAAGGCCGGCGAGGGCGAAGCGGCCAAGCTCGGCCCGGACGCCAAGAGCCAAGTGACCGTGCGCTATGTCGACGGCAAGCCGGTCGGCGTCACGCAAATCGTGCTCTCGACCCAGCATGTGGACGAAACCCTGACCTCCGCGGATGTCCGCCGCATTGTCGAGCCTTTCATCCGCGCGACCCTGCCGCAAGGCTGGATCAACGACGAGACGGTGTGGCACATCAATCCGACCGGTAAATTCGTGATCGGCGGCCCCGACGGCGATACCGGCCTGACCGGCCGTAAAATCATCGTGGACACCTACGGCGGCGCGGCACCCCATGGCGGCGGCGCTTTCTCGGGCAAGGATCCGACCAAGGTCGACCGCTCGGCCGCTTATGCCGCCCGCTATCTCGCCAAGAACGTCGTGGCGGCCGGTCTCGCCGACCGCTGCACCATTCAGCTCTCTTACGCGATCGGCGTTGCCGAGCCGTTGTCGATCTATGTCGATCTGCACGGCACGGGCAAGGTTGCCGAGGACAAGCTCGAGATCGCGCTGGGTCATATCATGCGCCTGTCGCCGCGCGGCATCCGCGAGCATCTCCAGCTCAACAAGCCGATCTACGCGCGTACCGCGGCCTACGGCCATTTCGGCCGCGCCCCCGACGCCGACGGCGGGTTCTCTTGGGAGAAGACCGATCTCGTGGGCCGCTTGAAAGACGCCGTGGCGGCGTAGAAGGGCCGTGAAGGCGAGGGCGAGGGCGGCCCGCCTGCTCGCTCAGGGTGAGCTTGGCGAACCTATGCGTGAAAATCCGGATCGTCCGGTTTCATCGGTCCTGCATGGACGCCGTTGCGGCAAGCCGCTGGCGCATTATCAGCGCGAGCTGGTCCGCACCCTGCTGCCCCGGCTTGCCCTCGACGTTTCCGCGCCCATCCCCGCCCCCGCCGTTCTGTTTCCGCGCGCGCCGGACGAAATTTGGCTGGAAATCGGGTTTGGCGGCGGCGAGCATCTCCTCTCCGCGGCCGCGCGTCATCCCGGCGTGGGGCTGATCGGTTGCGAGCCCTTCTTGAACGGCATGGCGCGGGCCTTGGCCGATCTGGCGGCCGGCGATTTCGATAATATCCGGCTGCATTGCGGCGATGCCGGCGAGCTGATCGACGTGCTTCCCGCCGCGAGCATCGGCCGCGTCTTTCTATTTTATCCCGATCCCTGGCCGAAACGGCGGCAACGCAAGCGACGGTTCATTTCGGACGAGATGCTGGTCCGGCTCGCGCGGGTGATGCGCAGCGGGGCCGAGTTCCGTTTCGCCACCGATATCGACGACCTCTGCGGCTGGACGTTGGCGCGTTTGCTGCGTTCGCCCGATTTTATCTGGCGCGATAGCGCTGCCGCGGATTGGCGGAGCCCTTGGCCGGATTGGCCGGGCACCCGCTACGAGCGCAAGGCCATCGCGGAGGGGCGGCGGCCTTGTTATATCACCGCGATCAGGCGCTAGAGCCTTTTCGGCTTACAGAGCGAGTTCTTATCGTACGGGCGAGTCCACCCAAGTGGAACGCGTTCAAGCCTCCGTCCCGCCGGCGCCAAAACGCATCAGCCCGGTGCCATGCACTTTCAGCCAGGCTTCCGCGCGTTCCAATTCGGGGGCGAGCCGCTGCGCCAGTACCCAAAACTCCGCCGAATGATTCATATGGACGAGATGGGCGACTTCGTGAGCGGCGAGATAGTCGAGCACGAAGGACGGCGCCATGATCAGGCGCCAGGAGAAGTTGAGGGAGCCGGCCGAAGAGCAGGAGCCCCAGCGGCTGGTCGTATCGCGGAGGCCGATTCGCCGCGCCGTGGCGCCAATCGCTTTCGTATGGCGATCCACGGCCGCGGCGAGATCGCGCTTGGCCTCCCGCACGAGAAAATCCTGGACGCGGCGGGCGACAAAGGGCGCTTCGCCGCTGACGCAGAGCTTGGGATGGGCCCCGCCGCTGGATTCCGGCTGCTCGATCCAGACCGTGCCGCGCGCGCCCGGCCGATGCGAAATTTCATGCAAGGACCCGCGCAGAGGGATCAGGGCGCTGGGACCAAAAGGCGTCGGGACGGGCAGACGGGCGAGCCGGGATTTCACCCAATCCGAATGGCGTTCGACAAATAGCTTCGCCCGCGAGAGGGAGCCGCGCGGCGGCAATGTCAGCACGACATCGCGCGTCGCCGCGCGCACACGCAACGTGTAGCGGCGAGCCGTCGCGACGCGCTTGATCCTCACCCGGTAGGTCTCGCCTGCATGAACGACATCGAAGAAATCGATATCGAAGCCGCGCAGCGCGGTTTTCGGCGTTACGATAGACATGGCTCATGATAGCGGGAGCTCCGCTGAGTCGCCAAGCTCCACTCTATCCCGGACAGGCTCTCGCCTATCCCGAACAGACTCTCCTCTATCCTGAAACGGTCATTGACCGCTCGATTCCCCCTTCGTACGCTGCCTGTCCGTCCGGCCGAGGCTGGGCGATCCTGATGATTCCCAGCGGGATGGAACCAGCCTGCGTCGCGAAACGCTTCCCCTGAAATGGTGAGTGCATTCCACGCGAGACCAGGTGTCATGCCGCTCGAGAAGCATTCACATAAAGATGGAGGCTGTGCTGATGACATTGCGCATTTCGGGAAAAAATCTTGCAATTGGCGAGTCCCTTCGCAGTCATGTTCAGGCTCGCATCGATGGGGTTGTCGCGAAATACAATGCAGGTTCTCCTTCCGGTCATGTGACGATCGAGCCCGAGGGGTCGGGCTACCGGTCGGATTGCACGCTATTTCTAAATTCAGGGACTACCTTGCAAGTCGAGGCGGTGGCTCATGATCCCTATATGAGCTTCGACCGGGCGGCGGAGCGGATCGAGAAGCGTCTCCGGCGCCACAAAAAGCGGCTTGCCGGTCATCACGCCAGCAACGCCTACGAGGGCCGGCGCGAAGAGGGCGATCTCCATCCCCTGCCTGCCGGCGAAGCGTTGGACGATCTCGACGATGAGGCGCCCGAAGAAACCTTTCCGGCCGTCATTGCCGAGCCGGCCAATGGCTTCAAGGTCATGACGGTCGCCTCCGCCGTACGGGAATTGGACGATACGGCTCGCTCCGTCGTGATTTTCCGTTATGCCGAAAACAAGCGGATCAACATTGTCTATCGCCGCCCCGACGGCAATATCGGGTGGATCGATCCGGCTGCTTAGTGCATTTCCCACGAAAGTTGCAGACTTTTGGATCGTGGACACGCTCTAATTTCTGATTGAGAGAGCGATCTCTTATCCCTTGGGGGCGCCCACCCAAGGGATAAGCGCTTGGGGCATGACGGGACGATCAATGGTTCCAGCCCCGTCATGCCCCGCCTTGCGCCACGGCTGTCCGGTTTATTTTCGAGCAGCCTACCGGTTTAAAAATACTCGCTT
The DNA here is from genome assembly GCA_050013235.1 of Beijerinckiaceae bacterium. Classification (GTDB taxonomy): domain Bacteria; phylum Pseudomonadota; class Alphaproteobacteria; order Rhizobiales; family Beijerinckiaceae; genus RH-AL1. Next base: position 45,826 of record JBEKFQ010000002.1, read on the forward strand.
TTGCTCAACTTACTGGGTGCGCGATTCCTCTCCGCCTTGTGGGAGGCGAAGCAAGCTGCTGAACTCGCGCCGAAATTGATGGATTCAAAAAAGCTGCCTGGTATCGAAAAGGAAACCGGACCATGGCCGTGGCCTTAAGCAGGATGGAATTTTTTTCTAGAATTAAGTCCATAAAATCACTATAATTTAAAATAATGCATGCCGCGTTCGTCTTTGCTGTCAAGGCCAAGGCGGGCCTCGTTTTGGTCAAAAGAAGTGGATAAGCCGAAAGACGCAAAACGGTGGCAGTCCGGCAACTCTTTGCGGCGCCTCGGAATTAGGCCGGCGCGCCGATCCTTGGCGGCATGCTTCCTTCCGGCGAGCCTTGCGCAAGGCGTGGACTTGCATGATATGCATGCGAAAATGAAACTGACGGGTTTTTCTCGAGGGGTGCTATATGCACGGGCGAAACCGGTACTGTTCTTGCTCCTAAGGCGCGATGCGTGCCGCTATCCCTTGGGGTGGGCGTGCGTGAAGATCTTTTCGCAGATGACCAAAGGCTTCCCCGGTGATTGAACATCCGTCCGCCATTTCCAAGAGCCAACATGTTCGTGTTGTGTTTGTGAGGCCGTCGCCGCTTGGATCGAATTCAAAATGACCCTGACCAATCTCATAACGCGTGACGCCGTCCTGCCGTCTCTCAAGGCGGGCTCCAAAAAACAGGTTTTGCAGGATTTGAGCGAAGCCGCATCGCGCCTGTGCGGCGTCCCCGCGCGTGAGATTTTCGATTCCTTGCTTCAGCGCGAGAGGTTGGGATCGACGGGTGTCGGCAACGGCATCGCGATTCCCCATGGCAAGCTGGCCAAGGTCGACCGTATTTTCGGGGTGTTCGCCCGATTGGACCGGCCGGTCGATTTCGAGTCCCTGGACGGCGAGCCCGTCGATCTCGTTTTGCTTTTGATCGCGCCGGAAAGCGCAGGGGCCGATCATTTAAAGGCGCTGGCGAAGGCTGCCCGGCTTCTGCGTTCGCCCAGCATCACCGCGAAGATCCGCGGCACGCGCGACCCTCTGGCGATTTACGCCATCCTCGCGCAGGAACCGGCGTCCTACGCGGCTTAAAAGGGCTCATCACTTGGGCGGAGACCACCCAAGTGATGAGAGATTGCTCTCTTTGAACGAAGTTAGAGTGCTTTCCCCGGGGGGTGAAATGCGCTCAACCCCTTCAAATCAAGCGGTTGCTTCCACGCTGGTATTTTTCCTGCCGCGCGATGGTTTCTTACCGGCGTGGGTCATGACGAAATGGAAGCCTAATTCCGGATTCGTGTTGAAATTGGCGTCATAATAGGAGTGGATGTTGCCGCTCCCGCGCACAAAATCACCGAAGCCGAACATTGATTTTTCGATGAATTGAAGGCCGAATTCGCGCACACGCTCTTGCCACCATGATTCCTGCTTGACGGTCGGATGATAGCTGACCCCGTTGGCGATATCGTCGTAAGTCGCGGCCGAACCGACGAAAATACCGTTCGGTGCGAGGTGCGCCTTGACGTTGGCGAAGAGCTGGGGAAGATCGCTTTCGTGAATATGTTCCAGCACTTCCCACATGGTGACGACGTCGAATTTATGGGCCTTGCCGCTCCCGGTATCGATCAGCTTGAAGGGCTTGGTGATATCGCACGTCTCGAGATAATCGCCGATGATCCGCCATTCCGCGCGTTGCGATTTGATTGAATAATCGCTGCCTTCGAGTCCGAAAGCGCGATGACCGCGGACCAGGAAATCGAAGACCAAACCGCCGCCCGCGCAGCCGAGATCGAGCGCCGAAACCGGCCGGCCAAAGTGGTTTTCCACGGCCCGGCAGAACCTCATGCTGCGCGTGTTGTCGTCCTTGGTGCCGCGCGGCTTGATATGATCGTTGCTTTTACAGGCAACGGGATAGTCCGTCACGAGCTTGATGGTGTTGGCCGGAGCCCGCTCTCCGATGAGCAGGGCCCGGATATCGCCGATCTGGTCCAGGATCGTCCGGTTGCGGCGGTCGAGGCTGTTTTCAAAGGCTTGGAGCAGCTGGCGCGCGATATCCAAATTGTTTTGCGCAATAAAAAGCCTTGTCTGCTTCGCTAAAACTCGATGGCGCCATATCTTGCGGCAAGGCCAGCTTGTGAACTTGTTGCGTCATGAATGTTATCCACCTCGGCTCTGGCCGTCACGCAACCGGCACCACATCGGTTGTTTTGCGCGCAGCAACTTTGGAACGGACCCTCGTCTTGCCGCCGCACCTTGAGGGTGAGGCCGTGAGGTATCGAGGAGCAAACCTAAAGAGCCTCGCTTGCGCCAGCCTGTTGCCGGCCGGCGCGGTGATTTCGGAAAGAAATGCCCAGCCGGAGCTGCCGATGTGTTTTGGTCAGCACCACGCCCGGCCGGCATAGTCGATTGCATAATCATCCGGGCGGGCGGCGATGGCGTTCATGCCGTGCAAGACCGTATCGTTTGCGACGATGAGCCGGGTGTCGATTTTGCGCAGCAGCTCGCCAAACGGCGCTTTGTCCTCGAAGCGGGCGCGGAACACCGTGGGATCCGCGAACGCGATCACGCGGGGCAGGACGCCGCCGGAAAAGGTGACCCCGCCCGTGGCGAGAAAGGCCAGCGCCATGTCGCCCGCGAAACGCGCGGTGAGGCGCCAGAATAGCCGGATGGTGTTGGCTTCCTCGCCATGGGGATTGGCTCGACCTTGTTCCACCAGGTGCATTTCGTCGAGCGTCCGGGACGCGATCAGGCCTTGCGATGTCAGCCGCGCCTGATGCAGCCGCACGAGACCTGGTCCCGACATGAGGAACTCCGCGCTGATCCGGCCGAGAGGCGTCATCGGCAAATGCGGCCAGATCGCGGATTCCTCGCTGCCCATGGGCCCGAAATCGACATGGCCCGCTTCCGACGCCAGCGCGAAATGCTTGCCGCCGATTTCGAGCAAGGCGGCCACGCCGAGTCCGGTTCCCGGCCCCAAGATGAGCTTGGTGCCTTGCGCCTTTGGGCGGGCCTTGCCGATCGTCTCGACCCATTCGTCCCGGATGATGGGAAGACTCAGGGCCTGCGCTTCGAAATCGTTCAAAAGCAGGCCTTGCCGCAAACCAAGTGCCTTGGCCACGCCGGCGCCGTCGATGGTCCAATTGGCATTGGTCATCACCACGCGGCGGCCTTCGACGGGACCGGCGGCGCAGGCGATGATGGAGCGCGGCGTGTCCGGCAACTCCGGCAACGCGTCCTCGATCGCGGATTCGAGATCGGGAAAGCCGCGCGTCGGGCGGTGAACGGCGTGCGAGGGGCTGTCTCCCGGCTCCGCGATAAGCGCGAACCGCGCGTTCGTGCCGCCAATATCGGCGGCGAGGACGGGATAGGGAAATTCCACGCGATAACCTTTCGAGCGGGGTGGCTGCTCCATTTTAATCGGTGTGACGGTCTGGCGCCATCGTCCGCGAGTCAAGTCCGGTATGTTCGAAGAGGGGAGGGGCGGCGGCTTTGGTGAAAATTCCTCGCGCTTCTTTTTGAGATTTGGCCGTCCCCGCACCTTGGTCTCGACAGGGGTTGCCCTGGCGTGGCAGATGGAGGGGTATTTTTGACGTTTGGAAGCCATGTCCGATCTCGCTGCTCTCGAAAACGAAACCCTCGAATCCATCGCCTCGGCCGCCGATGAGGCCGGCCTGGAGGCCGTGCGCCTCGCCGCGTTAGGCAAAAAGGGGAGTGTGTCGGCTCTGCTCGCCACGCTTGGTAAAATGGCGCCGGAGGACCGTAAGGTTCGCGGCGCGGCGATCAATCTTCTCAAGGACCGGATCGTCGAGGCCTTCGAGGCCCGGCGCGAGGTCTTGAAGCAAGCCGCCCTCGAGGCGCGTCTTAAGGCCGAGGTCGTCGACGTGACCTTGCCCGTGCGGCCTAGCCCCCTCGACAGCGGCCGGATCCATCCGATTACCCAGGTCATGGACGAGCTGGCCGCGATCTTCGCCGATATGGGTTTCGCCATCGCCGAAGGTCCGGATATCGAGACCGACGATTTCAATTTCACCAAGCTGAATTTTCCGCCGGATCATCCCGCGCGCGAAATGCACGACACGTTTTTCTTTCCGCCCGGCGCCGATGGTTCGCGCGCCTTGTTGCGCACCCATACGAGCCCGGTGCAAGTGCGCACCATGCTGGTGCAGCAGCCGCCGATTCGAATCATTTGCCCCGGCCGGACCTATCGCTGCGATTCCGACCAGACGCATACGCCGATGTTCCATCAGGTCGAGGGCTTGGTGATCGACCGCCACGCCAATCTTGGCAATCTCAAATGGATCTTGGAGGAATTCTGCAAGGCTTTCTTCGAAGTGCCCGAAGTGACCATGCGGTTCCGGCCAAGCTTTTTCCCTTTCACCGAACCGTCGATGGAGGTGGATATCCGCTGTTCCCGGCGCGGCGGCGAGATCCGTTTCGGCGAGGGCGAGGATTGGCTCGAGATTTTGGGATGCGGCATGGTGCATCCCAATGTGCTGACCGCCTGTGGGATCGATCCCGAGGTCTACCAAGGTTTCGCCTGGGGCATCGGGATCGACCGCATCGCCATGTTGAAATATGGCATGCCGGATCTGCGCGCCTTTTTCGAAAGCGACATTCGCTGGCTGAACCATTATGGATTTCGCCCGCTCGATCTGCCGAGCTTGTTGGCCGGTCTCAGCGCCTGAGCAAGCTTGCGTGGGTGGTCCCACGCAAGTTCCCCCGCCCATGGCGGCGGCCTGCTGCGTCATTCGGTCCGCCGGTCTGATGGCCGCGTTGATTTTGGCGAGGTTTTGGGCCTGGGTTGCGGTTCATGCGCTGGTCTCACAGGGGGTCCCAGTTTGCCGTCCTACGATATTCTCTTATCCGCGCCGACCAATCCGCTGATCGAGGCCGCGCTTGGGCGGCGGTTCACGTTGCATCGTCTTTACGAGGCCGCGGACGAGGAGAGCTTCCTCGCCGCCATTGGCCCCGGTGTCAAAGTCCTGGTCACGGGCGGGCTCGGTCAGCGTAAGATTGACGCGGCCTTGCTGGGACGGTTGCCGGATCTCGAACTCATCGCGCATTTCGGGGTGGGCTACGACGCCATCGATGCCAAATGGGCCGCCGCGCATGGGATTGTCGTGACCCATACGCCGGATGTATTGAATGACGAGGTCGCCGATCTCGCCATCGGGCTTTTGCTCGCCACCGTCCGGCAAATTCCGCGGGCCGATGCTTATCTCAGGGCGGGCCATTGGCAGGAAAAGCCGTTTCCGCTGACGGCCTCTTTGCGGGGCCGGCGGCTTGGTATTCTCGGGCTCGGACGGATCGGCCTCGCGATCGCCACGCGCGCGGCGTCCTTCGGCATCGAAGTCGCCTATTACAACAGGCGCCCCCGTGAGGATGTTGCTTTCGCCTACCACGCTGACGTCATCGGCCTGGCGCGCGCGTCCGATATTCTCATGGTAGCCGCGCCGGCGACGCCGGAAACCCGGCATATCGTAAACGCGGCAGTGCTCGAGGCGCTTGGACCCGAGGGCATTTTGATCAATATCGCCAGGGGCTCCCTGGTCGACGAGCAAGCGCTGATCGCGGCTCTGCGGGATCATGTGATCCTTGGCGCGGGTCTCGATGTCTTCGAGGCGGAGCCTCACGTGCCCGCGGCGCTGATCGCCCTCGAAAACACCCTGCTCTTGCCCCATGTTGGCTCGGCGTCGCATGTCACGCGGGCCGCCATGGCGCAACTCGTCGTGGATAATGTGTTGGCTTGGGCCGACCGGAAGGGCGTTTTGACGCCGGTGCCGGAAACGCCTTGGCCGCGTGTTTCCCCTCGGCCGTAAGCGCCATTCCGGCGAATCGTGTCAAACAGATTTCCATACGCCTGGCCCGGAGCAGAAACGATGCGGATGATCTCGACGAAGCCGTTTATTTCGCCTGGCGAGCGGACAAACCCAGCCGCCGGCAGTACCGGCTTCGTGCTCGCCGCTTTGGCCGCGCTCTTCGTGAGCACGGCCGCCATGGCGGCGGAATCTCCCGGCATCGCGGGCGTGTGGGAGATCACGCGCGATCAAGGCCCACGGGCGTGCCGGATCAGCCTCAATGCGGAAAGGTCCGGACAGGGTGATTTCATTGCCGGAATTCCGCCCGCGTGCCGGCGCGCCATGCCTATTCTCGGCAAGGCCGGAGGTTGGAGCATGACCGATTCGACTCACCTCGCCTTGACCACGCCGGACGGCGAGTCCGTGCTCGATTTGTCGCGCGAGGGCGATGCGTTCAGGGGGCTAGGTTCCGACGGGGCGTCCTACAAGCTCGTCCCGGTCCATTCGACGGGGCGCAACGCGGTTAGCATCGATCCCGCCGCCGAAACCGCGCAACCCGGCAAACCGGCGATCATCGAGTTGGCCGCGCAGCCAGCGCCACCGGCACCGCTCGCACAACCTGTGCAGCCAAGGAAGCCTGTTATCGCCGTCCGCCCTTCCGAACTCGCGGGCCGGTATGCGATTTTGCGGGATAAGACGCACGACACCGGTTGCATGCTGACTCTCGACAATCAGACCAAGGTCAGGGGCGGGGACCGCGCGGCTTTGGCGCCGGCGTGCCGAGACCAGGGGATTGTCGTCTTCGATCCCGTGGCTTGGCAGATCGTCAATGGCCGTTTGGTGCTGACGGCCAAGGCCGGCCATACGACGCATCTGGATTTGCAACCGGATGGAACGTGGTTGAAGGATCCCGCCGAGGGCCGGAGCCTTGTGCTGAAGAAGCTTTAGAGCTTTTTCTAGGTGCTCTATTCCGCCGCCTTCAGATCGGCGGGATTCGGCATGGAAATGATATTATAGCCGGAATCGACATAATGAATTTCGCCGGTCACGCCGCTCGAGAGATGCGACAGGAGATACAGAGCCGAGCCGCCTGTATCTTCGATCGTCACCGTCCGGCGCAGGGGCGCATGCGCTTTTTGGAAGTTGAACATGTATCGGGCATCGGTGATGCCGGCGCCCGCCAAGGTCCGCACCGGGCCTGCTGAAATCGCATTGACGCGGATTCCCCGCGGTCCGAAATCGGCGGCGAGATAGCGCACGCTGGCTTCGAGCGCCGCCTTGGCGACGCCCATGACGTTATAATTCGGCATTACGCGGGTAGCGCCGCCGAAGGTGAGCGTTACCAGGCTTCCGCCCGCGCTCATCAGGGGGGCGGCGCGGTTGGCGATCTCCGTGAAGGAAAAGGCCGAGATCACCATCGTGCGGATGAAGTTTTCGCGAGTCGTATCAGCGTACAGGCCTTTGAGTTCCGCCTTGGCGGAATACGCGATGCAATGGACCACGAAATCGAGCTGGCCCCAGCTTGATTTCAGCGCCTCGAATACGGCGTCGACCGAGGCGAGATCCTCGACATCGCAAGGCAGAACCAAGGACGAGCCGAGCTTGGCCGCCAAGGGTTTGACCCTTTTGCCCAAAGCTTCGCCTTGATAGGTGAAGGCGAGTTCCGCGCCTTCCGCATGCAGCGCATCGGCGATGCCCCAAGCGATCGAATGATCGTTGGCGACGCCCATGATGAGCCCACGTTTGCCGCGCATCAGCCCCGCGGCGGAAACGGGCGCGCTCTCAGACGTCGACATGTTTCAGGACAAGCGTGGCGTTGGTGCCGCCAAAACCGAAGGAATTCGACAAAGCGACGCCGATGTTTTGATTGTCGCGGCGTTCGCGCACAATATTCATGTCGGCGAAATCAGGATCGATTTCATCGATATGGGCGCTTTTGCAGATGAAGCCGTTATTCATCATCAAGAGGCAGTAGATCGCCTCTTGCACGCCGGTCGCGCCCAGCGAATGGCCGGTCAGGGACTTGGTCGCGGCAATGGCCGGGGACTTGTCGCCGCTGCCGAATACGTTGCGTAAAGCGGCGATTTCCTTGGCGTCTCCGACAGGCGTCGCGGTGGCGTGCGGATTGACGTAATCGATGGGGGCTTTGATCCCTTCGATGGCCATGCGCATGCAGCGCTCAGCGCCCTCGCCCGAGGGAGCGACCATGTCGAAACCGTCGGAGGTCAGGCCATAGCCAGCGATTTCCCCGTAAATATGGGCTCCGCGGGCCTTGGCATGCTCGTATTCTTCCAAGACCACCATGCCCGCGCCGCCCGCGATGACGAAGCCGTCGCGGTTCTTGTCGAAGGCGCGAGACGCGACGGCGGGGGTTTCATTGTAACCCGACGACATCGCCCCCATGGCGTCGAACAGGACGGAGAGCGTCCAATCGAGCTCTTCGCAGCCGCCCGCGAACATAATGTCCTGCTTGCCGTATTGAATCATTTCATAGGCGTTGCCGATGCAATGATTGGAGGTGGCGCAGGCCGAGGAGATCGAATAATTCGCGCCCTTGATCTTGAACCAGGTGGCGAGCGTCGCGGAGACGCCAGACGACATGGCTTTGGGAACCGCGAACGGGCCGACGCGCTTGGGACCCTTGGTCCGCGTAATGTCGGCGGCCTCGACGATCGAGCGCGTGGAAGGCCCGCCGGAGCCGACCAATATGCCGGTGCGCGGGTTGGAGACTTCCTCCGGGGTGAGACCGGAATCTTGGATCGCTTGGTCCATCGCAATATGCGCCCAGGCGGTTCCGCCGCCGTGAAAGCGCATCGCGCGCCGGTCGACGAACGCTTCCACATCGATCGTGGGCGCGCCACAGACTTGCGAGCGGAATCCGAGTTCGCCGAAGCGTTCCGCGCGGACAATGCCGGACTTGGCCTCCCGCAAGGAGGTGAGCACTTCTTGGGCCGAATTCCCGATGGAGGAAACGATACCCATTCCCGTGACGACTACGCGTCTCATACGCTTCTCCGCTTTGCCGGTCTTGCGTCAAATTCCCCAGAAGCCGCGGGGGGGCTTCTGGGACGGGAATAGGCGCTGCCGCGTTCGTTTCAAAAGGTTGCGTTGTCTCTTATCAGGGAAAGAGGCGGCCTGTTCGCCATATTTCCCAGGCCAACGCTGAATATAGTGCGAGGCCGCTTCGTTGGTTACCCCCTAGAGCACGCTTCGAAAAAGTTGCGGAGGACTATTTCGATCGAGGGCATGCTCTAATTTCTTAGCGCTCTCTCGCACGGCGCGTCAGGCGGGAGCTTGCGAAGGCTGAAACAGGCCGACCCGCAAATCTTTCGCTTCGTAGATTTTTTTGCCATCCGCCTCAAGCCAGCCGTCGGCGATGCCGAGGACAAGCTTGGTCTTGAACACGCGCTTGAGATCGACGCCGTAAACCACGCGCTTGACGCTCGGCAGGACTTGGTCGGCGAACTTCACCTCGCCGACGCCAAGCGCCCGGCCGCGTCCCTTCAAGTCGAGCCAGCCAAGATAGAATCCAAGCAATTGCCAGAGCGAATCGAGGCCCAGGCATCCCGGCATCACAGGATCGTTCTTGAAATGGCAGGCGAAGAACCAGAGGTCCGGATTAATATCGAACTCCGCCCGGATGAAGCCCTTGCCCGAGGGGCCGCCCGTCTCCGAAATTTCGGTGATTCTGTCGAACATGAGCATTGGGGGCAGGGGCAATTGAGGATTGCCTGCTCCGAAAAGTTCGCCACGGCCGCAGGCCAGGAGGTCTTCATAGTCGAAATGGGAGCGGCGCTCGCTCATTTGATGGGGCACTTTCATCAGAAACCATAGCCCGGGCGGATGGGCCCAAGGCGCAACAGAGCGGGCTATTAACACAGGGAAACCAGGACCGGAAGCGCTTGGAGCCGCCGATCAGGCCGGTTTTGGGCTCCCATCCCTGGAAAGATAGGGGGTGGCTTCCGAAGCCGCGCGCGAAAATGGCACCAAGCTTGCGAAGCCAGGGGATCGACTCTATAGTTTCCCGGTACAAGCGAAGGTTTTGCAAAGATTATTATGACCGGTCAATGCGTGAAAACCCAAAATCCGCAGGCTTTAACGGCCCAGGGGCGGCTCGACGCCTTGATGGTTGGCTGTCCAGTCCATTCCTTGCGGACCAAGCTCAAGCAGTCGGGCCTGCGCCCCACCCGCCAACGCATGGCGCTCGGCTTGCTTCTCTTTTCCAAGGGCGACCGGCATCTCACGGCGGAAAAGCTTTACGAAGAAGCGCAGGAGCTGCGTGTGCCCGTCTCCCTCGCGACGGTCTACAACGGTCTTCACGTCTTCACGCAAGCGGGTCTCCTGCGGGAAGTGGCGGTCGACGGCAGCAAGGTCTATTACGACACCAATATGTCGAACCACCATCATTTCATCATCCAAGGCTCGAATACGCTGATCGATATTCCGGCGCTCGACATCGACCGTGGGATTATCCCCGAGCCGCCCGAGGGGATGGAAATCGCCGGAATCGATGTGGTGATCCGGCTCCGCGCCAAGGCCTGAGCGTCTCTCACTCGATCACCTCGTTGGGGTAGACTCCCCAAAGCTCGGTCTGGTGGATGAAGCCGTCGAATCCCTCGCCATTCACCCGGCACCAGACCTTGTCGCAGGACCGGATATTCGCGAGGACGCCGGGCTGCAGCAAAGCGACGGCGGGAGAGGTGTCGCTCGGCTTCAAATAAAGAACCGAGGTGACATTGTCCTTGGCCGCTTTTTTCCAAGGCGTGACGAGCGCGGTGCGCCGTCCCGACAACAGCGAGTGCAGGACCCAGCCTTCCGCGCCCTCGGAATCCCTGACTTTCCGCCAGGTCTCGAACTCGGCGGTGATTTCGACGGGCAGGCCGGCGCGCTGGAAAATCCAGGTGGTGCGATGGTCCTTGGCAGGCCCCTCCCGTAAATTCACGCGGTCCGATTTCAGACTGACATAACGGGGTACGGGGAGGCCGCTGGCGGTTCCGGTTTGTTCGGCAAATCCAAGTGAAGCTGGTCCTATCAGGGCGGACAAGCTCATCACGAGCATGAGAATGTGCCGCCTTGTCCGCCCGCCCTCGAGAACTTTCATCGCGTGCTGTTCCTCGCTCTGCATTTAAAAGCCCATCCCGCGTTCCGTCAGGCACTCGGCTTCTTGTCTTTGAGCCGCCATCTGCTAGAGAGGCCAAGGACCGCCGGAACGCGGGTAACGAATGTCTTGGTCTATCTGATGGCCGGGCATCGTTAAAACCGGGTGAAGGCGCGTCGAACGGACGTGGCTTCATGCTACGTTAAAACGGCATCAAGGCGGCGGCTCGAGAACACTGGACATGGCCAAGAAGAAACCGCTCGTCATTGTCACCCGTAGGCTCCCCGACCGTGTCGAAACGCGGATGTGCGAGCTTTTCGACACGCGGCTGAACATGGACGATCAGCCGATGACGCGCGCGCAATTGATCGAGGCCATGAAACTGGCTGATGTCCTCGTGCCGACCGTGACCGACCGGATCGATGCCGAATTGATCGGCGAGGCAGGGCCGCAACTCCAGCTCATCGCCAATTTCGGAAATGGTGTGGATAATATCGCCATTTCCGCCGCGTTGGAACGTGGCATAACGGTCACCAATACGCCGGGCGTCTTGACCGAGGATACCGCGGATATGACGATGGCGCTCATTCTCGCCGTCGCGCGCCGTCTTGTAGAAGGCGCCAATGCGATCCCGTCGGGCGAGTGGAAGGGATGGTCGCCGACTTGGATGCTCGGCCGGCGGATCACCGGCAAGCGATTGGGTATTGTCGGCATGGGGCGGATCGGCCAAGCCGTCGCCCGGCGCGCCCGCGCCTTTGGCCTGCAGATTCATTACCACAACCGCCACCGCCTCAGCGCCCTTGTCGAGGAAAGGCTGGAGGCGACCTATTGGGAATCGCTCGACCAGATGCTGGCGCGGATGGATATCGTCTCCGTCAATTGCCCGCACACGCCCGCGACCTACCATCTGCTCTCCGCGCGGCGGCTCAAATATCTCCGGCCCGAGGCGATTCTCATCAACACGGCGCGCGGCGAGGTGATCGACGAGAACGCCCTGACCCGGATGATCGAGGCGGGCGATCTCGCGGGCGCCGGCCTCGACGTCTTCGAGCACGAGCCCAGCGTCTCGCCGAAATTGCTGAAACTCGCCAAGGCCGGCAAGGTGACGCTTCTCCCCCACATGGGCTCGGCCACGACCGAGGGCCGCATCGACATGGGGGAGAAGGTCATCATCAACGTCAAGACATTCTGGGACGGCCACCGCCCGCCCGACCGGGTGTTGGCGAGCATGCTTTAGGCCGCACCTCTACTGATCCCGGCCTTTGCCTTTTCCACCCGCCGCTTCCACGTCCCGGCGGACAACTTGTTGCGCCATGCCGGGCATGCGGCGGGTGCGGTCGCGCGAGGCCCAGTTCGAGCGGGTCAGCTTGAAGTGATCGCAAGGGTGCAGGCCGCCGCGCGCGGGCAGGTTGGTCAGCGCCGACTCCGTGAACTCGAAGCCGCACTTTTCCAGCACCCGGCGCGAGGCCTTGTTGTGATCGCGGGTGTTGGCCGAAATCGTCCGCGCTTCCGTCAGGCTGAAGATCGTATCGATCAGCGCGGATGCCGCCTCGGTGGCGAAGCCGCGCCCCGCCGCGGTCGGTGCAATGATATAGCCGATCTCGATATCGCGCCCCGCGCCCGCTTCGGCGCTGACGAGCCCGATGAGGGTGCGCGCCTTGTTTTTGAGCGTCACGCCGAGAATGAGGGACTGGCCGCCAGCCGTTTCCGCGCGCGCCTTGAGAATGAAGCGCTCGGCCTCGCCCGCGGGGTAGGGGTGGGGGATGGAGGCGGTCATTTGCGCGACAGCGGCGAGGCTGGCGAAACTCGCCAAGGCCGCCGCATCGGCAGCCCGGAGCCAGCGCAGCCACAGCCGCTGCGTCTCCAGGCGAAAAATATCGTCGCGGGTGATATCCGGGAACATGTTGCGCGCTCCGGCGGAAACGCGGCCTGCCAGGCACTCGGCCCGGCCCGGCAAATCGCGCGCCCCCATGGGGATTTAATGCGCGATCCCGTCTGCTCAGAGCATCCGGACGGACCGCGCGGCCAAACTGTTAGGCCCGCGCGGTTTTCGCTGTCGCGGGACTAAAGGCCCCGGACGTTCAGGCTGCCTTATTCGGCAGCCTGGGTCTGGGGTTCGACGACCGATACAAAAGAGCGGCCATTTGCTTTGGTCGTGAAGAGAACATGCCCTTCCCGAAGAGCGAACAAGGTGTGGTCGACGCCGATTCCGACATTCGCGCCGGGATGCCACGTCGTGCCGCGTTGGCGAATAATAATATTACCGCCGATCACATGTTCGCCGCCGAACTTCTTGACGCCGAGGCGGCGCCCGTCCGAGTCGCGGCCGTTGCGGGACGACCCGCCTGCCTTTTTATGTGCCATCGTCTTGCTCCGAGGCCCTGGCCATCATCCGCCGGGCTCAATCGATTTGGAAAGAAGCAACCGGGCTTTTTCGCCCGGCAGGCTCGTCGAGCCGCGAAAATCAGCCCGTTACAAGCTGCAGGATACGAACCGTCGTCAAATCCTGACGATGGCCGCGCTTGCGCTTCGAATTTTGCCGCCGGCGCTTTTTGAAAGCGATCACCTTGGGGCCGCGCTCATGAGCGACGATCTCGCCGGTGACGCTGACGCCTTCGAGGAAGGGCGCGCCAAGCTTTGTCTCATTCTCGCCGACGAGCATGAGCACATTGTCGAATATCACGCGATCGCCGGGTTCTCCCACGAGCGTCATGACGGTAATCGTATCGTCCGCGGCAACACTATATTGCTTGCCGCCTGTCTTGATGACTGCGAACATCGTTATCCTCGTGTTCAATCCGGTCTGCCGCGATGGGACCATCGCGCGCGACAGGCTTCTTTGCAGTTTATGGGACCCTGCCCGCCAAAGACGTAGAGCCAAAAGCCCAACGTGCCGTAAAGCTACAGCAGAGACGCGGAGACCTACCGGGCCAGGCCGCTTTTGTCAATCGCCTCGATCGTTTTCCGGCAATTCTCGATTTGGCGGCACCGGCCGCCGCCGCTGGAAACCGCTCAGTCATAGCTGCTCATGGCATAGCTTTGCCTGCGAATACCGGCAACGGATGCTCTGTCTCGAACCCTGCTACGCCTTGCCGACGCGCGAGCTGCCATCGCGGGCAATCGCATTGTTTGGATCGAGAGTGAGGGCGCGCTGATAATTCAGGCTGGCCTTGGCGCGGTCGCCCATTTTCTCATAGGCGAGGCCGAGACCCGCCCAGGCATTGGCGTTCTTGTTGTTGACGTTCAGCGCCGCATTGAAATCCTCGACCGCTTTATCGTTCTTGCCGATGGCGATGAGGCTTTCGCCGCGGGCTTGATAGGGGGCGGCGGCGAAGGGATCACGGTCGATCGCATTGTCGAAATCCGTGATCGCCAAGGCATGATTGCCTTCGCGCTGATAGATCAACCCACGCGAATGAAAAGCCTGCGCGCTTTCCGGGTTCAACTTGATCGCTTGATCGAGATCGGCTTTGGCTTCGTCTAGCCGGCCCTGCACGCGCTCGAGATTTGCGCGGCCGAGATAGGCCGGGGCATGGCGAGGATTGGCTGCGAGCGCGCGGTTGAAGTCGGCCAGGGCGAGCTCGTTCTTGTTGGTCTGGCGGTAGGCGAGCGCCCGGTCGGTCAAGGCGGCGTAGCTATTCGGATCGAGTTCGATCGCCTTGCTGAAATCGGCAATGGCTTCCGGGAAGCGGCCGAATTTCGCATAGGCCACGCCGCGCGTGGTCAAGGCTTCGACATTGTTGGGGTTGCGCGTGACGACCTCGGTCAGCGAGGCGATGTTGTCCGACGCGGCTTGCGGCGACGAATCCGCGATTTCGGCCACCCCGGCGCCGGTCTGGCCCATTTGCAGCGACGACCCGCAGCCACCGAGAGCGAGGGAACCTAGAAGGACAGCCACGAGAGAGCGATTCGCGCCGGGGCTCAGCCTAGGCCGGGCCTTTCTCTGGCGCTGGATATCATCCGGCGTTGCGGCGTTGAAAACTTCGGTCATCGCGGTCGTCCTTCCCGGCCCTTTCGCGGACAAGCGCCGAAACGCCTTATGCCAAGATCAATCCGGCGAGAATAGGACGCATTGCATGGGTTAAAATACCCTAAACGCGCTCCGCCGGCGCTCTCCAACGAGCGCCGCGCGCCGGTAATGCCGCGAGCCACGAAAGGCCAATTAGCGCGGTGCGCCCGGAAGGGGCTTCGGCTTCATCGGCAATAGGCCTTCGCGCTGCATCTTCTTGCGCGCCAGCTTGCGGGCCCGGCGGACGGCTTCGGCCTTTTCGCGCGCGCGCTTCTCGGAGGGCTTCTCATAATGTCCGCGCAGCTTCATTTCGCGGAAAATACCTTCGCGCTGCATTTTCTTTTTCAGCGCCTTGAGAGCCTGGTCGACATTATTGTCGCGAACGAGAACTTGCACGCATCGATCCTTTAGCGTCACCGCCGTCAGTTCTTCCGAAGAACTACGGGCGAAGAGGTTGAAATGGGAATAGCAAGCCGGGCGCGCGATTTGCGCACCGGATGCGACGGCGCGGTGGTAGCAGAGGCGCGCTGGAATGTCTAGCGCGCTTCACCATACCGGCGCATGAATGAAACGTCACGCGCCGTGAAACACTTGGGTCGTATGGCCCATCTTTCGGCCGGGCCGGGCGTCCATCTTGCCGTAGAGGGTTAAGCTGACGCCGTTCGTGGCCAAAATATCGCGCCATCCGAGAACATCGTCGCCGATGAGGTTCCGCATTTCGACTCGCGTGCCGTGGCGGGTGGTTTGGCCCAGGGGCCAGCCGCAAATCGCGCGGACATGCTGCTCGAATTGCGAGGTCACGGCGCCATCCAGGGTCCAATGGCCTGAATTATGGACCCGTGGCGCGATTTCGTTGACGCGGATGACCTCTTCGCCTTGCTCGATGGTCAAGAACAGCTCGACGGCCAGAACGCCGGCATAATCCAAGGCATCGGCAATGGATTTGGCAATCGCCACAGCGCGTCCGGCCGTCTCCGGAGCGATGGCGGCCGGCGCGACGGTGCGATCGAGAATATGGTGCTCATGATGATTCTCGCAGACATCGTAGGCGGCGAAGGAGCCATCGAGTCCACGCGCGGCGACGACCGAAATTTCCTTGGTGAAGGGCACGACGCCCTCGAGAATCGCCGGCACGGCGCCAAGCGACCGGAAGGTGACGGCGAGGTCGGACCCTTCGCGAATCAGGGCCTGGCCTTTGCCATCATAGCCGAAACGCCGCGTCTTGAGGATGGACGGCCGGCCGAGTTGGGCCACGGCGCGGGCCAAGGCGCCTGCCGAATCGACCCCGATGAAGGGCGCGGTGAGAATGCCGAGCGATGTTATGAATTCTTTTTCGACCAGCCGGTCTTGGCTCGCCGCCAAGGCCGCGGCATCGGGGCGGACAGGCTTCAGCGCGGCCAGGACGCTCGCAGTGCGCGCGGGCACATTCTCGAATTCATACGTGACGACATCGACGGAGGCCGCGAAGGTCCGCAACGCCTGTTCGTCTTCATAGTCCGCGATCGTATGGGCGGTCGCGACATCGAACGCGGGACTTTCGGGGTCGGGCGAATAAATATGCGCCTTGAGACCGAGCTTGGCGGCGGCCATGGCAATCATGCGGCCGAGTTGTCCGCCGCCGAGGATGCCAATGGTTGCGCCGGGAGCGAGGGGCTCCATCATCCTGCGCCACCTGGAACCAGGGCCACTTCCGCGGTGCGCGCCGAACGCCAGGCGGCGAGCCGCTCCGCAAGGGCCTTGTCGTGCAAGGCTAAAACCGAGGCCGCGAGCAAAGCGGCATTGATCGCGCCGGGCTTGCCAATGGCCAAGGTGCCGACCGGAACCCCCGCGGGCATTTGCACGATCGAGTAGAGCGAATCCTGGCCGTCGAGAACGTTGCCCGCGATGGGCACGCCGAAGACGGGCAGGGCGGTCAGGGCCGCCGTCATGCCGGGTAAATGCGCGGCGCCGCCGGCGCCCGCGATGATAATGCTAAAACCCTTGGCTTTGGCGCTTTTGGCGAATTCGACCATCCGCTCGGGTGTGCGATGCGCCGAAATGATCAAGGCTTCGAAGCCAATGCCAAGGGTTTCGAGCGTTTCCGCGGCATGCGACATCACGGGCCAATCGGATTGGCTTCCCATGATAATGGCAATTGGTGTGGGCGAAGACGGCACGGTCGTTAGATTCCACAGGTGATCAGGCGGCTTAAACGAAGGGAGTCGCGCCTGCAAGCAGGACGCGCCCCCGGCCATGCATTTGGTAGGGAAAGCAGGCCGGTTGTTAAGCGCTAATATCCGGCGTGAGCTGATCGCCGAGGAAAGTCATGCGGTCACGCAAGACCAGTTTTCGCTTTTTGAGACGTTGGATTTGAATGCGGTCCATGCCGCCGAGGTGCAAGAGAGCTTCGATCGCGGCATCGAGGTCGCGGTGCTCCTGGCGCAATTGTTCGAGTTCGGCGCGCCAGGCCTTGCGCTCTTCCTCGGTCGGTTCGTTGTCCATATCAGTCATGGTCCCGCCCCGTTCGCCTGTGGAAAAAGGGGATAAGAGCGCCTTTCTGCTGGGTGAGACCATCCAGGAGGAAAGCGTTCTGTTTCGAAAAGTTGGAGCACCCTCCAGCGATGCTTATAGCAATCGTTTTCGGCTTTTTGGCAAGACGCGGCGCAAGGATTTCTCGATTTCCGGACCCGGCGCCCAAGGGGTTTTTAGAGCGCGCTTCCGTTAAGCGCCTTGCCACCAAACCAATAAGAAAACACTAAGCTTTTGAGAAAGTTAGGGTGCCTTTCACCGGCCGAAAGTCTAACTTTATCAAAAATTCACCGCGCCAAAGCGCCTTAAAAAGATCACTTGCAGGATGTCACAGCTGTGTCACACTGGCTTTGTCCGTAACTTCGAAAGGACGTCTGCATGTCAATGCAAAACCATCTCAACGAGTTGGAACGGCGCCATAGCGCACTTAATCGTGAAATTGAAAAAGAGCTTGTTCATCCGAGTTCAGACGAGGTCAAAGTCGCCGAGTTGAAGCGCAAAAAGTTGCTTCTGAAGGATGAGATTACAAAATTGCGATGTAATCCCAAGACGTTACATTAGAGCATCTCGGACAAAAGTCATAGACTTTTGTGATTGAGAAGATGCTTTCCCCTTTTACAACTTTCGCCTCTTATGAAGAGAGCGGTCTTTTATTGCTTGGGTGGTGTCACCCGAGTGATGAGCGTTTGAGCTTAGGCTTGGAAAGGCGAAAGGGCTTTTGGAGAGTCCGGCCCAGATCCTTCCGGTCGTAAAAACACCGCTGGTTGTTTCAACCAGCGGTGTTTTCGTATCGAGCACATGCTCTAATTTCTTAGCAAGAAGCCGATTTCGCCTCGCTTTGGTGAGTCCACCAAAGCGGAACGCGCTCAGTGCAGATCCTTCAAAATGCTCTCGACCATCTTCTTGGCATCGCCGAAGAGCATCAACGTATTGTCGCGGAAGAACAATTCGTTCTCGACACCGGCATAGCCCGAGCCCATGCCGCGCTTGATGAAGAGCACGGTCTTGGCCTTCTCGACATCGAGGATCGGCATGCCGTAGATCGCCGAGCTCTTGTCGGTCTTGGCGGCCGGGTTGGTCACGTCGTTGGCGCCGATGACGAAAGCGACGTCGGTCTGGGCAAATTCCGAGTTGATGTCTTCAAGCTCGAAGACCTCGTCGTAAGGCACGTTGGCTTCGGCCAGCAGCACGTTCATATGGCCGGGCATGCGGCCGGCGACCGGATGGATCGCGTATTTGACGTCCACGCCCGCGGCTTTCAGCCGGTCGCCCATCTCGCGAAGCGCATGCTGAGCCTGGGCCACCGCCATGCCGTAACCCGGCACGATAATGACCGATGATGCGTTTTGCATGATATAGGCGGCATCTTCCGCCGAGCCCTGCTTGACGTTGCGGGTCTCCACCGCGCCGCTTCCCGCCGCCACCTCGCCGCCGAAGCCGCCGAGAATGACGGAGATGAACGAGCGGTTCATCGCCTTGCACATGATGTAAGAGAGGATCGCGCCGGAGGAGCCAACGAGCGAGCCCGTGATGATCAAGGCCAGATTGCCCAGGGTGAAGCCGATCCCGGCCGCGGCCCAGCCGGAATAGGAGTTCAACATGGACACCACGACCGGCATGTCCGCGCCGCCAATCGGGATGATGATGAGGAAGCCGAGCGCGAAGGAGGCAAACGCGATCACCCAGAACAGGAACTGGCTGGCGCTTGCGACGAAGGCGACGACCGTCAAGACGATGAATGCCGCCAGGCCGGCATTAATGAGATGGCGCTGCGGCAGGATGATCGGCTTGCCGGACATGCGCCCGTCGAGCTTCAGGAAGGCGATGATCGAACCCGTGAAAGTGATCGCGCCAATCGCCAGGCCCAGCGACATTTCGACGAGGCTGCCGCCATGGATCGCTCCGTTTTCGCCGACAATACCAAAGGCCTGGGGGGCGTTGAGGGCACCGGCCGCCACGAGCACGGCGGCGAGACCGACCAGCGCGTGAAAGGCCGCAACCAATTGGGGCATGTCGGTCATCTTGACCGTGCGTGCGCGCCAAGCGCCCACCGCGCCGCCAATGCCGAGGCCCGCGAAGACGAGGATCCAGGAGACGATGCCCGACGGCGGCTTGTAGGCCAAAGTCGTCAGGATCGCCAGACCCATGCCGGTCATGCCGAAGATGTTACCCTTTCGCGAGGTCGCCGGAGAGGACAGGCCGCGCAGGGCAAGAATGAACAGAATGCCGGCGATGAGGTAGAGTATCGCCGCGATATTGACGTTCATCGCTCAGCCCTTCTTCTTGTACATGGAGAGCATGCGCTCTGTGACGAGGAAGCCGCCGAAAATATTCACGGAGGCCAGCACGAGCGCCAGGAAGCCGAAAATGCGCGCCCAGACCGGGCCGCTGTCGCTAAAAGCGCCGGCATCGACGCCGACCGACAAAAGCGCGCCGACGACGATGACGGAGGAAATCGCATTGGTGACGGACATCAGCGGCGTATGCAGCGCCGGGGTCACCGACCACACAACATAATAACCGATGATCACCGAAAGGGCGAAGATCGCGAGGCGGAAGACGAAGGGGTCGATCATCCCGCCCGATGCGGCATGGACGGCAGCCCCAGCCGCATGGCTGATCTGGTCGGCATAGGTTTGCGCGGCTTCGGCGGCATGGCGGGCCGTGTCCGCCGCCCCTTGGGCCCGCTCTAGCAGTTGGGTGTTTGTCGTGGCTATGTCTTGCGCCATGGCTTAGGTCTCTCGAAAGGGCATGAGCAGGGGACGATTGAACCGGCGCCGAATCAGGCCGCGTCGGGGAAGTTCGGATGAACGAGCTTGCCGTCCTTGGTCAGCAGGGTCGCCTTGACGAGTTCATCGTCCCACGGGACGTTGAAGGCCTTGGTCTTTTTGTCGACGAAGGTTTCGACGAATGCGTAGAGGTTTTTCGCGTAAAGCGCCGAGGCGGTCGAAGCCAGGCGCCCCGCGACATTCAGATTGCCGACGATCTTGACGCCATTGCTGGACACGACCGTCTCGCCGGGCTTGGACAATTCGCAATTGCCGCCGCGCTCGACCGCGAGATCGACGATGACGGAACCCGCGCGCATCGATTCGACCATGGCGGCCGTGATGAGGAGGGGCGCCGGGCGGCCGGGAATCAAGGCCGTGGTGATGACGATATCTTGTTTGGAGATATGCGTTGCCGTCAGCGCGGCCTGCGCTTTCTTGTATTCGTCCGACATTTCCTTGGCATAGCCGCCAGAGGTCTCGGCCTTCTTGAACTCCTCGTTCTCGACGGCGATGAATTTGGCGCCGAGCGATTCGACTTGTTCCTTGGTGGCCGGGCGCACGTCGGTCGCGGTGACGATGGCGCCGAGGCGGCGCGCGGTGGCGATGGCTTGGAGTCCGGCGACGCCGACGCCCATGATGAAGACCTTGGCGGCCGGCACGGTGCCCGCTGCCGTCATCATCATCGGCATGGCCCGGCCGAATTCCGCCGCGGCGTCGATGACCGCGCGGTAGCCGGCGATGTTCGCCTGGCTCGACAAGACGTCCATCGATTGCGCGCGGGTGATGCGCGGCATCAGTTCCATGGCGAAAGCCGACGCCCCGCGTTCCGCAATGGCTTTCAGCGCGTCGATATGGCCATAGGGGTCGAGGACGGCGATGAGCAACGCGCCGGGCTTCAATCCCTCCAGGGATTCCGCCGGCGGGCGGCGTACTTGCAGCACGATATCGGCATCGCGGATCGTATCCGCGGCCGTATCCGCGATCGTGGCGCCCAGCGCCTTATAGTCGGCATCGAGAATGCCGGACTTGAGGCCGGCGCCGGCTTGGATGACGACTTCGGCGCCAAGCGCGACGAAGCGCTTGACCGTGTCCGGTGTTGCCGCGACGCGATGCTCTGAAGGATCGTTTTCCGCGGGAACGGCGATACGCATGAATGTCTCCGAAAAATGAAACGAAACCTGAAAAAGACAGGTTCGAGGCACGTGCGTTGAAGAGGGCAGGGACCAAAGAGCGCGCGTTAGAGGCTGCGGAGAAAGATCTTCTCGCAGGCTAAGGACGCTCTCCCGGTTCGAGAGGGCGTTTCATAAGTCCGCACAGCAGGAAAACCGCCGCTGATTAGCCCCACAGCACCGCGAGGAGGATCATGATAGCGATCACGCCAATCGCGCCGTACTTAAAAAGAGTGAGAAACAGACGATAGGTCTTCTCATGCTCGGCATAGTCCATATCGGGATGTCCGGCGGAAAGAGCGAGTTCGTCGACCATAATGCCCCCAGTTCATGTTTTAAGCGGTCCAAGGCCCGCGCACGTTCTCGCGCCGTCCCGAACATGCCGGGCGTCGTCGAGACCAACCCGCCAGAACGTGGCGCGATATTCCAACTATGCCTGTTCCCCGGATAGGAACCCGGAGAGGCATAAACCATCAGGCCACAGCAATCGCAATCTTCGCGAGGCGACGCAAGGGGCTGAATGTCCTAAAAAGCCTCAATTTTTCTTTCGGCGGGCTAAAAGATAGCTTGATTCAATCCGGCGCGCTCCAGCGCCAGGCCTTGGCGGGCTTGCAGGGCGGAAATCGAAAAACCCTCAATTAATTCATTATAATGGCGATAAAAATTCATACGGGCGTCGAGGTGCAGGAAGACGCTGCCGAGTCCGATGGCGGCGCGATCCATGAACACGAATGGACGGGGCACTTGCACCGGACCTTGCTTCTTCAAAACTTGATGCAGCAGGAAAGCTTCCTTGCGGCCGTATTGGCCGGGCGCGATCCCATCGGCCACGGTCCTCACGCGGTCGTCGAGCAGCGGGCCGTAAATGAAGCGGGCCCAGATATTAAGAGTTTCGATCAACGCCTTGCTCAGCCCGCGAAAACCCCATTGCTCATAGGCATGGACCACGAGCGCGTCGTCGTGCCGCAGAAAGCCGTGGTAGAGATCGACGACGCCCGCGGCAAAGCTGGGCTTGAAGATCCTGACGCAGCCGTAGTCGAGCAGGTTGATCCCGGCGGGCTCCCCGTTCCCATCGCGAAACACGGTATAATTACCGGGATGAGGATCGCCGTGGATCACGGCGTAATGGCTGAATGGGTACCACCAGGCCTGGAACATCGCGAAGGCGAGCTTGTTGCGGGTGTCTTCGCTGGCGCTCTTGAAGCCGAGCAGCTTTTCGCCGGTCAACCAATCCATGGTCAAAAGGCGCTTGGTGGAGAGATCGGGCCGCACGCCCGGCACGCGGACGGCGGCGCTGCCGTCGAAAATTTCGCGGTAAAGCGCGGCATGTTTCGCCTCTCGCTCGTAGTCGAGTTCCTCGCGCAGGCGGTCCGCGATTTCCTTAGCCATTTCACTTGTATCGACGGCGGAGCTAAACTGGCGGTGAAGACCAAACAGCAGGTCGAGCTGGCTTAGATCGGCCTCGACCGCCGATTGCATGTCGGGATATTGGAGCTTGCAGGCGAGCGGCTCGCCCTCGATCATGGCCGCGCGGTGGACTTGGCCGAGCGAGGCGGCGGCGGCCGGGTGATAATCGAACGAGCCGAAACGCTTCGCCCAATCGGGTCCCAGCTCCGCCATCATCCGCCGCTTGACGAAAGCGGGCCCCATCGGCGGCGCATCATTTTGCAGGGTTTGCAGCTCCTCGGCATATTCGGGCGGTAGCAGATCGGGAATAGTGGCCATCATTTGCGCCACTTTCATCATCGGCCCCTTGAGCCCGCCGAGCGCCTTGGTCAGCGCTGCCGCATTGGTCAATTCGCCATTGGCGCCAAACAGCCGGGAGCCCGCCATCCGCGCCGCCACCCCGCCCATATTGGCTCCCACCCGCGCATAACGCGCCGCCCGGGCGGAAAAGCGGTTGGCTTCGCGATCGCTCATGGGGGACTCTTGGGTGGGTGGATCGGGTCGAGACGCGGGAGGCCAGTTGTTGTTGCCCCCGGGTGAACCCTATCTCATCGATCTCTCTGGCCGCGAGCGCAAGAAGGATTGCGGTCGCAGGCTTCCGGCGGGACTTTGAAGGCAGCGCCATTGAGACCGGGGAAGACGGCCGCTCGCTGTCGTGGCGGCCAACTGCTCCGGTTGCATATTCGCACTTTATAAGTGTGTAACGTCATGGCTACACCTTTTCTTATTTGACGAAGAGGCGATAAAAATCCCGAATGGCATCTATTTTTTATATAAAAAACATCGATTTTATCGGATTTGTTTTTGTGTTTGCGGTTGAAGGATTCGACATGACCTATTGCCGGATTAGAACCATGGCGTGTCCCGTTGCGATTAAAAGGGCCTTCGCCCTTATTGCGTTGGCGCAGTTCGCCGCCACAGTTGCCGCACCCTCGTGCGCCGTCGCGACCGAGGTCACGGCCAACCGCGCTACGCCGCCCAATACGCCATTGGGTTTCCATTATAATTCCGTCGTCATAAATTGCGCAGGCGTTTCCGACTCCCATATCTCGCACCCGGCGACCGTGGTCGCGCTCGAACGCCCGGTGCATGGGGACTTGCGTATTTTCGAGGGACAGGCGCACATCCGTCGTTGTGGCGGCAATTGGGGCAACTCGACTGTCGTCGTCTATACGCCAGAGCACAATTTCGTCGGCTCCGACTCTTTCCAATTAAGGGTGCTTTTCCCGTTGCGGGGCTATACCGACAACCAGCGCATAACCGCGCATGTTCAGGTTGGCGGCGCCGGCAAGCCAAAGCGATAATTTCACGGATGTGCAGGGATGGGGCCACCCCTCCCTAGCGCCGGCGCCTATCGCTTGAGCTTGTAACCGGTTCGAAAGATCCACCAGACCACGCCGAGGCAAAGGGTCATGAAGACGAGCGTCATCGTCAGGCTGACGCCGACATCCACGTCCGACACGCCGAAGAAACTCCAGCGGAAGCCGCTGACGAGATAGACGACCGGGTTGGCCAGCGTGATCTTCTGCCAGAGCGGTGGTAGTATGCTGACGGAGTAGAACGTCCCGCCGAGAAAAGTTAGCGGGGTGACGATGAGCAGCGGGACGATCTGCAGTTTCTCGAAACCGTCGGCCCAGACGCCGATGATGAAGCCGAACAGGCTGAAGGTCACCGCCGTCAACACCAGGAACGCCACCATCCAGACGGGGTGGGCGATGTGGAACGGCACGAACAAGCGCGCCGTGGCGATGATGATCACGCCGAGCAGGATGGATTTCGTCGCGGCGGCACCAACATAGCCAACGACCGGCTCGATCCAGGAAACGGGCGCCGACAGAAGCTCGTAGACGGTTCCCGACCACTTCGTGAGATAGATCCCGAACGAGGCGTTGGAGATGCTCTGGGTCAGGATCGACAGCATCGTCAGGCCCGGCACGATAAAGGCGCCGTAGCTGACGCCATCGACGGTCGTCATCCGCGATCCGATCGCCGATCCGAACACGACGAAATAGAGCGACGTCGAAATGACCGGGGCGATAACGCTCAGCGCGATCGTGCGGAACCAGCGCAGCATTTCGAATGTGTAGATGGCGCGCATGGCATAAAAGTTCATCGCGCGGTGTTCACGAGGCTGACGAAAATATCTTCGAGCGAACTCTGGGATGTCTGGAGATCCTCGAAATCGATCCCGAAAGCGTCGAGCTGGCGCAGCAGGCCGGCGATCCCGGTCGAGTCGCTTTGCGCGTCGAACGTGTAGATCAGCTCTCTTCGGTCCTCCGAGAGCGTCAGCGGATAGGCGGCGAGCGCGGCGGGGATGGCGCCGAGCGGCGCGCGCAGGTGAAGGGTGAGTTGCTTCTTGCCGAGCTTGCGCATCAGCACCGCCTTATCCTCGACGAGAATGATCTCGCCCTTGCTGATGACGCCGACGCGGTCGGCCATCTCTTCGGCCTCCTCGATGTAATGCGTCGTCAGAATGATGGTGACGCCAGTTGCGCGCAGGCCGCGGATCATCGCCCACATGTCGCGGCGCAGCTCGACGTCGACGCCGGCAGTCGGCTCGTCGAGGAAGAGGATGCGCGGCTCGTGCGACAGCGCCTTGGCGATCATGACCCGGCGTTTCATGCCGCCCGACAGCGCCCTGATCTGGCTGTCGCGCTTTTCCCATAGCGAAAGGTCCTTCAGGATCTTCTCGATGAGCGGTTTGTCCGGACCCTTCCCGAACAGACCACGGCTGAAGGCGACCGTCGAGCAGACCTTTTCGAAGGCATCGGTCGAGAGTTCCTGGGGCACGAGGCCGATCATCGAACGCGCCGCGCGGTAGTCGCGCACAATGTCGTGGCCGTCGACCGTGACGTGCCCGCTCGTGGCGTTGACGATGCCGCAGATGATGCTGATCAACGTCGTCTTGCCGGCCCCGTTGGCGCCGAGCAGGGCAAAGATCTCGCCTGGCTGGATTTCGAGATCGACATTTTTCAGGGCCTGGAACCCGGACGCATAGGTCTTGGTCAGGCCGGAGACGGAGATGATGGGCAAACGGGGTTCCTGGGGATGGAAGCACTGGCGACGCGCCGGACATACCGGCTTTAGGCGGGCAAAGCCAACGCGAGGGCATGGCTAAGCCAAGCCCATATGGCGATGAGCCGTGATAAAATTAGGCGTCGGGCGGGACGAGAGGCTTGAGCGTTTCGATAAGCGCCGGCAGTTTGTTGCGAACAACGTCCCAAACGACGTCGAGCCTGATCTTTATACAAACACACGGGCGTCCGAAGCGGCGATCAGAATGTCGAGAAGAAGAGCATCATCACGCCACATATACGGACTCTGCCTGCGACAGGATATGACGCCGGCGGATGTAATTCCGGCTCGTTTCGATAGCCTTGCGCTCGACGAGATCGACGTGGCGTCCAAGAATACGCTCGAATGTCTCCTTCAGGTCGAAGTAAACGTCGCTCTTTGTTCCCGGCACGAAATCCACCAAGAAGTCGGCGTCGCTTGTCGCATTATTGAAATCGCCGCCGCGAGCCGCTGAGCCGAATATGTCCAGACGCGCGACATTAAACTGCTCGCAAGCCGTGATGAGTTCGCCACGCTTTTCAAGGATCGCTGGATGCATGTTTGGCCTCGCTGAGAGGTGGCTTTTAGCACGGTTGCCGGAAAGCTGCATCATTTGCGGGTGAAATGTTATCCGCCGAAGGCAGGCTGGATTTTGTCCTGAAGCCGAATTGGGAATTATTAAGCTGTCACTATAATTCGGGGCACGCGTCGACCAAAGCGGTTTCAAATCGGATGCGCGCAGCAAGGGATCTAAAAACAATGCAATGGAACGGGGTGCGGTCATAGAAATTGAGAAGCCAGCCCGAATGAATCTCCGGTTCGTGAACTACACCATAGCGATACTGGAGCACATCCTCGTCTGCATGTGTGGAAGTCATTTCCGCAAGAAATTCCGGCGGCACTTCGAAACGTTGAATGTCGGCATACACTTGCTCGTCTTGCACGGGCGACAGGAGGCCGTGGTGGTGGCAGAGGCCGCGCACGATTTTGCGCACGATCCGCAAAACACGCTCGTCCTTGGCCGGATAAATCATATGCCGTTCGCCCTTAGGCGTAGCGACGGGCACAAATTGCTCTATCAGGTCGCGTGCCCGCTTGCGCCCATCAGGTTGGACAAAGCTGCGGCGTACCTTCCCTTGCCAAAGCTCATGGACGGCGGCCGTCGGGTTCCCCGAAAGAAGGAGCATATTGCGGAAATGCGCCTCGTCGTTCGCCCAGCCATTGTTACAAGCAACACATGCGCGGACCGTGATGCGTTGAAACAACGATGCTTCCGGGTATAGCGATCCTGGAATGACATGGTCGTTCGTAGAGGCGGTATCACTGCCGCAATAGGCGCACCGGTTTTTCCGATTGAGACCGTTCATCTCTCTCATTTTATTGATCGCTATCTCAGATGTACGGCGCGGAGAAATCGAGTCCCTCAATGGCCGGAACGTGGGAGAAGCCCGCCGCAAGAGAACAGTAGAATCTATGACTTCCATTACCGATCTTCCAACGGAAGTCACTATTGGATGTGCATTTTACTAACATCACGGGCGGGATCGCGGCTCCTTCCAGAAAACCTTTAAGAATTCGGACCACCCGCTCCCGCGCGGTAGCCTCTTCGTTGTCGTTAAATATGCCAACGCCTGGGTTGCGTCTTATGGAGCCGACCTCATCGATCCTGGCCTCGAATATGACTTTTCCCTCTGCCGCTTGAACGTTCGGGCAAAACGACCGTCCGCTTGGAACGAAGCCCGTCATTCCGGCTTCAGCCCACCACGCATCGTCGAGTTCGATTTTCAGATCATGATGGGTTAAAATCATCCCTCACTCCATCGCCTCCAACTCCGCGATCAACCCCTCGATCATCCCGAGCCCGATCCCCCAGAATCCAGGGTCTGTCGCGTCCAACCCGAACGGCTTCAGCAGCTCCGAATGGTGCTTGGTGCCGCCCGCCGCCAGCATCGCCAAATATCTCTCGGCAAAGCCCTCTTGCGCCTTTTCGAACACGCCATAGAGCGAGTTCACGAGGCAGTCTCCGAAGGCATAGGCGTAGACGTAGAAGGGCGAGTGGATGAAATGCGGGATATAGGCCCAATAGGTCTCGTAGCCCGGCATCAGCTCGATCGCCGGGCCGAGGCTTTCCGCTTGCACGCTCAGCCAGATCTCACCGATCTTGTCAGAGGTCAGCTCGCCCTCGCGGCGCGCGGTGTGGAGCTTGCGCTCGAACGTATAGAAGGCGATCTGGCGCACCACCGTATTGATCATATCCTCGACCTTGCCGGCGAGCAGCGCGCGGCGCTCTTCCCTAGTGGCCGCTTTGGCGAGCAAAGCGCGGAAGGTCAGCATTTCGCCGAAGACCGAGGCTGTTTCGGCCAGCGTCAATGGCGTCGGCGCCATCAACGCGCCGTTGGGGCCAGCCAGAACTTGATGCACGCCGTGGCCGAGTTCATGGGCCAGCGTCATCACATCGCGCGGCTTGCCCTGGTAGTTCAGGAGGACATAGGGGTGCGCCGAGGGGACTGTGGGATGCGCGAAAGCGCCCGGCGCCTTGCCCGGCCGTACCGGCGCATCGATCCAGCGGCCGTCGAAAAAGCGCTGGGCGATCGCGGCCATGTCGGGCGAAAAGCCGCGATAGGCGTCGAGCACGGTTGTCCGCGCCTCGTCCCAGCCTACGGTTCGCGTGGGGACGTTGGGCAACGGCGCATTGCGATCCCAATGCGGCATCGTCTCGACGCCGAACCACTTGGCCTTCAATTTATAATAGCGGTGCGAAAGCCGGGGGTAGGCGGAATGAACCGCCGCGACCAGGGCATCGACCACTTCGCGCTCGACGCGGTTGGAGAGATGGCGGGCGTCCGCGATATCCTGGTAGCCGCGCCAACGGTCGGAGATTTCCTTGTCCTTCGCCAGCGTATTGGTGATGAGCGTGAAGGTCCGGATGTTTTGCTTGAGGCCCAAGGCCAGCGCCTCGGCGGCTTGCTTGCGCTTGGGCGCGGACGGATCCTGTAAGAGAGAGAGTGTCGGTTCGAGCGAGAGGTCTTCCTCGCCTACCTTGAACCGTAGGGCGGTCATGGTCTCGTCGAACAGCCGGTTCCAGGCGCCCTGGCCCGTCACCGATTTTTCGTGGAACAATTGTTCTAATTTGTCGTCGAGCTGGTGCGGCTTGTCCTTGCGGATATCGTCGAGCCAGGGACGATAATACGACAACGGCTCCTTGGCCGCCGCTGAATCGAGAACCGCATCGTCGATCCGGTTGAGCTCGAGCGTAAAGAAGAGAAGGTCCGTCGAGGCGGCCGTGATTTTGTCCTGGGCGTCGCCGTAAAATTTGGCGCGGATGGGATCGGATGTGTCGCTCGCATAGACGAGACCGGCGTAGGACATGATACGCCCGAGCTTGTCGTCGATGGCCTCGTAGCGGCGCACCGCCTCGATCAAGCCCTCGTTGGAGCTATCGCGCGCCAGATTTTCGAGCCGCCCCTTATAATCTTCGGCGAAAGCCTTGCACGCCTCCGCGGCTTCCGCGAGGTCGCGCGCGAAGACGTCGGAGTCCATGGCGGGGTAAAGATCGGCGAGGTTCCATTCCGGCAGCGTGCCGAGGGAATCGCCGGCTTGCGTCCCGGTTTGGTGAGCTTGAGGCAAGGCTGACGGGCTATTCGGGAGGGAGCGGAGCATGGCGGCCTTCGGATCAGGAGTGTGATTCGGGACATAATAGCCGCTGAACCGGCCGGCAACCGCGCCAGCCCCCATAATTTCCTTGGGGGCGGCGTATTTGCGCGCTGATTTTAACATCAAATTTACCCTGATCACGCACGATGTGAGCTTGAAAGAGCGCAGATGCGCTCGCGCCAAGAGGTCGCATGTCCTGCACCATACTCATCGTTGATGATGACCCCGTTCAACGCCGGTTGCTTGAATCCTTGGTCCGGCGCTTTGGTTACGGGGCGGAAACCGCTGAAAGTGGCGAGCAGGCTCTCAAGCGGCTCGAGCCGTCCGCGGGTGCGGTTCCGGTCGATCTGCTGATTCTCGATCTGGTCATGCCCGATCTCGACGGGATGGCGGTCCTGACGCGGATGCGCGATCAGAATTGGGTCGTTCCAACCATCGTCCAGACCGCTCATGGCTCGATCGAGGCCGTGATCTCGGCGATGCGGGCCGGGGCCGCCGATTTTGTCGTCAAGCCCGTTGGCGCCGAACGTCTCCAGGTTTCGATCAAGAACGCGCTGCGTGTCGATGCCCTGGAAGATGAAATCCGGCATATGAACCGGCATGCGTCGGGTTCGCTCACGCTCTCCGATCTGTCCAGCAAGAGCGAGGTGATGGAGCGCACCATCCGTCTTGGCGAGCGGGCCGCGAAATCCACGATTCCGGTCCTGCTGGAGGGCGAATCAGGTGTCGGCAAGGAGTTGATCGCCCGCGCGATTCAGGGCGCGTCCGACCGCCGGGGCCGCGCTTTCGTGACCGTGAATTGCGGGGCCTTGCCGGAAAACCTCGTCGAATCGATCCTTTTTGGACACGAGAAGGGCTCGTTCACCGGCGCGACGGAGAAGCATCCCGGTAAATTCGTCGAGGCCCATGGCGGGACGCTGTTTCTCGACGAGATCGGCGAACTGCCGCACGACGCGCAGGTCAAGCTGCTGCGTGCCCTGCAAGAGGGCGAGGTCGATCCCATCGGCGGTAAAAGGCCGGTCAAGGTCGATATCCGCCTGATCTCGGCCACCAATCAAAACCTGATCGAATTGGTGAAGCGCGGGCAATTCCGCGAAGACCTTTATTACCGGCTCAATGTTTTTCCGATCACCGTGCCGCCCCTGCGGACACGGCGCGAGGATGTCGCCGATCTCGCGCGGCGTTTCGTCGCCCGTTTCGCGGCGGAAGAGGGCAAGCGCATCCGGGGCATTTGCGCCGAAGCGATTTCGCTTCTCATGACCTACAATTGGCCGGGCAATGTCCGCCAGCTCGAGAACGCGGTATTCCGGGCTGTCGTTCTCGCCGATCAAGACGAACTCACCATTGCCGAGTTTCCACAGATCGCGGCCCAGGTCGAAGGGTTCGACGTCCGCATCCCGCCGCTGGCCATCGCTCAGCCGGTGTCGCCGCGCTCGGATCGCGAGATCGTCAGGGTCGAGGTTCGCGACCCCAATGTTCTGCCGCTTCTCGACGATGGCGGGGACGTCCGCAAACTCGAGATTTTGGAAGCCGAGACCATTCGTTTCGCGCTCGGCCATTATCGCGGTCAAATGTCCGCGATGGCCCGTAAATTGGGCATTGGCCGCTCGACGCTTTACCGCAAGATGAAGGAATATGGTCTGTTCCAAGGCGAGGCGCCAGAAGAGACGCCCGACTCCGGCGACAAGGCTGCCTAACCCGGTGGATCCAACACCTTGTGGCCGTGACGCAACGTCCCCTGGAAGATCGATCTCCGGCCGGTTCGCGCCTGGATTGTCCGTTGATTTGGGTTCGTTTGGCGCCCACATGGAAAGTTGGGTTTGAAATCGTTCGGTTCGAGCGGTCGCCTACTCTCGCGTCTCAGCTCAAGCGTTTGAAGCAAGCCATTTCGGCGTGGATGTTCCGTCCCGGCGAAAATGGTTTAAAGGGAAGGCCGTTAGGCTGTTCTTGAGAGAACCATGCTGAAATCCGAGACCTGTTGGGTCAGTTTTATGGGCGGTCGATCCGTTAGGGGTCAGGTATGCGCGGACGGTTGAGGTCTATCGTTTTCACCGGCGCGGCGGCCGCCGCCGTCATCTACGGCTTTGCCATGCCCGCCGGTCTGGCGGCGGGACTGCCGCCAACCGGGCCTGTTGAATTCTCTGGCTCGGGCGAAGCGCAGCCCGGTCCTTCGCCTCAGAGATCCGCCGCGCTCGCCGTTTCCAGCGAGCATCCCGAGGCTCCGATGTCCAAGCAGCCGGCGCCGGATGCGGCACCGGCCGTTGCCAATCCGATCGCCGCGCCCCATCCCGGCGATGAGACATCTACAGGATCCAAGGCGGGGGATGCTCAACCCGGCGCGGCCAAGACCAATGCGGCCAAGACCAATGCGGCTAACACGGGGATCGATCCCGAGCCCGATGTCGCGATCACGCCGCCACCGGTTGCTCCCGAGAGCCGTCCGGCATCACCGGCAAACCCCCTCGATGCGGCCAAGACCGCCGGCGCGCCTTTGCCCGCGCTCAATGCGGCGATCAAGAGCGCTCTTGAAAAGCGCGAGGCGGCTGAAATCCGGGGCGCCGGCGCGGCCCAGCGGCGCAAGCAACGCGAATCCATTGCCGCATTTTATGCCGCCCGCTCTTTTGCTCCGCTTTGGTCGGCGAATGGGGCCGCGGTCCCCGCCGCCGATCCGGTGATCGCGCGTCTCGCCCATGCGGCGGATGACGCCTTGGCTCTGCCGCAGGCGCCGGCCTCGCTGAATGTTTCGGGGACGGTGGAAGACCAAGCCGAAAGTGAATTGGCCTTGTCGGAGGCGGTCGCGGTTTATGCGGCCGAAGCGACGGGGTCGCGGATCGATCCACGATCGATCGCGCCGCTGATCGGCTTCAAACCCGTGATTGCCGATACCGCCGACGTGTTGAAAGCAGTGGCGGAGGCCGGAGCCGATGCGGGCGATAAACTCCAGGCCTACAATCCGGCGGAGCCGCGCTACGCCGGGTTGCGTAAAAAACTGGCGGAACTGCGGGAGGCGCATACGCCGCCGGTCCCGGCCGCGGCTATCCCGGATGGTCCCGTTCTGCGCATCGGCATGAGCGATCCGCGCGTTCCCCTCATCCGCGCCCGTTTCAGTTTGGACGGGACACCCGATAGCGCGCCGCAAAAGTTGCGCTACGACACGGAGGTCGCCGCGGCCGTCGCCGGGTTCCAGAAAGCCAATGGACTCCCGGCCTCTGGCGTTCTGACCAAGCGGACGATTGCGGCTTTGTCCGGCGGCAGGCCGTCCCGTCTCGAAGGCGAACTCGTCGCCAATATGGAGATGTGGCGCTGGATGCCGCGCGATCTCGGCGCCGACCGGATCGAGGTCAATGTGCCGGACTTCCTCGTGACCGTCTATCGCGACGGCAAAGCCGTCTCCACCAACCGGGTCGTGGTCGGTAAAACCGCGACGCCGACGCCATTATTTTCCAACAGCATGAAATTCTTGATCGTGAACCCGGTTTGGAACGTGCCGGAGTCGATCATCAAGAAGGAAATGCTGCCGAAGCTCGCTGGGGAACCCGGCTATCTCGACGCTCACGGTTACGCCGTTTCTTACCGCAATGGCCGCCTCGTGGTCCGCCAACCCGCGGGTGCGAAAAACGCCTTGGGACGCATCAAGTTCATGTTTCCCAACGACTACGCCGTGTATCTCCACGACACGCCGTCGAAATCCTTGTTTGCTTCGTCGCAACGCGCGTTCAGCCATGGATGCGTGCGCGTGGATCAGCCTTTCCGTTTCGCCGAAAGCGTCCTCGGACCATCCAATGGATGGAGCCAAAAGCGGCTCTTGGGCATGCTCGGCGACAGCGAGCGCTATGTGAATTTACCCAAGCCGCTCCCCATCCATATCGAATATTTCACCGCCTCGGTCGATGAGACTGGGCACCTCGATTTACGCGACGATGTCTATGATTATGTCCACAGGATCGCGATCGCATTGGGACAGGAGGGCTAGCCAAATCGTTTCAACCGTGGCAAGGAGCTTCGCAGGACCAGCGTTGGAAAGATGTCACACCCGCAAAAAATGCGTGTTTTGATACAAAATTAACGCTTGTCTGTAACGATTTAGTCAACTTAGGTTGATTCGTCGGGATCATAAGGGTCGAGCTTCTGCGAATGATGCGAATCCGCGCTGGTCTGAAACACCTCCTCGTTCTTGCTTCGGCAAGCGTGGCCTGCACCCTTTCTTTATGGGCCGCGGTGCCTTCGACGACAGAGACCGCTGTCGCGAACGGCGACACGCGAACCATTCATTTCTACCATACCCACACCGGCGAATCGATCGACGCGACCTTCCGGGTCGATGGCCATTACGATCAAGCCGTTCTGAATAAGCTCAATCATTTCCTCCGCGACTGGCGCAACGACGATCAGACCGTGATGGATCCGCGCTTGTTCGATACGCTTTGGGAGGTCTATCGCACGGCCGGGGCCGGCGACACGCCGATCCAGATTTTTTCCGCCTACCGCTCTCCCGAGACCAATGCCATGCTTCGCCGCCGCTCCCGCGCGGTTGCCGAACATTCCCAGCATATGCTGGGCAAGGCGATGGATACGACCATGCCCGGCATGCCGATGGAGAAAATCCGCGAAATTGGCATGAAGCTTCAGCGTGGCGGCGTCGGCTGGTATCAATCCTCCAATTTCGTCCATCTCGATGTCGGCGGCGTGCGCAGTTGGCCGCGTATGAGCTACGAACAGCTTGCGCGTCTCTTCCCCGACGGCAAGACGGTTCATATCCCCGCGAACGGGGTTCCCATGGCCCGCTATGAAGAGGCGCGGGCGGAAATTGCCGCGCATGGCGGCGTCGAAGTTCCGCCGGCGCAGGAATCGCAGGGCTTCTTGGCTTGGCTATTTGGCGGCGGCAATGGGCAGGGTGATGGCGCCGCTCCGGTGGCCGCGGCCTCTCATGCTCCGGTCGCTCTGGCCTATGCGAACAATACCGAGGGTGACGAAGCAAGTTCCGAGCGTGGCCTGGCTGCCGCGCCGAAAGCGCCCGAGGCGCAGCCAAGTCCGCAGCCCGAAGCGGTCTCCCAGCCCCAAGCGGCCGCCCGCCCCGAAGTGGCTGCGGCTGATCCCGCCTCCGGTTTCGATGGCGCGGTTCCGCTTCCGCCGCACCGCCCGGTTGTTCTCGCATCGGCGGAAGATCTTCCGCTTCCTCCAGTCCGGCCGGCCTCCCAAGCTGGCTTTCGCCTCGCATCTGTCGAGGATGACTCCGTTCCCACGCCTCTTCCGCGTCCAGCCGTCGTCCCCGATGCGATCGGCGGCTTGATCGCCACGCCCAACACCGATGGGCCGGGGGTCCGCAACGCGGCTCTGCCTGAAATCATTACGCAAGGCACGGCGCGTGACGTCCCGGCACCTGCTTTGGCCTTCGCGTCGGCGGAATCGACGGCGAGCCTCCGGCCTTCGGCTGAGACGCAAGGGAACGCTCATGCCGCGCCGTCGCCGAAAGCTCTTGGTCTTCGCGGGGTTGCCGGATTGCGCGGCGAGTTGCGGAACGTCACGAAAGCCGGCTTGATGGCGTCCGCGTCCATTGCCCGGGAAGCGGCTCCCTCCATTCTGAGGGGTCCAGCGATTTACGGTCTCCGCCGGGCGGCGCAGGCACCTGTGACGGCGGCCTCGCTCTAGGTTTAGAGGACGGCCCGACGTAAGGGTTTAGTCGCTGGTCGGGTGTCTACCTGCCGCGCGAATTGATGTTTCCGGGAAATTCGCTGCGTTGGACGAATTCGTCTCAGCTCTCTAAACGCTTTCCGAAAGCCTGCCGCGTGGTTACGGACTGTCCATTGATTGGTTGATGGCGAAAATCTGGGATCGAGGATTACCGAGGCAATCAGCGGATTTTCTCCCGCTTTCGCCCCTGGCCACCGCCCGTTTCCAAGTGTCGATGACCGAGAGTTCTCGTCGACTGGACCGCGAGAAAGCGAAATCGATGAGGCGCCGCTTCTTCACCCGCCGTTATGCACACCCGCCAAGGCCGCCGTCAGAAGCGCGAGCCCGAAGGCCAGAACGCAGGCCGCGGCCCCAAGTTCGATGATGCGCCCGATGAGCGCGCCGCGCGCCGTCCCGCCGCCAAAGAGCTTTATCGCGATATCCTTGAAAAAGACCGCCATCAGCGCCAATGCGCCGGTCGTGATGGCCGTCCCGGCCGACATCGCGAATGTCGCGGCGACGCCCGCCCAGAACAGGCCCTGGGCCAGCGCGAAAACGAGGACCAGAATGGCGCCGGAGCAGGGCCGGGCGCCTGCCGTCAGCACGGTTACGGCGGCAGCTTTCCAATTGAAGCTCGCCGCCGATAAGGCGCGCGCATCGGGGATATGAATATGGCCGCAGCCTGGCCCATGCACATGCGGCTCCGCGCCATCGTCGGCCTTGAACCGGCTTGCTTCCGGCAGCGCGAGTTCCATCTCTCCGCTGGCGCTCACGAGAATCATCGAGGGTGCGGGACGCAGAGTCGCCACAACGGCCCGGCCCTTGCGCCACACCAAGATGAGACCGAGCGCGGCAATTCCGCCGTAGCTCGCGAGTTCCAAGACCTCCGCGGTTTGCGTCATGCGCGCGGCGGTGGCGTTGAAAATCAGCGCCGCGATGCCAACAAGGGCCACCGCCACGACGCCTTGCAACAAAGCCGCGCACAGGGCGATGGCGAGGCCGCGTCGTAGCGCCACCTCGTTCGAGATCATATAGGACGAAATTACCGCCTTGCCGTGGCCAGGACCCGCCGCGTGGAAGACGCCATAGGCGAAGCTCAGTCCCACGAGGCCGAGCGCCGCCGTGAAACTGCCGCGTGTGCCCCGCAGCGCGCCGGTCAACATCTGGTAGAAGCCGCTTTCTTGCGCCAGAATCCATGCGCCCAAACCGGTTTGCCGCCCCACCGCGCCCTCGTTGGCACCAATCGCGAAGGGATGATGCGCGGTCTGGGCGAAGGCCTCTCCGCAGCCGAGAAGGACGAGAGCGGCGAGCGCCAGAAAGACAATCGGGCGAGGGGTCATGCGCGCGGTCACGGGCAAGCGATGACGGCGCGGCTCGCCATTTTCACGGCGAAATCCTGGCTGGCCTGGCCACCGCTGTCGAAGGTCTGGGCCAGTTTCATTCCATCTTGCACCAGCAAGGGATTGGGGCCGAGCACGCTTTGCGAACACCCGGCCGGCGCCCCCGTCAGCATGACCGGATCCTTCGCCGCCAATTCGAAATCGACGAAATAAGTGGGATCGTAGATCTGAAACGTGAGGAAGCGAACCACCTTGGCGGGCGTCACCAGGGGGAGGGTGAAGCGCAGCACCACGCGGCGGTCCGCTTGCTCCTCCAGCGTATAATCGACGGGCTTGCCGAATTTCATCGCGACGCCGCCGTTCTTGGCGAAGGTGAAATAATCGAATTCCGCCAGGGACGTGACATTGGTTTCCGCCAGCGGGGCGAGATCTTTCGGCGAGGCCGGCTTGCCGTCCTTTTCGAGCCCCTGCACCGCGAAGGCCGAATACATCTCGTCGAACCGCCACGTGCTGCGAATGCCCGTGACCTTCCCCTCGGGATCGAAAAGCACTTCCTCCCGCGCCTCGACCCAGACATGGGGGTGCGCAAGGGCAGGGGTGGCGAGGGCGGCGAGGGCAAAAGCCAAGCGCCATTTGGTGTGAATCGTCATTTTAGCGGACGGGCCCTTGTGATACGGGTGCACTCTAACAGGGGCGATTTGGCTAAAGCGAGGCGGGGGTGGGCAAATCCATTAGCCCTCAGGGTCCTACGGATCCCTCATGGTGCGTTTGGATCGTTCCGGCCCAACGAGTCCCTCGCATTTCGAGACGCACTTCGCGAACTCAATAAGAGGGGATTGAAGCGCTTCTCCAACGGCAGGCTCCCTTCTCCCGCCCGGAGGCGGGAGAAGGTTCCTCATCTGCTACCGCACGATCACATTCTTGAACTGCCAGGGATCCTCGAGATCGAGATCCTCCGGGAACAGCACGCCGCGATCCTTCAGCGGCGTCCAATCGGTATAGGTGCCGATCACCGGGCCGAGATAGGGGAGTTGGACTTCGAGGCAGCGCTTGAAGTCGACTTCGTCGGCTTCCACGATGCCGCGCACCGGGTTTTCCAGCGCCCAGACCATGCCGGCCAGGACAGCGGATGTCACTTGCAGGCCGGTGGCGTTCTGGTAGGGCGCGATGCGCCGCGTTTCTTCAACGGAAAGTTGGGAGCCGTACCAATAAGCGTTCTTGGCATGGCCGTAGAGAAGCACGCCGAGTTCGTCGATGCCGTCGACAATCTCGTTCTCGTCGAGGATGTGGCTGTTCTTTTGCTGCTTCCATTGACAGCCCGCCATTTCGTCGAGCGACAGCACGGCATCGTCGGCTGGGTGGTAGGCATAGTGGCAGGTTGGGCGGTAAACCACCTTCTTGCCCTCGCGCACGGTGAGATAATCGGCAATCGAGATCGATTCGTTATGTGTCACGAGGAAGCCGTGCTGCGCCTGAGGCGTCGGCGTCCAGGAGCGCACTCGGGTGCCCGCGCCCGGCCGCATCAGATAGATCGCGCAATCCGGCCCAAAGGTATGACGGTTGCCTTCCGGCGGCAGCGCCTTTTCATGCGTGCCCCAGCCCAATTCGGCAGGCTGCAAACCTTCCGACACGAAGCCCTCGACGGACCAAGTGTTGACGAAGGTTCCCGCCGGCTTCGGGGTCTTGGCGCGTTGCGTGTCGCGTTCGGCAACATGGATGCCCTTGACGCCCACGCTCTGCGCCAGCGCCGCCCAATCCTCGCGGGAGCCCGGCGTGCCGGCCTTGATGCCGAGATCGGCCGCGACGTTGAGCAGCGCTTGCTTGACGAACCAGGAGACCATGCCGGGATTGGCGCCGCAGCAGGACACGGCCGTCGCGCCGCTTGGCCCAAGCTCGCGTTTCAACTCGATGATCTCGTTGCGCAAGGCGTAATTCGAGCGTTGCGACACACTGAGAGACGTATCGGTGTAAAAGCCCGGCCAGGGCTCGGCGACCGTATCGATATAAAGCGCGCCGATCTCATTGCAGAGTCGAATGATAGCCGCCGACGAGACTTCGATCGAGAGATTGACGACGAACGCCTGGCCCTCGCCCTGGGTGAGCAGGGGGCGCAGCAGATCGTCGTAATTCTCGCGCGTGACGCTCGCCTGCAGGAAGCGGATGCCGCGCTCGTCCAGCAAATGGCGGTCCTTCGCCTCGGGGTCGATGACGGTCAAGCGTTTGGCATCGAAGCTGAAATGGCGCTCGATCAAGGGCAGGGTGCCCTTGCCGATGGAGCCAAAGCCGATCATGACAATCGGGCCGCTGATCGTGCCATGCACGGGATAGTCCGTCATTCTTTTCGTCTCCAAGTGAGGTCTGGCCTGCACAAAGCAAGCGCCGCAAACAAAATCAACCCGGCAGGCGGTCTGCCAGGCGCTCGGTAAAAATGGTGCAAGCTTCTAATGACAGCCTGACGACAGTGCGCGCCTCAAGCCGCGTGCCGCAACTTGGGGCGGTGTCCCGGCTGCCTTGCGGCGATGCCGGACGCGCCGGTTCCGCGCACCAGCCCCTTGGCCTCCGCGAAAGCGCCGGAGCGCAGTTCCAGCCCCAAAAACCTCTCGGCCTCGACCGGGCCGGGCAGGCGGAGGCCGAGCACCGGGCGCCGCTCGAAGCCGAAACGGGCGTAATAAGGCGCGTCGCCGACAAGCAGCACGGCGTCATGGCCTAAGGCTTTGGCCCGGTCGAGCGCCTCGATCATCAGGCGTGCCCCAATGCCATGCGAGCGCCAACGCGAATCGACAGCGAGCGGCCCGAGCATCAGCGCCGGCACGCCGCCTGCCGTCACATGCCACAGGCGGATGGTCCCCACGACCTCACCACCCGGCGTTCCATCAAAGGCACGCGCAACCAGCGCGAGACCGCGCGCGGGCAACCGACCGGCGCGAAGCACCTGGCACGTCTTGCGGAATCGCGCGGGACCGAACGCGCGGTCGAGAAGCGCCTCGCGGGCCTCGGCATCGCTGGGGCGCTCCGCCTCGATCACGATGGGATCGATCACGGGCTGCGAGGCCGGAACCGGCAGCGCCAGAAAGGCGTGAGCGGCGGCGGGCGAGTCCTTGGAAAACTCTTGGGTAACGTAAAATGAGGTCATCGACGCCTCCCCTAAGACCCCGGGGGTCGAAGAGTGAAAGGGATGACCCTCGCACCAACGCTTATTAAAACGCGGCCGATCGGGACAAGCGGAAAAGTTTGGGGCAGGCGGAGGTTTGGCCTCCGCCCATTTACGATCCGTTAGATCACGTACGAGCGGAGCGGCGGGAAGCCGTTGAAACCCGCGCAGGAATAGGTCGTGGTATAAGCTCCCGTTCCCTCGATCAGCACCTTGGCGCCGATCTCGAGACTGACGGGAAGGAAATAAGGTTCCTTCTCGTAGAGCACATCGACCGAATCGCAGGTGGGACCCGCGATCACGCAGGGCTCCATCTCGCCGCCGTCATAGGCTGTCTTGATGGGATAGCGGATCATCTCGTCCATGGTTTCGGCGAGGCCGCCGAACTTGCCGATATCGAGATAGACCCACTTCACCTTGTCCTCGTCCGACTTCTTCGAGATGAGGACGACCTCCGCTTCGATCACGCCGGCATTGCCGACCATGCCGCGGCCCGGCTCGATGATCGTCTCGGGGATGCGGTTGCCGAAATGCTTGCGCAAAGCCTTGAAGATCGACTGGCCATAGGCTTTCACCGCCGGGATGTTCTTCAAATACTTTGTGGGGAAACCACCGCCGAGATTGACCATCTGCAGATTGATGCCGCGCTCGGCGAGATCGCGGAAGATCGCCGAGGCCGCCTTCAGCGCGCCGTCCCACATTTCGGGATTGCGTTGTTGCGATCCCACATGGAACGACAGGCCGTAGGCGTTGAGGCCGAGGCGCTGCGCATGTTCGAGAATGCGGGGCGCCATGGCGACATCGCAGCCGAATTTGCGCGACAGCGGCCATTCCGCGCCGTCGCCGTCGCAGAGCATGCGGCAAAACACTTTCGAGCCCGGCGCGGCGCGCGCGATCTTCTCGACCTCGGCTTCGCAATCCACCGCGAAGAGGCGGATGCCGAGCTGATAGGCGCGCAGAATATCGCGCTCTTTCTTGATGGTATTGCCGAAGCTAATGCGGTCCGCCGTCGCGCCTGCGGCAAGCACCTGCTCGATTTCGACGACGGAGGCCGTGTCGAAGCAGGAACCGAGTTGCGCCAACAGGCCGAGCACCGCCGGATCGGGATTGGCCTTGACCGCGTAGAACACGCGCGTATCCGGCAGAGCCTTGGCGAAGCTCGCATAATTGTCGCGGACCACGTCGAGGTCGACGACGAGGCACGGGCCGTCTTCACGGCGAGCGCGGAGGAAATCGAGAATACGTTGCGTCATCGCGGCATCCCTTCGTGCCCAATACTTGAATTGGGCTAACGAAACTAAGCAAAAGGATAGACGACCGCCTTCGCTCCGCCGCGCTGTGGAGACGCGGACGGTTCGTCAGATAGCCGTCAGCGATCGGGGATCAGACGTGGTGGAATCGCGCGAACACGCGTTCCCCCGCGGCTAAGCCGGGATCAGATGCTGCGCCGTGGTCAAAACAACCGCGCGTGGGATGAACCACCACCAGTTTAATTGAGCCATCGATTGGATTGGGATGAGCTCCCGTTCCGCACGCCCGGCAAGATAGACAAGCCTCTTCATGACGTCAGCTTTGGAAACTGACAGAGACGAAAAAGCCCGGTCCGTCGTTGCTTTAAGTCGTGTCTCCCGTTTGGCGGGATTCACCGGTTCGCTCCGGCTGCCGGTTTTTACGGAAGGTTCACCGGCCTCTTGTCCGGAACCCCATCCACCGACACACGACCACAGGCACGTGCGATTTGGGCAAGCCGTAAAATACGGATTTCGCGTGGATTCGCAAGCGCTTTTTTGGGCAGGACGCGATTTTTTTGGGCGGAAGGCGCGCTGGGGCAAGCGCCTCTGCCCAGGCCTTCCGGAAACGATGGGTTGATGCTATCTTCTTACGAAAGCTCTATCGATCAAAAGGTAGTATGATCATGCCCGACACCGCGACCCTCTCGACAAAATTTCAGATCTCCATCCCCAAGGCCGTTCGCACGGCACGGCGGTGGAACGCGGGACAGGAGTTTGCCTTCATTCCCAAGGGTACGGGCGTGTTGCTCGTCCCGGTTCCGAAAGCGGCCGAACTCGCCGGGATCGCCGAGGGCGCGAAAGCGGAAGACTTCCGCGATCGTGAAGACAGGTTCTGATGCGGCTCGTCGATACGTCCGCCTGGATCGAATGGCTGATCGCGTCGCCAACCGGCAAGGCCGTCGAAGCGATGATCCCGGCACGCGAAGACTGGCTCGTGCCCACGATCATCCAACTCGAACTTGCAAAATGGCTCACGCGCGAAGTGGGCGAGGACAAGGCCGATCAGGTCATCGCCTTCACCCAAATGTGCCGTGTCGTGCCGCTCGATACGAAAATTGCGCTCTCGGCTGTTGAGATTTGCCGCAAGCACAAGCTCGCGACAGCCGATGCGATCATCTACGCCAGTGCGTTGGAACATGGCGCGGACCTTCTGACCGCCGACGCTCATTTCAAGGGGTTGCCGGGGGTGACGTTCGTGGCGAAGGTGCCGGGGTAGGGCTGCGTTTTTTTCATATAGAAGTGAAGGCTACGCGCGACGCGCAAGAAATCCGATTTATCGTTTGGCTAATAATTTCTCTCGGAATTTCGCTTGTCGATGACGCCCCTAGGGGGCGCCATCGACAAGCGAAATTCCGGGAGCAGATCCGCCGCCAAGCGCTCAATGGGTTAGCCCGCAACTTGGCGCGTTTAAAGAGCCTCTCCGGGAAGTTTGGGCTCACGTTGAAGGGTTTACGGCAAGTCGCTGTAGCACGAAGCGGAGATATGAGAACCTTTCTATTGATCAAGCGCTGCTTTTTCCAGGAAAAACGAATATTAACAATTGTACAATTATCAGATGCGGCTTTGTATTTTAATTTGTTTTTAAAACTGCTAGTATATTTCAGAATATATGTTAAATTTATTGCGAAAGTGAGAGAGGAGGCCTCATTGAAGGCTGTAGATATTCGGAAAGACGGGCATTACGATCCCGAGCAACCGCGCAATCCTGCGGGCAGTGGCGAGGCTTCAGGGCGCTGGACGAAAGGAAATGCCGAAAGTAGTTCGCCAGGGCCGGGTACGCGTCGCCAGCGACAGCGTATCGCGCTATCTGGAACTTTGATAGATAAGCGTTATGACGAAGTTTATAGGGTTACACACTGTACTTACGCGACGCCGCTGGGTACATACACTATCGAGCATAATGGGTATCGTACTTGTGATGACACTACTCCAGCTCCGAACCCGTGGTGAGGTAATCGAATGAATAAGATTTCGCTAACTCAGCCCGCTATCGATCATATTTTGAGGCAGAAAAAGCTTTTTATTTCGCCACGGAAAAATCAGGATAAATTGGATCTTATTCCAGTATTGCAGTATTACTTCCGAAGCTATCTCACTTATAAAGATGGCACTCAGCGCGAATGTGGTAGCGGATTTACATTATTTTTTAAGTCGAAAGATGAAATTTCACAATATGATTATGACAAAATCGACATTGGTAACAGTACGATCATTGCATTTGGAGGTCCCGAAAATCTCGATTCCGCTCACCAGCGGATCGATTGGGTCAACGGCAAATTCCGCTGGGTGTAGAGCCCGCGCCTCTTCGGCCAACATCCACACCCGGCTCGTAGACCCCGCTTCCCATCCCCGCCGCCCCCTGCTATCCCCCAGGGCATGACCACCCATTCCATCGACAACATCCGCAACTTCTCCATCGTCGCGCATATCGACCATGGCAAATCCACCCTGGCCGACCGGCTGATCCAGGCGACTGGGACGGTCGCGGCGCGCGACATGAGCGAGCAGATGCTCGATTCCATGGATATCGAGCGCGAGCGCGGCATTACCATCAAGGCGCAGACGGTGCGTCTCGAATATACGGCGCTTGATGGCAAGACCTATATCCTGAACCTCATGGACACGCCCGGCCATGTGGACTTTGCCTACGAGGTCTCGCGTTCGCTCGCCGCCTGCGAGGGCTCCCTCCTCGTGGTCGATGCCAGCCAGGGCGTCGAGGCGCAGACACTCGCCAACGTCTATCACGCGCTCGATGCCGGCCACGAAATCGTGCCGGTGCTCAACAAGATCGACCTTCCCGCCGCCGAGCCCGACCGGATCAAGCAGCAAATCGAGGATGTCATCGGCATCGATGCCTCCGAGGCCGTGCCGATCTCGGCCAAGACTGGCCTCAACATCGATCTCGTGCTGGAAGCCATCGTTAAGCGCCTTCCCCCGCCCAAGGGCGACGAGACCGCGCCGTTGAAGGCCCTGCTGGTCGATAGCTGGTACGATGCCTATCTCGGCGTCGTCGTGCTGGTGCGAGTAATCGACGGGTCGCTGCGCAAGGGCCAAAAGATCAA
This sequence comes from Beijerinckiaceae bacterium, assembly GCA_050013235.1. Lineage (GTDB taxonomy): Bacteria > Pseudomonadota > Alphaproteobacteria > Rhizobiales > Beijerinckiaceae > RH-AL1. Next base: position 89,851 of record JBEKFQ010000002.1, read on the forward strand.
GATGCTGGGCACGGATGCCCATTACGAGGTCGACCGGATCGGCGTGTTCACCCCTAAGATGAAGGACGCCACCGTGCTCGGGCCGGGCGAGATGGGGTTCATCACCGCTCAGATCAAGCAAGTCGCGGATACCCGCGTCGGCGATACGATCACGGACGAGAAGAAGGGCTGCGCCGAGGCACTGCCGGGCTTCAAGCCGGCGCAACCCGTGGTGTTCTGCGGACTGTTTCCCGTGGACGCCGCCGACTTCGAGGATTTGCGCGCGGCCATGGGGCGGTTGCGGCTCAACGATGCGAGCTTTTCCTACGAAATGGAAAGCTCGGCGGCGCTCGGCTTCGGCTTCCGCTGCGGCTTTTTGGGTCTGCTCCACCTCGAAATCATCCAAGAGCGGCTGGAGCGCGAGTTCAATCTCGATCTCATCGCGACGGCGCCGAGCGTGGTCTATAAGATCAAGCTGCGCGATGGCAGCGAGATCGATCTCCACAATCCCGCCGACATGCCCGACCCCACGGTCATTTTAGCCATCGAGGAGCCGTGGATTCGCGCCACCATCCTGACCCCCGACGATTATTTGGGCGCGGTGCTGAAGCTGTGTCAGGACCGGCGCGGCGTGCAGGTCGATTTGAACTATGTCGGCAAGCGCGCCATGGCGACCTACGATTTGCCGTTGAACGAAGTGGTGTTCGATTTCTACGACCGGCTCAAGTCGATCTCGAAGGGTTACGCCAGTTTCGATTACAACATCACGGATTATAAAGAGGGCGACCTCGTCAAAATGTCGATCCTGGTCAATGCCGAGCCGGTCGATGCTTTGTCGATGTTGGTCCACCGCGACCGCGCGGAGTCCCGTGGCCGCTCGATGGTGGAAAAGCTGAAAGATCTGATCCCCCCGCACATGTTCGTCATCCCCATCCAAGCCGCCATCGGCGGCAAGATCATCGCCCGCGAAACCGTGCGCGCCATGCGCAAGGACGTGACCGCCAAATGCTATGGCGGCGACGCGACCCGCAAGCGCAAGCTGTTGGAGAAGCAGAAGGCCGGCAAGAAGAAGATGCGGCAGTTCGGCAAGGTGGAGATCCCGCAGGAGGCGTTTATCGCGGCGTTGAAGATGGAGTGAAGTCTCGCATCTCGTAAGGCAGGCACCGGCTTGGCCGGTTTCCATGGATGGAATGGACGGTGTGCCAACTCAGAAAATCAATAACGTCGCGACCGATATCTTGACGGTTTATGTCTTTTTAGTCTGGGGAGAGCGAGCCTCGTGAGCGGCGAACGCTTCGCGGCAAAGACTGCTTCCTTGCACGGATGAGCGCATCCGTTTTGTCGCCTCCCGCACGTCCTGTAACCTTCCGGGCGCGTTCCTCGATCCCGGTCTTGTCGCGAAACCCACGCGCGCCGTCTGCCGGGAGGCCTGAACCAGCGGCTCCCGAGGCCGCCAAGCCTCGCGCCCACCCGGTGCAAAAATTGCTCTCTCACCCCTCGACGAACATCCCGGCGCTTGCCGTCCCATCATCGCGAGGAGTTTCCATGCCGATTTACGCGTATAAATGCCAAGGCTGCGGCGCAGAATTCGAAACATTGGTTCGCTCGAGCGAGGTTCCCGTCTGTACATCTTGCGGATCCGGGGATCTGCAGCAGCAGATCGGGCAGATTAGCTCGGAGATCAAACATCCAGGCATTGCAAAATCCTGGCGCCAGGCCGCCGAGCGGTCGGGGGATCTCTCTAATTTCAGCCGGAAAGAGCGGCGGACGAAGTAGAATTAATACAAGCGCTCGCCACAGCGCTTGAATTGCGGATTTGCGGCAGGGCTCAAGCCGCGTTTCCCTCTTGCCTGGCCGCGGCCTTCGCGGGTTCGGACCACGGACCCGGCTGCGGGCCTTCCCTCCCTTGGGCCGCGCCTTTTTGCTCCAATGCCATCGTGAGGGCCGACAGGCCGGCCATGCCGCCGAGTTGCATCGTTTCCACCGCCGAACTCGGGACGATCACGATCGTCGAATTTTGCTTCAAACCCTCGTAGAGCATGTTCATGGCCCGCAGATGCAGCGCGACGGGATTATCGATATAGGTTTTCGCCGCTTCTCCGAATTTCTCGGCCACCTGCCTCTCCGAATCCCCGAGAATCACGCGGGCTTGACGCTCTCTCTCCGCTTGGGCCTGCATCGACATCGCATCCTCGAGGGCGGCGGGAATGAGAACGTCCTTGACCTCCACCGAAATGACATTGATGCCCCATGGCTCGGTGCGTAAGTCGATGATCTTTTGAAGCTCGTCGCTGATTTTCTCCCGTCCCTCCAGCATGTCCGAAAGCATGGTCTTGCCGATCACGTCGCGCAGGGCCGTTTGCGAGGCCCAGCTAATGGCGCTGCCATAGTCGGCAACGTCGAGCGCCGCCTTTTTGGGATCCACGACTTTCCAGAACAACACGGCATCTACATCCACCGGCACCGTATCTTTCGTCAGGGTCTTTTCGGCCTTGAAAGATCCGGTGATCACCCGAATATCGATCCAATAGGGCACTGTTTCGATGACCGGGATGATAAAAAACAATCCCGGCCCCTCCAGGGAACGGAAGCGCCCCAGGCGCAAGACGATCACCCTCTCCCACTGATCGGCAATCTTGATCGAGCATGAAGCGATGGCAGCAACGACGAAACCGATGACCACGATCGACAGGCTTACATCATAAGCCGCCGGGTCATATCCGAGGTAAGCCAGCGCCAAGCCAAAGCAGAAAATGACGGCGAAGATCAGTCCCGGTACTGCGCTCGTTCTCCTCATTTTCAATCTCCCAGCATGCACCAAAATTTAATGCAGTTTCGGGCGCCAATGCAGGCCGCACATTAATATGGATCAAGTATACGGTAAAAATCGCAACCGCGGCGGAGAATGGACCGGAATAGTGACTGCTTGGAACTGCGGCATTCGGCGACGGACTGAAATTACGGCGGCATTTTACCAATCCGCTCCGGCTATTTTTCGATAAACCGGCTGAAAGAGCCGTTGCGAAATGCGATGGGTGGAGCTGGTGACATTCCGTCCACCATTCGCAACTCATCCGATGAATCCATTGCGCGCCCTCTTCTCCTGCCCTCCGCTATTCGATATAGAGACGCGTTGACGAGTGGGGCGCGGGGCCTCTGTGGCCACGTCTAAGGGATGAAATATGTCGCAGGACATTGCGCGGGAGGTCTCTCCCCGGGCGGCGGATGGTTTGACCGCGGCGGGTGGAGAGGCTCAAGGCACGACGCCCGCCGATGCGCCGGAGCAACATCACAAGTCGTCCCTCGCCGCCATGGCGGTCGGATCGATCGGCGTCGTTTATGGCGATATCGGGACGAGCCCGCTTTATGCGCTCCGGGAATCGCTCGCTCATTCCAAGACCATCGGGCTTCACGACACCACGGTGATCGGCACGGTCTCGCTGCTGGTTTGGGCCCTGTTTTTCACCGTCACCGCGAAATATGTGCTGTTTTTGATGCGGGCCGACAACAAGGGCGAGGGCGGCACGCTGTCCCTGATGGCGCTAGCCAATAATTCCCTCGGCCGTGTTTCCGCCGTCGTGTTCTTGCTGGGCGTCGCCGGCGCCGCCTTGTTTTCCGGCGACGCGATCATCACGCCCGCCATTTCGGTCCTGTCGGCCCTCGAGGGGCTCGAACTGATCACGCCGGTTTTCGACCCTTACATCCTTCCCATCACCGTTTTCATCCTGGTGAGCTTGTTTTTCGTCCAGCAGACGGGAACGGCGCGTGTGGCCTCGTTTTTTGGGCCCATCATGGTGATCTTTTTCGCGGTGATCGGTATTTTGGGTATCATCCACATCGGCGATGCCCCGCGCATTTTCCAGGCCTTTAATCCTTTGAACGGTCTGACATTTCTCTTCAGTCACGGGTTTCTCGGCTTCGTCGTCTTGGGTTCGGTCTTTCTCTCCGTGACGGGCGCGGAAGCGCTTTATGCCGATATGGGGCATTTCGGCCGGTTTCCCATCCAAATCGCTTGGCTCGCTTTCGTGCTGCCGGCGCTTTTGCTGAATTATCTGGGGCAGGGCGCGCTCGTGCTGGCCGACCCCAAGACGGTTGAAAACCCGTTCTTTCTCCTCGCTCCCTCGTGGGCGCTCTTGCCGCTGGTCATTCTCTCGACCGTTGCCACGGTCATCGCTAGCCAGGCCGTGATTACGGGCGCTTTTTCCATCACGCGTCAGGCGATCCAGCTTGGCCTGCTGCCGCGCATGTTGATTATGCATACGTCGGAGATGCAAGAGGGGCAGATCTTCATTCCCCGCGTCAATCGCATGCTCTTGATCGGGGTTCTCGCCTTGGTCCTGATGTTCAAGAATTCCAGCGCCCTCGCCAATGCTTACGGGATCGCGGTCACGGGCACGATGGTTGTCACGACGGCTCTGGCCTTTGTCGTGGTGTGGAAGAATTGGCATTGGCCGCTATGGGCGTCTCTCGCCTTCATCTCGGTTTTCCTCGCCGTCGATCTCGCCTTCTTGGCCGCCAATCTCGTCAAAGTGATCGAAGGCGGCTGGGTGCCGCTCTTGCTAGCGGGTTGTTCCATGGTCGTGATGTGGACCTGGGTGCGGGGTAATGCCTTGCTCGCGCTCAAGACGAAGCGCGATTCCATCCCCTTGCTCGAATTGATCAAGATGTTGGAAAAATCGAAGCCGGTGCGGGTCGCGGGCACGGCGATCTTTCTGACCAATCAGCCGGAAACCGCCCCTTCTTCGCTTCTGCATAATCTCAAGCACAATAAAGTTCTGCACGAGCGGATTCTGATCATGTGCGTGAAGACGGAGGGGACGCCGCGCGTGCCTCTCTCCAAGCGCTACGAGATCGAGAAGATCACCGGCGATTTCACCAAGGTCATCCTGCATTACGGCTATATGGAAAGTCCGCGCGTCCCCGCCGCTTTGGCGAGCTTGCGCAAGACCGGTTTGAAGTTCGATATTATGACGACGTCGTTTTTTCTCGGGCGCCGCACGGTCAAAACCTCGCCGACATCGGGTATGCCCCTGTGGCAAGATAAATTGTTCGTCGCTTTGTCGAAGCAGGCCGCGAATGCCACGGACTTCTTTTCCATCCCCTCCGGCCGGGTCGTCGAGCTTGGTGCCCAAGTCACAGTCTAGAGCGGTTTCCGCTTTGGTGCGTCCATCAAGAGAGCGATCGGAAATCGCTCTCTTGCCAAGGCGTTCGAGCATGTCCTCGATCGAAAAAGTCCGCAACTTTTTCGGGTCATGCTCTTGGTTCTTTCGTTCCGGCACCTCTTTCTACCGGCCAAGGGCCGCATGGCCTCTTGGGTCCGCGCGCGCCATGGTTACAGGTGCGCCCCATGCGTAAGAGCGATCGAGATCAAGCCCCTTTCATCGACGATGCCGCGATCCCGGCGGAGGCGGCAAAGCCGTCGCCAATGATGGCGCAATATCTTGCGATTAAAGCCGCCCATCCCGACGCGCTTTTGTTTTACCGCATGGGCGATTTTTACGAGCTTTTCTTTAGCGATGCCGAGATTGCGGCCAAGGCGCTGAGCATCGTGCTGACGCGCCGGGGCAAGCACGAGGGCGCGGATATTCCGATGTGTGGCGTCCCCGTCGAGCGCTCGGACGATTATCTCCATCGCTTGATCGAGCAGGGGCATCGCGTCGCGATCTGCGAGCAGATCGAGGATCCGGCCGAGTCCCGCAAGCGGGGGGCGAAATCGGTCGTCGAGCGCGCGGTCGTGCGCTTGGTGACGCCGGGCACCTTGACTGAAGACCGGCTTCTCGATCCCGGACGCGCCAATTGGCTCCTGGCTTTGTCGCGGACCAAAAGCGAGGCGGGCGGCTGGCTTTTTGGTTTGGCGGCGGTCGATATTTCCACTGGCGCTTTCGAGGTGTCCGAGGCGCCGTTGGCTTTGCTCGGCAATGAAATCGGGCGGATCGATCCGCGTGAAATCATCGTGCCAGACGCCATTGCCGCAATCCCCGAGGTCGCGCGTCTGCTCGCGGAACATAAGGCGCCGGTGACGAAGATCGGCCGCGAGCCCGGTTCCTCCGAGCGCCGTCTGCTCGACTTCTTTGGTTTGGCGACCCTCGAAGGTTTGGGCGATTTGACGGTGCCGGAAATTGCCGCCGCGGCTACCGCTATTTTCTATCTCGAGCGCACGCAATGCGGCGCGCGTCCCAATTTGCAGCCGCCGCGCCGGACGCGCCGCGCCAGCCACATGGAGGTGGACGCCGCGACACGCGCCAATCTCGAATTGACGCGTACGCTTGCGGGCGCGCGCAAAGGTGCGCTGCTCGCCGCCATCGACCGCTGCGTGACGCCGGCGGGCAGCCGCTTGCTCGCGGCGCATTTGTCCAACCCCCTGACTGATCGGAGCGCTATCGAGGCCCGGCTCGAGGCCGTCGCTTTTCTGCTGGAACATCGCGAGCTTCGCGCCGGGGTTTGCGCCAATCTCAAGACCGCTCCCGATCTTGCGCGGGCTCTGTCGCGCGTTGGACTCAACCGTGCTGGCCCCCGCGATCTCGCCGCGTTGCGCGATGGGCTCGGTGCCGCCCGCGCGCTAGCCCGATCGTTCGACGATGCGGCCTTTCCATTGAGCCCGCCGCCGCCGCTTTTGATCGCGGCGGCTGAAAAGCTCGACGCGCCCGATCCCGCGCTGGCCGCCAACCTCACTGACGCGCTTGGCGATGCGCTGCCGCTCCAACGCCGGGATGGCGGGTTCGTGCGCGAGGGCCGGGATGCCGCGCTCGATGAAATGCGGGCCTTGCGCGACGAAAGCCGCCAGGTGATCGCGGCTTTGCAGGCGCGCTATTGCGACCTCGCCGATACCAAGCGTCTCAAAGTCAAACACAATAATATGCTCGGCTATTACGTCGAGGTGCCGCAGGCCTTGGGCGAACGTTTTCTCGAGCCGCCGCTCAACGCCATTTTCATTCATCGTCAAACGATGATCGATGCGATGCGCTTTTCCACGAGCGAACTTGCCGAGCTCGAGAGCAAGATCGCCGCCGCGGGGGAGGGGGCCTTAGCCCGCGAGAACGCGATTTTCGACGAGCTCGCTGCCGCGGTCATGGCGCAAGCCGCTGAAATTGCCGATTGCGCCAGCGCGCTTGCCGCCATCGATGTCGCGGCTGGCCTCGCCGAACTTGCGGCCACGCGGGACTGGACGCGGCCGGTCATCGAAACATCGGGCGCCTTTGTCATCGAGGCCGGGCGTCACCCCGTCGTCGAGGACGCGCTGCGCCTCGTCGGTGAACCGTTTGTGGCCAATCATTGCGATCTTTCCACGCGCGATGGCGTTGGCGGCGGCGGGGGGCAAATCGCGGTCGTCACCGGCCCGAATATGGCGGGTAAATCCACGTTTCTACGGCAGAACGCGCTCATCGCGGTATTGGCGCAGATGGGCTCTTATGTTCCAGCCGCCAAAGCGGTCATCGGCATCGTGGACCGGCTGTTCTCCCGGGTCGGCGCGGCCGACGATCTCGCGCGAGGGCGTTCGACCTTCATGGTCGAAATGGTCGAGACGGCCGCCATTCTCAACCAGGCGACGCCATCGTCGCTCGTCATTCTCGATGAGATTGGCCGCGGCACCGCGACCTTCGACGGACTTTCCATCGCTTGGGCGGTGATCGAGCATTTGCATGAAAAGAACCGGTCGCGGGCGATTTTCGCCACGCATTTCCACGAGCTGACGCAATTGTCGCAGCGGCTCGGCCGCCTCGTGAATTTAACGTCGCGCGTGGCCGATTGGCATGGCGATGTCGTCTTTCTCCACGAGGTCGTGCCTGGCGCGGCGGACCGTTCTTATGGAATTCAGGTCGCCAAGCTCGCAGGCTTGCCTCCGGCCGTCATCAAGCGGGCCAAGGCGATTTTATCCGAGCTCGAGGCGGGCGATCGCGGCGCGCCTGTCGCGCGGATGATTGCCGATTTGCCGCTGTTTGCGGCCGCGCCGGCGGCGGAGCCGGCCCCAGCGGGGGAAACCGGAAAACTTCGCGAGGCACTCGATGCGATCGACCCCGATGCGTTGACGCCGCGCGACGCCCTGCAAGCGCTCTATCGCTTGAAGTCGCTGGCGGAGGATGTCTAGAATTAATTTAGCGCGGCGCGCTGACCACGGAACTGGAGACCGGCGGGGCCGATGACGTCGCACTGGAATTATAAGCCTTGGCTTGCTGGACCGTATCCGTGAAAAACTTGTTGTCGTCGCCTAATTTTTCCGTGGCCTGGCATTTGGGCGCGCAGGCGTAGGATTGGCGCTCCATGCCGCGCTGAACGATCAATGTCTCCGATCCCGCGACGACCCGGATGATCGATTCGCTGAGCGGCTTGCCGCTACTATCGAGCGCAATGAAATTAGTTTCGCCGAATGCTTTTGGCGTCAGCACCATCAGCGAGCTTCGATTGCCGATCATCGTGACGTCGGCGATGGTCGGATTGCCGATGATGAGCGTTGCCGTTCCCTGCGGAAGATCGACGAGATGCGCTTGATCGATCACGACACTGATGGTTTTTTCCATGGCCCATGCGCCGGGTGCCGCGCCTGCCAAGCCTGCAATCGCGAGAAGGATCCCGAGACGGGCTCTTATCCCTGTTTTGCCGCGAACCATCCCACACAACTCCTTTACGCTTACTCCGGAAACAATGTCAGAAGGTCGATAATTTTGAGTTAAGCAGATTACGCCATGAGGGCGAGACGATGGCGTCGGTGCCGGGGAAGAGGAAAGACCGTGAAAAACGCTTTCTCCATTCACGCGAAATTTTTTAACGAATTGTCAAACTTTCGAGATTCCATGATTCCGGAGCCATGCGGAGCGTGACATTCTAGCCGTGCCGATTTGTCATCTGCCGCCGATGGTTGTCCGCTGCCGGTGGAATGCGAGAACTTTGCCCATATTTCGAGGCGGCGGTCGCAGCCGGAGTTCTCCGGTTAAATCACCTCGACTGCGAAACCTCAGGGATTTTAACGCAAAATCAATATCGTCTCCGTAAATTCCAACGGGTTGTGGAGACGGTTGATGTCAAGTGGGTTCAAACACCACGCATTGTTCATAAGGAATGGCACGGTAACGCGTGGACGCCAGTTGGGCATGGCTGCGACCGGTTTGGCTTCGCAGCGTTCTTCCTTTCAATTTCACTCGTTACCAGACCGCCGTTTGATCAAGGCGGATGCCATTTCGGTCCTCTTTACATTGAATGGTTTGGTTGTCGCCGTGGTGAGGCTAGCGTTTTCCGTGCGAGACAAAATTTCGTGCGCTCGATTTGAAGCCCCGCGCGCGGTGCCGGCAAATAGCCAACGGCTGATTGTGTCTTATGCAAATTTGGGAGATTTCTGACAGCCATGGGAACTTATCTCGACCCTAAAGGCCGCACTGTTCTTGCACTTGAAGAGAGCCTGGACGTCACGCAAGCGGTGGGTCTCGCAAGTTCTCTTCTGTCGTTGCGGGGCAAAGATATCATCATTGATGCTTCGAGCGTGAAGCACTGTGGCGCTCAATGTGGCCAGGTGCTCATATCGGCCCAAAAGACCTGGGCCAATGCCGGAAAAGGCATGCGCTTTGGTAGCGTGTCCACCGAATTTCTTGAATGCCTCCGCCTTCTTGGACTTACCTCCCATCTTCCCATCGATGAGCACCACCAATGAGCAAGATAATTTTAACAGTCGATGATTCCCGTACGATGCGGGACATGTTGCGAATGGCGCTGACCGCGGCTGGATTCAACGTGCTCCAAGCGGAGGATGGCGTGCATGGTCTCGAAGTGCTCGCCGAGCAAAAACCCGATGTGATCATAACCGACATCAACATGCCCCGCATGGATGGGTTTAGTTTTATCGAAAACGTCCGGGAAGACGATCAGTACCGTGCGGTGCCTATCCTGGTTTTGACCACGGAAAGCGATCCCGACAAGAAGCTCCGGGCGCGAAACGCCGGCGCCACTGGCTGGATCGTGAAACCGTTCGATCCGGCTAAACTTGTCGATGCCGTCCGGCGCGTCGCTGCCTAAAACATTGGAGTGGCACCTTGGACGCGATGGAAGAAATCAAACAAGTCTTTTTCCAAGAGTGCGAAGAGCAGCTCTTCGAACTCGAAGCCGGCTTGTTGACGATCGAACGGGGCGATTTCGATCCCGAGACGATCAATGCGGTATTTCGTGCGGTCCATTCGATTAAGGGTGGTGCCGGCGCGTTCAATCTCACGGATCTCGTGCATTTTGCACACGTGTTCGAAAATACTATGGACCTTGTGCGCGTCGGCAAGTTGGAGCCGAGCCCAGGGCTGATCAAGCTGATGCTGCGCGCCGCCGATATTTTGGCCGATCTCGTCCGCGCCGCTCGTGACGACGACTCATCCGATCCAGGGCCGCGCGAGGCCATGGCTGCCGAGCTCAAGACGTGGACGCCGGGCGCTGCTCCACCGTCTCAAGCGGCCGCGCAGCCACAAGCGGCCGCCGCGCCGCCGCCGCCGAAGGAAGCTGCCAGCGGCAGCGACGAGGCTTTCGTCTTCGTGCCGACGAAAGTCGACCTCAACGATTTCGAAGACCTCAGCCTCGCGCCGACCACGCATTACCGCATCATTTTTCATCCGAAGGCCGAGCTTTACGCAAAGGGCAACGAGACGACGATCCTGTTCCGGGAACTCGGCCGTCTCGGACCGATGCATGTTGCTTGCGACATCTCGCAGTTGCCGCTCCTCGAGGATATGCTGCCGGAAGGCGCTTATCTCTCTTGGACCGTCCATTTGGAAACCTCGGAGGAAGAGGACAAGATCAAGTCTATCTTCGATTTCGTCGAATGGGATTCGACGCTTGAAATCGAAGTGGCCGATGGGATGCCAACCAACGATGAGCAAGAAGAGCCTTTTGTCTTCAAACCGACGATGGTCGACATTTCGCTTCTCGAATCCATTGTGCCGGATGCCATAGACGGGCCGGACGTGTCGGCGGCGGCGCCTCTTGCATCCGTTGCCAAGCCTGCGGCGCCCCCGGTGGCGCCGGCGAAAGCCGAGAAGGCATCTGGTGATGATCATGCCCCAGCCGAAAAGAAAGATGCGGCCGCGGCGACAATTCGCGTCGATCTCGAAAGGGTTGATCGCCTGATCGATCTCGTCGGCGAACTGGTGATCAATCAAGCCATGCTGACCGAACGCGTTGCCGAGCTTGGTCTTGCTCGGATGTCCGCGGTTTCGATCGGTCTCGACGAACTCGAGCAATTGACGCGTGAAATCCAAGACAGCGTCATGGCGATCCGTGCGCAACCGGTGAAGTCCGTCTTCCAACGGATGCCGCGGTTGGTCCGGGAAGTCGCCCTGCTAACCGGCAAGAATGTCCGTCTTGTAACGGAAGGCGAGGGCACCGAAGTCGATAAGACCGTGATCGAACGGCTTAGCGATCCGCTCACCCATATGATCCGCAATGCAATCGATCATGGGCTCGAAAAGCCGGAGGTCCGACGCGCGGCTGGTAAGCCCGAAGAGGGCCTGTTGAGAGTCGCCGCTCTTCACCGTTCCGGCCGTATCGTCATCGAGATTTCCGACGACGGCGCCGGCATCAACCGCCCGCGTGTCCGTAGTATCGCTGTCGAGAAGGGACTTATTGCGCCAGACGCCAAATTATCGGACGAAGATATCGACAACTTGATCTTCCTCCCCGGATTCTCGACCGCGGCGGTCGTTTCGGACATTTCTGGCCGGGGCGTCGGCATGGATGTCGTCAAGCGGTCGATTCAAGCTCTCGGTGGTCGGATTTCCATCACGTCGCGTCCTGGCGCCGGTTCGACCTTCACGATGAGTCTTCCCCTCACGCTTGCCGTCCTAGACGGTATGGTTGTTTCCGTAGCAGGCCAAACCTTGGTCATTCCGCTGACAGCTGTCGTGGAAATCCTCCTGCCCCAGGCGACCACGGTTCACAATTTCGGTGGAAATGCGCGTGTGATGGGCGTGCGTAACGAGTTCATTCCGTTGATCGATGTCGGCCAGATCTTGCAATTCCGCCAGGAGGATATCGATCCCAAGAGCGGGGTTGCGCTCCTTGTGGAAGCGGAGGGTGGCGTGCGCAACGCGCTTCTCGTCGACGCGATCCAAGGGCAACGGCAAGTTGTCATCAAAAGTCTCGAAACAAACTATGGGCATGTTCCGGGAATTGCCGCCGCCACGATCCTTGGAGATGGGCGCGTCGCTCTCATTCTCGACGTCGATGCCATCGTCGTCGATTCGCGGAACGATATTGCACCTTCACTTCCACTTGCAGGGTAATTCCAATGGAAATGCATGCTAAACCCGAAACCACCAAGCCGCGGGAACTGATTTCCTTCATTATCGGCAAGCAGGAATTTTGCGTGGACATCATGTCAGTGCGTGAAATTCGTGGTTGGTCGCCCGCGACGCCTTTGCCGCATTCTCCAGCTTTTGTGCGCGGTGTCATCAATTTGCGTGGCGCTGTCTTGTCGATTGTCGATCTTGGGTCGCGTCTCGGCTTGCCGACGAGCGAGCCTTCAGCCCGTCACGTCATTATCGTCGCACAGGTTGGGAGCCAAATCGCTGGTCTCTTGGTCGACGCCGTGACGGGGATCTTGACGGTGACCGCGGAAACCATTCGTCCGACGCCCGATGTTGCGTCCGAGATGGCGCGCAGCTTCGTCAAAGGTGTTCTCGCCATCGATAACCGCATGATCACGCTGATCACACTAGACCATGTCCTCCCAAGTCAAGAGCAGGAAGCCGCGTGAGCGCGTTACCGCAGACATCACCTCGATTCGCACCGCCTGGCGGTGACCGCGAATTCGTCTTCCGGAGCGAAGATTTCAGGCAAATCGCGGCGATGTTGCACGCGGATTCCGGGATTTATCTTTCCGAGCAGAAAGAAAGCTTGGTCTATTCGAGGCTGGTCAAGCGGCTGCGGGCGCTCGGTCTTGCGTCTTTTAAGGACTATTGCGCGCTGGTCGCCGATCATTCCGGTGTGCAAGAGCGGCAAAACATGCTGGCGGCGCTGACGACGAACGTGACGCGCTTTTTCCGCGAGCCGCACCATTTCGAATATCTCAAGGAGACTGTTCTTCCGCCTCTGTTGCAAGCGGCGAAGCGGGGCGGCCGCGTGCGGATTTGGTCGGCGGGTTGTTCGAAAGGGCAAGAGCCTTATTCGATCGCAATGACCGTGCTGTCCTTAATGCCCGACGCCGCTAATTACGATGTCAGGATCCTGGCGACGGATATCGATCCCAACGTGCTTCAGGAAGGCCGGGATGGCCTTTACGACAAAAGCGAATTGGAGGATATGCCGAAGCCCGAACGCACGCGTTTCTTCTCGCCGGCTAATGGCTCGACTTCATCCTTCAGCGTCTCGGACGACATGCGCCGTCTCGTTTCGTTCAAGGAATTGAACCTGATCGGACAATGGCCGGTCAAGGGGCCATTCAATGTGATTTTCTGCCGGAATGTCGTGATCTATTTCAACGAGGAAACCCAGTCCAAAATCTGGGACCGGTTTTCATCCCTTCTTGTCCCGCAAGGCTTGCTCTGCATTGGCCATTCCGAGCGGCTGTCCGGGGCCGCATTGCCACGCTTCAGGCCAACGGGCACGACGATGTATATTCATGGCCGCGGAGGCGCCGCATGAGAAAGCACCGTGTTCTCGTTGTAGATGATTCCGCGAGTATGCGGCATCTCATCAGTTCGGTTTTGTTGGATACGACCGATATCGAAGTCGTCGGTCATGCCGCCGATGCGCTCGAAGCGCGCGAAGCGATCAAGCAGCTCAACCCGGATGTCGTGACCCTCGATGTCGAGATGCCGAAAATGAACGGCATTGATTTCTTGGAGAAACTGATGCGGCTGCGTCCGACGCCCGTCATCATGGTCTCTAATTTCACCTCGACGGGTGGCGAGCTTACGGTCAAGGCGCTTGAAATCGGCGCGGTGGATTGCATCGGCAAGCCCCAACCGGGTGATCTCACGCTGTTCGCCGGGTTGACCGATAAGATCCGCGCCGCTGCCGAAGTCCGCTTTCGTCCGCCGGCACCCCGGCAGGATCGCCCCGATTACGGCCGCGCCCCCCGGAGCCATTCCAGTTACAAGCCTGATGGGCGTATCGTCGCGATCGGCTCTTCTGCCGGTGGAGTCGAGGCTTTAAGCGCGGTTCTCGACGGGTTTCCCGCGAACTGCCCGCCTATCGTGATCACCCAGCATATGCCTGAGATGTTCACCAAGAGCCTCGCCGCGCGTCTGGATCGTCTGTGCCAAGCTACCGTAACGGAAGCTGTCGATGGCGCGCCGCTCGAAATCGGTCAAGTTTATGTTGCTCCCGGCGGCCCCGCGCATTTGACGATAACGGGAACGAGTTCATTTCGTTGCCGCTTGGTGCAAACCGGCCTTGTCAGCGGCCACCGGCCTTCCGTCGATGTTCTCTTTCAATCGGTCGCCAAGGTGGCGGGAACATCGGCCATCGGCGTCATTCTTTCGGGAATGGGCCGGGATGGCGCCGATGGTCTCCTTACCATGCGAAAAGCCGGCGCAAGAACAATCGGCCAGGATGCTGACAGTTCTTTCATATATGGCATGCCAAGAACAGCTTATGAGGCGGGCGGCGTCGAACGCCAACTGCCTCTCAAGAAAATCGGTGCGGAAATCCTAACACTGACCAATCAAAAGTCCGGATAATCAAATGCCCCTCGCATCTGCTCTCAAAGTTCTCATCGCCGACGATCAACAAACCAGCCGTTTGTTGATTCGCTCGGCGCTTTCCGACCTCGGCATCCCGAACGTTGTGATGGCCAAGGATGGCCAAGAAGCGCTCGACGCTGTCATGAAGTCGCCGGTGCATTTAATTGTATCGGATTATCATATGCCGAAGCTCAACGGTGTAGAGCTCTTGCGGGCGGTTCGCGCCCACGGCCCTACAAAAAAGGCGGCGTTTTTTCTCCTGACAGGGGCTGAAGATACGGCGTTTCTCAAATTGGCGCAGGAACTTCAGGTCAACAACTATCTGAAGAAACCGGTTTCGGTGCCGGAACTCCGCAGGAAAATCGAGGCCGTTTTCGGCCCGTTGCAATAACCAACAGGGCGGGCGCATCATTGTCGACTCACCACAACCCAAGCGCCCGCGCTGTCAAGACCATCCACGTCATTCAAGGCGAGCATAAAATTAGCCGCGATTCCGACGTTTGCCTGGTCACCATTCTTGGGTCCTGTGTCGCGGCTTGCATTCGCGATCCCGTGGCAGGAATTGGGGGGATGAACCATTTTCTTCTTCCAGGCGGCGATGGCACCAAGGCGTCCGACGCCGAGCGGCACGGCGTCCATCAAATGGAGCTTCTGGTCAACGCGCTTTTGGCCCAGGGGGCCTCACGCAGGCGGCTTGAAGCGAAGCTTTTCGGTGGCGCAAAAACCATAGCCGGGCGTGCCGATGTCGGGTCCATGAATGCCGATTTTGCCGCCAGCTTTCTTCGCCGGGAGCAAATCGCGATGGTGGGCGAGTGCTTGCGGGGTAATTTGGGACGCCGCGTTCAATATTGGCCGATTTCCGGCCGCGCGCGCCGCAGTTTCTTGGATTACGCGCAGGATTCGAATTTGCCCGTGGCTCCCTTTGTGCCCACGTCGAGCGGATCGTTGGAATTGTTTTAGCCCGTTTGCGGATCCCGGAGCCTCCGGGGTTCGCGAACGCTTGAGGAGGCGGTTTACGAGAGGCCGGTCCAGCGGCTGGCTTCTTAAAACGGTTCAGGTGGTTGGCGTCAAATCAAAGCGGCGGAAGCCCGCGGCAAGTCATCCGTGAGAGGTAATGGCCATCCGGCCGTTAGAGGTCACGGTTCTTTCGCGGTGCGTAGACAAGAGGAACTGGAAATTCTCGCGCCATTGCGGGGCGTTTATTGTAACTATTGGCGGATGGGGCGTGGGAACTCATGAATAATCGAGCAATCGGAGGGCGCCAGATCGTGCTCGAGGATCAAAACGGCACCAACCTTTCCGCGCTTCTTGATCGGATGCAGGTGGAAGTCGATTCCCTCGTCGACATGGTCGGTGCCATGCAGACCGGCCTGTCTCCCATGATTGTCGACAAAGCCGGCAGTGATCCCGCCGCCTTTCGTCACGCCCAAAATATCGATCTCGTTTGGCAAATTCTCGGAAGTTTATCGCTCCTGCTCGAGGCGCTGAAAGGCGACAATGTCACGCATCATCCCGTTAATATCGATGCGGCCGTCAGTCACATTCCCCTAGCAAATCTCGCGGCCCGGCTGCGCGGCAAGCCCACGCTCGTGCCTGTCGGGGATGACTTGGATTTGTTTTAGAGCGTCTTCCATAAAAGGCGCCGCCGTTCGTGGGCGGGAGCGCGCTCGTTTCCGGTCAAATTTTGAGTCTTCGAATGAGCGGACACAGGGCCTCGGCGTTTGGGCTTCTTGCCGGCTCGGGTCAATAATGCGGTGGCGGCGGCTCCTGCCCTGCCGGGGGTGCCGTGCCGAGATCACGAAGTCTGCCGTCGAATTGCGCGACCTGCCGGACGAGGCTGTCGATCTGGCGCCATTGGGCCATAATTGTGGCATTTAGATCCTCGATGACTTGATCCTGATGTGTCACCCGCATCTCCAGCGTATCGATGCGGCGGCTAAGGGCGTCGTGATGGGTCATGGGACTCTCCAGTCGGGAAAGGCAGGAGATAGACCTTTTTGCCAGGAAAAGCCTCAGGGCCAGGGAAAATGGAAACAGATTTAGCGAAACCGTTTTAGATTGCATATCGTTAGGGAATGCTCCCCGGGAGCCGCGTCCTCAACCGAGACCCGGCAGGACGACGCCTAAAGTTTGTAAGATGAGGATGACGTTCAGCGCGAGGATGATCCCGGCGCTCGCGAAAGCCGCGGCTTGGACAAGTGCGCTATTGGCGAAGCTCCCCATGATGTCCCGCCGCCCGGTGAACAAGACGAGAGCGACCATGGGAACGGGTAGTGCAAGGCTGAGGACGACTTGGCTGTAAACAAGGGCATCTGTCGCGTTGACCCCAAGTCCGGCGACTATGAAAGCGGGAATCATGGTCACGAGGCGGCGAAACCAGACCGGGATTTGGTAGCCGGTAAAGCCCTGCATGATGAGCTGTCCAGCCATCGTGCCGACCACGGAGCTTGAAATGCCCGAGGCGACCAAGGCGAGAAGGAAGAAGCCGGCGGCGCCTCTTCCTAAGAGAGGGCCCAAAGTGTGATAGGCGGTTTCGATGCTGGCGATACCGCTGTTCTTCTCATGAAAAGCACTGGCCGCCATGATGACCATGGCCATGTTCACGAGGCCTGCGACGGTCAAAGCGACGACGACTTCGCGATTGGAGAAGCGCAGAATTTTGCGCCGCTGACGGTCGTCTCCACTTGGCGCGCGGGCCTGTGTCAAGCCTGAGTGGAGGAAGAGCGCATGCGGCATGACCGTGGCGCCGATAATTCCGACGGCAATGGTCAGCGCCGCGGCGTCTGGTAGCTTTGGGATGGCTGTGCCAAGCGCGGCGCTGGTCCAATCGACCGGCGCGATGAAGAGTTCGACGAGGTAACTCATGGCGATCAGGCCGATCAAGCCGCCAATGATCAGTTCGAGCGGGCGGAATCCTTTCCTTTCCACCATTAAGATAGCGTAAGTGACGGCGCCTGTGATGACCATGCCGGTCATCAAGGGCAGTTTGAAGAGAAGCGCGAGACCGATCGCCCCGCCGAGAAACTCCGCGAGGTCCGTTGCCATGGCGGCAATCTCGCTGACGCCCCACATGGTCAGGACGGCGGCTGGCGGGTAATGCGTCCGGCAAAGTTCCGCGAGGTTACGTCCCGTGACGATCCCAAGTTTTGCGGAGAGCGCCTGAAACAGCATGGCGATCATATTGGCGAGCAGGACAACCCAGAGCAGGCCGTAGCCATATTTGGAACCGGCTTGAATGTTTGTCGCGAAATTGCCAGGATCCATGTAGGCGATGGAGGCGATCACGGCGGGCCCGGCAAAGAGCAAGACGGCGCGTATGCCGCCCTTGCGCCGGCCAGACAAAATGTCGCCGATGTCGCGCGCCACGTGTTCGCTCATCGTGCGTTTCATAATGGCATCGGCCACGGCCTCGCTCCTCGACGGTTGGATATTAATGTAGCGTAGGCTACACCTCGGTCAATAGACATTATTCTAATGCCTTGGGTATATCAGCCTAGGGAATACCGGGTCTTGGGGTCATATGCGAGCGCGGTGAATGCGACCTGCGCTGGACATTCATGCGAACGATCAGCTTACCCCAGCGTGAAAAGAGCTTATGATAACGGGACTTGATCGATTTGCCATGAGAGCGTGTCCCGAAAAAGTTGCAGACTTTTTCGATCGAGGACACGCTCCCACTTTTTTGGAAGAGCGTGTCCCGAAAAAGTTGCAGACTTTTTCGATCGAGGACATGCTCTCACTTCTTTGGAAGAGCGTGTCCCGAAAAAGTTGCAGACTTTTTCGATCGGGGACATGGTCCCACTCTTTGGAAGAGATCGATTTCTTATTGTTTTGGTGGAAACACCAAAGCGGTAAGCGTTTGACCGCGGCGGGCCGTCCTGACGGGCCGGTTTTGAAATTATCGGGGATTGCGTGATGCGACGATCTGCTCAGAGTCCGAAGCGTGAGGTTCAGGTTATGCCGGCGGAGCCAACGCAAGCCCGCCGCTTCGATCAGGCGCGCAAAGCCCGGTCCGCCGCGCTTTTGGAGGATTATGTCGAATTAATCGCCGATCTCATGGCGGCGACGGGCGAAGCGCGCGCCACGGATATCGCCAAACGCCTAGGCGTGACCCATCCCACCGCGATCAAAACCATCGCGCGTTTAAAACTTGCGGGCCTCGCGACCTCGCGTCCCTATCGCGGAGTGTTCCTCACCGAAGCCGGCGCCGATCTCGCGAAGCGGATGAAGGCGCGTCATCGTCTTGTCGTCGATTTCTTGATAGAAATCGGCGTCCCGTTGGAGGCTGCCGAGTCTGACGGAGAGGGGATCGAACATTATGTGTCGGAGGTGACTCTCAAGGCATTTGGACGGTTTATCCGGAGCCGTAGCCGGCAAGTCTGAATGAACCGGCGATGCTTTTGTGAAGCACAAAACGGCCATATCGCGATCTCCAAAAAGCCTGTCGCATCATTAAACATCATTTTGCCGGCACAGGTGGAACGAGAGCGAAGCTGCGTAGTTATCTGCGCGGCCGGCGATTCCGGAAAGGCGGGGAGATGTTTTTGCGCAAGCTGAAATCGCAAGACCGGGATATCGTTGCCGGTGAAATGCCGGTCTTTGCCGTCCAAGAGGCAAAACATGGCTGGCAGGTTCACATCACATGGCCAGGCGGCGAGGAAGGCCCTTCGATCGATTTCGTGTCGCGGGGCGACGCGGAAATGTGGATCACGCGGGACGCGCGGGAATGGCTAGGCCGTCTCAAGGCCCTCAGCAAACCCCCATCGATGTGGTCCTAGGAGAATTTTCGAGAATGGTCTCGTCGAAACATAAATAGGAATCGATATGAAGATTTTGTGCAACGCAATCCTTGTTTAAGGGCTTGGTTTGTTGAGGGCTTGGTTTGCTTAGGGATTTGATGGCGCCGGGAGCCATACCTTCGACGGGCGTTTTTTTTGTTTTGGATAAAACGTTTACGGTTCCTCTTAGGATCGGCGGCCATTTTCCCGCCGCCACCGTCCGGGTCCTGGGACATGTTTCACCGCGCCTTGCAATGGCCAAGCTTAATGCGCGGAGTGCCGCGTAGCGCCAAATCCGGAACGGGCATGCCGGAACGCCTCATCCCGCGAAATACGCGAACGATCGGGAAGTTTCCCGCCAGATGCCCTTTGGGAAGGCCCGTAAAGCTTTGCCGGGCTGGTTAAGGCTTCGGTACCAGTTGGGGCGTACACTCGCGTAAGCTGGCGCAAGGCCAGGATTGACTTAAGCGTTTGGGGGACACCATGCGCGTCGATGAAATCATGACGAAAACCGTCGAGACGATCAGGTCCGACGCCACGATTTACGAGGCGATCACGAAACTCGTTCAGCATCGCATTAGCGGTCTGCCGGTGGTCGATGGCGCGGGTAAGCTTGTCGGCATGGTGACGGAAGGCGATTTGTTGCGCCGCGCGGAGCTTGGCACCGCGCATAAGCACCGGGAGTTGCCGGGGCTCTTCGGCGGCCGCGACCGGGTCGTCCATGAGGAGGCCAAGGATTACGTCCGCGACCATTCCAAACGGGTCTCGGACATCATGACGCGCAACCCCGTCTCCGTCCACGAGTCGACAGCTCTGAGCGAAGCGGTGGCTTTGATGGAGCAGCATGGGATTCGGCGGGTGCCGGTGGTGACTTTGGGTGGTTTGGTCGGGATCCTAAGCCGGAGCGATTTGGTCCGGCATCTCGGCAATCTGATGCGCGGCAGCGCCATGTTGCGCCGCGATGATGAAGAGATTCGCACCGAAGTGCTGGAGGAGTTGAACCGGCAGGTCTGGTTCAAGAAGTGTAAAATCAATGTGGCGGTCCACGATGGCCATGTCCGCTTCGCCGGGACATTGCATGATGGCTCCATCGGAGCGGCGTTGCGCGTCGCGGCGGAAACCGTGCCCGGTGTCATTTCCGTCCGGGTACCCATCGCTTCTTAGATGGAAAAACCGCCGGATGAGATCATCCGGCGGCTCAAACGAGTGGAATGGAGGCCGAAGCGCCCATTCGAAAGAACTTCAGCCCCACTAAACTCTAGAGCGTTTTTCACAAAAGCCGTTGACATTCGTGAATGAAAAAATTGCCCTAACGTCTTATAAAGAGAGCGGTTTTTAATCGCTTCGGTGTTTCCACCAAAGCGGAAAGTGCTCTAGTGGAGATGCTTGGCGATGTATTTGTTCATTTCGAACATGGTGACTTTATCGACGCCGAAGACAGCTTTGAGCTTGGCGTCGGCGAGGATCTCGCGCTTGTTCGCCTCATTCTGAAGTTTGTTCTTCTTAATGTAATCCCAAACTTTTTTGACGACTTCGGTCCGCGGAATGGGGGCTGCCCCGACAACGGCCGCGAGTTCTTTTGAAGGCGTCAATGGCTTGGAAAAGGCGCTGGTCGCGGCGCCTTCGGCCTTTGGCTTGGTGGTCTTGGCCGCGGCTTTCGCGGGTGCTTCCTTCGCAGCCGCCTTAGCCGTTGGTTTTTTGCCTGCGTCGCTCATCCGTTTCCCCTCCGACATTTCCGGTCGCTCACGAGGAGCGCTGCCCCAACTAGAAAGCGGCATCTTCCTCTGACAAGGCCCAGACCGAACCTTAAGCCCGTGCTGCCGTCAAGCGTCCATGCTCTCTAATCCCTCTCAGCACCACGAAAATCGCGTTTCGACTGGGGAAAGCCTGCCAAAAGCCCCCGAATCGGGCCGTTTTCACAGGGCGGAGCGCCGGGAAGTCCGGTTTTTTTCCGGCGAGTGATTCTCTCCCGGCGGGTGATTCTAGGGGTCTAACGGGAGCGCCACGCCCTCTATCGCCTGACGCATGCCGTTTTCAACATCGAACCGTGCTTTCGGCCATGCATTTCCTGATTTGACGGGCTATAAGATGCCGTAATGAAAACGCAGGCTGGCTCTTGAAGCTTAGCCGCATGGAAAGCCCTGTAGAGAATGAATGAAACGGCCTCCCCGGGTCAGCCCGACAGCATAAACCCGGATTTGAACGGTCAGGACAGTTACGGCGCCGATTCGATCAAGGTGCTTCGTGGTCTCGACGCGGTCCGCAAACGTCCCGGCATGTATATTGGCGACACGGACGATGGGTCCGGCCTCCACCATATGGTGTACGAGGTCGTGGATAATGCCATCGACGAGGCTCTGGCGGGCTATGCCACGCGGGTGACCGTGACCCTCAACGCCGACGGTTCGGTGACCGTGACCGACGACGGGCGCGGGATTCCGACCGGGATTCACGAGGAAGAGGGGGTCTCGGCGGCCGAGGTCATCATGACCCAACTCCATGCCGGCGGGAAATTCGACCAAAACAGCTACAAGGTTTCCGGTGGTCTGCATGGCGTCGGCGTGTCGGTCGTCAATGCTCTGTCCACCTGGCTAAAACTGCGCATTTGGCGCGACGGCCTCGAGCATGTCGTCCTCTTCGACCACGGCGATGTCCGGGAGCCGCTGAAAGTCGTCGGGCCCGCTCCATTGGTCGATGGCAAGCCCAAACGCGGCACCGAGGTCACTTTCCTCGCCTCGCCCAAGACCTTCACCATGGTCGATTACACCTATTCGATCATCGAGCATCGTCTGCGCGAACTCGCCTTCCTCAATTCCGGCGTCCATATCGAATTGACCGACGCGCGGGGCGCCGAGGTCAAGTCCGAGACGCTGTTCTACGAGGGTGGGTTGGAGGCGTTCGTGCGCTATCTCGACCGCGCCAAGTCCGCGCTCATCGCCAAGCCCATCATGATGAAGGGCGTGAAGGATCAGATCACCGTCGAAGTCGCGTTGTGGTGGAACGATTCCTATCACGAGAACGTGCTGGCCTTTACCAACAACATCCCGCAGCGCGATGGCGGGACGCATCTCGCGGGCCTGCGCGGCGCGCTGACCCGCCAGGTCACCGGCTATGCCGAACGCTCCGGCGCCACCAAGCGCGAAAAAATCGACGTGGTCGGCGACGATTGCCGCGAGGGCCTCACCTGCGTGCTGTCCGTCAAGGTTCCCGACCCGAAGTTCTCGTCGCAGACCAAGGACAAGCTCGTCTCGTCCGAGGTGCGCCCCGTCGTCGAAAGCCTTGTGAATGATCTCCTGGGGCAGTGGTTCGAGGAGCATCCGCAGGAAGCTAAGCCGGTCATCGCCAAGATCATCGAAAATGCGCAGGTGCGCGAGGCCGGGCGCAAGGCGCGGGAACTGACGCGGCGCAAGGGGGCGCTGGATATCGCGAACCTGCCGGGTAAGCTCGCGGATTGCCAGGAGCGCGATCCGGCCAAGGCCGAACTGTTTCTGGTCGAGGGTGATTCGGCCGGCGGCTCCGCCAAACAGGGCCGCAATCGCGAATATCAGGCGGTGCTCCCGTTGCGCGGCAAGATTCTCAATGTGGAGCGCGCGCGGTTCGACAAAATGCTATCGAGCAACGAGATCGGCACGCTGATCACGGCGCTGGGCACGGGCATCGGCCGGGACGATTTCAACCCCGACAAGCTGCGCTACCACAAGATCATCATCATGACGGACGCCGATGTCGACGGGTCGCATATCCGGACTTTGTTGCTGACGTTCTTCTTCCGCCAGATGCGGGAGTTGATCGAGCGCGGCCACGTCTATATCGCGCAGCCGCCGCTCTATAAGGTCAAGCGCGGCGCCTCCGAGCAATATCTCAAGGACGAACGCGCGCGCGAGGATTATCTCATCGCCCATGGTCTCGATCAGGCGGTTCTGCGCCTGGCGAATGGCGTCGAGCGGGCGGGGCCCGATCTGCGCGGCCTGGTCGAGGAAGCGCGGATCGTGCGCCAACTCCTCAGCCAGATCCACACGCGCTACGATCGCGCCGTGGCCGAGCAGGCGGCGATTGCCGGCGCGCTGCATCCCATCGAGGACGACGCGGTGGCGCAAGCGCTGGCCCAGAATATCGCCGAGCGGCTCGACCGTCGCGCCGACGACATGGAGCGTGGCTGGAAAGGCCGGGCCGAGCACGGCGGCTATGTCCTGACGCGCGAATTGCGCGGCGTGACGCAGGTGGTGACGCTCGATGCCGGGCTCCTCGCCTCAGCCGAGGCGCGCCGCCTCAGCGAACATGCTGCCTCGCTGGAAGAGACCTATTCGCGGCCCGCCTTGTTGGCGCGGAAGGGGGACGAAAAGCAAGTCTCCGGCCCCGGCGAATTGCTCGAAGTGGTGATGACGGCCGGCCAGAAGGGCATTTCCCAGATGCAGCGCTACAAAGGCCTGGGCGAGATGAATCCCGGTCAGCTCTGGGAAACCACGCTCGACCGCGACGCGCGCTCGCTTCTGCAAGTGAGGATCAAGGAGGGCGACGAAGCCGACGACATCTTCGTCAAGTTGATGGGCGATGTGGTCGAGCCGCGGCGCGAGTTCATTCAGGAAAACGCGCTGAATGTCACGAATTTGGATGTGTAGCTGAATTTACGGGCGGAATTTGCGTCTCCGAGGTCAAAATATTGGCTCGAGCCGTTGGGCGGGCGCGCCTGATACCGGCTGAATGAGGGGAAAACCATGCTCGTCCTCGTAATTGGAATTATCGTCTTTCTCGGCGTGCACACGCTGACGGCCTTACGCGAGACGCGAGCGAGCATCATCGAGAGGACCGGCCTTGGCGTTTACAAGGGTGTTCATTCGCTCGTGGCGCTTCTCGGCTTTGTCCTGATCGTTTGGGGGTTCTCCCATTATCGCGCGAGCGGCTTAGTCTCGGTCTGGTCGCCGCCGGTTTGGACGCGCCATCTGACCATCTTGCTCATGTGGTTCGCCTTCGTGGCGCTTGCCTGCGTGAACCCCGCGCCGAGCCGCATCCGGGGCTGGCTCCGCCATCCCATGCTCGTGGCCATAAAAATCTGGGCGCTGGCGCATTTGCTCGCCAACGGCGATGCCGGCGGCCTGCTGTTGTTCGGATCCTTTTTGGCCTGGGCGGTCTTCGATCGCATTGCCCTCAAGAAACGCGGCGACCTGGGCGCGCCCCGGATCTCATCCTTTACGAGCGCGGATGCCATCGCCGTCGCTGTTGGAACCGCGGCTTATGTGGCGATGATATTCCTGCATCCTATTCTGATCGGCGTACCGGTGATCGTTCGCTGAGCGGCGCCGGCTAGCCCAATTCCGATTTCACTTCGCGTAAAATCTCATCGGCGAGGCCGTCGTCGTCGACGGCCCGCGCCAGAATCAGCGCCCCCACCATCGACGCCAGCATACGGATCGCATCGCCCCTGGCGTCCTGCTTTCTTGGCCAGGGGAAGTGACGCGTAAACGTGTCGACAAACGCCTTGAGATGGATGGTGAACGAGCGCTTGACCTCGGGCTCCCGGCTGATCTCGCAGGCCAATGCCGCCATCAGGCAACCCTGTCCAGGACCGTTGCGGTGGTCGGCCGACAGATAGCGCGAGACATAGGCGGCGCGTCCCTCTTTGGTCTCCGGCATACCGCAGAGATCCTCCAAGCTCTTTTCCGACGCATGGGCGATGCCTTCGGCCATGAGCGCCTGTTTCGACGCGAAATGGTTATAGAACGGGCCGTGCGTCAGGCCTGTCGCCTTCATGATTTCCCCGACGCTCACGCCCGTGAAGCCACGCTCCCGGAAGAGACGCGCGGCCTCGTCGAGGATGCGTTGGTGCTTCTCCGCTGTTTCCGATGCGGGATACCGCATGTTCGATCTCCTGTCGGGCAAATCCCCCGCGCTTGACACCATACATGATGTCTGTCATGCATTCAAATATCAAACATGATGATCATCATGTTTGAATCCGGCGGAAGCCAAATTGTGGGAAATGAGAAGTCAAATCAAAAGGTTCGATGCGGGTCCGCTTTCAAAGCCGCCCAGCCTCGTCGCCTTTGCCGCGCTAAGTGTCCGTTCCAAAAGTTGTTGAGTCCGGTGAATCGTTTGTGATTCAAGAGAAGTCGCTCGATTCGGAGGGGCTCTTTGATGTGGACCGTGGAAAATCGTTCTCGTTACGACCGTAC
>JBEKFQ010000003.1:0-105833 GCA_050013235.1 Beijerinckiaceae bacterium
CTCAAACGACGAAATGAAAAGCCTCAACATCCAACGCGCCGATTTCCACGGCGAATGGAACTATACGATCGCTCCTTCAGCCCAATTACGTGAAGCGTTTGTTTCCTGACGGGCGCTAAGGTTGACCGGGGGGTACAATGAGGCGGAGCTGCGGCAATACTTCTAGGGGCCTATGGTCTACCCCATGCCAGGGTGATGAGCGCCACCGCCGATCGATGCCTTGAGAGGTGCGGGAGGGTGGGCTTGGGGTGGGCATTGGGTAGGCATTGGGGTGGGCTTTAGGTGGTGGCGAGTGTTCGCTTCCTCCTCCGTCACCCGCAAAGAGACCCCCCAAGTTGAACACGTCGAACACAGCACCATGGGCCAAGTGAGACCCCCGCAATGCTGGGCGCAATGTGATCTGGCAATGGTGGTCAGGGCGGTGGGTTATTCCCTCTCCCGGTAGACCTCAGGGCCATAGGGTTAGCTTGAAGCTTCCCTTAAAGACCCCCGCTATGTTTCCTTTGGGCAGGACGGAAGGTTGGGTGATGATGGGTTATCCCTCCCCGCCATATTGCATCAAGCCCCGGCCTCACGGGGTCTCGCGGGAAAGCATTAGGTTGGCATTAGGTAGCGTGCGGCTAAGGCGGTGATGGGAATGCCGGGATGGTCTTCAAATAATGGTCACACCTTGAGCCAACCCTAAGCCTTTAGGGGGGAGCACATTCCTAAAGTGATTTCAGTGAGATAGGGAGACGGAAGCCCGCAACAGCCTCCGCCGCATCGCCCATCGCCTTTTCCACAATGGCGGCTTTCGACCTGGGGCATAGGATAGCGTCGTGAAGGGGGAGCGCCGTGGGTCCACCTTGGGCGATCAAGCGCAAGAGAGCGTTAATGAGGATATTCGACTCGCGGCACATTAGCGACATGCCGCAGCCCGTTTCGAAGATCCCCGCTAATGCGGGATGAGCTTGAAGCAGAGCGGCCCGAATTGACGTGGCGCTTGCCTCTGGTGGCAACAAGGCTTTCGTGTCGCCGGGGAGCCGCATCATTGGCGTGGTGCGGAAAAGCAGAGAGCTAGCCACCTTCTTGACGCCATCTCGCCAACGGGGGGCCTCAAGGCCCGGCAGACCTGAATAAAGGTCACCATCCGGTGGGCTCTTACCGGCCTCAAGGTAAGCCAGGCGGAGGGCCATAGACGCAAAGTCCAGCTCTGCCACAGGTTCGTTGTCAATGCGGATCAAATGGTGCTGAGAGCGGGGCAGCGTTTCCCACCACCCGCCAAACAGTCTGCCGCCCAAGTCAAACCTTTCGGTCTTGTCAGGGCTATTGAAGTGCCTGCGAAGCTCCCGGAACGCCGTTAGAACCTTAGGTGCCTTCTCCCCGGCCTCAGGTGCAAGTGCGCAAGCATCGGCGGCCTTGAGCGCGTCATTGATCGTCTTCATTTCCGCGCGAAGGCGGGTGGTCTCTAAAGTCTCAGAATAATTGATTAGTTCGCGTTCGACCGTGCCCGCCACATAGTCGCGCTCATTGCGGGACAACCATATTGTCTCCCGACCGTCGGCTAGCTCGAAATGTTCCGCCTTGAAGCGAAAGCGGGCTAGAGTTTCGTTGAACCAGGGATCGGCAATGAGTGCGGATGCTATCCCCTTTTGGTTCGATTTGCGGAGAGAAAAGCCCACCTGCATCGCGGTGATGTTCTCCAATATCTTCTGAAGCCCATTGAAACCGGGCCTATCGTAGCGAGTTCGCGGCTGCTTCGCGGCTCTCAAGGGCACGCCAATTTGAGGGGGGTCACGGCCCTCGAAAGAAGCTTTGGCAAGGTTGGCGATGATGACGCGAAGGACCGCCTTAAGGGTCTCCCTATCGGCGGCTCGCATCTTCTGCTTTCGGGGCACGTCACGCTCGTAGCTAGCCGCGAGGTTATCGGATACCGCAGTTACGAATAGGTGGCTGGACGTGAGATACGGGTCAAACATGACAGGCGACCGCCCTAACTGTGCGACCGTTCCGCTCTCAACCATATCAGTCTCTTGTGTGGCCCTCGTGGCTTTCTTCCGGCCAACCTCACGACTTCCCAATTGTCACCCTCCCATCCCGCTCTCCGAACCGTGCGACCTGGAGGGCTAGCATCGGGTCAAGGTGCTTTTCCACCACATGCGCACACGCTTCCTCCAGAGTCCGGCCGATGATGCGGAGGAGCAGTCCGCTTGACCGGGGGTAGCGGTCATATTGGTTTCCGGGGCCGTAGTGTGAGTGGTAGCCGCTGGCCTTCCGCAATGCCACCTTGCCAATCTGTGTTAGCCGGTACTCGCCACCATCCGCCCTCGGGCAGCTTGGGTCTTTCTTCACCGCCATGGTTACCGCTAGGTGGTCCACCAAGAGCCGTAGCGGTGGTACCCCTCGTACTCTGAGACGGGCAAACGCGGCCCTTCCCTTGAATGCAGCGGGTCTGTGAAGGGTATCAATCACCCTCTCATGAGGCCCAGCGCCGTCTAGCGTGGCTTGTATGGTAGTCAGGGCGGCAGCTATCCAAAATTCCACCAAGTGAGCCCTAAGGTAGCTCTCGGCTGCCTTTCGGTATGGGGCCAATTCCGCCGCCCTGTAAGTGCCTTTCCAATAGCTTCCATGTCTCTGCTTCCGTTGCATATGATAACGGCAATGGGTCAGGCTTAAGCCCTTTCCGGCCCTGGCCTGGGGCGGCCTTCCGCATCCGAAGATTGCGCACGACCTTAGTGCGCCCTCATTGGGGACCGCGACACGGCGCTTGAAGGTGGGTAGAGGGTGGGGAGTGATCTTGTGAGCCTTTCTGTCTGATGGCGATAGCCAGGCGGGATGCCCGTATTGGAGCCCCGCCCGGCCAACTTGTCTTCTATTGCTGGACCTTCGCTCCTGGTGCTAGAGGTGCGGGAGGTTGTGCCCCGGTGGCCCCTGTGAGGGCGTGGAGGTCAACCCCAAAGGCCTTGCCCATCTGGTCAAGAGCCGCCGAGGTCCGGTTGGCAGGCGTTGGGTTGGCCGAGCGTTGCGCCACGGCCCCCGCGATCTGCTTCTGCATGGCGTGTTCCGCTGAGGACACGTTGGGGTCCGCCGAGACGATCCTTTCGGCTGCCCCCCGGTACCCCCGGACAACATCTAGGATCGCGGAAAGCCGTGTCCCCTTGGTCTCCCCCGGACCATCCACAAGGGTATTCTTGTAGGTGTCCGAGTTGATGAGGTCCGCCACCTTGTCCTTCAAGCGAGGGACCCCTGGAGCAGGCTGCCCTGAGAGCTGCTGGAGCTTCTCGTAGGCATCGGACCCATCGGCCATCTTGAGTTGGCGAAGGTCCACTCCACCCCTGCCTGTTGGCGGAGGAGCCCCAAGCGAGAGGTTCTGCTCCGTGGCCATCCTACCCATCTCGTGATCCACGATGCTTCCCTTATCGGTAGCCCAAAGCCCCTTATGGACAGACACGGGGTCACCCCAGGCATCGTACTTGGCGGGGATGCTCTGGGAGAACCCAGGGATACCCTGCAAGGCGCGATCCATGAAGTCCCGTGCATCCCGCATATTGGGGTCCGGGTTAGCCGCCTTAAGTGCCGAGGAGAGCGGGACGTATTCCCCCGCGATCCCCCCCGCCACCTTCCACATGCTTGCGTCCGGGTCATCGATGGCCTGGATGACGTGGTTGAGGTTCTGAAGGTAGAGCTTGTCAGTGAGGGACTTGAGCATCCCCGTGGCGAGTGCTTCCACCATAGGCTTGGCGTTCTTGGCCACGATCTGGTCCGGGTGCATAGCCACACTCATGGCATCCGCCATCATCCCTAGAGGCATCGCCACAGGGTCGAACCGCCCGTAGGGGGCGTAGGTGACCGTCCCATCCGCGTTCTTCATGACGAAGGAGTAAGGCTTCCACCCCGCGTTTAGAAGGTCAGACTTAGCCTTAGGATCACTAGGTCCCGCCCCGGTGATCCGCCCCTCGTAGGCCAGCGTGGCTGACGTTCCGAGGAAGAGAGACCCCATCGCCATCTGCCCCATCGCCTGGGCTTGTTGTTCCGGCCCCATGGCCCCCGAGAGCATCTGGCGATATTCAGACTGCACCAGGTTGAGGCCTGGGGTCAGCTTGACGCCATTCCTGAAGAGGTTGACGGGAGTGGGGACGAAGGGGAGGATGATGCGGAGCGGTGGGTAGTTGTTTCTAAACGTGTTGAGCCCGTACCCAAAGGCCCCCATCCCAAAGGTGCCTGTTGCAGGAAGGTCCTGTTGGAAGGTAGCCACCTTGGCCTCAGCGAGGGCCTTGAAGTCTGTTGCCCTGCCCGCCCCATCGAAGGAGGACATGAGCCGCCCTTGGACATGCTGGGTGAGCGCATCTCCGTCTAGGCCTTGGCTGAGACCCTCCGCGTGAGCATCGGCAAGCACCTTGGAGCGGTAGACGATCTGCTTAACCAACTCATCCTGCCATCCCACCACGCGGGTAGGGAGGCCGATGGTCTTGGCGGCTGCCGTATAGGCATTGCTGAGGACATTTGCCACGCTATCGAAAGGCTTGAACTCCGCCTGCGCAACGTCTTGGCCGATGGTGCTAGACCCCGCCGCCGATAACTCCGTGGCGTGAGGGGCCATGATGGAGTCACCCGTATTGAAGGCCTTGACCGCCGAGTCCCAACTGTCATTGAGGACACTGCGCATATACGTATATTGGAGCTGCCCAGCCTGCCCAATGTTTGCCGCCGCGCTCGCATCGCCGAGACCTAGAGCCCGTTGCGCCGTACTCCCGATGATCCTTTCGAGGGGCCTGGAGAGCACCTGGTAGGTGTTCGTCGCGCCGATCACCGCGTGGGTGATGGGGTTGGACACGAGGCTGTTGATGAGGAGGTACTGCGCCCACGCCCCAAACTTCTGGGCCGCGAAGGCTAGGCCTCCAGGTTCCCACAAGCCAGGCTGGAGGGCCGTGGCGAGCGCCTTGGGGTCTCCCTTGGTTCCCGCGAGGACCTGGAGCAACATCTCCGGGTCGGCATTGCGCATGGCATCAAGTACCGAGGACGGCGGGGAATAATCGCCACGCATCCCGCGCAAGGTCCGCCCCGCGTTAGCCCCCATGGAGCGGCCCTGGGCATAAGCCGTAGCGGCCAGCTCAGAGTATTGCTTGAAGACCGCCATGGCCCCCTCGCGGCTCCCCCCGAACTCCGAGAAGTCCCCGGCTGTGATGCGGGCGGAGAGCGCGTAGGTATCCTGCATGACCCGCTGAGCCACGAGGAACGAGGCGTCCATGTTGGCCCGCATCTGGGTGGCATCCTTACCGGCTGCCTGAAGCATCCCAATAAGCGCCTGGGGGTCCTGGTTCCACAGGTTGACCCGTGCGTTGACCGAGGAGTTATTCATGGCGTCCGTGACGACATCAACCCCCGCTTTACCCGTGGACGCCCTGTCGATCTGGGGTTGGAACGTATCGGCCACCCGCTGAATGAGGGCGTCTAGCGTATCCCCACCATCGCCGAGTTTGCTGGAGAACTTCTGCCACGGTATCTTGTCGGCAGGGTCCCCAAAGACATGCCCCGCGTCAATCGCATTGTCCCACGAGCCGTGATCCATGATGGCCTGGCTATCGGCCTTGGCGTGATCCACGAGGGCCGCGAGCTGGTCGTCACCCATGGCGAAGAGGGCAAGGCGCTTGGGGAGGGCGCCGGGACCACCAGCGCCTTGCGTGGCGTTATCGACCATGCGGACATCGGAGGGTGGCACTCCCGCCGCTGCATCAGGCTGACCTTGAGCCGGGGCTGCGGGCTCCTCTAGCGGCTTGGCCTCTTGCGTAGTGCGCGGCGACAATTAGCGTGGCCGGTTCACCGACAACTATCTTGGCCGGTAGGGGCCGTCCTGTGGCGCCGATCGAAGGGAGGGGCGAGCCCCGACCGGAGACCGGCGCCGCAGGACGGCGGCGCCCTTGAGCGCCTTGAAGACCTTGACGCCAGCGGTAAACACGCCAGTCGCCGCCACGTCCAACCCAATGCTCAACATCGCGTTCTTCGCGCGGTCCAGCGCTTCACTGTCCCCAGGCTGAGCGGAGAGGTATTGGGTGACCGGGTTGGTGAGGCCTGGCACGGATTGCACCATGTTCGCCAGGTTGCCATCGTGCGGATCAAACACTGTGGCGGCTGCTACTGCGGCCTTCGCGGATTGCCCAACGGCACCTCCGAGGAGGTCACCAGCGGCGGCTACCCCCTCCCCGATAAGTGGGGCCGCCTTGGCTATCGAGGCCAGCTTACCAGCCCCCAGCATCCCAATGGCGAACTGGGAGATACCGGAGATGAGCTTGCCACCCGTGTTCTCGTTGGCCACCGTGCTGTCCGCGTATTGGCGGATTGCCGAGCACTGGTCTGGCGGGGTCTCGCCTCCGGTCAGGAAGTCCTTGGCCTCGAAGACGCCCTTAAGCGCCCCAGCCCCTACGGCGTCGGGGAGGAAGCCAACGGCCTGTTGGGTCTGATGTAGCCACGAGCCACCTTGATCTTGTGGCGTCGAACCTTGTGCGCCCTGAGGTGCAACCTGCGTCGATGCGCCTGGGAGAGACTGAGCAGCCGTACTAGCAGCGGAAGGGGCATTGGGTTCTTCGAGAGGGGTATAGGGGGGCTCCTCCAATGGCGCGGGTGCGGCTTGCGCCTTGATGAACCGCGCGAACCCCTCGTCAGGGGGTAACTCCAGGGGCGCGGGGTTATTGGTGGCTTGGGGTCCGGGGAGAGGGGATTGTATCGTGTCTGTCATGGGTGGGGTCACAATGGTTTGAGGGCATGTTCCGGGATGGCGATGTCCCGGTGGCGATGCTTGGGCACGGTTCCGCCAGGGTTCGCATTAATGTCAAAATATTAGGGGGATCAATTTTCGGCCTGGCTCAATGGGCGGGCACAGCCCTAATGCCTCTACCGCCAACCCTTCCGGCCCCTTTAAACAGTCTGTCGTGGAGGTCAAAGAGGATCGAGATGTTGTGCGCGTACTCTGCAATGTTGAAGCCAGCGGGGGCGGCGTGTCTCGCGGCAGCCGCAGCATGTTTCAAAGCGATTGCCCGTGCATCCTTGATCGCCGCTCCGCTTGGTCTTTTGCCGAGCATCGCAAGCCGCAGATCATTAGGGACATCGCCGGGGCTTACCTCTTCATGCGGAAGGGCATCCGCAACTAAGCGCCACACGGGCATGTTGTCTTTAGGAGCGTTTGCGAAGGTTATCTTCAAGTACCACAGGGCGCTGGCTGAGTCCCTTTTTCCGCGCGTGTTCGTGGTGACGCCAATTCCTGCAAATCGGGTAAGTTCGAATAGCGCCGCAAGGCTAACGGGATCGATGTCGTACTGGTCCCTCTTCTTGTGTCCCGCTCGTACGACGCACACGTTTTCGTCAATGGGCAGATCGGGGTAAGCCAGGCTCGCGACTTCTACCCAATCCGGTGATGGACGGCCTTCAAGTGCTTCCGCTAAGTCCGCGTACAAACGCTCTGGTGTGATGAGTGGGGATTGAGTGAACGATAGGTTTGGCATTATGCGCTTTGCTCCGGGAGTTGGATTGTCACCACCAATTTTACTCGCCTCCCGCCCCTGCAAGCGCCTCAGGTGGTAGTGATTTGGCATCGTCTTGCAGAGGCGGGCTGGCCTGTCCTTGTGGCACTCTTTTCGTAGCACCGGCAGTATTAATTGTCAATTTGAGGGGGAGCAACCCAAACAATAAGTCTCGCGATGCGCGTTCATTCCTCAAAAAATCAATCCGTAGTGGCGAGCGGCCCGGCTATGCGGTAGTAAGCAGGCGGACGCGGACTTAACGGGTGGCGACAGGCATGTTTTGAGGAAGGGGCGGGGAGATGGTCGCGAATGGGCAGCGAGAAATAACTCTGCGATGGATTGCGCTTATGGCCGCTTTCGTCGCCATCACGATTGCATCAAGCTTCGCCGGGGCCAGGCTTCTTTCGCGGGGCTCTGAGAGGTATCAAGTCGTCTCGACCGGTCAGGGGCATATGGTCTGGCGTGTTGATACGGAAACCGGGAAGCTCTCATTCTGCATGCCCCGTGGTACGCCAGGTTTGCCCATCGTGGCGTCATGCGGGCCATGGGGAGACGCCCCGATGCCGACGCCGGGGCCTGTGGCAGCGCTTGCACCACCATCACCGCCCGCCTTGAAGTCCGCACCGCCCCTGGAGTTACCCCCCGATGATGGTTTCGCGCGGTTCAACGCACAAGCCGCACCCGTGCCTTTGGAGGAGCCCGATATGCCGCCGTTGCGGCCCCAAGCGCGGTAGGTACGTTGTCAGGGCGTCCTAGCCTTCACGTTAAGCACGGCCCGCGCCGTCCACTTCCCGCCGCGTGCGGTTGGAATGCGCCGCGCGTCCATTTCGCCTGCAATGGCGTTGGCGGAAAACCCTTGCGCTTCCAATTCCGCAATGATCGGCATGATGCGGGCGGCAAAGGACGCGGCTTGTTCCCGAACCGTCGCCACTGCCTCCGCATTCCCCCGGCCCGCAAGGTGCGCAGCACCCTTAGGGTTTCCCAGCTTGGTCCCGCGAGCCTTAGCGGCTTGCAGCGCGGCCTTTGTGCGGGTGCTAGTGGCCTCCCGCTCTTGCTCCGCAATGAGGGCCATGATGCCGACCGTGAGCTTGTTTGCGTGCGGATTGTCACAAGCCACAAAGTCCACAAGGTCCGACCGTGACAGGCCAATGAGGAAATGTGCATCGCGGCTCAACCGGTCCAGCTTGGCGATTAGCAAGGTTGCTCCATAGAGCCTTGCCTCCGCCATGGCCTTCGCGAGCGCGGGGCGAGCGTTGCGCTTGCCGCTCTCTACCTCAACGTATTCGTTCAAGAGGCTAGCCCCTGGAATGCCCGTAATGAATGCTTGGCAGGCGGCACGCTGGGCCTCAAGGCCAAGCCCAGAGCGGCCTTGCTGGGCCGTGGAAACGCGAAGGTAGGAGACGTAGCGCGGTGCGGGAGGGCGGGCAGCTAAGGCGGAGGAAGAGGCCATTGGAAAGCTCCTTGTAAAAGTGCCTAACTGTCATTTGGCAGATTTACACAAGCTAGTCAAGGGCGCGATTAGGTCTTCTCGCATCCCGCTTGGTTGCCGAAAGCCACCCGCATAGGTAAAGCGTTAAGCTGATACTGGAGTGCTGCGCCATGGGGCTTCACGCGAAACTTGTTGCGTCGTTTTCCAATAGTCCTTGGGCGTGGGTATTCTTTGCCGCCTTCGTCTTTGCGGAGTATGGGAACTGGCAGCGAGGCCATGACCTAACGCGTGTCTGTGCCTTAATCCCACATGACATTGTAACGTATGGCCACCCTGTCACTCCGCAACAGATTGTCGATCACATATGCGCTTCGCGGAATAGCGACCCGGACGATGGGCAGGCGTTTTGACCGGCCCATAGACAAGGGAAGGGAGGGCCGCCAATGGTGAGGTGCCGCCCAATCATCGTGCGGGCCTATGGTCGCGTGAAGTCGAACCTGAAGTCTGATTCGCCATGTTCGGCTATGGGGGGCATTTCCTGACAGCCGCCGCGCATAGCCTCTCATCTGGGTGACCCATTGGGTAGTTGGGAACGGAGAGGGGCCGACGGGCACAGAAGAGCTGAAAGTTTTCCACCGCCTCTTTTGGGTACGTGGCGGGGTACGAAGGAATTTTCTTCTCCACCTAACCCACTGAAAATACGAGCTTTTGGAGGCGAGCAAAACGCTTGGTGGAGCTGAGCGGAATCGAACCGCTGGCCTCTGCAGTGCGATTGCAGCGCTCTCCCATCTGAGCTACAGCCCCGGCCAAGCGCGCTGTTTACGGCGATGCGCGCGCGGCGTCAACAGCGGTTTAACGGTTTGACGGGGACAGCGCGAGACGGCATCCCTGTCCCATGATGTCCCGCGCTTTCGATACGCCTCTCCCCATCGACGATGTCTTGCCCGATCTGCTCGCTGCCTTGCGGGCCGGGACGGCGGCGGTCGTGGTGGCGCCGCCGGGCGCGGGCAAGACGACGCGGGTGCCGCTGGCGCTTCTCGACGAGCCCTGGGCCCTGGGCCAAAAGATCATCCTGCTGGAGCCCCGGCGCTTGGCGGCGCGGGCGTCCGCCGCGCGCATGGCCTCCACGCTCGGCGAAGAGGTCGGCGAAACCGTCGGTCTGCGCGTGCGATTCGAGGGGGCGATCTCGGACCGGACCCGGATCGAGGTCGTGACCGAGGGCGTTTTTCTGCGCATGATCCTCGAGGATCCCGGTCTCACCGGCGTGGCGGCGGTTTTGTTCGACGAATATCACGAGCGCTCGCTCGAGGCCGATCTCGCCTTGGCGCTGGCTCTCGACGCCCGTGTCCTGCGGCCGGATTTGCGGCTGCTCGTGATGTCGGCGACGCTCGATGGCGCGCGCGTCGCCCGGCTGCTCGACGGCGCGCCTGTCGTCGAATCGCAAGGCCGCGCCTTTCCCGTCGAGACCCGCTATCTCGGCCGCGATCCCCTGGAGCGGATCGAGGATAGTGTGACGCGCGCCGTGCTGCGTGCCTTGGCCGAGGAGACCGGCTCGATCCTGGTGTTCTTGCCGGGACAGGCCGAGATTTCGCGGGTCGCGGAGCGGCTCGAAGCCCGCGATCTCGGGCCAAGCCGGATCGTCGCGCCGCTGTTTGCGGCCATGGACCGCCGCGCGCAGGATCAGGCGGTCGCCCCCGCGCCGCCCGGCCAGCGCAAGATCGTGCTGGCGACCTCCATTGCCGAGACCTCGCTGACGATCGAGGGCGTGCGCGTGGTGATCGATTCGGGCCTGGCCCGCGTGCCGCGTTACGAGCCGGGGCTGGGGCTGACGCGGTTGGAGACGGTGCGGGTCTCTCGCGCTTCCGCCGATCAGCGCCGCGGCCGGGCGGGGCGGATCGAGCCGGGTGTCTGCTACCGCTTGTGGGAGGAGGCGGGCACCGGCGCCTTGGAGGCTTTCGGCAAACCCGCCATTCTGTCGGCCGATCTCGCCGGGCTTTTGTTGGATTGCGCGGCCTGGGGCACGCGCCGGCCGGAACATGATCTCTTGTGGCTCGATTCGCCGCCGGCGCCCGCTTTGATCGAAGGCCGCGCCATGCTCGGCGCCATCGGGGCGCTCGATTCCGAGGGCGCGCTGACGCCGGAGGGGCGAAAAATTCGTGCCCTGGCCTTGCCGCCCCGGCTTGCCCGCATGATCGTGCTGGCGGCCCAAACCGGCGAGGCCGGGCTTGCCGCCGAGATCGCCACGGTCATCGTGGAGCGCGGCCTTGGCGGCGACGGCGCCGATTTGCGCGAGCGGATCGCCCGGTTTCGCCGGGACCGTTCGCCGCGCGCTTCCGATGCCCGCAACCTCGCCCGCGACTTCGCCCGCCAAGCCGGGGCGAGGGGCGAAGCGGCGGGGGATGTCGAGGCCTGCGGCCGGCTCTTGGCTTTGGCCTTTCCCGACCGGATCGCCAAGGCGCGCGGCAAGACGGGAGAATTTCTCATGGCCAATGGCCGCGCGGCGGTTTTGGCGCCCCATGATTCGCTCTCCTCCTTGCCCTATCTCGCCATTGGCGAAGTCGCGGGCCGGGCGTCGGGCGCGCGCATCCTGCTGGCCGCGCCGCTCGACGAGGCGGAGATCGACGCCGTGGCGGGCGCCGATATTGTGGAGCGCGTCGAGCTGAGCTTCGATCCCGGGCGCGCGGCGCTTCGCGCGCGCCGGACGCGCCGCCTCGGCGCCTTGGTGCTGGCCGAGGGCAATCTCGCCGTGCCGCAAAGCGACGAGGCCGCTCTCTGTCTCGCGGCCGGTCTGGCGGCGCTCGGGATCGAGCGCCTGCCCTGGACGCCGGCTTTGCGGCAATGGCGCGAGCGGGTGATGTTTCTGCGCAAGGCGCAAGGCGAGCCCTGGCCGGATCTTTCGAGCGAAGCTCTTGCCGCCGATGGAGCGCCTTGGCTTTTGCCGGTGTTGGAGGGCGTGACGAGCCTTGCTGGGCTCGACGCCGAAAAGCTCGGCCAAGCCGTGAAGGCGCTGCTGTCCTGGGATCTGGCGCGGCGCCTCGAACTCGAAGCGCCGCCCGAGGTGACGACGCCGGCGGGGGCCAGCCACAGGCTCGACTATGCCGCCGAGGCCGGTCCCACGCTCGCGGTCAAGGTGCAGGAACTGTTTGGCCTAGCCGTGCATCCGAGCGTCGCCGGCGGCCGCGTGCCCTTGGTGCTGGAATTGCTCTCGCCGGCCGGCCGGCCGATTCAAATCACCAGGGATCTCCCCGGCTTTTGGCGCGGCTCCTGGGCGTCCGTCCGCGCCGATCTGCGGGGCCGTTATCCTCGCCACCCCTGGCCCGAAGACCCAGCCGCCGCCGTGCCGACCTTGCGGGCCAAGCCTAGGGGGGCATAGAGCGGCTGATCACACACAACGCGGGCGTGTTTGGACTTTTTGGTGAGGAGGCCGCGAGGCGGCTTTGCTCCGGGGAGCCGTGGATCGATAAAACGAATACAACCGACCCTAAAAAATCGCGCGATTTTGGCGCTGCTACAAAAAGTTGGCTTGACCTTGGAAGCCTGCTTGGCATTTGTAGCAGCCGCGCCCGGATGCTGCCGTTAAATCTTAGGTTCCGGCAAGGAATCAATCCGGCGAGGGAGGATTATGATGAAGGGTTTTAACGCGGCGATCATCGCCACGGGATTTTTGATCACGGCAAGCGGCATGGCTTTCGCGCAGGAAGCTACGGATCCCGATCCCGTAAAGGGCAAGCAGACCTTTAATCAGTGTCTCGCATGCCACCGGATCGGACCCGATGCCAAGGCGCTCGTCGGGCCGCCGCTGACCAATGTGATCGGCCGTAAGGCTGGCAGCTTCGAGGGCTTTGCCTATTCGCCTCTGTTGAAGGCGGCGGGCGACGCGGGGCTCGTCTGGAGCCAGGCCGCTATTGTCGATTATCTCGTGAATCCATCGAATTATCTGAAGAAATACCTGACCGATAACGGCAAGCCCGATGCCGCGACCGGCGCCAGCAAGATGGTTTACATGTTGGCCAACGAAGGCCAGCGCAAAAATGTCGTCGCTTATGTCGCGACATTTTCCACCGCGAAATAATTGCGGCTGAATTTGAAGCGGGCCGGCCTCGGGGCGGCCCGTTTTTTTCATGAACTCACCGGATTCCGCGGCCTGCCGCCGGCGCAAAGGTCCGGCTGCGTGCAATCTTCCGCCATGAATGGTAACGCTGCTGCCAGGAACCACCGGCGGGAGCAGCCATGTGATTTCGGTGATATCGAGCGCGTGTTTCCCGCGACACCCGGATGGCCTGTCCGTTATGGCGCGCTCTCCCTCCCGGTGGATTCACCGGGGTATGAATTATCGCTCTTTTTCCAAAAAGCTGGGCAAATTTTTACCGCAAAAGCGGGCGTTTTTTTCGCTCGACGCGTCCTACTCGCGAATCGTTTTGATTTAATTGAAACTTCCATGGCAGTTTGTCGTGGAATAAGGGCAGTTCACGGATATGTAGGATGAGTTCTCCTCAGGCGGCCGGCTCTGAGCAAAGCGGCGAGACGGGGCCTGTTGGCCCGCATTTGCCACGGGCGTCTTTCGCGCTCGTCGTCATGTCGATTCTGTTGCCGCTCGTGCTTTTCGGCCTCGCGGCTTGGCAGAATCGCCGGGATGTTCTGCGCGAAGCGGAAACACGGGTCGAGCGCACGACACGGATCCTGCACGAACATACGTTGAAGGTTTTCGAGACCCATCAGCTCATGCTCAGCTACATTGACGAGCGGCTGCGCGGGTTCGATTGGTCGAACGAGGCCGGGCGCGAGGCGCTTCATCTTTTTTTGCTGCGGCTAAGGCAGGATGCGGTTCAGGTCACCGCGATCACCGTCACGGATTCCGAAGGGCGGGTGAGGGCCACGAGCCAAGACATCCCTCCGGATTCGCTCCTCGATTATTCCGATCGCGACTATTTCCAGGCGTTGAAGGCCAAGGACCAGCCGTTGCCGTTCGTGTCGCAATCGGTGACCGGCCGCCAATCCGGCGAGTCCGTGTTTAATATTGCCCAGCGAATTCACGGGGCGAACCCAAGTCTCTTCGACGGTGTCATCGTGATATCGGTCAAACGCGCTTATTTCGAGGACTTTTACCGCGGGATCGAGCGAGAATACGACCATTTGGTCATTCTGACCCGCGAGGATGGCAGCGTGCTCGCCAGCGAGCCGGGCAATGGCCTGACGATGCTCCCCGCCAAAGCGCCGTTCCGGCTTGCTCTGGAAAGTCCGTATAATGCGTTGTTCGTGACGCCGGTGATGCTCGATGGCACGAAGCGGATCTTTGGCTATCAAAAGATCGGCGGCTTTCCCGTGGTCATCGGGTTTGGCGTGACGTGGGATTCCGCGTTGGCGGCGTGGTGGCGCAATATCATCGCCTATGGTTTCGTCGCGTTTCTCTCCTCGCTCGCGCTGCTCTTCGTGTCGGGCATCGCGATGCGCCATTCCGCCTTGGAGGCCCAGGCGACACGGCGATGGCGGGACACGGCGGCGCTTCTCCAACGCGAAATGGGCGAGCGTTTGCGCGTCGAGGAGCAACTCCGGCAAGCCCAGAAAATGGAGGCGGTTGGACGTCTCACCGGTGGCGTGGCGCATGATTTCAACAATCTCCTGACCATCGTTATCGGCAGTCTCGATCTCCTCTCGCGCCGTCTGCGGGATGGCGATCCCCGCCACCAGGCCTTGGTGCAAAATGCCATGGATGGCGCCACCCGCGCGGCTGCCCTCACGGCACGGCTGTTGGCTTTCGCGCGGCAACATCCCCTCGATCCCAAGCCGATCGACGCCAATGCGCTGCTCGGAGGGATGTCCGACCTTTTGCAGCATTCGCTCGGCGAGACCGTGGAGGTCGAGATTGTTCTCGCCGATGATCTCTGGTCGACCTTCGCCGATCCCAATCAGCTCGAAAATGCGATTCTCAATCTTTCCGTGAATGCCCGCGATGCGATGCCGGAGGGCGGCACGCTGAAGATCGAGACCGCGAATGTGACCATCGATGCCGCTTACACGGCCGGACATCCCGAGGCGGCGGCGGGTCAGTATGTCATGATCGCGGTGACCGACAGCGGCACCGGCATGACGCCCGATGTTCTGTCGCACGCCTTCGAGCCTTTCTACACCACCAAGCCCCTGGGCAAGGGGACGGGGCTTGGTTTAAGTCAAGTCTATGGTTTTACGAGGCAATCCGGGGGATATGCGGAGATTGAATCGGAGCTTGGCAAGGGAACGTCGATCAAGATTTATCTTCCACGGCTCCGGGGCGAACTGGCCGGGGACGTCTTCGCCGGCAAGGGGGAAGCCGCGGCCTCGCTCGTGCCCGGGCAAAATAGGGCGATTCTGCTTGTCGAGGACGAAGACCTCGTGCGCCACTTCAGTTCGGAGACGTTGCGGGAGGCCGGTTACACCGTTCTCGAGGCCGCGACCGGCGCCGAGGCGGTCGATGTCCTCCGGGCGCATCCCGAAATCACGCTCTTGTTCACCGACATTGTTCTGAAAGGCGCGATCAACGGCCGGGCTCTCGCGAGCCAAGCCTTGGCGTTACGCCCGGAGCTGAAAATTCTCTTTACGTCGGGCTACCGGAAAGAAACCGGCGTTTCTTATTCTGGTCCCGGCGACGCCGGGAATTTCCTCGCCAAGCCGTTTACGACGGCGGCGCTTGCGGCAAAGATCGAAGCCCTGTTGGGGTGACCGGCCTCAAAGTCGAGCGCTCTCTTGACCGGAAGATAGAGGCAAGTTTCGGCTGGCTTGCCAGTACAGACCCGACTGGGATATGCCGGACAGACCCCGGCGTGCCGCGCCGGCCGGTATTTAGGGCTGTTTCCGCGCGATGATCATCCGGTCCAAGCCCACGATGTTGGATGTGCTTTTCGCTTTGAAAGGCTCGATTGCCCAGCATATCGCGTGGAAAATGGTTGGGATGACGCTGCTCGCCTGCGCCGTGACCGCGCTGGCAAGCCTTCAACCCGATTTGTTTTCAAGGCTCGGGGCCATGCCGTTCACTTTGGTCGGCCTGTCGCTTTCCATCTTTATGAGCTTTCGCAACAATGCCTGCTACGACCGGTGGTGGGAGGGGCGTAAGCTTTGGGGGCAGCTGATCATCGATATCCGCTCCCTTTCGCGGGAGACCGCCGCGGTCTGCCCGGATGCGGCGCGGGAAAAAATTCTGCGGGGGCTTTGCGGTTTCGCTCATGCGCTGGCGGCGCGGTTGCGCGGCGAGGATGAACGCGCCGCCGCTGCCGCTTGGATTCCGGGCGGCGCGCTCGCGGCTGGCGCGCCGAATGTCCCCGACGCGATTCTCAACCGCGTCGCGGCGGAATATTCGGGTCTCGCGCAAGCCGGCACGATCAGCGAGTGGCGTTACACTTTACTGGAAGCGCGGCTTGTCAGTCTCTGCGGCGTGCAAGGCGGCTGCGAGCGGATCAAGGCGACGCCGCTGCCCTTCGCTTATACGCTGCTGCTGCATCGCACAGCCTATCTCTTTTGCATCTTGCTGCCCTTCGGCCTCGCCGGGTTGCTCGGCTGGGCGACCCCGTTTCTCTCGGCCATCGTCAGCTATACGTTCTTCGGTCTCGACGCGCTCGGCGACGAGTTGGAAGACCCGTTCGGCCTCGACGTCAACGATCTCCCCTTGAACGCCTTGGTGCGGACCGTCGAGCGCGACGTGCTGTCGGCTTTGGGTGTGGAGGTTTTGCCGCCGGCGTTGGAGCCCGTGGATTTTCTGCTTCTGTAAAACTTTACGCGGACCCGTCCGCTTGCCGCGCGTCCGTGAGCCCGAGCCTGCTCTGCCCGCCCCATTGTCGCTGACCCGTGAGGAAGGACACCCATCCGAGCGCCGCGCCGGTATGGCGGAGGATCTGGAAGGTGAAGGGTTCCGCCAGCGAGGCCAATATGGCGCGGTCGAGCCGGGCGGAGGTGTTGGGATCGACCCAGCCGCGATAGAGATGGATCGACCAGAGATGGAACGCGAAATCCAGCGCGATCTTGCCCAGGATGATCCCGCCCACGGGCAGGGCCAGACTGAGCCGGCCGGTGACGAGATAAAACACCAGCAGCGCGAAAGCGAGCAGGCCGAAAATCGGCTGCAACGTATCGAGCGCCTTGACCGGCAGCATCATCAGGCCGAGCCGCCCGTAACGCGGGTTGCCCACCATGTCGCGATACCAGAACTGCGTTTGTAAAAAGCCTCCGAACCAGCGGCGGCGTTGGCGAAGAAACGCCGCCGTGGTGCTGGGCGCGTCGGTGACGGCGCTGGCCGCGCCCACGACGCTCGTGGTCCAGCCGAACCCATGCAAGACGCTATGGCGGCGCAGCCGGTGGATCAGCTCGTAATCCTCCACCAGGAAGGCC
Organism: Beijerinckiaceae bacterium; assembly: GCA_050013235.1. Taxonomy (GTDB): domain Bacteria; phylum Pseudomonadota; class Alphaproteobacteria; order Rhizobiales; family Beijerinckiaceae; genus RH-AL1. The sequence goes on from JBEKFQ010000003.1 coordinate 17,278, forward strand.
GGATCGAAGCCGCCCACCGCCACGACCGCGGCGCGGCGAAAGCCGGCGAAGGCGCCCGAGATCAACAACAGCGCGTCCATCCGGCCCCAGGCGTAGCGCGAGAGAAAGTTGCGGATATATTCGTAGGCCTGAAAATATTGAAAGAAGCGACCGCTCGGCGTGCTGCTGCAGACCGGCGTAAGGACGCCCGTGGCGGCGACGAGGTTCGGCGTGGCGGCGAATGCGTCGCGCATGGCGCGCGTAGCGCCGGGATCGAGCAGCGTGTCGCCATCGACGGTGAGGACAAGTTCGGTGTCCACCGCCAAGAGCGCGGCATTGAGCGCCCGCGCCTTGCCGCCATGCGGCAGACGCAACCAGCGCAAGCTCGGATCGAGGCGGCTCGGCGCGCTCATTTCCCCGAGGGGCGGTGAAACGAGGCCGAAATCCCGTTCCAGCAGATCCGCCGTGCCGTCGCGCGACCCGTCGTCCGTGATCACGATGACATCGGCGGGCTCGCTCTGCGCGAAAAGCGCGCGCAGCGTGAGGGGCAAGACCTCGGCCTCGTTATGGGCGGCGACGAGCACGCCGAGCGAGGGGCGCGGGTTCGCGGATGCCGGGGCCGGTTTGCGCGCGAGCAGCGGGAGGGTTTGGATAAAGACAAACGCGATCAGCAGCGTGTCGTAGGCGATATAGGCGAGACCCGCAGACCAGGCGAAAATACTGTCCGCCAGGAAAGAGCGCGAGAGCAGCACGAACCACAAAGCCGCGGCGCCGCCATGGATCGCCAGGCTGGGCCATGGCGTGGCAGCTTTGTGAAAGCGCGGCGAGGCGCTTGCAAGAGCCTCCCGGAGCTGGGCCGCGCGCTGAAACCTTGACGAATCTGGCATTACGAAATCCATGGAGAGAACAGCGGGATAAAGCTGCGTTTATCGCTTGGGCGGAACCGCCAAAGTGATAAGAAATCGCTATTTTTATAAGGGTTTAGAGCATTTCCCGCAAAAGTCTACCACTTTTGTAGGAAATACGCTAACAGACGCGAATGCGCCGGTTTGCGATGTTTCCGCCGCATGGTGTAACGAGTGTTTGGGCCTTATGACTCCCTCTGAAATGAGGGGTTCTCGCGGCGCGCGCAACCGGCCGTTTTGTCGCGGTGAAGCGGAAAGCCGGCCGTCTTTTGGAGCATGTGGCATGTCTGGTACGAATCCCTCAGGTCCGTCCCCCGCCCGTTACACCGGCGTCGCCATCGCCCTGCATTGGATCGTGGCGGTTCTCATTCTGGCGAATGTCGTGCTCGCCCTCGTCGCCGATGCAATTCCCGATACCTACGTCCGCGCCGCGATCGATCTGCACAAGTCGTTCGGAATCACCATTCTCGGGCTCGTGCTGTTGCGCATCCTCTGGCGCCTCGCGCATAAGCCGCCGCCGCTGCCCGCGTCCTATTCGCCGCTCGAACGGTTCGCGGCCCACGGGATCCATGGTCTGCTCTATCTCGTGATCCTGGCCCTGCCGGTCTCCGGCTGGATGCATGATTCCGCCTGGAAGGGCGCGGCGAGCCATCCGCTGTCGCTCTACGGCCTCGTTCCCTGGCCGCGGATTGGCTTGATCGAGAGCATCGAGCCGGTCCGGAAGGAGCATTTGCACAACGTTTTCTTCGCGGCTCACGCCGCTGCCGCCTACGCGCTCTATGCCTTGCTGGCGCTGCATATTATCGGGGCGCTCAAGCATCAGTTCTGGGATCGCGAGCCAGAATTGCAGCGCATGCTGCCGGGCAGGAAAGAACTCTGACGGCGGCCAGGCGCGAAAGCGCGATCAATGGATTGGACCGCAGCTTCGCCGCGGGCCCTCGATCGGGCGGATAAGAGAAAACCTACTCCGCCGCCTCCAACGCCTCCACCCGCACCTTGACCTCGTCGGCGTATCCCGCCGCGTCGATCACCGTCACGGTTGAAAAGCCCTCGCCTTGGGGCTGCCAGGCCGCCTCGCGGGCGAAGGGCGGGCTCGCCACGGGTTTGCCGTCGACGAGCCAGCGATATGGGCGATGCCCGCCATCGGCGATCAGCTTGACTTGATCGCCCCCCAAATTGCTCAGCAGTTTCGAGCCGGCCAGGGGAAAGGTGATATGCGGCGCGTTGGCCACCGGCGTCGCGGCTGTGTTGGCGAGGCGTGTCAGCGAGGCCGGCGGCGGTCCGGCAAACAGCGGCGACAGCGCCCGTTGTGGCAGCGGATCGGGGGGCAGAAGATCGAACAGCCGGGACAGGATGCCGGCCGAGGCCATGCCCACGCAGCCGATGCAGGTGCCGCCGTCGGCTCGGCCCATCCAGACGCCAATCACCCGGCTGCCGTCGAACCCCACCGCCCAGCCGTCGCGGAACCGGTAGGATGTGCCGGTCTTGTAGGCAATCGCCGTGGCATGCCGGGCCGAGCCCTTGGGCGCCGGCATGCCCGAGAGAATATCGATGACCGCATCCGCCGCGGCCGTGCTCATGAGCGGCGTGCCCTCCGTCTCGGGCTGGATCTGGCCCGCAAGCTCCGTCAGCGGCCTCACGCCGCCGCCGCTGGCGAGCGCGGCATAGGCGGTTACGAGATCGTGCAGCGTCATGCCCGCGCCGCCGAGCGCCATCGGCAGGCTCGGAGCCGCCGTGTCGTTGTCGAAGGTCAGCGGCAGGCCCGCTTGTTTGAACTGGCCGGCGAAGGCCACCGGCCCCAACCGCTGCAGCACGATCACGGCGGGCAGGTTGAGCGAGGCTTGCAGCGCTTGGCGCACCGTGACATCGCCGTTGAAGCCGCCGTTGAAATTATGCGGGGCATAATCGTCGAAACGGGTGGGCTCGTCGCGCACGAGGCTCTCGGGATGTGCGAGCAGGCGATCGAACGCCATGCCGTAGATGAAGGGTTTGAGCGTCGAGCCCGGCGAGCGCGTGGCCCGCGTCATGTCGATCGCGCCTTTGCGGCCGGCGTCGAAATAATCCCCGCTTCCGGCTTCGGCCAAAATCTCGCCCGTCCGCCAGTCCGCGACGATGGCGGCGAGATTCACCGGCTTCGGGATTTCGTCCAAGGTCTGACGCAAGACACGTTGCAGGTTCAGTTGAATCGCCCGGTCCAGGCTCGTGCGGACGCCGCCGTTTGCCCGGGCGACGAGCTCTTCCGCCAGATGCGGCGCGAGCGCGGGCAGGGGCAGGCGGCGCTCGGGCAACGGCGCGGCCAAGGCGTCGCGCAAAGCTGCTTCGCCGATCAGCCCATCTTGATGCGCGTGCGCGAGCACTTTGGCTCGCGCCTCGGCCGCGCGGTTGCCCGGCGCGTCCGGCCGCGCGGCGCGTGGCGCTTGCGGAAGCGCCACGAGCAAGGCGGCCTCGGCGTCCGATAATTGCGAGGGCTCCTTGCCGAACCAGGCGAGCGAACCCGCGCGCAGGCCTTGCAAATTGCCGCCCACCGGCGTCAGCGTGAGATAGGCGCCCAGGATCTCTTGCTTGCTCATGCGCTCTTCGAGTTGAAGCGCCCGGCCGATCTGGATGAGTTTGGACCCAAAGCTACGCGGCCGGGGCTCCAGCAGGCGCGCGACCTGCATGGTGAGCGTCGAACCGCCCGAGACGATCCGTCCATGCGTCACGAGCTGGCCCGCCGCGCGCACGAGCGCCAGTGGGTCGACGCCGGAATGGGTCCAAAATCTCTTGTCCTCGAAATCCAGCAACAGTCTGAGATAGGCGGGCGAGACGTCCGCCGGGGCGGTGGCCAGACGCCATTGCCGGTCCGGGGTCATGAATGCGCGAAGCATCGACCCATCCCGTGAGAGCACCACGCGGGACGGTGCCGCCAGCCGGGAGAGATCGGGCGGCAGCAGGTGGTCCGCCAGCACCAGGCCACCCGCCGTGAGGGCTAACAGGCCGCCCGCCGTGAGGGCGAACAGGCCGCCGGCTTTGGCGGCTAGCTGCCTGGTCCATGTCTTCATGGCTTGCCGTCATCGTCACCGTCGGGGGTCTTTTGCTCCACCGGCGCGGTTTTGGCCGCGGTTTTCGGCTTGCGCGCTGGTTTGACCTCCAACGTCGCGGCTTCGCCCCTGGCGTGATAGGCCGGGGCATACATGTCCTCGACCTGCGGGCCTGGCCGGACATAGCTGCCAGGCGTCACCGCGCGGACGATATACGCGAATTTGGACGGCGTTTTACTACTGGAAAGATCGAGCCCGGCGATATAGCGGTCGTCGCGCAACGAAGTGAAGGTGGGTTCGGTGAGATCCTTCAGCCATTTGAACTGGGTATTGTCGCGATCGCCCGAAAGCCCAACCGTTTCGGGTTCGAGGCCGGCCGGCAGCATATCCACGACCAGGGCCTTTCGTTGGATATCTTCCGCGATTTTCGCTTCGATCACGATCACGAGTTCGTCGTTTTGATGCACGTCGGCGAGATCGGCGGGTGTTCCGTCGAGGTGGTAATAGCTTCGCTCGATGCTGAAGCCGTTGGCTTCGGGCGGCTGAACGCCAGTGGGAATGCCGGTCGCCGCGAGAGCCACGAAGACTGGGCCGGCGCCCTTGTTGACGAGAATGCTCGTGCGGCCCTTGCCGAGCGGGATGCTGGAGGTGATCTGCGTTTGCGTCCCCGATGTTTCCTTGCCGTCGAGTTCCACCTTGAGCGGCGAGTTCGAACGGAGGTCGAAGGCTGCCCGCAACAACCAGGCCTCTTCCTGCGTGCTGAGCCAGCCGCGTCCGCCGGTGCTTCGCGCGAGATCGATGCCTTGCGCGAAAAGCGTCTTTTCCGGCGCCAGTTTCTCTTCCTCCATCAACGCCAGGACCATCGCTTTGTCGCGCAATTCGCTGCCGTAATCGTTGAGGTAGATTTTGGGATCGCGGGGGATCACGGCCTGCTTGACGAGGTTGGCGGCGAGATCGCGCTCGCCGACATGGCTCAATGCCGCCGCGAGCTGCACGCGGGCGATGTCGCTGGGCAGATGCCCTGCGAGCCGGTGGCGGCATAGCGCAATTGCGAGAGATCGAGCTTATTGGCTCTCGCCAGGACGATGGCCGCATAGGACACGCCCGCGGCCTCTTGGGGGCTTTCTCCGGCACTGGCGAATTGGCCGGCGAGCCAAGTGACGGCGCGATTTTCCATTGAGGCCGGCACCTCCAGGCCTTGCGCGCGGGCATGCTGGAGGAAATCGATCGCATAGGCGGTCAGCCAGAGATGCCCCGTGTCGAACGACGTCCAATAGCCGAAGGAGCCATCGCTCGACTGGAGAGAGAACAAGCGTTGGATCGCGCTTTGCGCCGTGGCTGTCCCGGGTGTGGCGAGGGCCAACGTGCCGCCCAGCTTTTTGACGAAGAGTTCGGGAAAGGCCCGGCTGATCGTCTGCTCGGCACAGCCATAGGGATAAGCGCGAAGCGACGCCAGAAGGCCAGGCACATCGAAGGCCGGCATGTTGGACGCCGTGACATCGAGTTTTCCCGTGCCGGGCACGAGCCCTTGGCCCAAGGCGTCGTCCGCGGCGAGGCGCTGGCCCGGCGCCAGGGAGATGATCTGCCGGTTGGTGACATAGGCATTGGGCGTGCGCACCGCGATCTCGAAGTCGCGCTCCGCGATTGTGCCGTCGGCGCCTTTGGCGGTGATGTGAATGCGGCCCGTTCCAGGCACGCTGGCAGCGGTCAGCACGCGATCGACATAGCGCCGTTTGTCCCGCTTCACGTCCTTGAACAAAGCGTCGGCCTTGTCGACGCTCACCGCGCCTTCGGTCTTGACGGTGACCGTATAGGTCTGCTCCGGCGCTTCCAGATCGGTCAGCATCAGGCGCGCGGTGGCTTTATCGCCGGGCGCGAGAAAGCGCGGCAAGGTCAGCTCGGCGAGAAGCGGCGGGCGCACGGTGGTTTGGTGGTCCGCCGCGCCGAAGCGGTTGTTCGTCCAGGCGACCGCCATCAGCCGTATGCGGCCGCTGAAGTCGGGCACATCCACGCCGAGCGTCGCATGGCCCATCGCATCGAGTTTCACGGGGCCTTGAAACAAAGCCACGGTCTTGAACGTCTTGACGTCGAGACCGCCGGTCTTGAGATTGGCGTTGTCGCCGCCTTGCGTCAGTTGTCCGGCCTGCCCCGAGGGGTCGATGAGCGCGTTGAACACATCGCGCAATTCGAAGCCGGGCGCCCGCCGGCCGAGATAGAAGCCCGCCGGATCGGGCGTTTCGAAATCGGTCATCAGCAGGACGGCTTCATCGACCGCGGCGAGCGTCACGAAGGCCTCTTCGCCGTTGGCTCCCGCGACATTCACGTCGACATTGAGCTTCGTCAGCGGATGGACCGTATCGGGTGCTTTCAGGGAAACATCGAGTTTATGCGTGGCGGTGACGCCGGGCACCCAGGCGAGCCCCACCGCGCGCACGGGCAGCCGGGGGAGAACGGCGCCCGCGGGCGAGACCGCGATGGCGAGAATATAGGCGCCGCTGGCGGGAACATCTGCGGCGTCGAATTCCACCGCGCCGCCGCCTTTCGGCATGTCGACTTCATGCAGGCCATGCAGTCCATTGCCCTCCAGCATCACAAGAACGCGCCCGGCAAAAGCAGGCTCGACCATCGCGCGCACCTTGCCCGCCGGGGCATTTTTATCGACCGTTACGGCCATGATTTCCGGCTTGCGGTTGGCAGTGTCCCCGCCGCTCGACCACCAACCCGCGCCAAAGCGTAGGCTCGTCGCGGTTTTGCCGGTATTGTCATAGGCTTCGAGGCGCCAGCGTCCGCTCGTTACTTTCGCCGATATCGTGGCGCGTCCGTCCGCGCCAAAGGTCAGATCGCCGCCATTGGCCGGCTGGTCGATGATCGTAGACTTCCATTGCCAACGGCCGTCCCGGAAGAAATAGCTATATTCGTAATCCTCTTTCACGAGGCTCCATTTGACGCCCGGCAGGGCGGTGGGCTTGCCGTCGCCATCGAGCGAGACGGCATCGAAAGTGGCCTCGGCGCTGTCGCCCAAACCCTCGCTAAACCGGGCGTGGAGCCCAATGAAGTGGCTAGCCGTGTGTAAGGGCTTGGTCAGATCGGCAAGCGCCGCGCGTCCGTCGACGTCGTTGACCGTGGCGTGGAGCGCGATTTCGAGCGGGCTCGAGGTGTCGGGCACTTCGTCGATTTGCAGGACGGCGGTGGCGGCTCCCTTGTCGTCCGTGGTGAAGCTCTGCGTCTCCAAGGCTTTCGGCAAGAAGGGCTCTTGCACCAGGCCAAAGCGGAAATCCTCGAAACCCGGGAAGGGATGGGCGGAAGGCTGGATTGTCGCCTCGACTTGGCCGGAAAGGCCGGCGCCGGGGCTGCCGTAGAAATAATCGGCGGTGACTTTCGCCTCGATGGCGCCGCTGGCCTCCAACGGGCCAGGCGGCAGCGTCAGTTTGGCCTCGAGCCGGGGCGGCACGAAATCTTGTACCGAGACCGAGATCGTGCCGATCTCCGTTTTGCCGCCGGCGCTCGCCCAGATCCGCCAGGTTCCGCTGAAGGCATTGTCCGGCACCGGGAAATCCAGCGCGCCGCCGCTCGCGCTGGCCAGCGTCATCGCGCGTTTGTCGACCTCGATACCGTCGGGCCGCACGATGTGAAGCGTCAGCGGCAAGTTCGCCACCGCCTTGGCATCGCGGTCGCGTAGCAGCGCGCCGATGTGGATGGTTTCGCCCGGCCGGTAGACGCCGCGATCCGTCCAAAGAAAGGCGTCGTTGGTCTGCGGCGGCGCGCGGCCCTTGATGTCGAGATCGCTGAGATCGAGAGCGGGCGAATCGAGTTGCAGCCACGTGAATCCGCCGTCGTCGCTCGTCGCCGTGAGGATTTTCGGCGCGTCGCCATGCTCGCCGCGCAGCAGGCCGCCGGGGATCAGAAAACGCCCCTCGCCATCGCTCTTATACGATCCGAGGATCTCGTTGCTTTGCGCGATCAACCGCAGAGTCACGCCGGCCAAGGGCTTGGCGGTCTGCAACGAGCGGGCGCTGACGAGCAGCCCCTCGTCTGTCTTGATGGTGACGAGTCCCGTATCGGAGACGCTGAACCATTGCGTCGCGCGTTCCGTATCCTTGTCCGGCGTGCCGGTATCGGGCTCGGCGAAGGCCACGTAAATGCCCGGCTGCAAATCCTTGATGAGCGCGCCAACGGGGATTGCCGTCGTGACTTGCTTGTTCCGGGCGGATTCGATAGCCAGCGTGCCCTCGAAGATCTTGGAGCTGCTCTCTTTGATATTTTCGATCGTATAGCCGCTCAACGCTTGGCCAAACCAATCGTTGACGAGTTGTCCCACAATGGCGCGCTCGCTGAAACGGTAGAGCGTGATATGCGCTTTGCCCGTATTCACGCTTTTCAGCGGCAGGGCGGCGTCTTTCGTGAAGGGCAGCAGCGTCTTGCCCTGATCGAAGCTCAATTGCGGCTCGCGGTCTGGCACTTGGACATCGACCGGTACGTCCTTGGCGAGCGTGCTGTCGCCGGCGCCGGGCAGACCTGCCTTGAGCGTGATTTTATAGTGCTCGCCGTGTTTCAGGCCGCCGACGCAGAGATCTTTTCCGCGCGCTTCCAGCGAATGATCGATCGCGGGCTCGATGGTTACGAAGGGCTCGAGCGCATTGGCTTTGCCGTGTGGCAGTTGGCCCGAAAAACTGAAACAGGCGCCGGGAACGGCTCGATCCGGCTCGATCGTGACATTGAGATAATCGAGCGCCCAGACCGGCGAGGCCATCGCGAGAGGCGCGAGGAGCGCCAGGGTGCGAAAGAGGGATTTGATCGGCGTGGCGGGAGCAAGACGAAGCGCCATCGGGTCTCTCCAGGCAAGGGCTCGACATGAGCGCGGCCGGCGAAATCCTATCTTAGATCCCTAGACGCGTCTGCTAGGATTTCGTCGAAGGGACGAAATGGCGGCAGCTTCAGCCACCCTGCCTGCACGGTTCTCTTTCCCATCTCGCGGAGCGGGATCTTGCGGAGCGAGGGGGGCCCTGTCGGCTATGGAAAGGGGGCGCGTACGCCCCCTCATGGTTCATTTACAAACTATAGGTCTGGCGCCTCAACGCGGGACGGCTTGCCCGGTATCGGCCAACAAAGGCGTGATGCGTTGGACGATGACGCGGCGGTTGATGCGCGAGGGCCCCGTCGTCTGCTCTTTCGGATATTGCTGGCCGTAGCCTTGGGTCGTCAGATTCTCCGGCGGCACCTTGAATTCACGCGTGAGAAGCGCCGCGACGGATTGCGCCCGCCGGTCCGACAGGGAGAGGTTGTCGGTGGGATTGCCGACAGCATCGGTAAAGCCTTCGACCAAGAAGACTTCGTTGGGATTATGCGCCACGGCCTTGTTGATCGCTTCGCCGAGAACGCGCAATTTGCTCACTTGGTCCGGTCCGACGATCCAGGAGCCGGTCTCGAAGTTCAACGTGTTGATGTCGACGCTGCGCATCCGGGCCCGGAGGGCGGGGCTATAGAGCACCTGGTCCAAGGTGTAGCGTTGGGGCAGCGGCTGAATCGGAGGCGCGATCAGCGTATCGTACACGACGTCGGCAGTCGCGGTATCGGCATCCACGTCATATTGCGAGGCCGGGATGTCGATGGCCGCGGGAGGCAGCACGACGATATCGTCGCGGTAATCGCGAACCTGGCCATCGTAGCCATTATCGATCATCACATATTCGCTGCCATCGGGGAACCGGCGGAAACGGCGCAAGAGCTGTCCTTGGGGATCCGTGACGGTAACGATTTGCGAGCCGTCCGGGCGATCGTAAATGCTGACGATTTCGTCGCCATGGCGCTCTGTCCGCACGGACAGGCCAAGGTCGTGGAAGCGTTCGGTTTCGTCGTGGACGATGAAATTCTGGCCACCCTCGCCAATGATCGTGCGGCCGGGTTCGCGGATGAAATCGATGCCGCCTTTGTGGGTCTCGTGCCGGTTGTGGTGAATATCCGCGAGGGTGTGCGCGCCCGTCGCCGCGAGCACGCCGCCGGTTAAGCCAGCCGCAACGCCTGTTGCAACAGCGCCAACCGGCTTGCCGCCGGCTTGGCTCGGTTTCGCGGGACCAGGTTTTGTCTGGCCTGGCGTTACTTGGCCCTGGGGACCTTGCGCTGGAGGCGTTTGGCCGGGAGCGCCGGCTGGCGGGGTGACAGGCGGAACCGGCTTTACGGCGGCCGGAGCCGGCGGCGTCACGGGTTTCACCGGAGCTGGGGCATGTGGCGGCGGAGGCTTCACGGCGGCGGGAGCCGGCGGTGTCACGGGTTTAGCCGGGGCTGGCTGCGCGGCGGGTTTAGGTGGGGCCGGAGGGGTCACGGGTTTGGCCGGGGCTGGTTGCGCGGCGGGTTTAGGTGCGGCCGGTGGTGTCACGGGTTTAGCCGGGGCTGGTTGCGCGGCGGGTTTAGGAGCGGCCGGGGGATGTTGCGGAGGCTTTTTTTCCTCTTCCTTTTTCTTTTCTTCTTCTTTTTTCTTTTGTTCTTCCGCGGAGCCGCCGGTCTGGGCTTGGGCCATTTGCATGGTCACCGGCGCATATTGGGCAAATCCGGCACCTGGTTGGGCCAACAGCATGGCAGGCATGACCGTCGTCGCGGCAAGGATTTTTCTGATTGTTTTCATTTAAGGGGGCCTCGTTAAAAAACCGATCGATGGTCAAGCTTGCGTGAAGGTTCCCGTTTAGGGGGGCGTCGTGGCTTACTTAGGGCAGCGCCGTGGGCTTGGGACAGCGCCGTGGGCTTAGGGCGTCTTGGGCTTAGGGCGTCGTGGGCATTGGATGCTTTCTTACCTGTATGGCTGCTGAATAAGGTTCGTGCCTCAGACTAGCCAGCCTGGTGCAAGGTTAAGATCCTATCAATGAATTGTCACAATTACATTTGGGACTAACGATGGAGCCGATCTACCTTCTCAGCCTAGCTTCCCGCAAGAGCGGCTGGCTAGCCGCGCGGCAAGCGACCGTCGCCAGCAACATATCGAACGTCAACACCCCTGGCTATAGAGCCAAGGACCTGGCGGCGTTCTCCGAGGTTCTCAACAAAACGCAGATGACTCTCGCGTCGACGAATGTTGGGCATATCACGCCGGATAACCCTGATGCCGTCGACGAGGCCCAGTCGGCGACGGGCAACTGGGAGGTAACGGAAACCGGAAACTCGGTCGGGCTCGAAGAAGAATTGATGAAGGCTAATACGATCAGCGGCGATTACGAACTGACCACGAATATCGTGAAAAGCTTTCACGCAATGCTGATGTCGGTCGTCAAGGAGTAATAGGCCATGATCGATCCGTTACAGGCCGCCTTCAGTATTGCCGCCTCTGGAATGTCCGCCAATTCGGCCCGGTTGAGAGTCACGTCGGAAAATATTGCCAACGCGCAATCGACGGGGCAGACGCCGGGCGCCGACCCCTACCGGCGCAAGACCATCAGCTTTGAAAACGCGATGGATGAAGTCTCGGGCGCCGATGTCGTGAAGGTGAGTTCGATCGGCTTCGATCCCACTCCGTTCAATTTGCAACTCGATCCCGGCAATCCGGCCGCGGATGGTAAAGGATTTGTAAAGATCCCAAATGTTAACCTTCTTATGGAGATGGGCGACATGCGGGAAGCCAACCGTTCATACGAAGCCAACCTTCAGGTCATCAAGCAGTCTAATGCTCTGTTATCGATGACCATCGGTCTGCTGAAAGGATAACCATGCTCGCCGCAATCCCTCTCGTCTCTTCAGCGGTCTCGTCGCTTCTCGGCTCGTCGCAAGCGGCGTCCGCCACGCAATCGCTGCAAGCCGTGCAATCCACGTCCGGCGCCGGAGGGGATTTTTCCTCGATGATGGCGCAATTGGCCAACGGAACGGTCGATTCGTTGAACACGTCGGAAAAGATGTCCGTCGCCGGCATGAGCGGCAAGGCCACGACGCAATCGGTCGTCGAGGCCGTCATGCAGGCTCAAGAAGCGCTTCAGACCGCCGTCGCGGTCCGTGACAAGGCTGTATCGGCCTTTCAAGAAGTTACGCGTATGTCGATCTGAGGGTAGGACATGAAAGCGCTCGCCATTGCGGCAACCGGTATGAATGCTCAATCGACCAACGTCGATGTGATCGCGAACAATATTGCCAACATCAATACCACCGGGTTCAAGCGCTCGCGTGCCGAATTTACCGATCTTCTCTACGAAACGCAGCGCCTCGCCGGCGTCTCGAATCGCGGCAATCAGGGTGTCGTGCCCGAGGGCGCGGAAGTCGGTCTCGGTGTGAAGACGGCGGCGATTCGCACTTTGAATATCCAGGGTACGCTGACCAATACCGGAAACCAGTTGGATTTGGCCTTGACGGGTTCCGGCTATTTCCAAATCACCAATTCCAACGGCGGCTTGAATTATACGCGGGCCGGCGCGTTCAATACCAATGCCACGGGTCAGCTGGTCACGATCGATGGCAGCGTGGTCAATCCACCGATCATCGTTCCGACCAATGCGACGCAAGTGAACGTCAGCCAATCCGGCGCGGTCACCGCGACGGTTACGGGATCGACGACGCCGCTTGCCTTGGGCCAGTTGACCGTTGCGACCTTCGCCAATCCGGCTGGCCTGCTCGCGCTGGGCAGCAACCTGTTTCAGGAAACCGCGGCCTCCGGCGCCCCGGTCGTCGGCGTTCCCGGCGATCCCGGATTTGCGACGATCACGCAAGGCTATTTGGAAGCGTCCAACGTCGATCCGGTTAGCGAAATTACCAATCTGATCTCTGCTCAGCGTGCCTATGAAATGAATTCAAAGGTCATCACCGCTGCCGATCAGATGAGCCAGACGCTCTCGAAGAATATGGGCTAGGCGGTCACCGGCCTCGCTTCATCCGTTTAAATGCGCGCGCGGAGGACAGTCACGATGCGGCTCACTACCCTACGGACGATCGCCGGGCTCGCGGGCGTCCTGCTCTTTGCTTGGGCCGGGCCGGTGGCCGCGGCCCAGCGGCTGCCCGTCGCGGCCGTCACCATTTACCCCGGCGACATCATCCGCGACAACATGCTCGCCGATCATGATTTCCCCGATCAGATCGCATCGGACGGGTTTATCAACCGGCGCGCGGATCTCGTCGGAAAGGTCGCGAAGCGCACTTTGTTGCCGGGCCAGGCGATTTCAAGCAATTCCGTCGCCTTGCCGAAGTTGGTGACGATCGGGGCGATGGTGAAGCTCGTTTTCGAGGAAGGCGGTCTGACGATTTCGACCTATGCCTCTGCCCTTCAGGCGGGCGCGGCGGGCGATCTTATTTCCGTCCGCAACGTCGAGAGTGGTTTGATCTTGACGGGCGTCATCGCGCCGGATGGTTCGATCCATGTGAGCAACGGATGATGGTCAGGCTTCTCTTTATCCTTCTGCTTGCCTTTGCCGTGGCATCGCCGGCGGCATCGGCCGTGCGGATCAAGGATATCGCCCAGCTCGAAGGGCTGCGGGACAATCAATTGATTGGCTATGGCCTCGTGATTGGTTTGCAAGGCACCGGCGACTCGATGAGCAACGCCCCGTTTACCCAGCAATCGATGCAATCCATGCTCGAGCGTCTCGGGATCAATGTCGGCAACAGATCGATGCGCACGCGTAATGTCGCCGCTGTTCTCGTGACCGCGGATCTCCCGCCGTTCATGGACCGGGGACAGCGGATCGATGTCACGGTCTCTTCGATGGGTGACGCCTCCTCCTTGATGGGCGGCACGCTGGTGATGACACCGCTCTCTGGACCCGACGACGTCGTTCACGCCCTGGCGCAAGGCGCCGTCGCCGTATCGGGGACAAGCGCCCAAGGTCAGGCCGAGTCGTTTTCGCAAGGCGTTCCGACAGCGGGCCGGATCCCGAATGGGGCCATCATCGAATTGCCGAATCAGGCACGGCCTGGCGACATCGGGCCGATGACCCTCAATCTCAAAAATCCCGATTTCGCGACCGCCGTGCGGATCTCGGATGCGATCAATGCCTATTCCCTGCAACATTTCGGCGTGCGGACAGCGCAAGAGCGTGATTTTCGCAGCGTGTCCTTGACGCTCCCGCGTGGGATGGGACCAACCCGTTACATGGCCGATATCGGGGATATCCTCGTCGAGCCGGATACCGCCGCGCGCGTGATTGTCGATTCCCGGACCGGGACGATCGTGATCGGGCAGGATGTTCAGATTTCAACCGTCGCCGTGACCCATGGCAGCCTGACGGTGCGGATCACGGAGACACCTCAAGTTTCTCAACCAGCTCCCCGGTCGCAAGGGAAGACGGTGGTTGTTCCCCGCACCAATATCGATTCGGACGAATCCGGCGGCCAGCTTCAAGTTGTTCATGGAACGACCTTGCGGACCTTGGTCAAGGGGCTCAACCAAATCGGCCTGAAACCCAGCGGGATTATTGCCATCCTTCAAGCGATTAAGTCCGCCGGTGCCCTGCAAGCCGATTTGATCACGCAGTAAGCGAGGGAGGCGGCTTAGGCCATCTCTCGCTTAGCTCTTGCGCGGCCCTTCGCGCCGCGCTTTCGCGTCGCAAGGGCATTCCTCTCCACCAGGAAAGCCCGCGGGAAAGCCCGCAAGACAGCCAGCACGACAGCCAGACGCAAGCTTCCCAGGGCATTCTCGCTTCATGGAAAGCGCATCGGGTGTGACGTTGGAAAAGACCATGGCGGCGCCCGGCATCAAACGTTTCGTATGTTGCCTGGCCGTATCGGCGAGCCTGAGCTTGGTGCCGGTCTTTGCCGCGGGAGAGCCCGCCGATAAGGCGCCGCCCGGGACGCCTTCGCCCAGTCCGGCCAAGCCCGTTCAGGGCATGTCCAAGCCGGGAGAGGCGAAGCTCGACGCGGCAAGCGATTCCACGGCGCCCAATCCGCCAGCGCCCGCGCCAGCCAGAACGGTCACCGCTAAAACCGGAAATGCCGGCGATGACGCTCTCACCGGCGAAGCCAGCGCGAATGTCCGAAAGTATTGCACGAACATTGCCGCCGCCGCGACCGACGCGAGGTTCGCGTGGCAATCCAGAAAGTTGCAAGAGCTCGAATCGCAAATCCAATCGCGCATCGCGGAGCTTGACGCGAAACAAGCCGAACTCAAGAGCCTGCTCGACAAGCACGAAGCTGTCGCGAAGCAGGCGCGCGAAGCGCTTGTCGGCATTTACGCGAAAATGAAGCCGGAAACGGCAGCGACGCAAATCGGCGCGCTCGGCGACGAGATGGCCACGGCCGTCCTGGCGGCCCTGAGTCCCCGCCAGGCGAGCGCGATCTTCGATGAAATCACACCGCCCGAGCGCGCCGCGAAACTCGCGGGCATGCTTGCCAATCCGTTGGCGCCTCCAGCCGATAAGAAGCTTTGATTATGAAAAAAGTTTATGCGGCTGTCTTGTCGGTCGGCATGGCGGGCTGCGCGACGAGCCCCAAGGCGATTGGCCACGAGCCGACCATGACGCCCGTTGGCGCGGGCCTTCAGGCTAATGTCGTGCCGCATGATTTTTCTGCGCGTCCGCCGAATCCGATGCCCTTCAACTCGCTTTATACGGACAAGGCCAATCTGTTTCGCGATCCCCGCGCGATGCGGCCGGGCGATGTGCTGACGGTCAACATTTCGATCAACGACCAAGCCACCATCGGCAATTCCTCCGGCAGGGAGCTCGATTCCACCGTCAACAATCAGTGGGATGCGGGGCTTGGGACATCGACCAGCCCGGTCACCATCGCGGGCTCGTTCGATTCGACGTCGAAATCCGCGGCCAATGGTACGGGTACGATAAATCGTTCGGAAAAGATTCAGCTTTCGGTCGCGGCTATCGTGACAGAAGTGATGCCGGACGGGAATTTGATGGTCGCGGGCTCGCAGGAAGTCCGGGTGAATTTCGAACTCCGGCAGCTCAGCGTCGCGGGCATCGTGCGCCCTCGCGACATTTCGAAAGACAACACGATCTCCTACGAGAAGATTGCGGAAGCCCGGATTTCCTATGGCGGACGCGGCCGCCTCACCGAGGTCCAGCAGCCGGGTATCGGCCAACAAATCTACGATGCATTGAAGCCGTTCTAGCATGTCTCGATCTTGCGATATTGCCCCTCTTGTCCCTGGCCGGAAGCCTTGCTCCGGACGGGGTTTGAGTTAGGAGAGCGCCATGGCCATGGCAACGATGAGCGATTCCGGTTCGAAGGGAAAGGGCTCCATGATGTCCTTGATCTTGACGCTTGCCGGCTTGACCGTGCTTGGCGCGGCCGGCGGCGGCTTGGTGGGCACGATGATCGTCGCGAAGGTCAGGGGATCGATGAACGCCGCGCCGCCGCCAACCGCGTCCGTTTCCAAAAGCGGCTTTGCCGACGATATCGTCATTCGCGAGCTGGCGCCCATCGTCACCAATCTCGCGCAACCCGAGGGGGCAAAAGTCAGGCTTCAAGCTTCAATTCTGTTCAACAAAAAAGAGGTCGAGTCCCCAACCGTTATCGCGGCCCAAATCACCGACGATCTCATTGGCTATCTCAAGACCTTGACGATCGTGCAGCTTCAGGGCGGAAGCGGCCTCCAAAGCCTGCGAGAGGATTTGAACGAGCGCGTGGCGATCCGGTCCGAAGGCCATGTGCGCGAACTCATTATCGAAACCTTAGTGGTCCAATGACAAGCTCTTTCATCAAACGCCTAGCCGTTATTGCCGTCTTGACGCTGGTTTTCGCCGGACCTGCCGCCGCACAGTCGATCGATCTCAGTGGCATTCTTCCGCAAGCCGGCGGCACGGCGACGGGACGTATCGTACAGCTTGTCGGGCTTCTCACCGTCTTGTCGATCGCGCCCGGGCTGCTGGTCATGGTGACGAGCTTCACACGCTTTTCGATCGCCTTTTCGTTCCTGCGGTCCGGGATTGGCCTGCAAACCGCGCCCGCGAATATTATCTTGATCAGCCTGTCCCTGTTCATGACCTTTTACGTCATGGGGCCGACTTTCGACCGGTCCTGGCAAACGGGATTGCGGCCGATGATGGATAACAAGCTGACGGAGGCGGAAGCCTTTCCGAAGATCGTTCAACCCTTCCGGGACTTCATGCTCGCGCAAGTCCGCGACAAGGATTTGAAGCTGTTCAATGACTTGGCCAAGGATAGTATGAAGGCCACCGATCGCGATAACGTGGATCTTCGCATCCTGATCCCGGCCTTCATGATTTCCGAAATCCGGCGTGGATTTGAGATCGGCTTTCTGATCGTGCTGCCATTTCTGGTAATCGACGTCATTGTGACCACCGTCATCATGTCGATGGGCATGATGATGTTGTCCCCAACGGTCATCTCCCTGCCCATGAAGGTCTTGTTCTTCGTGCTTGTCGATGGATGGAACATGCTCGTGGGCAATCTGATCCGGTCGTACACCTAAACAGGCTGGCGAGGGCCGTCCGACGCGGAAGCCGGCCAAGAAAATAGCTCGTTATTTCTTAATCAAAGCATCATGGCGCTAGCCGCCGGCCTAGGTTT
This sequence comes from Beijerinckiaceae bacterium, assembly GCA_050013235.1. Lineage (GTDB taxonomy): Bacteria > Pseudomonadota > Alphaproteobacteria > Rhizobiales > Beijerinckiaceae > RH-AL1. The sequence goes on from JBEKFQ010000003.1 coordinate 34,628, forward strand.
TGTCTTGGTGCCGGGTTTTACTGGAAAACCGCGGCCGCTTTTCCGGACTCTGCCGCGAAGCGCCGCCGGTTGACTGCCCTGGAGACTCTCCAGATTGGCGTATGGACAGGTTTGCCGTGTGCGCCTAAGCTTCTAGAATATGGAGGTGCGTCATGGCAAAAGGTCAAGTTCGCGGTAATAAAGAAGCCAAGAAACCGAAGAAGGAAAAGCCGAAAGTGATCGCCGCCGCGCCGCAGGCGGTCAAGATCGGCGGCGAGAAAAAGAAATAAGCGAAATCGAGATGCGATGCTGGGCAAGCCCGGCATCGCACCGCATGGTTTTAGCTACGTCATGCGGTGTGCGGTCTATTCTTCGACGGGTTCGCCGGCGGCGCTCCAGTCCAACATACCGCCGGGATAATGCGCGGTAATATCGGTGCGGCCCGCGGCGTGGGCGAGATCCATCGCGACGAGGGAGCGCTTCCCGGACCGGCAGGACAAGACGATCCGTTTGCCGTCTTGCTTGGGCGGCAAGGCGGAGGGATCAAAGCTCTGCAGCGGGTTCAAAATCGCGCCGGGTATGTGACCGGCTGCGAATTCGTTCGGCTCCCGGACATCGACGAGCACGATCGACGTTCCGGCCAAGCCACGTTTGAGTTCTTCGCGGCTTACGTTTTCAACGGTGTAACTTGTCATGGCGGGTCCAGATGTCTTTGTTCTGCGGCCTGAACATAACCGGTCGCGAGCGAGGGTCCAGAGCTGTTTCACGCTGTTTCGAGCAGCGAATCTAGAAAATCATCCCTCCAGACCTATTTTCGTTTGAATTCCATTCCCTCAGGGCGGCATGCCCGGCAATTGTTCTGCGCGGATCGCTTGACGCGGGGGCCCGCTCCCGTGCATTTCGTCCGGAGTATGTTCCGCGAAAGTCGAATCGTCCGGTACGGTCAGAATATGCTCAACTCATTGAAAGAAAACGTTATTTCTTCGATTTGAGTCTCGTCTCGCGCAAAGCACGGGGTTTGGAATGCGGCGGCGCTATCATATCCTCGATGTTTTCACGAGCGTGCCGCTGGCTGGCAACCCGCTGGCGGTCGTCCTCGACAGCGCGGGTCTCGATACCGTGGCGATGCAAAAAATTGCGCGCGAGTTCAATTTGTCGGAAACGGTTTTCGTCAGCGATCCCGCCGACCCCGTGAATTTCGCGCGGCTGCGGATCTTCACCCCAACGACCGAACTGCCCTTTGCCGGTCATCCGACGGTTGGCACGGCGGTTCTTTTGGCCAAGCTTCAAGCGCCCGAACTTTTGGCGGCGCAAGATGTCGGCCTGACGCTCGAGGAGGGCGTTGGCCTGGTTTCGTGCAGCGTGCGGCACCGGCGTGGCGAAGCGGCTCACGCATCGTTCGACACGCCGCTCTTGCCTGAACCCGCCGGGGACGCGCCCGGCGAGGCGGAAATTGCCGCGCTTCTTGGGCTGGAGGCGCGCGATATCGGCTTCGGCACGCACCGCCCCACGCGCTTTTCCGCCGGCGTGCCCTTCACTTTCGTCCCCTTGGCCTCGCTCGATGTCTTGGCGCGCGCGGCGCTTCGCGGCACGGAGCCTGCACATGGGCGGCAAGCCTATTATCTCTACACCCCCAGCGGCGGGGGCCGGGCGCATGGCTATCGCTCCCGCATGCTCGCGGCCGGTCTCGGCGTCAGCGAGGATCCGGCTACGGGCTCGGCGGTTGCGGCTTTTCCCGGCGCGCTGCTGGCCTGCGAGACGTTGCCCGATGGCGATCACGACTGCACATTTCAGCAGGGCCTCGAAATGGGGCGGCCAAGTTTTATCGGTCTTGCCGTCACCATTGCCAGCGGGCGCGTCATCCGCGCCGCAATCGGCGGTTCGGCGGTCATGATCGCGCAGGGAACGCTGGATTTATGAGCCGGTCCGGCGTGATCGCGGAGATCGCCTCGGTCGAGTTTCGTTGCGGCCCCCACGATTGGGTTTGGGCGCGCGAGGAAGCCGCCCAAATCGATGCGCATTGGGCTCGGCGCGTCGCGGCGCAGCCCGGATTATTCGATGGCCGCGTTTTCCTCGCCTCTTCCGTCGAGATCGAGCCCGGCAACTCCATTCTTCGCGCCGTGGCCTTCGAGACGGATTTTCGCAATTTCTTGGCTTGGCGGGATTTCGGCTTTCCCGGCGAAGGCGTTTTCAATCTCTTTTCGATGGGCGCCCTTCTGTCGGCCGATGGGGCTTTCATCACCGGAGAGATGGGGCCTGGCACGGCTTCGGCCGGTCTCCGGTATTTTCCCGCGGGCACGCCCGATCCTTCCGATGCCCGCGACGGGCAGGTCGATCTCGAAGCCAATGTGCTGCGCGAATTGCGGGAGGAAACCGGCATCGCCCCTGCTGACGTAACGGTCGAAGCCGGATGGAGCGTGGTCTTCGACGGAGCGCGCATTGCCTGTATGAAGCGCCTGCTTTCGCCCCTATCCGCCGATGATATCGTGACGGGTTTCAAGCATTTCCACGCTCGCGAGCAGAATCCGGAACTCGCCGCGCTCGTTCCAGTTACGTCAGTGGCCGGCTTCGACGAAAGCGGCATGCCGGGCTTTATGACGGCCTATCTCCGCCATGCTTTCGCGGAGGCGTCAGGGGTCAGAGCGCGTTCCGCTTAGGGGGGACTGACCAAAGCGCTGAGAAATCGCTCTTTTATTACGGAGTTATACTAAAGTCCGGTGACCGCGACCTGTCTTCAGCGTCATTGCGAGCGCAGCGAAGCAATCCATCTTCGTGCAGGGGGCCGGCATGGATTGCTTCGCTTCGCTCGCAAAGACGGCGCCGTTTCATCCAAAAAATTAGCCGGAGGACAGTCCCCCGCGTCGTGAAGGTCAGAACAGGCGGCGATCACTGTGGTTTGGTATTAGAGCATGTCATCGATCGAAAAAGTCTGCAACTTTTTCGGGACATGCTCTAGATCCAGTGACCGATGAAAATCATGACCGCGAGGCCCCCGACTGCGCCGAGTACGATGCGCGAGGCCGTTTGGAATTCGCTCCGGATCGTTTCTTGGAGACCGCCGAGGGTTCTTTCCATGCGGGTCTGCCATTGTTCGGAACGGCCGAGCTGAGTTTGAACGAGGGCAAGGCCTTTTTCCATTAAGGAAAGTCTTGCCTCGATCGCTTCGATATGAAGATCGGCGTCGCTTTTGATTCCGGCGGTCTCGGTGACGACCCAAGGCCGCGCGGAAATCGTTTCGTTGCCTTGATCGGCAATGAGGCCAAGGGCTTTCGCCAAGGCATCGATGGAGCCCTCGGGCGCCCGGGTCAGATTGTTTGTTTCATTATTCATACCGCATATATAAAGCAAATTCCGCCACGAATAAACTGCCTTTGAAGCAAAACAGGGCTCCTGGCCTCAGCGCCACAAGTTTCGCGCAAGTTCAACAAGTTTCGCGCAAGGTTAGAACGGCGCGCCGCCAAAATGCCGTGGCGGCTCGCCTTCATTCATGCCGCCGTTTTTGCCTTCCCGGCTTCAGGCGGCACAAGCGGAGAGGCCACGAGTTTGGCGTGGTCCAAAACGGTCTGGCTGGCATAGGCCATCGAGAATTGCGCCAGGGCTTCGTCCATCACGCTGTTCTTGCCCAAATAGCCGGAGATCACCACTGGGTCTCCGGTGCGCGCATGGGCGCGGGCCAGCGTGCGTCCGCAGAGTGTCGCATAGGAGGTGAGAGACTTGCTTTCGATCAGTTCGGCCAATGACCCAAGGCGCCGATTTTTCAGCTGGCGGAAGTAAAACTGGCGGCCGGTTTCATCCTGTGTCCAGCCGAGGAAGGGATCGCTGGCGGCTTGCATCGCGCGCTGTCCTTCGACGACGCGTTGGCCTTGGTTGGCGTAAAACGTTTGCTTCGAGGCGAGCGGCGCGATGACGCTCTCCCAAGCTTGCTTCAGTTGAAGGATGAGCGGCTCGTTGTCGGGGGTCGCGAGGAGGCCAACCGCGCAATAGGTTCCGACACTGCCAACCCCGACTACCTTGAAGGCGACATCGCGAATGCGGTAGCGATCGAGAAGAAGGCGCCGGTCGGGCAGTAAGGTCGCTTTGTAGCTGGCGAGCAAGGCGGCGTTCAGCACGCGATCGACCGCCTGACCGTCCGCCCCCACGTGGAAGATGGCTGGCGGCTTGTCGCCAATGACGATATTTCCTGACTTGGTGATGGTGAAATCGGGAAAATCACCGGCCGGCTTCGCGCTTTTTTCGGCCTTGATGAGCTGGGCGAGCACTTTTGTTTCGAGTGCTTGATTCTCGAGCATGGTGAGTTCGCTCGTGAGATCGATGCAGACGCGCCAGACATCCAGCGGCGATTTCTCCGCGAGTTCGGCCATGAAGGTCCGGTACGATTTCGCCGCGCTTTGCGCGATCGCTTGGGCCTTCTTGCCGCCGAGCCCCGAATCTTGCGCGGCGACCGCTAAGCTGGCGCAAAGCCGCTTCAGATCGAGAGTGAAATCGGCGCCAGGGTAGGTTTCATCGAAATCGTTGATATCGAAGAGAACCCGGTTCTCCGGTGTTAGGAAGGCGCCGAAATTCAGGAGATGGCAATCGCCGCAGGCTTGCACGTTGGCGCCAACTGGGCGGTGCGCCGCGAGGTCATGGGCCATCAAGGCGGCTGCGCCGCGATAGAAGGTGAAGGGCGATACGCTCATACGCTTGTAGCGTTCGGACACCAGGGAGGCCACGCGCCTGGAATCGCTGGCGGTCAGGACAGGAAGCGGATCGCGATGCGGGTCCGGCGTGAAATCGGCGTGGCTCTCGCGGGAGACCGCCTCCCGCAGGGCTTTGCCCGCGTTGTAGCGCGCGGCGCGCGTCGAGGCGTTGGTTTCGATTTGGTCTTGTTTCATGGTTCCCGTCCCGTGGCGCTGGCAACGAGGCTGCCAAAGTTGCTTTGATTTTATGGGATAGCATGGCGGGAACATATTACCCAAAAGCGGTTTTCTGCTGGCGTGCGGAATATGTTCCAAATGACATCCATCGATAGGTCGAGGCCATGCCGTCTGGGAGATAGGTTGCCCATTCTGGGTCGAGCGCCTTTATGGCGTTTTCCGTTAAACCATTAATGACGCACTTACGACCAGTTAATCCACCGGTTCTTGTGAAAGACAACGTTTACAATGTATCAAGCTTAACAAACAAATATTCCGTAAATTTCGAAGCTCATGATCGAGCCTCGTTACGCTTTTTAAGCCTTTGGGGTTAGTCGTTACAACAGAAGCGAACTTTGAGAGCGTAAATCTATGCCGATCCGATCCGTGGTGTTTCAAGAAATCCAAACGGTCGCCGCCGAGCAAAAGAAGGTTTTAGCGCCGTTGGACGATACGGCCCCGCTGTTGACGCTGGGGCTCGACTCCCTTGGTTTCGCGATCCTTGTCGCGCGGCTCGAGGAGAAGCTCGGTCGCGATCCCTTCTCGGTATCGGACGAGATCGAATTTCCGGTGACGGTTGGCGATCTCGTGCGGCTTTACGAATATGCGAACGTCTGAGATCCCTGCGCTTTCACGTGCTCTGGCGCGGGCGCATGGAGCGGCGCCGGGTGTTTTTTCCGATCGCGATCATAGTTTCGATCCCGCGGCTCTGATCGCGGGCTCCAGCCTTGGCGGCCACGCCCGCGCGCTGGCAGGCCGTTGCGTGCTCATTGCCACGCATGGCCAAATCGAAGCGGCGCTGGCGATGATCGAACTGGATGGCATCGCAAGCCGGATCGTCATTGCGCCGCCGGATGTGAAAGAGAGTGACCTGCAAGCCATGATCGCCGATGCGGGCGTCGAGGCGATTATCGCCGATGGGCCTGGGGACTTTGCGACCACCGGTCTTCCGCGTGTCGTCTGCCGGCTGCCTATTGTGCCAATCGGGGAGAAACCGCGAATCGGGTTGGAAACCGAATGGGTGCTGCTGACGTCGGGGACGACCGGCCGGCCCAAGATGGCCGTGCACAGGCTGAACGGTTTGACGGGCGCCATCAGCGACACGCCCGTGCTCGGCGCGGCGCCGGTCTGGGCCACATTCTACGACATCCGGCGTTACGGCGGTCTGCAGATATTTCTGCGCGCGGTGCTTGGCGGCGGTTCTTTGATTCTGTCGCGCCCCGGCGAATCCATCTCCTGTCATCTCCACCGGTTGGGCGAAAGCGGCGTCACGCATATTTCGGGAACGCCGTCGCATTGGCGCCGCGTCTTGATAAGCCAGTTCATGCACGCCATGGCGCCGGCCTATATCCGCTTGTCCGGCGAAATTGCCGACCAAGCCGTGCTCGATGCGTTGCACGAGGCCTATCCCCATGCCGCGATCGGCCATGCCTATGCCTCGACAGAGGCCGGGGTTGGTTTTGACGTCAACGATGGTTTAGAGGGTTTTCCCGTCGCCTTCACGGAGCGCCAGGGCGGACCGGTGGAGATGAAAGTCGTCGACGGTTCGTTGCGGATTCGCTCGCCACGCACCGCCACGCGCTACGCGGGACCGGCAACGGCGGGGCTGGCTGACGCCGATGGCTTCGTCGATACCGGCGATATGCTGGAGCAGCGCGGTAGCCGCTACTATTTTGCCGGGCGTCGCAATGGGATCGTGAATGTCGGCGGGCTCAAGGTTCATCCCGAGGAGGTCGAAGCCGCGATTAACGGCCATCCAAAAGTCCTCATGTCCCTCGTCAGCGCGCGAAAAAATCCGTTTACGGGCTCTATCGTCGTTGCCGATGTCGTGATCGATCATGACGCGGCCACCGCTCTGGCGGAAAGCGAGTCCGGCTGCATAACGCTCAAGACCGAAATATTGGAGGTCTGCCGGAACTCGCTCGAGCGTCAAAAGGTCCCGGTTTCGATTCGATTTGTGCCCGCCCTGGATATGACGCCGGGCGGAAAGTTGAGGCGGTTTCATGCGTAATGTCATCGTCACGGGCGGCAGCCGCGGTCTTGGCCTCGGCATGGCGCGCGGGCTTGCCGCCTCTGGATTCTCGGTGATCGCGATTGCCCGCTCGCGTACGGATGATCTCGAAAAGGCCGCGCAAGAGGCTGTTGTGGCGGGAACGGGCGCGATTCACTTTCTCCCCTTCGACTTTGCCAATCTCGATGAAATTCCCGCTTTGTTTGCCGCCTTGCGCGAGCGGCATGGTCCTATCTACGGGCTCGTGAACAATGCGGGGATTGGCACCGAAGGCGTGCTTGCCACGATGGAAGCCTCGAAGATCGAGGCTTTGGTGAGAATTAATACAATCGCCCCGCTCATCGTGACCAAACATGCCGTGCGTTCGATGATGTCGGCTGGGAGCGGACGCATTGTCAATATCAGCTCGATCATCGCATCGACGGGCTATAGCGGATTGTCCGTCTATGCCGCGACGAAAGCATCGCTGATTGGGTTCACCAAATCCCTTGCGCGTGAGGTCGGGACGCTTGGAATTACGGTTAACGCTGTTGCACCGGGATTTGTCGAGACCAGCATGACCGGCGGCATGGACGATGCGCATCGCGCGACGATCGCGCGGCGTAGCGCGTTGAAGCGACTGCCCGACGTCGCCGATGTCGTGCATGCCGTCGATTATCTCATGAGCGACAAGGCGCGGAATGTGACCGGAACCGTGCTCACTGTCGATGCCGGAAATACGGCGTGATCTGCCGTTTTTCCGGAAATACGGCGTGACATGACGCTTTACAGATCGCGCGGACGATTGCGTTAACCCGGCGGTATGCTCGAATCACGATCGCTGCGGATTTCTCTTCGATTGCGTGTATAATCCTCCCTATCGGCTGGGCAGGCCAGATCGATATTTGCACGAGCATTCCGGCGGAGGTTTGGGTTCATGCGTAGCGAGACAATCGCATTGCATAGCGGTTACGACACCGATCCCACGACCAAATCCGTCGCGGTGCCGATCTATCAAACCGTCGCCTATGAATTCGATAGTGCCGATCATGGCGCGGCCCTTTTCAATTTGGAGGCCGAGGGATTTAGATATAGCCGCATCGCCAATCCGACTTGCGCCATCTTGGAACGCCGGGTCGCGGCACTGGAAGGCGGGGCTGCCGCGCTCGTGACCAGCTCCGGCCAGGCCGCCCTGAACTATGCCCTTGTCAATCTCGCGGATTGCGGCGGCAATATCGTTTCGGTCCCGCAGCTCTATGGAACGACCCATACGCTCTTGTCCCACGTGTTGCCACGGCAAGGCATCTCGGCACGCTTCGCGGCAAGCGATCATCCCAGCGCCATCGCCGAATTGATCGACGGCGAGACGCGCGCCGTGTTTTGCGAAAGCATCGGAAATCCCGCCGGCAATATTTGCGACATCGCCGCCTTGGCCGCGATCGCCCACGCTCATGGCGTGCCGTTGGTTGTCGATAATACGGTCGCGACGCCAATTCTCTTCCGGCCGATTGAACATGGCGCGGATCTTGTCGTGCAATCTCTTACCAAATTCATGGGTGGCCATGGAACGACCATGGGCGGCGCGGTGATCGATAGCGGGCGCTTCCCATGGGCCGAAAATGCCGCCCGGTTCCCGATGTTCACGACGCCCGACGCGTCCTACCACGGCATGGTCTATACAGATCACTTCGGGCCTCAGGCCTATATTCAGCGCTGCCGCAGCGTCTATCAACGCACGACCGGCGCGGTGCTCCCGCCTTTGAGCGCCTTTCTGCTGTTGCAAGGGATCGAAACCGTCGCCTTGCGCATGGAACGGCATGTCGAGAATGCCTGTGCCGTCGCGAATTTTTTACGCCGAGATCCCCGGATCGCATGGGTGAATTACGCCGGTTTTGAGGATAGCCCCTATCGCGCCCTGTCGTTGAAATATATGGGCGGGAAGGCCTCGCCACTGTTCACCTTCGGTGTCGTGGGAGGGCTCGAGGCGGGAAAAGCCTTTTACGATGCGTTGAAACTGATCAAGCGTCTCGTCAATATCGGCGATGTCAAATCCTTGGCGTGCCATCCCGCTTCGACGACTCACCGGCAAATGTCCGCGAGCGAGCAGCGCGATGCCGGGGTGACGCCCGATCTCATTCGCGTCAGCATCGGCATCGAACATATCGACGATATTATCGGGGATATCGATCAGGCGCTCGACGCCGCGCGTGAATCATTCCACCGCGCTGCCGCGGAATAGAGGCGCATCGATGCCAGTTTTGCTTGAAGCCCGTAGCCTTGACGACAACAACCATGCAAATGGTATAATGCCGCCCGGCGATTGTCTGGAAATCGGGTTGCTTAATAATTTGGGGGATGGCGGGCTAGCCAGCGGCGAGCGTCAATTCATTTCGCTTCTCGAGGCCGCGGCAGGCGATGCCGTCGTCCGTCTCACGCTTTATTCCTTGCCGCAGATCCGTCGCAGCCAAGCCACGCGGGAACGGATTCGAGGGATGTACTCGAGCATGTCGAGCATGCTCTCCGGGCGTTTGGATGGTTTGATCGTGACCGGCGCCGAGCCTTTGGCCGCGGATCTCCCCGGCGAGACCTTTTGGCGCAGTCTGACCGAAGTCATGGATTGGGCGGAGCATCACACTATCTCGACGATATGGTCATGCCTCGCCGCGCATGCCGCCGTGCTGCATCTCGATGGTATTCCGCGCCTGCCGCTTCCCGCGAAGCAGTCGGGAATTTATGCGCTTCAGCGAACAGGCGACCATGAATTGCTTGCTGGGACTGGCGGCGGCGGCGCTTCCTATCATGCCCCGCATTCTCGGTTCAATGGCTTGGACGCTTCGATTCTCGAATGCCACGGCTATCAGGTTCTGACCCAGTCGCGAGCCGTTGGGGTCGACACGTTCGTGAAAAAATGGGGGAGCCTCTTTGTCTATCTCCAGGGTCATCCCGAATATGACGCGCCGGCGCTGACACGCGAATACCGGCGCGATATCTTGCGTTTCTTGACCGAGGAGTCCGGCCGCTATCCCGCGATGCCCGAGAACTATTTCCGGGACGACGTGGAATTGCGATTGCGGGATTTCGAAATGCTGGCGCGGATCGAGCGAAGGCCGGAGACCATGTTTTCATTCCCCGTGAGCATCATGGGCGATGGAATCAAGACCGAACGCTGGCGCCAAGACGCGACGATTCTGATCCACAATTGGTTACAATATCTCCGCGCGCAAAAGTCCTGAGTCGAGACAGCGCCAGGAGGGGAGTTTAAGGCCATGGCGATTCTCAAACCATCCGCCGCGATGACGCCGACCTGGACCTTTTTCGAGGGCGAGTGGCAGTCCGGCAATGTTGCGATCATGGGGTCGCGGACTCATGCGGCTTGGCTTGGCTCCATGGTGTTCGATGGCGCCCGTGCCTTCGAGGGGGTAACGCCCGATCTCGGTCTGCACTGCCAAAGGGTCAATGCCTCGGCTGCGAGCTTCTTTCTGCAGCCCGTCGTGCCCGTCGAACGTTGGCTCGACCTTGCCCATGAAGGCATAAAACGATTCCCGCCGAAGAGCGAACTCTATATCCGGCCGATGTATTGGGCGGAGGATGGCGCGGCTGGCGGCGGCGTGCGCTTCGATCCCGGTTCGACGCGCTGGTGTCTTTGCATTTACGAGGCCGCGCTTCCCGTGCCGACGGGGACCGCGATTACATTGTCGCCCTATCGTCGCCCAACGCGCGAAACCGCGCCGGTCGAGGCCAAGGCGGGGTGTCTCTATCCCAACAATTCGCATGCCCTGATCGAGGCCTATCGCCGGGGCTTCGGGAATTGCTTGCTGCGAGACATGCTCGGGAATATTGCCGAACTCGCCAATTCCAATGTCTTTCTCGCAAGCGATGGCGTCGTTTACACCCCGGCGTCGAACGGCACGTTTTTGAGTGGGATCACGCGAAACCGCGTCATCGGTCTCCTTGCGAAAGCCGGGGTTCCCGTGGTCGAGTCGGTGCTTCGCTACAGCGATTTCAAGACCGCCAGCGAAATCTTCTCGACCGGCAATTTCTTGAAAGTCGCGCCGATCACGCGGATCGACGACCGCAATTTGGAGCCCGGTCCATTTTATAAGCTCGCCCGCGAACTCTATTGGGATTTCGCCCACCGCACGTCCCATTAGGCCGTAAGCTTCTGGCCTCTTAAAAAGAGAGCGAGTTCTTATCGCTTTGGTGAGTCCACCAAAGCGGAACGCGCTCTAACGCCCTTTGAGTGCTTGTTCGCGGATCCGTGTGAGCGTCGTTCCCGGCAGAATGGCGTCCGGATCGATTTTCAAGTGGATGATCGCAGGTTTCCCCGAGGCTTTCGCCAATTCGTATGCGCCTGCAAATTGCTCCGTGCGCTCGACGGTGATGCCAAAACCGCCGAAGGCCTGGGCGTAGGCGGCGAAATCCGGGTTGCGCAATTCCGTCGCGCATATTCGTCCGGGATATTCCCGCTCCTGATGCATCCGGATCGTGCCGTATAGCCCATTGTCGCAGACGACGACAATCAAGGGCAAATCATATTGCACGGCCGTGGCGAATTCCTGTCCGTTCATGAGGAAGTCGCCATCCCCGGCGATGCAGAGTACGTCGCGGTTGGGATAGAGCCGCTTCATCGCGACCGCGGCAGGAACGCCGTAGCCCATCGCACCGGCCGCCGGCGCGATATGAGTCCCATATTGGCGGAAACGGTAGAAGCGATGAATCCAGGAGGCGAAATTGCCGGCGCCGTTGCACAGGATCGTATCCGGCGGAATGAAGTCGCGGAGCCAAACCATGATGGCGCCGAGGTTCACGCCGCCGGGCTGGGGTGTCGCTACGTCCGTCCAGGCCTTGTATTCCGCGTGGGCTTGCGCGGCACTGCCACGCCATTCCGGTTTAAAGGGAGCCTCGAGCGCGGCGAGCGCGGGAGCAAAACGCTGCGGCGTCGCATTGATGGCGAGATGCGGCACGAAGACGCGGCCCAATTCCTCGGCCGCTGCATGGATATGCACGATTCGGGGTGCGGGCGCTGGAATATCGAACAAGGCATAGCCTTGCGTCGGAATATCGCCCAAACGGCCGCCTGCGACGATGAGGAGATCGCAGGCCTTGATGCGCGAAATCAGCGCGGGGTTGGGCCCAATCCCGAGATCGCCGGCATAGTAGGGATGGTGGGAGTCAAACAGAGGGAGGCGTCGATAGCTGGTAATCACAGGGAGTTCGAAACGCCCGGAAAAATCCGCAATCGAGGCGCAAGCCTCCGCATTCCAGCGGCTGCCGCCCAAGAGCAGCAGTGGACGCTTGGCCTGCGCGAGCAGGGACTGCAGGCGCTCCAAATCCTCCGCGCCGGGGCTCGTTTCGACCGGCCGGAATGCCGGAGCATCGGGAACATCGGCTCGATCCGTCAGCATATCCTCGGGCAGGCTGAGGACGACGGGACCGGGGCGCCCGCTCGTCGCGGCATGGAAGGCGCGGGAGACGAGTTCGGGCATCCGCGCGGCATCGTTGATTTCCGCCGTCCATTTGGTCATGCCGCCAAAAAGGGCGGGATAGTCTATTTCCTGAAACGCATCGCGGCCGCGCGCTTTACGCTCGACTTGGCCGACGAAGAGGATCATCGGCGTCGAATCCTGTTGCGCGATATGCACTCCGAGCGCGGCATTGGTGGCGCCGGGTCCGCGGGTGACGAAACAGACGCCGGGTCGCCCGGTGGCTTTGCCTACGGCTTCCGCCATCATTGCCGCGCCGCCTTCGTTGCGGCAGACCGTTACGGTGATGTTACGATCATGGAACGCATCGAGCACCGCGAGATAGCTTTCGCCGGGAATGCAAAAGACATGGGTGACGCCGTGAGCGATGAGCTGATCGACAAGAATTTCGGCGCCCGTGCGGGCTTCGCTGGGCGCGATCATGAGTTCTAGAAGCCGAGTGTTTCGCGGGCGGAGGCCGGCCATGATTTAGGGTCGAGACCATGGGTCCAAAATAGGGCAATCGCCAGCCTGTCCATCCCGAAGGCCACGCATCCCGTATGGGACACCGCGCCATCGGCATCCCTAAGGTCCCAGGTCTCGCCGAAGTGATCGCGGTGATAGTTGAAGCTCATACAAGCGGTCGGGCGGCTCTCCGAATGCAACGGCACCAAAAGTTCGAATTTGAGCGATTGCTGCAATTGCGCGATGGCCATCATCTGGCCGGTGCGGCCAAAGAAGGGATCGCTGGCCTGTTCCACACGGCAAGGCAAGGCGAGTTGGGCCGCAAGGTCTTTGGCGCGCGTCAACCAGGCCTCGCGGAACGCGGTGATTTGGGCAGGGGTGCCGATGCGGACATATTCGCGCATGCGGAAGGATTGCAGACGGTCGAGGTCACGCGAGGGTTCGCGGCGGAAACAGTCGCAGGCGACGTCGAAGAGATAGCCCTCCGTGGGCACGATGCCGCGCGCGGCGGCAATGGGATAGACGGGATAACAAGCGGCGGGGGAAAGAACGAGATCGGTGGCCGCAAGGCCGCTGGTCCAATCGCCGCCCGTGGCCGCTCGGCTTGCGGCGGCGCGGATGTCCTCCTCCGAACCGTGCAAGGCGCAAGCGCAAGCAAGGAGATTTGGGAAGCTTTTGAGGTAGCCGCCTTTTTCGAGATCGCGGCGGCTCATCACGGGGGGAAAGCGGAACACCTCCGCGCGGCTGTCGCGTTCGCGCGTGATCTTGATTGTCAAACGCTCGACGACGTCTTCGTAGAGATGGGTTCGCGCATAGACGCCATCCACGCCCATCGGCCGGAAGAGCGTGTCCAGCAGCAGCGGTTGGGGATCGGCGCCAGTGGACGGCTTGCTGCGCATCATGACGGTCATGAGATATTCTCCAGGGGTGGCATCCGCATCGCGTGGCGCGGGACCGCCAAGTGAGGTAAAAAAGGAGGCTCTAATCGAAAAGCGAGGAGGGAATCCCCCGCATCAAGGTGGCCGGAGCGATGTTTGTGGCAATACGATCGTTGTGAATCATGATGGGAGCCGACAGCGCATCGCGAAGATGGCGGCCCAAGCCAAAGTCACCATTGTTGCGATAGCCCGCGAGACCACTCGCGCGCATGGCACTCATCACGGTTTCGACAGTTAGCTCCGAGGCTTCGATCTTGAGAAGGCTCATGCTGGTTTGAAAGTCGATCGAGGTCAGGGCGCGCTCGTCGCCGTCGATTTGCTCGAAGGTTTGGAGATTTGTCGCGATCAGGGCTCGCAGTTTTCGCAGCGACGCCACCGCCTTTGTATATTGCGGCGCGCCGGGCGGCATTTGTCCGCCCGCGCGGCGGGCCGCGGTGCGAACGAAATTTTGGCTCCGCGAGACCGCTCCCGCGGCAATGCCGGCCCATAGCGCGGCCCACGTCAGATGCGAGACCGGTACCATGGATTGCGGATGAATCTTATCGTAGCCCAGGGGCATGATTTGGGCAGCTATTCCCTTGGCTTTGAGCCGGAAGCCGGCGCTGGCGGTGCCGCGCATGCCGAAGGCGTCCCAATCGCTCGAGGGCGTCAGCGTGTAATCGTCGCGCGTGAAAATGGCGAGAACTTGATCGGAGGGAGCTGCTTCCGGCGAGCGCCGGGCGGTCGTCACAATGACGCCGGCCTCGGCGCCGTACGAGATCACGCTGGCGTCGCGATCGAGTTCTATGATCGCGCCATCGCCGGTCAGCGGCGCGGCGCTCGAGCGCACATTGCCACCCGCGTTGCCTTCCGTCGTCGACGAGGCAAACAGCAACTGCTCCGCCGCGGCGCGCTTCAACAGGGCTTCGTGCCAGCCGCCGGGCTGATAATGCCGGGCCACGCAGGCCAGCGCTGCTTGATGCATCGCGACGATCATGGCGGTCGAGGCGCAGGCCTGTCCCAAGGTATAGCAGACGTCCGCGGTCTCTGTGAGGCTTGCGCCCAAGCCGCCGAGCTCGCGCGGAATGAGGAGGCCCATGAAGCCGGCGTCTTTCGCGGCAGCGATCGCGGCGCTTGGAAATACGGCGTCGCGGTCGACATTTTCCGCATGTTGGGCTGCTATGGCCGCGACAGCCGCGGCGCGCTGATGAAGATCCGCCGCGCGGTCCAGATCGTCGAGACCGAGAGGCCCCAGCGGAGTCCTTACGCTCGCATTGCCGTGAATCCCAGGTATCGTCATGCCGTGCCTCGCCTGTCATAACTTTGACAATGTCCAGCAAAAGGCGGCACGGCTCTTCAGCTGCCGCCGGAGCTGTCTATCGCGGAATGCCGGATCTTATAGGGCATTTTGCGCTTAGGTTTATTAAAGCCGCGACAAAAAGCCGATTGATGGTAATTTTTAAATTAATGTATTCGCGCATATTTTGTTCTTTTAAACTAAGAGGCGAGTTAGCTTAATTGGTCGCGCCGTACCGGAGGCGTTTTTTCGAGATAGAAACGATTTATCAACTATTAACAACTGTTTAATGGTTCGATAAGGAAGTTGACGTTAGTGATAAACGTTATGCTTAGTTGACTCGAGGTGAGTCTCTAAGCATTGATGCAATCATTAGCCCGCTAGTGTTGTCAAGCGCGTTTAAAGCAATGTTTTTGTGCCGCGCGTTCCGGGGAAAAGGGGTTTGGCCGTGTTAGACACGAGGATGCATATCGTCAGTGGCAAGATCGCCGAGGTGGTCAACGACATCGCAATGCGCAATGGCCTGAAACGTCCGATTGGCGAGACCGAGGGACTCGTCGATAGCGGTTTGAACTCGATTGCCATGGTCGATCTGATGCTCGCCATCGAAGCGGCCTTCGATATTGCGATTCCGCCGCCCTTTCTGACACCCGAAAACTTCCGTTCGATCGCGAGCATCGAGGCGGTGATGTCGCGCTTGACTGTTGGTTCTGCGTGAACGCGCCGGCGGTTCCGTCTCGATTTGAAGCGGTAACCGCGGCACCCCTCACCGTTGCGGCAGGGGGAGCGGCCTCCGCCTCCGCGATTTGGACCCGCGCGTTGCAGCGGACGGCGGGGATCACGGATGATCAGACGGTCTTGCTTGCGGATATCGTGGACGCCCATGCGGCACGCGCGGCCGGCGCGCCGGCTTTGTTGGCGGATCGGGGTTCCCTCACCTATGGCGCGCTGGCGCAAAGGTCCAACCAATTTGCGCGTTGGGCGATGGATCGCGGCTTACGGGCGGGCGACACGGTTTGCTTGATGTTGCCCAACAGTCCCGATTATCTCGCGATTTGGTTGGGCCTTTCACGGATCGGGATCGTCACGGCGCTTTTGAACACGCAAATCACCGGGGCATCGCTGGCGCATTGCGTCGCCATTGCCGGTGCTCATGCCGCCATCGTCGATTCGGCTTGGATCGATATTTACCGGGCGGCCGCGCCAGACGGCGATATTTGGGTTTATGGCGGGGATACGCCGGGCGTGCCGCGAATCGATACGTGTATCGAAACATATGCGGGCGGGCCGCTCGAAGAGGGCGCGCGTGCCGGTCTGACCCTAAAGGATCCGGCACTCCTGATTTATACGTCGGGCACGACGGGCCTGCCCAAGGCCGCTCATGTCAGTCATTACCGCATTCGTATGTGGAGCGAATGGTTTGCGGGTCTCATGGAGGCCGAGCCCGGAGACCGTCTTTATAATTGTCTTCCCATGTATCACAGCATTGGCGGCGTCGCGGCGGTGGGGGCTATGCTGGCCGCGGGCGGCGCGATCGCCGTGCGCGAGAAGTTTTCAGCCTCGCGCTTCTGGGACGACATCAGAGCCTGGGATTGCACGATATTTCAATATATCGGCGAGCTCTGCCGCTACCTCGTGAATCAGCCGGAACAAGCGGCGGAACGATCGCACCGGTTACGCCTTTGCTGCGGCAATGGTTTGCGGGCCGATATATGGGAAGAGTTCCGCTCGCGTTTCGCGATTCCCCGGCTTCTCGAGTTTTATGCCGCGACGGAGGGGAGCTTTTCGCTTTTCAATGTCGAGGGACAGCCTGGCGCGATAGGGAAAATTCCGGGCTTCATGGCGCACCGGTCCCCCGTTGCGTTGGTTCGCTTCGATTTGGAAACCGCTGCCCCCGCGCGCGCGCCGGATGGATTTTGTATCCGCTGCGAGCCGGGAGAACCGGGGGAGGCGCTCGGCCGGCTGGCGCAGGGCGAGGCCGGTCTTTCGACACGCTTCGAAGGCTATACCAATCGTGCCGACACCGAAGGTAAGGTGCTTCACGACGTCTTCGAGAAAGGCGATGCGTGGTTTCGCACAGGCGATCTCATGCGCAAGGACCGCAAGGGCTTCTATTATTTCGTCGACCGGGCCGGCGACACGTTTCGCTGGAAAGGCGAAAACGTCGCAACGCTCGAGGTCGAGGCAGCGCTTTGCCGCTATCCCGGCGTAAGCGAAGCGAATGTCTATGGCGTCGCGATCCCCGGAACCGACGGCCGGGCGGGGATGGCAGCCTTGGTTGCCGGTCCATCTTTCGACTTGTCGGCGTTCCACGCATATCTCCGGGATAATCTCCCAGCTTTCGCCCGTCCCCTGTTTCTGCGGCTTTGCCGGCAAATGGCGGTGACGGGCACCTTCAAGCATCAGAAGCATGTTCTCATCGGGCAGGGCTACGATCCCGCGCTGGTTCGCGACCCGCTCTATCTGAATGATGCCACGCGATGCGGCTTTACCGCGATGGATACCGCCTTGTATTCGAAAATCGCCGCGGGCTCCTTGCGTTTCTGATTGGCTTCCAGTGTCTTCCGGACCATATATGCTCCATGGCGGGATCGCAGGAATCCGTGATCGCGGGCGCTGGTTTCGAAGCCGGCCAAAAAACCTGCCGCCCATCCCGCTTGTTAACCAACCATTAGCCTTAACATGCTTTAACTGGCATCATTGGGGTTCTTATATGCCCCAGCCGCGCTCTCTTTACGATTGAGCAATATGGCAGGTCCTATCTTCCATGCACGGAAGGTTGGACCCCGGCGAATTCGCTCCCCGTCCAAAGGCATTACGCCGCCCTATCGTGCCGGTCCCGGTCCGGAATGTGTCCAATAGCTTCCAACCCACGATCACAGGGACGTAGACCATGTCTAGTAGCATTCTCACGAACACCTCGGCGATGAACTCGGTCGCGAGCCTCGCCGCGACCCAGAGCCAACTCGCCGCGACCCAAAGCCAGATTTCAACGGGTCTCAAAGTCAGCAGCGCATCGGATAACGCGTCCTATTGGTCGATTGCGACTTCGATGCGCTCCGACGTCGGGGCTCTCTCATCGGTGAGCGACTCGCTCAACCTCGGTGTTTCCGTCGTTTCGACCGCGTTGCAAGCCGTCAGCTCCTCCATCGGCGTTCTCTCGCAGATGAAAGATCTTGTCGTCAGCGCCCAGACCGCGGGTCAGGACACGTCGACGATCGACACGCAGCTTCAACAGCTTCAGACCCAGCTGCGAACCTTTTCCAATTCGGCATCGTTCAACGGCGTCAACCTCTTGACGGCAACGACTGGCGACGCGACGACCAACACGTTCAACGTCGTGACATCGTTCTCCAGATCCGTCTCCGGCACGACGAGCACCGATTCGGTCGGGGTTACCGACATCTCCTTGACCCAGGCTCTTTACAGCAGCAATGCCGATCAGGGAGCCACGTCCTATACTGGCGCGGGCGTTCTCGACAAGGTGAATACCTCGACCGGCTACAGCATCGACAACTTGGTCACCAGCTCGACCACAAGCTCTGGCAGCGACACGACGACCGCGACGCTCCTGACTGACGAACAGAACCAGATTGAAGCAGCGATCTCGGCCTTGACCACTGCAGCGGGTATCCTTGGTTCGACAGAATCTAATTTGACGGCGCAAGGAACCTTCACCCAGACGTTGTCGAATTCCTTGACCTCCGGTGTGGGTTCTCTCGTCGATGCCGATATGAACCAAGCTTCCACGCGGTTGAATGCCCTTCAGACGCAGCAGCAGCTTGGTATTCAGTCCTTGAGCATCGCGAACCAGAACAGCCAGATGATCTTGAAGCTCTTCGGTCTGTAGGCCGCGAGCAACCTTTCGCTAGAAAAGGGACCGTCTCCAGGGCGGTCCCTTTTTTATTCCAAGTTCTCAATGACGGCGAATGGGCGAGGCGCTTGTCCAGCTTGGCGAAGCTCATCCATGAGCAAAAGCGCGGCTTCGAAATTCCTCGTATACCGCGGCGTATCGAAAAGCGCCGTTTTCAAACGATTATCTTGCAAACGCTTCTTTATGGCCGCCAAGCCTGCGGGATCATGCGCCAGCTTCGTCGCCAAGGCTTCGTAAGCTTCGAGCGATTCCATGACAAGCTCCGGCATTTCGATCGCGTGAAGGAGGCTGGCCGCGACGCGGCTCGCAAATGTCTCGCCCCGGCAGGTGACGAGGGGAAGGCCCGCCCATAAAGCCTCGCTTGCTGTCGTGTGGGCATTGACGGGCAGGGTATCCAGAAACAAATCGGCGAGTCCAAGCCGCGCCAAGTGCTGATCCGGCGCGACGAAGGGCGCGAAGACGAGGCGGCTTGGATCGATTCCGCGGGCGGAAGCCTCCCGCAATAGATTTTCCGCCGCCCGCTTCTTGGGGGTGAGAAGCCACAGGACCGATCCAGGGGTCTCGCGTAGGAGCCGCATCCATATGTCGAAAATATCGGGGGTGATCTTATAGGGATTATTGAAACAGCAGAAGACAAATCCGTCTGGCGGCAAACCGGAGCTCGCGCGTCCGGGCATGTCTTTTGGCAAGGCGCGCAGCCGGTCGTTCGGTTGGTAGCAATGCGGCAAATGGACGATCTTTTCGTCGAAATAAGGCTGATGCTCCAAGGGCGCGACATGCGGATCGGCAATGATGTAATCGATGAAAGGCGCGCCCATTGTGCCGGGAAAGCCCAAATAATTGACTTGGACCGGCGCGGGCTCATAGGAGAGAATCTTGACCCGGGCCTCCTGCGTATAGCCCTTGAGGTCTAGAAGAATGTCGATTTGATCGGCGTGGATTTTCATTGCGGCGCCGGCGTCGGAGAGGCCGCGCAAATCGGTGAAATGGTCGAAGGCGTTCACGATGCGTTGCCGGAGGGCGCTTCCGTCGTCGGGCCCGAGCGAATAGCCGAAAAGTTCAAAGCGGCCCTTGTCGTGTTGCTCCAGCATGTCCACGATGAGCATGGCGGTGGCATGGCTGTGGAAATCGGCCGACAGGTAGCCCAGCCGGAGCTTTTCATGCTTTTGATCCACGGCGGCTGGACGATATGGAGCAAGAGGCGCCGGGGCCAATTTGGTCAAACGTTCACCCCATATGCGCGCGCAGCGCAATTGTTCGGCGGGTGAAGCGCTTGCCGTCATGATGATGAAGGGTGAAACCAGCCGGCCCTTGTGGTAGCTGTTTTTCCACGCCTCTTCTTGCTGGCCCGCGAGCCCGTTCCAATCGCAAGCGTGTTGCCTGCGGTGGCAGAGCTCGACCAGGGCCTCGCCATGGCCGGGTTCGAGGCCGATTATTTTTTCGTAGATCGCCATAGCCTCGTCGTCTTCGCCGTGAAGCCGGAGCGCTGCCGCGAGGTTGAGATAGACATCGGGATGGTGAGGCGCGAGCGCGGTGGCCATGCGGGCCGTGGCAATGGCCAACTCGACTTGCCCGAGCGTTATGAGGACCGCAGCCATATTATTATAGGCCCGCACATCCTTCGGGCGGTGGCCAATGACCTTCTGGTAGGCATCGAAAGCGTCAACCGGTTTGCCTTGGTCCTCGTGGATCAAACCCATTTGAAAATAGACGTCGGGATTGGCCGGCTCGATACGCCGTGCGGTGGTCAGCGCATTCAGAGCCTCGTCATAGAGTCCCGATTCCGCAAGCGCCTTTGCCGCGATGATGTAATAGTCCGCCTTGGGAGCCGAACGGCTGAGAATAATCGCCTTGCCGCAATGATCGAGGGCCCGCTCCAGAAGCCCTTGCTTGAGACAGATTTCGGCAAGCCCGCCAAATCCGGCGGACACGCCGGGCTGGAGGCCGATGGCGGTACGGTAGGCATTCTCGGCGCCTTCGAAGTCGCCTTGATCCTTCAGCGTGGCGCCGAGACCCAGCCACGCATCGACGTGCCGGCGGTCGTGTTCCAGACATGTCCGGAAAAGCGAGGCCGCCGTCGAAAGGCTTCCAGAGCTTTGCGCGGCGAGCGCCTTGAAATATCCGTCATGCTCGATCGCTTCGGGTGTTGAGCGTCCCGGCGCCTTCGGCTTTAGCGAACGCTTCGTTTGGCGCGAACGCTTCATGACGCCGCATTCTCCGGAGGAGACGCTGATGCGTGCTTCTGGGTCAACATTGATCGGCCACGGCAAAGGCCTCGGGCGGCAGCCCGGACTGGCGCTGTTCGAACATACGAGTAAGAGCGGCTTCGAAATTCCGGACATAGCGGTCGGAATCGAAAAGAGCCGTGGTGAGGCGGTTGGCTCCCAATTTTTCTCTTATCCGCTTCAGCTCGGAGGGGTTTCTCGCGAGTTCGAGGGCTTTGGCTTTATAAGCTTCGAGAGAATCCGTGATCAGTTCGGGGAGATCCACGGAGGTGAGAAGACTGGCGGCAACACGGCCCGAGAACGTATCTCCCAGGCATGTCAAGACCGGAAGTTCCGCCCATAGGGCGTCGCTGGCCGTCGTGTGGGCGTTATAGGGCAGGGTGTCGAGGAAAAGATCGGCGAGCTTCAGTCTTGCCAAATGCTCGCTGTTAGGCCGGCGCGGCGCGAAGACCAACCGGTTTGGATCGATGCCTCGCGCGGCCGCATGATTCCTAAGATTTGTGCTCGCGATCTCGTTGGTTGCAAAGAGCCAGAGCACGGAGCCCGGGACTTCCCGCAACAAATCCATCCATAGATCGAACATAAAGTCCGGGATCTTGTAGGGATTGTTGAAGCAACAGAAGACGAAACCATTTTCGGGGAGATGATAATCCGCGCGCGAGGCGCTTAAGGGAGCGATCGCCCGCTTTCTGTCGTTTGGTTGATAACAATTTGGAAGCCAAACTAATTTTTCATGGTACGATCCGGCGTGGCTTTTGGGGACGACAATAGGGTCGGCAATGATGTAATCGATATAATCCGCGCCCATCGTGCCGGGATATCCGAGAAAATTGACTTGAATCTGGGCCGGCCGCACGGCGAAGATCTCGGTTCGGCAATCCTGTGTATAACCTTTCAAATCGATGAGAATATCGATTTCGTCGGCGTAAATTCGCCGCGCCGCCTCCGAGCTGGAGATTGCGCGTAACTCCCGGAACGTATCGCATGCGTTGATGACGCGTTTGCGTAGTTCGCTCCCGTCGTCGGGGCCGAAGGAGTAAGCGAAGATTTCAAAACGGTCCTTGTGATGCTTTTCGAGCAATTCGATCATGAGGATCGCGGTCGCGTGATCATGGAAGTCGGATGACACATATCCGACCTTTATCCGGCCGTGATTTTTTGTAACCGGTTTGGCCGGGAAAGGCTCACGCAGGAAAATACGGTCTCTTTTGTATTTTGCCCATATCAGCGCGGCGCCGAGTTGCATTTCGCGCGTTGAATTGGGGGCGATTACAAGGGTGAAAGGCGGGACCGGGGAGTCCTGGCGCCCGGCGAACGAATTCAAAACCCGCAGGCTGGTCTTCAGGCCCTCCCAATCGCATGTGTATTGCTTGATGAGACAGAATTCGACATGCGATTGGACGAAGTCGGGATCGAGCTCGAGGGCGCGTTTATTCTCCTTCACCGCCTCTTCCCATTTGCCTTCAATTCTCAGGGAGCGGGCAAGATTGTGATGGGCGATAGCGTCATCCGGGGAAAGGGCAACGACGAATCTGTAGATCGCGGTGGCCAGATCGAACCGGTTATCGGCATTCATCAGGCCGGCGAGATTCATGTAGGCGCGAATGAACTTCGGTTCGATCTCCAGCGCCTTTTGATAAGCGTCGAACGCGTCCTGTGTCCGGCCTTGCTCCTGATAAAGAGCGGCTAACGATCTATAGGCTTCGGCATCGTCGGCCCGCGCCTGGGCAATTTGTTCCCAAACGGTCACGGCTTCCTGCTTCCGGCCTTTCGCGATGAGGAGCTTATAAAGTTCCCGGAGAAGCGGCGGGTTGTCCGGGGTTTCCCGTGCGGCGTTTTTTAAAGCGTCGACGGCATCGTCGACGCGGCCGAATCGGCATAAGGTGTCGCTTAGGAGAATTTGGATTGGAGCAAGCTTCGGCTTCCCGGTGGCGACCCGTCTAATATCGTCGATCGCTTTTTCACCCTGGCCTAGATCCTTCCAGATCTCGGAGCGGACAATAAGGCCCTCGCTGGCGGCCGCCTCGATCGCAAAGCCCTTATCGCAAGCATCGAGCGCTTCGCCGAATTTGCCGCGCCGGCGAAGAACCTCGGCAAGGCCGAAGTGGTTGCCCGCGATTCCTGGATGGACAGCCAGGGCCTTGCGATAGGCTTCCATCGCGCCGGCGAGGTTTCCTTGGCGCCGCATCGAGGTGGCGATGCCCGTCAAAGCGTCGGGCTGTTTGGGATCCACGTCCAATATGCGGACATGGAGCGCGGCAGCCTTATAATGATTGCCAGCCGCGATTTCGCCGGCCGCCTCTCGCAACAGGGAGGCGATCACATTGCCGGTGGCATCCTCTGCCGCCTTGGACCGGAACGTCTTCAAAATCATTTCTTGTGGCATTTTTTGATGAATCCTGATCCGTCTTCTCGCAGGTCGTTAAAATCTGCCACCTGACTCCCGGGGCAGGGCAACGTTATCCACCAACTCAGAAACCGATAGCCTGACTCGTCCCGCCATTCGCCGCGCGAAGGTTAGGGCCAGACTGGGAGGGAGGTTAAGGATCGAGCCTTTCGCCAAGCTGATGCAGCCGTGGTGCAAATGCGCGCGAATCGCTTGCTCTCAAAGCGCGTTCCACCCCTCTGGACTCACCATGGCGACAGGAAATCGCTCTCTTACTCAGGAGTTGGAGCACGTCCTCGATCGAAAAAGTCTGCAACTTTTCGGGGCTCACTCTAGATAAACATCTAAGTTAACAACACGTTACATCCTGCCCGTCCGGGATGAGCGAGCTTCGGCGCGTTGAAATCGGACGTGGTCGAGGCGGAAATGCCCTCAGGCGGACGCTCGCTCGGCCAGCCTGCCGGGCGAGCGGCTTACGGCAGGGCAGCGAAAAAAGGAAATTAACGTTAAAATTTACGATTAATAAATCTTCATCGTTCATTGCTTAGGGAACGGAAGGTTGGACATCAACGAGCGTGACTCAGGTCCAAAGGCATTACGCCGTCCTGTCGTGCCGGTTTTGATCCGGAATGTCCCAATCCACTTTCCAACCCACAGGGACTTACAGTTATGTCGAGCATCCTCACCAACGTGTCGGCTATGAACGCTGTTTCGAGCCTCACCGCGACTCAGAACGCGCTTTCCGAGACCCAGAACCAGATTTCGACCGGCCTCGCGGTCAGCAGCGCGAAGGACAATGCCTCGTATTGGTCGATTGCCACCTCCATGCGCTCCGATGTCGGCGCTCTCGCTGCTGTCGGCGATTCGATCAATCTCGGATCTTCGGTGGTTTCCACAGCATATCAAGCCATCAGTTCGTCGATCTCGATCCTCAATCAGATGAAGAATCTTCTCGTCGATGCGCAGACGGCTGGTCAGGACACGACCACGATCGACACGCAACTTCAGCAGCTTCAGCAGCAGCTCCGGACGTTCGCGAACACGGCGACGTTCAACGGCGTGAATCTGCTGGCGACCAGCAGCACCGCGTCTGAAAACGTCGTCACATCATTCTCCAAGAACTCCTCGGGCATCGATACGGTTGGCTTTACCGATATTTCCTTGGGCCAGGCGCTCTACAGCACCGCGAATGGCGTTCAGGGCGATACGTCTTATACCGGTTCTGGCATTCTGGATTCCGCCAGCACGGTTACCGGCTACAGCATCGATAATCTCGAAGTGGGCTCGGCGGGTACGGCGGGTTCCGACGCAGCCACCGGCACCTATCTCGCCGACGAGCAGAATCAGGTTGAATCCGCTATCGCTTCCTTGACGACCGCCGCCAGCACGCTCGGTTCGGTGCTGTCGAATCTCACCGCGCAAGGCACATTCACTACGTCGCTTTCAAGTTCGTTGACGTCCGGTGTCGGCTCTCTCGTCGATGCGGATATGAACCAAGCGTCGACCCGGTTGAATGCCTTGCAGACCCAACAGCAGTTGGGCATCCAATCGCTCAGCATCGCCAATCAGAACAGCCAACTCATCCTGAAACTGTTCGGCGGCTAGTTTATCCGCCAATAGTTTTACTTCAAAGGGCCGCGTCACACGCGGCCCTTTTTTGTTGCAATCCCCACGCAAGCTTCCTCACGTAAAATCCGGCTATGTCATAGTCCGGCCCGAGGCAGCGGATGAATTTTCAAGAACAGTTACAAAAGCTCCTGACGAGCCTGTCTCAACTTGGTTGGCGGCGGCTCACGGCTCTTGGTTTGATCGGCCTGGCGGTCTTCGCCATTACCGGCCTTGGTGGTTATTATCTCAGCCGCCCATCCATGGAAACACTCTATGCCGGCCTCGACCGGCAGGACGTGAGCGGAATTGGGGCTGCCTTGACCGAGGCGGGCATTCCCTTCGACGTGAGTTCGGACGGGGCGACCGTTCTGGTCAAATATAATCAGACGTCGCAAGCTCGCATGTTGCTCGCGGAAAAAGGTCTGCCGCATAGCACCAACGCGGGCTATGAATTGTATGACAAGCTCGGTTCGCTCGGCCTCACATCCTTCATGCAAGACGTGACACGTGTCCGTGCGATGGAGGGCGAACTTGCGCGCACGATTCAGACGATGAACGGAATCCGGGCGGCACGCGTTCATATTGTCTTGCCCGATGAAGGCTCCTTCCGGCGCACCAAGCAACCGGCTTCCGCATCGGTGATGATTCGATCCGATACGATCGCCGATGGCCGGACGGCGGAAGCGATTCGTCACCTTGTCGCCGCGGCTGTTCCCGGCATGACTGTCGATCTCGTGACCGTTCTCAATACGGATGGCACGGTGCTTTCGAATGATGCCAGTTCGGCGGAGGCTGCGCCGGGGCGTATGATCACGCTCGAAAAGACGGTATCCAAGGACATTCAAGACAACATAAGAAAGACACTCACGCCTTATCTCGGCTTGCATAATTTCCAAGTGACCGTCGCCGCTAAACTCAACACGGACAACAAGCAAACCAACGAGACGATTTATAATCCGGACTCACGTGTCGAGCGATCGACGCGTGTGATCAAGGAAAACCAAATCGCCCAGAACAACACGAGCCAAGCAGCGACGACGGTCGCGAACAATCTTCCGGCCGCCGGAGCAGGCGCGGCCGGCGATAGCAAAGTCTCGAATACCGACAATCAAAAGAAGGAAGAACTCACCAACTACGAATTGTCGTCGAAAGTCGTCACGACGGTGAGCGGCGGCTATTCGATCGACCATCTTTCCCTCGCCGTTCTCATCAATAAGGCGGCTCTCGTGGCGGCGGCGGCCGAAAAAGGTGGTGCGAGCGTCGACAGTCAAATTACCGATATCGAACAGGTGGTGGACTCGGCGGCAGGTCTCAACAAGGCACGCGGCGATACGGTCAAAGTCCTCGCGGTCGAGTTCGTCGATGGCGGACACGATCTCGAAGCGATTCCCTCCCAGGGCTTCATGGATATCTTGTTGCGGCAGTCGGGAACCGCGATCAATGCGGTCACGGTGCTGATCGTTTCGATCTTGCTGATCTTGTTCGGCATACGCCCCCTGACGCGGGTCTTGGCTCCGTCCGCGCCGGCGGAGATCGCCGCCGCCGATGACGGGATTTCCATGATCGAACCGCTCGCTGATTTCACCGCGCTGCCAACCTCGTTTGGGGATGACGAAGACATGGCGGGCGGCGGCGCGATGATGGCGATGGATTCCGAGCCCAATCTGATCGAGGACGTCACGAATAGACCGAAGCGCTCGCCGCAACGCCGGCTCGAACAAATGGTCGAGTTTGACGAGCAACAAGCCGCGACCATCCTGAAACAATGGGTGCAACAAGGGAGCGCGGCTTGATGGGCGCTCCACTCGCGCGCTTCTTGGCCGAGTTCTCGGAAGAGAGGCTGGACAATAGGGCCGGCGAGCTGGACGCCGGCTTCATGGAAACCGTCGAGCTAGAGCCAGAGCCGGCGCAGTCCGAACCGGTCATTACCTTGACGGTCGCTTCCATCGCCCATGCCCTGCGTGAGGCACGCGAGACGGCGGCAGCCGAGGAACGTACTCGTTTGGAAGCCCTGATGGAGGCGCGTCTTGCAGAGCAACACGCGGAGCTGACCGGCGCGTTTGAAGCCTCTCGAGAGACTTGGGTCAATGAAGAGGGGCAGCGAATCAGCACGAGCCTGGCGGAAGCGGCCACGCGGCTTGGAACGGAGCTTGCGATCGGCGCGGGAAATGCCTTGCGTCCGCTATTTTCCGTCGCGATCCGGGAACGTATTCTTGCCGAAATGCGGTCGGCATTGGATTCGATCCTCGGCGATCCAGCCCATCCCCCCGTGCGAATCGAAGGGCCTATCGATTTACTCACCGCATTTGGGAAAACTCAAACGGGCGATATTGCGATCGACTATGTCGAGGCAGAGCAGGCCGAGCTGACGATTATCACCGATCATACGCGGATCGAATCATGCTTCTCCGCATGCCTTGCCGCCTTTCAGCTGAGTGAAGGTTGACGCCATGGCCGACGAAGAACACGCACACGAAATTTTCATTATCAAACGCCATGGCGACCACGAGGAAGGGCATCACGGCGGCGTCTGGAAGATCGCTTTTGCCGACTTCATGACGGCGATGATGGCCTTCTTTCTCGTCATGTGGTTGATCAGCGCCAACGATAAGACGAAGGCGACGATCGCAAGCTATTTCAATCCGGTCAAATTGGTGGATACGACCACGCAGCCCAAGGGGCTCGAGGACGCAAAGGCCGTCGAGAGCGCCGAATCTGGGAAAAAGGCCGCGAAGCCCACGCCGCTCGAGAAGCCGGCCGCGAAAGAGACTTCCGCGCCCGCGGCAGAAAACGCAGCTAAGGCTGAAAGCACGGCCAAGGCAGAAAGTGCCGCAAAGGCCGAAAATGCCGCCAAGGCCGGCGGCGCGGAGGAGGCCGCGAGCAAGGCGAAGGAAAAGCGCTTGGCGGCGGCGGTGATCGACGACCCCTATGCCGCCCTGACCGAAATTGCCGGCGCGAAAGGGTCTGGGGAAAAATCCTCCGCGCCGCCCACGCCATCGAATACCACCAAGACGGCGGTCAATGCGATCAGCCGCAAGGGCGGGGAGGCGTTTCGTGATCCCTTCGCGCCGCCGCCGCCTCTGCAGCCGGCAATTCAGCTTCCGCCGTCCGATGCGCCGGAAACCGAAGCGAAAGCCATCCCGCCCGGCGGCGAACCTCGCATGGCCCCCGCTCCGCAAGTTGCGGGCAAGGACGGGACATCGGGGAAAGAGACTGGCGTTTCGGCAGCTTCTCTCGAGCATTCGAAGGCCGCGAGCGCTCAAGCGACGAACGATCAGAATGCGGAAATAAAGGCGCAGATTACGGCGGCGGCCAAGGCGGCGGGATTGGATAAATCCGGTCCGCAAGTCGAGGTGCGCAAGGCCGATGGCGGCACCTTGATCAGCCTGACGGATTCCGAGGACTTCGAGATGTTCGCCAGCGGTTCGGCGGTTCCCGGCCGCAAGGTCGTATTGATGATGGACAAGATCGCCCAGATTCTCAAATCGAAACCGGGTAAGATTATCATTCGCGGGTTTACCGACAACCGTCCCTATAAGTCCGGCCATTACGACAATTGGCGGCTGTCGTTGGATCGCGCGCAGGTCATGCATTACATGTTGGTCCGTGGCGGTTTCGACGAGACGCGGATCGCGCATATCGAGGGCTTTGCCGACCGGAATTTGAAGAACCCAGAGAATCCCGCGAGTGCCATCAACCGCCGCATCGAGATCCTCGTCACGGGGGACGCGCAATGACGCGGCGAATCGCAAATATTTTGATTCGAGCGGCTGCTCTTTATCTGTGTCTTGCAACGGCCGGACCGGTTTCGGCGGAGCAGGGGGCGTCGGCACCTTACGAGATGATGCGGGCGCTCGAGGTCTTGCAAGATCAGATTGCCGCCGGAAACGCGATTGCTCAGGTCGGGGATGTCAAAATGATCGCCCGGATGGCGACGCGCTTCGCGTCGGTCGATCCGGCCGTCTGGAAAGACAAACGCAACGCGCGCGCCTTGGTGCTCTATCTTTTCGGGGGCGGCAATGCCTCCGCGCTCGAGGGCACGATCGCGAAAGAGCAGCTCGCCGATGGTTACGGCGCGCTGTTCGAGGGGGCCATGGCTTATGGTCTTGGGAATGACGGCACGGCCCGGTCCATTCTCATGCCAATCGACGCGCGCGATCTTCCAAGCGGTCTTGGCGGACATCTTGCGCTCGTTCAAGCAACGCTCATCGCCAACCAAGACAAGCCAAAGGCCCTGCAGTTGCTTGATCTGGCGCGTCTTCTCGAGCCGGGGACGCTGGTTGAGGAAGCGGCTTTGCGCAAGGAAATGTTTTTGATCGGCTCGACCGGGGATCTGGATAAATTTGGTCTTCTCGCGCGCCGCTACATGCATGGATTCCCCAAGTCCATTTACGCGGAAAATTTTAAGCAGCTTCAAATCAAGACTGCGATTGAAGTCGCCAAAGCAGGGGATGCCGTCAGCAATAGCCGCCTCGATACGCTTTTGAACGGGATGGAACCGCACGAGCGGCGTTCGATCTATCTTCTTGTCGCGCAAAGCGCCCTTCTCGAAGGGAGAGCCGGCACCGCCCGGTCTGCCGCGGCAGCGGCGATCAAGCTGTCCAGCAAGCCGGATGACGATGAAGCTCGCGCGAATGTTTATTTCGGCGCCGCCACGGTCGCCAGCGAGGATTATGATCTCGGCGTCAAAGCTCTCAAAAGCGCCGACCCTTTCCGGCTGCCCGCGAAGGATGCGGCGATCAGGGCATCGGCGCTGGAGATCGCGGATTTGATTCGAAGCCACGCCTCTCTTCTCGACGCGTCGGATCCCGCCGATTTGACCGGCGATTCCGGACGTATCGAAAAGACATTGAATGATGCCGCCCGATCCTTGGCGGCTTCGGAAGATCTGCTTCATCGGAGCGTCAAGTGAACCTATCTTCATTGCTTCCAGATCCCGTGACGCCGGCGGGGACCCTAACCTCCAATTCGTCCGCCACGTCGCAAGACAGCGAGGCCGATGCGAAGTTCAACGGGATTTTGTCGGATCTCGCCGGCGGCGACGACGCGGCGGCGGGGCAAAGCGAAGCGCCGGCGGCGGCCCCGCTGGATTCCACGAGCTTCAAGAGCACGGCGTTCGCGTCCTTGACGTTTGGCGCCAAGACCACGGCTTTGTCCCAAGCCGGCTCTGGTTCGCAGGCGGCATCGGCATCGGCCATTACGGCAAGCGTTGGCTCGACGCCGAGCGCCACGCTGCCGGTGACAGCGGCGGGATCCTCGTTATCCCTGATGCTCAAACAAGCGGCGGGGACGCTAACCCGGGTAAATTCCAATGCCCCGGCTTCATCGGCGAATTCCGCTTCCGGCGCGGCCGCTGCGTCTGGCGCCGCTTCCACGGTCCCCACGGGATCCAGTTCCACGGCAGCCACCACCCCCGGCGCCGCCGCTGCTTCGGACGTCGAGGCGAATAGTTCCGGCTTCCTCGCTGAGCAAACGTCCGCTGGTTTCCTCGCGGCACTTCCGGCGGCCATGAGTTCCGCGAATACGACGAGTGTTGCGACCGCTGCGAAATCCCAAGTTTTGGTCCAAGGCAAGAACGCGTCCAATACAAAGTCGAATACGCTCCCTGTCTCCGCGGATTCCCAGCAAGATCAGAATGCGGCCCCGCAAGTGACGGCATTCCTTTCGGACGTCTTGGGCCTGACCCGGAGCCCGTCTCCCGCGAATACGACGCAGAGTGCAGCTGCTTCCGTCTCCTCCACGAGCGGGGGGGGTGGCACTGGTCAAGCGGCGACCGGCCAAGTTGGTGCGGGCCAAGCCGCGACAGATCAAGCCGCGGTGGGCCAAGCCACGACGGGGGGGAGTGCGGCGGCAGCCGCCGGGAGCGACGCGGTTTCATCTTCGCTATCGCGGACGGCGGGTCAAGAGTCCGATCCTGTCTCGATGGTTAAGTCGGTTTCGGTCGAGACGCAATTCGCGCCCGGACCGTCGCTGCCTCCCATGCAGCAGGTGATCGATACCGTGCAAAAGCTAGCGGTTGGAACCGGGGATGGCGCCTCGAGCACATCGTCTGGCTCCGCGACGGTGGCGGCGACCGTCTCGTCTCCCTCGACTCGGACCATGACGCTCGTCTTGGAACCCGAAAATTTGGGAACCGTGACTGTCAAGATGCAGATGCGCGGCGATAGTCTCGATTTGCAGCTCGATGTCGCCAACCCGCAGACCCTCGCTCTTCTCAACAAGGACCGGGACAGTCTGACCGCCGCGATGAACTCGCAGGATTATGCGATGGGAACGCTCACCATGCGCGCGAGCGAAGCCCAAACATCCTCGCCGGGAAGCAATGATGGCTCTCAGAACCAAGGGAGCTCCGGCCAGGGGTCGAACCCATCCGCCAGTGACGGCGGACAAAATGGCGGTGCCTATCAAAATGGTGGAACATTCTCCGATGGATCAAGCGGCGGCCGTGGCACGGGGGGCAATGCGGCCTCGTCAGCTTCTCAATCTTCTCAGCTGGACGCTGATCCTTCTAATTCAAGCCCCTCGTCCGGGATTTACATCTGAGGAATCCGCCCCGGCAACTTCAATGCCGGTTGTCTCCTGTGAGCGCGAGATCGCCGTCGCGGCGCGCCGCTACGATATTCCGCTTGCTGTCTTTTATGCCGTCGGTTTGAACGAGACCGGCAACCATGGCCGCTTGCAGCCATTTTCCATGAATATCGATGGGAGGGCCGTGTCCAATGCTTCGCTCGATCAAGCGTTGCGGACGTTCCAAGAGGCCAAGGCCTCCGGCGCGCGCATGATCGACATTGGCTGCATGCAGATCAACCATCACTATCACGGCGCAAATTTCCCCTCCCTGACCGCGATGTTCGATCCCGCGAGGAACATCGATTATGCCGCGCGATTCCTGCGTGATTTGAAGGAGCGCGAGAAGACGTGGACGATGGCGGTCGCCCGCTACAATGCCGGACCGGACAACAATCCCGCGCAAAAGAAATATGTCTGTGCCGTGCTGGGCAAGATGGTGGCGAGCGGGTTTGGCGAATGGACCGACAAAGCACGCGCCTTTTGCCAACCGCCCGCCCTGGCCGATAAGTCACAGTGACGAATTCCGGCAGCCCTGAAAAAAAAAATTAACGATCCCGCGGCGTCCTAACCGTGGGGCCGCCGTCACAATGGTTAATCGATTTTAACCGAAATAACGCGGGTTCAATTTGAAACAGCGTTAAAAGTCAGCCGTTATACTTTTAGTAGGATTTCTCTTTAAATGATTAAGCCGGCGTTAACTTTCTGTTTACTTTTGCGACGAGGGCGTTCCGGCGCCAAAAGTTAATTTCCGTTTACCCTAAGAATTAACGAGTTGGCTACCATCGAAGCATGATGATTCGGGGGCTCTCATGCTTGTAATGGTTGATGATCGCCAGCTCGTTACGGCTGGTTATGCGACAGGTTTCAAGAGCGAGGGCATGTCGACGGCGGGCTTCGCCCCAAGCGACTTCAGCGAATGGCTGAATGGCGCGGACGACCATGAAATCCTTGCGATCGACGGGTTCTTGATCGGCGATTGCGAGAACCGGATTGCTTGCGCCAAGCTCATCCGCTCGCGATCCCGCGCGCCGGTGATTGCCTTGAACGACACGCAATCGCTCGAGCAGACCTTGGCTCTCTTCGAGGCCGGCGCCGACGATGTCGTGCGCAAGCCCATTCACGTGCGCGAATTGCTGGCCCGCATTGCCGCCATTCGCCGCCGGGTCGAAGTCGATAAGAACGTCAATGTCGAAAAGAGTTTTGCCACCCATGGCGATTTGCTCGTCTATTTCGATGGCCGCGATCCCGAGGTTGGCGGCAAGACGTTGCGCCTTCCCCGCCGGGAACGCCGCATCCTCGAATTCCTGATCCGCAACCGGGGCCGCCGTGTCACGAAATCGCAGATCTTCAATTCGATTTATGGAATTTTCGACGAGGATGTCGAGGAGAATGTCGTGGAAAGCCATGTCAGCAAGCTACGCAAGAAACTGCGCGGCCACCTCGGCTACGACCCGATCGATTCCAAGCGCTACCTGGGTTATTGCATTCAGTTAGATGACAAACGAAATGACGTGGAGCAACTTGTGGTAATGGCGGACGCCGCCTGACGAGACTTGGGCTCATCGGCCTGGTTGAGCCCCCTTCCTTAATTCATCACCGTCCCAACACCAGTCAAGACCGCCCTGGGCGGGTTCGCAGGAGAAATTCATGGGCCTCTTAAACGCACTTCAGACATCCGTCTCCGGTATGAACGCGCAGAGCAGCTACCTCAGCGCCGTCGGCGATAATATCGCAAATTCCGGAACGACGGGCTATAAGCAGGCGACGGTCGATTTCGAGACGGTTCTGGGGCAGCAATCTCCGGGCAGCTACGAATCGGGCGGCGTCGACGCGCAGGCCGCTTATGATGTCACAGGCCAAGGCACCCTCAAAGCCACGACATCTTCGACCGATCTCGCGATCCAGGGCGGCGGCTTCTTCGCCGTGACCAATGGTGGAACGGGCGCGACATATCTAACGCGCGCGGGCTCCTTTTCGCCCGACACGACCGGCAATCTGGTGAACACCGCCGGCTACACGTTGATGGGCTATGCAATCGATCCTACGACCGGCTTGGCATCTTCGTCGTTGACTCCCGTCAATGTCTCGAGCAGCACCTTGGCGGTGACCCCGACGACCTCCGGAACCTTGACGGGAAATCTTCCCTCGACGGCTGCCACTGGTGCGACCGAAACGTCCCCAAGCTTTACCGTCTACGACGATCTCGGAACGGCGGTTCCCATCACGATGAACTATACGAACAATGGCAGCGGCAGTTGGACGGCTACCGCAGAGGATGCGAGCGGCAACACGGTGGGATCCGCGACTTTGCAATTCAACACGACGACGGGGGCGCTCACATCCCCCACTACGCTGAGCATAACGCCCACGGCAACGGACGGCACTTTCGCGGGATCGATCTCGGTCAATATTTCCGGCCTCACGCAGCTTGCCAGCGGCTTCGCCAACACCTCCGATCTCAACGGAAACGCGCCAAGCAAGCTATCCAGCGTCACCATTGGAACGGATGGAACATTGACGGGCGTTTACGCCAGCGGCGCAACCGCGACGCTTTACGACATTCCCGTCGTCACGGTAACAAGCCCAGATAGCCTGACCTCGCTCAATGGCGACGTGTACCAACAGAACGACCAGTCCGGCAACATTATCTACAATACGGCGGGAACGGGCTCCGCTGGTAAGATCGAAGCCGACAATCTCGAAGGATCGACGGTCGATCTCGCGACGCAGTTGACGAATATGATCGTTGCGCAATCGTCCTACGAGGCCAATTCGAAAGTGCTGCAGACGGTGGCCGATTTGTTGTCGAAGCTCAATCAGATCCAGACGTCGTAGGATTAGCGGCAAGGGGACGCCCGGTCTAAGCCGGCGCGGTTCCTCTTCCGGTACCCTTTTCGTCGTGGCCGGGGCGACCCCGGCCATCACATCGCGGCATGGGATCGGGCGAAGCCGCGACCCCATCGAACCCTAGGACAGGCTGATGAGCATTCGCAAAATTGCTGTCTTCCATAATGGCGCCAATGTCGGTTCGGCCTGGTGCTGCTCCGAGGGGATTGTGGCGGCTCTCAAGGCCGAAGGCTACGACGTCATGGATTGCGGCAATCCCGTCCGGAGCCTTTTTGCTCTTAAAGATTTGCAGCAAGCCGATCTCATTATTCTCAGCGCTCCAGAATGGTTCTTCTCCCAACTTCTGCGCAACTACGGGCAAGCCTGGGCCTCGCTGACGATGCCTAAAATCTCCTGGTATGCGGAGTCGTTTCAAGCCGACGACGGCCGGGACATGAATTTCGAGATTCTTCGCCCCTTGGCCGATTACCACTTCTTTCCGGCCGAGCAAGATGCCGCCCGCTTTGGCGGGGAATGGCTGCCGTTCGGCGTCGATACCGATCTCTTCAAACCCTATGGGATCGAGCCGGTTAGGGATGCCTGCTTTCTCGGCACGCTCTATCCCAAACGGGATGAATTCATCAAAACGCTGACTGCTCCCATCGAGTTCCTCCCCGCCATTAAGGAACGCAGCCTCACCCGTTCGTTCCAGAAGCTCGCGGAGGCCTATGGATCGATGAAAATCCTGGTGAACTTCCCCTCGTGGTCGCGCCTTTTGGTGACGAAGATCACGGAGGCCATGGCTTGCGGAACGTTTGTGCTGACACCGAAAATGGACCATGTGTCGGCAATGCGAAACATGGAGCAGTTCGAGGATCGCAAGCATCTCGTTTATTTCGATGCGGCAAGGCCGGACGAATTGACCGGGCTGATTCGCTATTATCTGCAACACGAAGACGAGCGCCGGACCATTGCCGCCGCTGGTTTGCAGGAAGTTCGCGCAAATCATACGCTGCGCGGGCGTCTGCGGCACATGATTAGCCAAGCCGGCCGGCAGCGCTCGGCCGCATGACGGGAATCCGGCTCAAGGTTCGGGAATGGCTCGAGCCTTATCTAGAGGTTTTGGTGCCGTGGACGCCCGCGCAGCGTATGACTTGCACGCCGTCGATAAGGCCATCCCATGATGGAACGTGAGTCCTCCCTGAATTCCCCGCTCCCCGCCGTTCTGAATCTCGGATCCGGCAAGGACTTCCGCGCGGACTCCTTCAATATCGACATCGATGAAACTTGGGCCCCGGACGCCGTCTGCGACTTGAGCCGCATCACGGATCTGGCCGCGGGCATCACGCTCGAGACCAGGCGGTTCGGCGAGGCCGTCCTCAAGCCGGGCATGTTCGACAAGATCACAGCCAATGACGTGCTGGAGCATGTTCCCGATCTCATGGCGATGATGACGAACTGCCTTTCGCTTCTGCGCACCGGCGGTACTTTCGAGATCAGTGTTCCTTACGATCTCTCCTATGGCGCGTGGCAAGACCCGACACATGTTAGGGCCTTTAACGAGCGCAGCTGGCTCTATTACACCGAGTGGTTCTGGTATATGGGATGGAGCGATTTCCGCTTCGAACTGGCAAGCTTCGACTTCGTTCCAAGCCCGGCCGGCGAGGCCTTGCGGGCCAGAAATGTGGACCGTGAGGACATCTTGCGCACGCCACGCGCGATCGATTCGATGTCGGTCTGTTTGCGCAAGGTCGTGCTGTCGGCCGATGATCGTTTGGTTTGGGAGTTTCACCGGCAAAAAAAGCAGGCCGCGAAAACCGCGAATCATCCGGCGAATGCGCGCTCCGTTGCCCCCAGGGCCTTTGATGGCAGCTTGCGTGAGCTTCAAGATCGCTACTGCCTATGGATTGTGACACCCGCCAATTATACCCATCAACAGGCTTATGACGATTTCGCCGCCGGCTTGAGCGAAGCTTTTGCCGAGCTTGGGGGATCGGCGCCGGTGATTCGTGATCCCGGCCATGCGAGTGGGAGGGATTTGATCGTTCTGGGGCCACAATTGCTGCCGCCCAGCGCGCCGGCTTTGCTTCCGGCAAGCAGCATTCTCTTCAACCTCGAACAGGTCGACCGCAAATCGCCGTGGATGAACGAGTCCTATCTCGCCTTGTTGCGGCAGAGGCCAGTCCTCGACTACAGCGTTCGCAACCAGGCTGCGCTAACGGCGATCGGAGCTGGCCATGCGCGCCTGCTTCCAATCGGTTACGCTTCTGGCTTGGCGCGGGTGCGGCATGCGGCGGAGAAGGATATCGACGTTTTGTTCTATGGGTCGCTCAATGAGCGGCGCAGCGCGATCTTGGACGAGTTGAAGCGGCTGGGTGTGAAGGTGGTTTCGCTGTTCGACGTTTATGGCGCGGACCGCGACGAAGCGATTGGCCGCGCCAAGATCGTTTTGAACGTGCATTTTTACGAAGCCGCGATTTTCGAGAGCGTCAGGGTCTCCTTCTTGCTGGCGAACGGCGTTTGCGTTCTCAGCGAGGGCGAGGACCGCGATCCCGATCTCGAGCCCTTCCTCGGGGGGCTCGCGGTCGCGCCTTATCAAGGTCTTGTGCGCCGGTGTCTTAGTTTGCTTGGGAACGAAGTTGAACGTGACCGGCTTGCGCGCGCCGGCGTCGAAACGATGAAAAGCCGCCGCCAGTCCAGTCTCCTCAAAGCTTTGTTTCGCTGATGCGCCGGGGCCTACCCTGCCGCCTCGCGTTGCCGCCACATATTTCATGAGCAAAGGATCAACCCATGGCTAAGAATGGGACGCCGAACTTCAAGGTCGAGGCAGAACAGGTCTCGAGTGACGCGGCCGGGGCACGCTCGTCTCGCGATCTTGGCCGTCTCGAAGCCGGGTTGGAATATCTCCTGATCAGCCACATGAATGCGCAATCGCCATTGGCGACGGGTCCGGAGAGTCATGAGCGTCTCGTCGATTATTTTCTCGACCTTCTCCGCCGGGTCAAACCAAGCCATTTTCTCGACATAGGCGCGAATGACGCGTCGATGGCGGTCCGTGTCAAGCGCCTGTTGCCGGGTTGCAACGTGTCGGCCTTCGAGGCGAATCCCATTATTCATCAGACCTACCAGGCCGGAGTCGCGGCTCGTGGCGTGAATTATGCGAACGTAGCAGTCGCGGCCCAGGATGGTGTTGCGACAATCTATGCGCCGGTGACGCTTTCCAATGGCTTTGTTAACGGCGAAGTCGTTTCGATGCCCTCGGCGGAGCCTGCTGTTACCGGCAAAAGCTCGCTCTTGCGGCGAAACGAAACCGCGACTTACAACGAACATCTCGTCAGAACCGTTTCCCTCGATGCCGTGTTGCGCGAGGCCGAGACCGGACCCGTTCCAAGGGACGTGGCGCTTTGGATCGATGTCGAGGGCGCGGCCTATGATGTTCTTTCCGGCGCGAGCGAGGCTCTTCAGCGGACCTCGGTGATCTTCATCGAATCGGAAAATCACGAATTTTGGACCGGTCAAAAGCAATGCGCGGATGTCGCGCGCTTCTTGATCTCAGCGGGCTTCTTGCCGCTCCGGCGCGACCGCGAATATGGCGACAAGCAGTTCAATACGGTGTTCATCCATCATAGTTTAGCCGGTGTGATTTATCCCCAAACCTATATTGGCGACGAAACGCTTCGTGTCCAACCGGCTCCACTCTGCACGTCAACGCTTCCCCTATCAGGCACGGCGCCGGTGAAAAAGAGCTATCATTCTCTCGCGGCTTGTCTCGTCGCGGAGATTCCCGTCTTCGTGCCGGTGTTCAACAATCCGACCTATGCCGCGAACATGCTGCGTCAACTCAAGGACTTGGGGATCCGCAACATATTTTTCGTCGACAATGCCTCGACCTATCCCGGCATGAT
Source organism: Beijerinckiaceae bacterium (assembly GCA_050013235.1). GTDB lineage: Bacteria > Pseudomonadota > Alphaproteobacteria > Rhizobiales > Beijerinckiaceae > RH-AL1. Next base: position 73,027 of record JBEKFQ010000003.1, read on the forward strand.
CAACTTCTTGGAGCGGGTTGCGGGGGAGACGACGGTGATTCGTTTGCCGGAGAACAAAGGTCCCTATGACCTGGTTCTTTCCGAGACCAATTACGCCTGTTTGCCCGACATATTTTGCGTGACGGATCCCGATCTCGAGTTCAATAAAAACATGCCGCGCGACTTTCTTTTCGATCTTTTGAACCTGACCAATAAGTTCGGGCTTGGCAAGGCAGGCTTGGCGTTGGACTTGTCTGACCGGCAAAAAATGCACGAGGAAAAATTCCTGTTTGGCGAACATTACTTCCACATTTGGGAGTGGGAGGGCCAATTCTGGCACGAACCCGTCGACAAGCTCGCGGACGGAAGCACCGTCTTTAAAGCGAAGATCGATACGACATTCGCTCTCTACAACAAGAAATATTTCAAACGCGAACACTTTTGGGACGCGCTGCGCGTGGCGGGTCCTTATACCTGCCGGCATTTGCCTTGGTATAAAGACACCGGGCTTCCCCTTCCCGAGGAAGATCACTACCGCGCGACGCAAAAGTTCTCATATTATATGATTTAGGCATCATGCGCCGGAATGCGTGATCTCTCGCCCGCGCGGCAAGCGCCGGGGTGACCGCTTTCTTAATAAATTCGCCTTTCCGCGATCCGGAATTAATAATTTTTGCTTAGGCTCTTCGCGGCGCGAGCCGTCCGGCCAGCGCCATATTGCGCGATGCTCACGCTCATCGGGCGCCGCCCGGACGGACCGTCCCCGAGAGAGATCGTGAGTGCCGGCCCGTCATCAGGCTGCTTTGTCCAAAAATGGGATCATTCTTCCGGCGCTACGTAGGTTTTCATTAAGGTTACCAAACAAAGTAAACGTTTTGTCCACCTTTTTGGGCGAGTCTCTTAAGGCCGGGGGCTGGCACCGCCGGCACGATGAAGGCAGAGAATCACGATGGGCTTGACCGCAACACTGAATATCGCGCAATCGGCCTTAACGTCGGTCGCGGCGCAGTCGTCAATCTTGTCGCAAAATATTGCGAACGTAAACACGCCTAGTTACGCTCTCAAGACCGCCAATGTCTTGACGACGTTCAATGGCTCGTCGACCGTCGCCTCGGTCACCAATGCGGCGAATTCCGCCCTTCAGTCCAATTTGTTGCAGGCACAAGCGGATTCATCGGCGGCGAGCGCATTGAGTTCGGGGTTGACCACGATCCAAGACACGCTCGGACTCAACAGCACAGCGGCTACCTCGACGACGGCAGCCGCAGCTGCCGACCAGTCGCCTTCGACGATGCTCTCGAATTTGACGGATGCGTTGCAAACCTACGCTTCGGCGCCCGACACGACGGCCAACGGGACGGCTGTCGTAACTGCGGCGAAAGCGATGGTTCAGTCGCTGAACACCGGGGCGGCGGCGGTTCAGACCGTCCGCGAGCAGGCCGACGGCCAGATGGCGTCGTCGGTCTCCACGATCAACAATCTTCTCTCGCAATTCCAGACGGTGAATAGCCAAATCGAGAAAGGAACGGCGTCGGGCGCCGACGTCACGGATGCCCAGGATACGGCCAACTCGATTCTCAGCAAGCTTTCAAATCAGATTGGAATTACCACTGCGACCAGCCCCGACGGGGGCACGACGATCACGACCGATAGCGGCGTGACGTTATTCAATGAAACGGCACGGACAGTCGCTTTCACCCCGACGACGACCTATACGGCTTCCACCACGGGAAACCCCGTGACGGTCGACGGCATCCCGATCACGGGGCCCACGGCGACCATGGCGATCCAATCCGGCGCCTTGGCGGGCTTGAGCCAACTCCGCGACACGGTGGCGCCAAACTACCAGAATCAATTGGATCAGATCGCGGGTTCGTTGATTTCCACCTTTGCGGACACGCCATCCTCTTCGTCGCTTCCGTCCTTGGCGGGTCTTTTTACCAATGGCGGATCCGAGACGCTCCCGTCCTCCGTTACGGGGCTTGCCGCCAGCATTTCGGTCAATGCGAGCGTCGATCCGTCGGATGGCGGCAACGTGGATCTGTTGCGCGACGGCGACGTTTCCGGTGGCAACGCAACGTATGGAACGACTGCCTATACATCGAATACCAGCGGCGACGCCGCTTATTCCGGGTTGCTCGATAGTTACGTCACCGGTCTTGGCACTGCACAGACGTTCGATTCGTCGAGCGGCGGCATTGCGAGCGGCACTTTAGCTAATTACGCGGATTCTTCCGTAGGCTGGCTTGAAAGCAATTACCAAACCGCATCGAATGCGGCGACCTACAAAAGTTCGGTTGTGACGACCGCGACGACGGCCTTGTCTAACGCAACCGGTGTCAACCTCGATGATCAAATGTCGCAAATGCTTGTCATCGAACAATCCTATCAAGCATCCGCTCAATTGCTGAACACGGTGAACACGATGTACTCCTCGCTCATTACTGCCGTGCAGTCGGGAACCTGACCATGGTTTACATTTCGACTCAATCTTTTCAATCGGTGATGCGTCAGCCGATGATGCAGACGGAGAGTGCTCTCGCTACCGCGCAACAAGAAGTGGCTTCGGGAGTTTATGCCGATCTTGGTCTTCAGCTCGGTTCGCAGACAAGCTATGCGATCTCGCTGGCGCAACAGAGCGATCAGATTACGTCCCTGACCGCTTCCAACGTGTCGACGGGTACGCGCTTGTCCGCGACAAACTCGGCATTGACCGCCATCATGTCCGATGCGCAGAGCTTGGCGGATAATTTGATCGGCGCGGAATCGTCGCCGACCGTTCTGCAGACTCTCATGACGCAAGCGCAATCGAGTTTGAGCGATTTGGTCGGGCAGCTCAACACATCGTCCGGGGGCCAATATATTTTTGGTGGTACCAACACCCAAACGGCTCCGATCGCGACTTCCGCGGCGATCGAGTCCGCGGCCACGAGCGCCTTGACGACCGACGTCGCGTCGTCCCAGTCCTCGGGAACCGATTTGGGAACCGTCTTGAGCGGATCATCGAGCGCGCTCTCCACTCTGTTTCAAGGCTCGGGCTGGAGTTCGCTGTCTAGTGCGTCCTCGACCACTCTGACGAGTCAGATCTCGCCGACACAAACAACGTCGACTTCGGTTTCAGCAAATCAATCGGCTTTCCAGCAAATCGCGCAGGCCTATTCCTTGTTGAACGCCGCCGCGAATCAAAGCCTCACGACGACACAAACCCAAGATGTCGTGGCTCAAGCATCAACGCTCCTAAATTCGGGGATCTCGAGTCTGACTGAAATCCAAGCGGGTGTCGGCGTTACCCAAGACGCGGTTACGTCAGCCAATACGTCGATGGCGGCGCAACAAACCATTCTGACCCAGAATGTCGGGACCCTCGAGGATGTGGATCCTACCACTTTGTCGACCACCGTTACGAATCTGCAAACGCAATTGCAGGACTCTTACTCCCTGACTAGTCAGCTTAAGTCGCTAAGTCTCGTCAACTATCTCACAGCCGGATAAGATTGAAATGTACCAGTTCTCTTACGCGGAAGCGATCGAAGACGATCAAAAAGAAGCCCGGAGCATCGAGCGCCAGGCGCTGGACCGTGCGGTTGGTCTTTTGGAAGCGGCGGACGCCGCTGGGCCGAATACACGCGAAGTCGTGGAGGCGCTCTATTACACACGTAGGCTCTGGAACGTTTTTGTGGGCGAACTCTCGAGCGAGGAAAACGGGCTGCCCGTCGAAATCCGGGCGAATTTGATTTCTATTGGAATTTGGATCTTGAAGGAGGCCGACGCAGTGCGCCTCGGCAAGTCGAAAAGCTGCTCCGGAATAAGCGAGATTTGCGCGATCGTGCGCGATGGGCTGTTGTGAGACAGAGATGCAAATAACTTTACGCCCAGACGAAAAAATCTACATCAACGGGGCCGTTTTGCGTGTGGACCGGAAGGTCAGCATCGAACTTTTGAACGATGCGGCATTTCTGCTCGAGGCTCATGTCATGGGCGTCGATGCCGCCGTCACGCCGTTGCGGCAACTCTATTTCATCGTTCAAATGATGCTCATCGACCCAAGCGATACCGATGCGGCGAAGACGCTGTTTAAAGACAGCCTCCCCCGTATGATGGATGTCTATAGCAATAAGGTCGTGCTGGACGGACTTTCCAAGGTCGGTAAATTGGTCGAGTCGAACCGTTATTTCGACGCGCTCAAGGTTTTGCGTGGATTATTCGCGAAAGATGATTCTATCCTGGCCAATGAAAGTAAGATTGCGCTTGCATCGTAGGTCTATGCGGCTGCATCATTTGGCTCATCGAATCACTGATTCGAAAGTGCGGGGAGGCGTGCGGAGCTGGTTTGTCCGGTTTCGGTAACGCCCGGGATGAGCGCCTATGACAACGACCAGCCCTGTTTCAGCTACATCTTCGGCCACGTCGTCGACATCGTCGACCTCGACGGCGGCCGCGGCCTCATCGGCCGCGACCGTAAACTACAATGACTTTCTCCAATTGATGGTGACGGAGCTCCAAAATCAGGACCCGACCCAGCCGACCGATCCGACCCAATATCTCAGCCAGCTGGCCTCCTTCTCTCAAGTCGAGCAGCAGCTGAACACCAACAACAAACTCAGCACGATGATGACGTCTCAAGCGCTCGAGCAGGCGGATTCGACGATTGGGAAGACGGTGACCTCGTCCGATGGCGGTGTGACCGGGACGGTGAGTTCCGTTGCGATCAACTCGTCCGGCGGCTTGACCGCAACCTTGGCGAACGGGCAGACCTTGGTGCTCGGCAATGGCGAGACATTGAGCTAAATCATGAACGAAGCGGACGCGCTAGAAATCCTCCAAAAGGCCATGTGGACGATCATGATGGGGGCTGGTCCCTCGGTGGCCGTCGGCATGACCGTGGGGCTTATCGTCGCCCTATTCCAGGCTCTGACACAAATTCAAGAGTCGAGCCTCACTTTCGTTCCCAAGATTATCGCTGTGTTCCTTGTCACGACGTTTACGGCGTCGTTCATGGGCGGGCAAATTTCAAGTTTCACCGAGCAGACTTATTCCCGGATCGAGCGCGGCTTTTAACAACGCCTATCCCGGTTCCCGCGGTGAGTGAACTTGCCTTTCGGGCTGGCGTCGGTTCGTTTTGGCTTTCCGCGACTTTGCCATCATCTTCCCCGCGCATTGTTTTTCTGAAAACTGTTTGCAGCCTTGACCAGCCTTGCACGGCGTGAAACCATCCCGGCGCAAGCTTCGCCGCTTAGGATGAACCACCAAAAGGTAGGTGGGTATCATGGCGGCAAAAAAACCAGCGGCTCCTGCTGCGGCGACTCCCAATAAGAAGAGCGGGCGCGACGTCTTCTTCGCGGCTGGTATCGTCTCGATCCTCGCGATTTTCTTTCTACCAGTCCCGTCGTTCTTAATCGACATGGGACTGGCTTTCTCGATCGCGCTGTCCGTTCTCATTCTGATGGTGGCGCTCTGGATCGAGAAACCTCTCGACTTTTCGGCCTTTCCGACGGTTTTGCTTGTCTCTACGCTTTTGCGGTTGTCGCTGAATATTGCGACCACGCGCTTAATTCTTTCCAACGGGCCCGAAGGCGTGAACGCCGCGGGCTTTATCATCGGCGGCTTTTCGAAGCTTGTGATGAGTGGGGACTTCGTGATCGGTTTGATCGTCTTCGCAATTCTCATCACGGTGAACTTTCTCGTCATCACAAAGGGTGCAACGCGTATCGCGGAAGTTGGCGCGCGCTTCACTCTCGATGCCATTCCCGGTAAACAAATGGCGATCGATGCCGATTTGAACGCGGGGCTCATCAACGATAAAGAAGCCCAAGTTCGGCGCCGCGAATTGGAAGAAGAAAGCTCGTTCTTCGGGTCCATGGACGGGGCCTCGAAATTCGTCCGGGGCGACGCGATCGCGGGTATCATCATTCTCGCCGTCAATATTTTCGGCGGCATTATCATCGGATCCACCCGGCACGGCATGCCTCTGGCGCACGCCGCGGATGTCTTCGTCAAGCTCTCCGTCGGTGACGGTCTCGTTTCACAAATCCCGGCGCTGATCGTCTCCCTCGCGGCAGCGTTGCTGGTTGCTAAAGGCGGCACGCGCGGTTCGACCGAAAAGGCGGTCCTGAATCAGCTCGCGAATTATCCCCGCGCGCTGTTCGTGGCGGCGCTTTTGCTCGGCCTCTTGTCGCTTGTCCCAGGTCTTCCGTTTTTCCCCTTCGCGATGTTGGCCGGTCTCATGGCCTTTGTCGGCTATACGATTCCGCGCAAGCTTGCCGCCGTGCGGGCCGCCGAAGCCGCGGAAGCCTTTGCCGCCGCCCAAGATGCACAAGCCGAGGTCCGGGACTCGATCAAGGAGTCTCTCAAGACGGTCGAAATCGAACTTGTGATGGGCAAGCAGCTCGCGCTTAAAATGTTGGCGGGATATGGCGAGCTTGGCGCGCGCGTTGCAAAGTTGCGCCGTAAATTCGCGCGCCAATATGGTATCGTGGTTCCCGAGATCAAGTTGAGCGACAGTTTAATGCTGCCGCCGAAGGCCTATCAAATTAAAATTCACGGCACCATTGTCGCCGCGGATGAAATCCGCCTCGGCGATGTCATGGTTATCGTCGGAGACGGGCGCGTGCCGTCCGTTCCAGGCCAGGAAATTCGTGAATCGGCATTTGGAATGCGAGCTTTCTCGATTCCAGACTCGTTTGTACCCGAACTTGCTCGCGATGGGTTCAAGAGCATCGATAATTTATCGGTTTTGCTTACCCATATCGGGGAGACCATTCGCAACAATCTGGCGCAGCTCCTTTCCTACAAAGACGTACGTATATTGCTCGACCGGATGGAGCCCGAATATAAGCGCCTCGTCGAGGAAATTTGTCCTTCGCATATCTCGTATTCTGGCCTTCAAGCCATTCTTAAACTTCTTCTCGCTGAACGGGTCTCGATCCGTAACATCCATATCATTCTCGAGGCGATCGCGGAGATTGTTCCCCATGTGCGCCGCTCCGAGCAGGTCGTGGAACATGTCAGAATGCGGATTGCGCAGCAGATCTGCGGAGATCTCAGTGACAACGGAACGCTCAATGTTCTCCGGCTTGGAAACCGCTGGGAAGCCGCGTTTCAACAAAGTCTCAAAAAGGATAGCAAGGGAGATTCTCCGGAATTCGATCTCGATCCCCGCATGGTCGAGCAATTCGGGCAAGAAGCAGCTCCTGTCATTCGTGACCGGATGGATAAGGGGTTCAGCTTCGTTCTTCTCGCCACGCCAGAGACCCGCATTTACGTCCGCATGATTATCGAAAGAATGTTTGCGACCCTACCTGTCCTATCGCATCTCGAAATTGCACGAGGATCGCAAATCAAAACGCTTGGCTCAATCTCATAATGACCCCAGCGCCGGCCCTTGTCCTATCCGCATTCGTTGTGTTCTGCCGCATCGGCGGGTGCCTGCTTTTGATGCCGGGATTCTCGAGCCCGCGCATTCTCATGCAGGCGCGGCTGTTTGTCGCTATCGCCGTTTCCCTCGCCATGACGCCGCTCGTTCTCGATGATGTCCAGCCGCTCGTTGAAAAAGCCAACTCCTTTGGCCTTTTTGCGATCATCGCCTGCGAAACCCTCAAAGGCGCGCTCATCGGCATGCTTGGCCGCGTCTTCTTCACCGCATTGGAGACGATGGGCATGGCGATCTCAATGGCGATCGGCCTTTCCGCGAACCTTGGCGCGCCGGTTGACGAATCGGAGGGGCTTCCCGCTATCGTGACCATTATGACTTTGGGCGCGACGATGCTGCTTTTTGTCACCGACCTTCATTGGGAGATTTTCCGGGGCCTCTCCGCGTCTTATTCCGTTCTACCCATTCACGATAGCTTCGATGCAAGGCTCAGCCTTGTGCAACTTGTCGATGGCACGACGAAGACATTTCTTTTGACGTTGCGGATTGCCAGTCCTTTTCTCATCTTTTCCATCATCTCCAATGTCGCGATCGGCATCGTCAACAAGCTGGTTCCGCAAATTCCGGTGACCTTTATCGGCACGCCCTTTTTGCTCTTCGGCGGCGGCTTCTTGTTCTATTTTACCATTTCGCCGGCGCTCGACATGTTTTCGCAGGCATTCGGCTCTTGGCTACGGACTGGTTAAGCAGCCCGGCGTGGCTTTTGCCACCCGGGGCTGCGCGGATTTCAAATGGGAATGAATCATGCGCGATCGCCTCAAGTCTTCCAAGCGTATTCTGGCGGTGCAGACCCAACTCGTCAAACTCGCGGAATGGAAGCTGAACAACATCAAGCGGCAGACCGTAGAACTGCAAGCCGACCAGGCGCGTCTCCAGGAATTCGTCTCCAATGCCGATAGTTTGAGCCCCTTATTGTCGGCGGCAGCCTTTAAGCGCAGCAAAAGTTTGCAAACAGCCCTTGTCAAAAGCCAGGCTAATGTCGCCTCGCAGACCTTGCACACCGACGCGATGAAGCGGAGGGAGAAACTCGCGGAAGGCCTTGCCGATAAAATGCGTGCCGCCGCCAGCAACGCGGCCGAAAAGCGTCAGCTCGAAGAAACGATCGAAGCGGCATCTTGGACGGATGACGCAAGCTTCCCGTAAGCCACGGCGTGCATTGTGAGGGAGTTGAAATTCCAACTCGAGGCCTGTTGTGGCGATCTCTCCTCCCTCCGATATCGTTCTGGATGTTGCGAGTGCGGCCGATCCCGTCAAGTTACGGGTAGCGACGGACCGGCTCGCCAAATTGGCGGCCGATCCTGGTATCACCGGGGCTTCGTTTTCCGCTAGCCTCGCGGCGGCCAGGGAACCCTTGGCAAATGCACAAAGCCCGGCATCGCAGATCGCGAGTCCAGGCCTTGCCAATGCTCGCGGCTCACTCAGCACGACGTCTCAAAAAGACCAATTAAAAACCTATCAGAAATTCGAGGCAGTTTTGCTTCAAAACTTTGTGGAGGCTATCCTCCCCAAGGATACAGAGCTATTCGGCGATAAAAATTCGGCCGAAATCTATCGCTCCATGATGGCGGAGCAATTCGCCAATCAGCTTGCTAAAAGCGGGAGCCTCGGCATCGCAAAGCAAATCATGGCGGCGCATTCTCCAAATGTGCCGCATGCTGTGGCGAAGCCGGCTCAAAGTTGAAACCGGGTGACGTGTAAATCGCGGTCGGTTCGAGTTGGGCTCCAAAGATTTTGAAAGTGTCGTGAGGTTCATGCAATGTCCGCGTCTCTAAACTACGAAGCACGGAGCCAGGAATTTTCGGCGTTGCAGCGGCCATCGGTGCCGGAGGCGAGCTATGAAGCGTTTTTTAGGGTGGTCGAGCGGCTCGATCAGTTGCTCGACGAAGAAATCAAGGGATTGAGGGAAGGCGATGCGCTTGATCTGCCGGAACTAACCCGGCGCAAGCGGCAGGGCTTTTTGGAACTCGACAAACTGATGCGATCGTTCGAGGGAACCATTCCGAGCCAGGACATTATCAACCGCCTCGCTTCGTTTCGTACAAAACTAGATGAAAATGGCACTGTCCTTCGTTTGCACCTTCAAGCCGCGCAAGATATTACGGCGACCATCGTTCGTGTCATGCAGGAAATGGAATCCGACGGTACGTACACGCGCGCGTTCTTCTTTAGAGGTTTTGAGTTCGCATGAAAGGCTTCATCATTGGCGTTTGGGTTTTGATCGTCGCACTCGCGTCGAGCTATGCCGCCGCCTATTTCGATAGCGTGAAAAAGCCAGCCGATGCAGAGCAGGGCGCAATAGCGCTACAGTTCGATAAGACCCGTGTGATCAACGTGCCAATGATAGCCAAGGGAAGTGTGCAAGGTTTCGTCGTTGCTCAGTTTGGTTACACGGTAGATGCAGTCATGTTGAAAAAAATACAAGTATCTCCGGAGGCATTCTTGCTCGATGAAGCGTTCCGTACGCTCTATTCAGACGATCGCCTCGATTTTTCCCATCTCGAAAGATACGACATCAACAAGTTCACCAAACACCTGGTCCAGGCAACGAATGAACGGCTCGGCGCTAACCTCGTCAAATCGGTTCTCATTCAAGATTTCACTTATTTCTCCAAAGAGGAGACGGAACATTGACCGCACGGCATTTTCACTTTTCCCTCATCGGTAGCGCTGCCCCTGAGCATTCGCGAGCGGAGTTCGACGCTATGAAGATTGGCCGGGTTACCTGGGTTGGCCTGACCCTATCCGTTATCGGTTGGGCCTTGCTCCTCGGAGAAACAGCAATTACGGACTTTATATCCGCTCAAGGCCCCAAGTCGATGCCTTCATCGTTTCACGCGGATTTCGTCGATGTCGCGAATAGCCTCATCTATAGTGGATTCGGCCTCGCTCTCGTCGGTTCGTTGCAAACCGGTTTTGGAGCCTTGAACCGCTTCTTTGAAGCGGTCCTCGTGCGGTCGGGGCAAAAAACACATTCGCATGCGCTACCGCCTGCACCGATGGCCGATGCCTATCGCCGCGAAGACATCGCGCCGGCGCCGCCGCCGCGCGTCGGCAGGCCTTACCGAACGTTCTCGGACGGTTCGGTCGAGGTGGAGACGATCGTCGGGAATCGTCGCTTCCGGTCGATGTCGGAGGCTCGGGATTTCATCTAGATTTTTCAGAAACGTTCAACACGGGGATAAGGCCTTCCGGCGGAAACGCTGGAAGGCCTTCGCTGTTTCAGAGGCGGACAATGCAGCGTGTTGCCGCCTGTAACAATTGATGCGGGATATTGGTTGAGTTGTTTGGATATCCGAGGCCCCGCGCTCGAGCTTCAAGCGCCCTATCGAATCGCGTGTTCTCCTAACCGGTGGCGCCGCCTCCGATTGGCCGGGATGCCGCGCGAACGCCCGCGATAACGCATCCCAAACCATCGCGCGATCGTGGCTTGCATGACGTGCGATCCCGGGCGGATTCCTAAAGCAGGTCCCCAAAAAGTTGCAGAGCCGCCGATCGCGGACATGCCCTCACTCCTGAGGGAGAGAGCGATTTCCCGTCGCTTTGGTGAGACACCAAAGTGGGAAGCGTTCTAACGCGTTTCGACGATCAAGCCCGCGGACGTCTCCAGCGCGGGCCGTCCATTCTGCTGCGTCACCGCCACGAACTGCCCGGCGCCTGGAATTTGGTCCCCGATCTTGTAGACGATCAATCTATCATTGATCTCGACAAGGGCGTCGTCTCCATCGATCTGATGTAAGATCATATGGGGCAGAATCCGCTTGCCGGATGCGGTATCCCAGGCATCTCCGGACAAGGCGGAGGCGACCGGAGGTTCGATCTTTTCTCCGCGTCCAGGAATCGAACCCGTGACCACGGGATCGATGTCCTCGTCGTCCACGGCAGGCGCGGCGACGGGCGCGGGTTCTAGTTTTTGCCGGTGGGCCCGCGCGGATACCGAAGCGAACAATGGGAAATCATGCGACCTCGGCCCAGACGCGGGCGCGTTTAAAGTCATATAGAGCGCAAACCCGCTGGAAGCGCAGGCCATGGCGCAGCCGCCGAGGCCCCACATGCCTTCGGGCGATAAGACACGAGCGAGGATTTTTGCCGCCCAGGATGCGGAACTGGTAACAGGCATGGGGCTACCTCACTTTACCGAGCGCCTCGGCCAATTCGCGGAAGGCATCCGTGCTGGCTGGCGTACGCGGCGATTGAATCATGGCATCGTAAATGATTGGTATCAGCGCGACGGCTTGATCGAGTTCGGCATCCGCGCCTTGTTGGAATCCGCCCATGAGCCGGAGATCGCGTGTTTCCTCGAAACGCGAGATCATCGACCTCAGCCGGTTGACGAGATTGCGCTCCTCCGGCGACCAAACTTGATGCGACAGGCGCGAGATCGAGGCCAGGACATTGATCGCGGGATAACGGCCGGCATCGCCGATCGCGCGGTCCAACACGATATGCCCGTCGAGCGTTCCCCGGATACAATCGGCGATCGGATCATTGTGGTCATCCCCGTCGACGAGCACCGAGAATATGCCGGTAATCGATCCCTTGCCTTCCGCGCCTGGTCCCGCGCGCTCCAAAAGCTTTGGCAGGCTGGTGAAAACGCTCGGCGCATAGCCGCGCGCGACAGCGGGTTCGCCAGCGGCCAAGGCAACATCGCGTGCGGCATGCGCAAACCGCGTGACCGAATCGATCATCAACAAGACCGAATCGCCGCGGTCCCTAAAATATTCCGCAATGGTCGTCGCGGTACGTGGCGCCATCTGCCGCATCATGGAGCTTTCATCTCCCGTCGCGACGACGGTTACGGCTCTGGGACGATTGGCGCCTAACGATTCCTCGATAAACTCGCGGACCTCGCGCCCGCGCTCTCCAACAAGACCGATGACGACGGTGTCGAAGCCCTTGGCCCCCGCGAGCATTCCCAGCAAGGTCGATTTGCCAACGCCGGAACCCGCGAAAATGCCGATTCTCTGTCCAGCGCAGATCGGAGTGAAAATGTCGATGATCCGCACGCCTGTCTTCAGCGGCTTCTTGACGCGTGCCCGGCTCAAGGCCGGCGGAGGCTCGGAATCCGCCGAATAAAGATCGGGCCCAAACATCAGAGGCCCTCCGTCGTCGACAGGCTCGCCAAGCGCGTTGATCACGCGGCCTCTCCAGCTGGGATCCGGCGCGAAGGCAACGGGTTCCGCGAGAAAGACCGGAGCCCCTAAGGCGGCTTCCGCAGTGGAGTCGTAGGGCTTCACCGTCGCGCCCGCGCGGTCGATCCGCACAATTTCGCCGTGGCGCCGGCCACCATCCCGGCCCAGCGTCACGCAATCCCCAAGCTTGAGGAAGCGCGAGAGACCGTTCACGCGGTAGGACGTGGGCGTGACCTCGGTAATGGTCCCGCTGATCCGCAGCATCGCGCTGCGCGCTGCAACCCGCGCCGCCCTATCTCCCAATTCCCGCAAGACCTGCATGTCTATCGCCTCAACCCTGATAATTACGAGCCAGGAGCCGCGCCCAAAGTCTTGATGGCATCGTTCAAATTGGTCTCGCTGGTTTGATTGGTCGTCGCGATCGAATCGAACGTCCGTTGGATCTCAATCAGTTTGGTCAGTTCCAGAACCGGATTGACATTTGATCCTTCGGAAAAGCCCTGTTCGATCGAATTGGTGGAGAAATCCAGAATCGGTGTCGCGGCCCGATCCGGCACCACGGCGGAGTTATCGAAGCGGGTGAATTTGGCGTTTTCGGGAATCGAAAAAAGCCCGAGGGCGCCGATTTGCCGGCCATTTTGCGTAATCATGCCATCGGCGGCAATGACCGGCTGTCCGGCATCGGCTTGGAGCTGCATTGCCGCGCCGCCGGCATCGAGCACGGGATAGCCGTTGAGGGTCTGGAGATCGCCGGCCGCAGTCATTTGCAACCGGCCGTCACGGGTGTAAGCGACACCGTCGGGTGTCTGAATCGCAAGCCATCCGTCGCCTTGGATGGCGACATCCAGTGGATCGCCGGTTTGCGTCACACTCCCCTTGAGGCGCGAAATATAGCTTGTCCCCGCCGTCACGAATGCCGTCGGCGCTTCGGCCGCCTTCGAAAGAGCTGTTTCAAACGTGATTCCGTCGGCGCGAAAGCCACCCGTGTTCACGTTGGCGATATTATTCGCGACTGTATCCAAGCGCTTCTGCAAGGCGACTTGCGCCGAGAGCGAAACGTAAAGGTTCGTGCGCATGGATCATCCCCCTTCTGATGCGGTCCCCGGCCGCTCGTCGAGCGATCGCGCTTTAGCCAATTTCCCCCAGAATTCCGGACACTCGATCCATTATGGGGGACCCGCCATGCTCCTTCACATTTTACGAAAATGGAACAATCAAAACAGCGGCATTTTGCAAAGCCTTTCTTGTCAAGGCTCCGGCTACGCCAGCATCACCCGGCAAACTTGCTTGAAGCTGACGTCTGGAACACGCCGCTCCAACTGGTCATCCGCCGCATTTCGAGCGTTCGTCAAAAGCCAATTCGTCAGCCTCGGGCAAGGCTAATCTGGTGCATTGTTCCAGTTGAATTTGAGGAGAATGGCTTTGAACTTCGTTGTCGGCATTGTCATTGCCTTGGGATGTGTGCTCGGCGGCTTTGCGTCCGTCGGCGGTAAAATCGGAGTCTTATGGCAGCCTGCGGAATTCATCGTGATCTGCGGTGCCGCTGTCGGGATCTTCGTCGTCGCAAATCCACTTTCGACGATCAAGGATGCGGGTAAGGGAACCCTTGAAGCGATCAAGGGAAGCGTTCCCAAGAAACGCGATTATCTCGATCTTCTCGGCCTGCTCTATGTGTTGATGCGCGAATTGCGCGGAAACAATCGGAACGAACTCGAAGCGCAAATCGACACTCCGAAAGACTCCGATCTCTTCAAGCGCTTTCCCAAGGTTCTCGCCGATAGCGACATGACGTCCTTCATTTGCGACTACTGCCGCCTCATTCTCATCGGCAATGCCCGGACCCACGAGATCGAAGCCTTGATGGACGAAGAAATCCAAACGATCAACCGCGACAAGCAAAAGGCCTATCAAGCCATCACATCCGCCGCTGACGGTCTCCCTGCTCTTGGTATCGTCGCCGCCGTTCTCGGGATTATCAAGGCCATGGGCGCCATCGACCAATCGCCGGAAGTTTTGGGTGAATTGATCGGCGCGGCTCTCGTCGGCACTTTTGCCGGCATCTTTTTGTCATATGGCCTCGTTGGCCCGGTCGCTCACAAGATCAGAGTGACGCGCGAAAAAAAGGCACGGCTTTATGTCATCATCAAACAGACGCTTCTCGCCTTTATGAACGGCGCCATGCCCCTCATTGCCTTGGAACATGGCCGTAAGACGATCTCTTCCTACGACCGGCCGTCGATCGACGACGTTGAAAACGAGACGATGAATGGCGGACAAGCGCCCGACTCGGTCAAGCAGGCGGCTTAAATGACAAAGGCATCCCTGAGTATGACTCAAGCGAGCATGGGACATTTCAGCCCCGCTTCGCTCCTGAGCAATGCGCCGCAGACAAGCGAAGCCAACCCCTTCGTGAAGGAAACGATCAAACGGATCGCGGATGCGTGCATTCCGCAATTCTCCAAAGTCTTTGGGGAAGGTGTCAGCATCTCGTTTTCGCTAGCGTCGCTCACCAACGAGACCGCGAGCGATTTCCTCGCATCCTTGGAAAAGACCGCGGTTACCGGTCTTTTCGAGGTTCCCGATGCCAATTCGCGCATGGTTGTGAGTCTCGAAGACGATTTTGTCCAGCTTTACATCGAACTCATGTGCGGCGGCGTGTGCGGGGAGCCTTTACCCTCCGAGCCGCGCCCCGGCACGCCGATCGATCGTCAATTTGCCCGCTCGGCGCTCAACCTGCTTGCGACGGTCTT
Organism: Beijerinckiaceae bacterium; assembly: GCA_050013235.1. Classification (GTDB taxonomy): domain Bacteria; phylum Pseudomonadota; class Alphaproteobacteria; order Rhizobiales; family Beijerinckiaceae; genus RH-AL1. Next base: position 88,314 of record JBEKFQ010000003.1, read on the forward strand.
CGAAAAGGAATGTGCAATCTTTCATTTAGGCGCGATCACTTTTGGTCAGATCGAAGCCAAATTCGATCCGCTTGTCCTGGGGAATCGTTCTTCGAAAGTCACCGTGGCGAACCTGGCGTTCGAATGCCGCAACGTCCGCGCTACCCTGCGTGCCGCGATACCTTCCGCTATCGCCGATCGATTCAAGCTCGACGCTTTACCTTCGTCGCCAGCCGCGGGCTCGCTCGACCCGCTTTGGACCGAGCATTTCCAATCCGAAGTTGGGCGGGCGATGGTCAAGTTGGATGCCTATCTCGATGCCAATAGTCTCAGGCTAGGTGACATCGCGGACTTGAAGATCGGTCAAACTCTGCTCCTCCCGAGAATGGTCTCCAGCCGCTGCGAACTTCGAAGCGACAAGAAGCTTCTATTCCGCTGTGAGTTGGGCCAAACGGACGGCCGGTATTCCGTTCGTATTTCCGAGACTTCGCCAGAGCCAGAGAGCGGTGGCGCCGCGCCACCAAACGTCTTGAACCTTTTCGAATAATCCCGAAGTTTTCGCCCGAATATGAGGCTGCACCTATGTCCGACGTTTCTTCTGACTTTGATGGCGAACTTTCCTCCTCCGCTGTTGCCGCGGGCGCCGGGGCAACGCCCCGGAACCTCGAATCGATTATGCGCATCCCGGTCGGCGTTCAAGTCATGCTCGGCTCGACGGTGATGCCCGTGGCCGATCTCATGAAGCTTGCAAAGGGCGCGATCGTCCCCCTCGACCATGGGATTGGCGAACCTGTCGATGTCCTCGTGAATGGACGGGTCGTTGCCCGCGGCGAAATGGTCGTCCTTGACGACGATCCCTCCCGCCTCGGCGTCCGATTGACCGAAATCGTTGGTTCAACAAGCCACCTCGCGTGAATAGGCAGGATCGATGATCGACGCAACGTACGATATCGACCGGGTTTACCGCCCGCTTCTCGGTCCCGAAAAAGTCGCGGCGCTTCTTCTTGTGATGGGCAAGCCCCTCGCAAGCAAATTGCTCGGGCATTTCGACGCCAACGAACTCAAAATCATCACGCGCTCCGCCGCCGAACTCGGCTCCGTGCCGATCGACGTCTTGGAAGAGCTCGTCGAAGAATTCGCGGGTGATTTTTCCAAGGAGATGGAGCTGCGGGGAACCGCGGATCAGGCCGAAGGCCTTCTCGCGGGCGCGCTTCCGCCCGACCAAGTCGCCGATATCATGTCGGACGTTTTGGGGAATTCAAACAAGTCGATCTGGGAGAAAATCTCCTCGGTCGCTCCTCAGCAGATCGCCGAGCATCTGCTGATGCAACATCCCCAAGTCATTGCTCTCAGCCTCGCCAAGGTGGATGCGGGTTGCGCCGCCGAAGTGATGGCTTTGTTGCCGCGCCCGGTTCGTAATGAAACCATGCGCCGTCTGTTGAGCCTGCGGATCGTCGGCGATCCACCTGTCCGTTTGATTGAAGTCAGACTCCACGACGATCTCATCGTCAATCCGCCGCGGCCAGCCGGGGCCACGGCCAATAAGATGGCGGATATTATCAATAAAATGGCTCCCGAGCATATGCAGGAGATGCTAGCCGCTCTCGAGGCTGATAGGCCAGAGGACGCCGAAGTTCTCCGTTCGAAGCTTTTCTCGTTCGACGATCTCGTCAAGCTGCCGCAGAAAACACGGCAAGTCTTGTTCGAAAAGGTTCCGAGCGAACGAATCGTTCTCGCTCTGATCGGAACGGACGAAGAGTTCTGTGCCAATGTTCTCTCGTCGCTCACGGCCCGCGCGAGACGTTTGGTCGAGAACGAAATGAGCAGTTTCGGCGACGCGCCTCAGAAAGAAATTTCCGCCGCACGGCGAGGAATCGTCGCAATGCTGCTCGAGATGGCGGAGCGCGGCGAAGTCGAACTGCGCGCTGAATCCGATGACGAGTGAAAAGGCGGCTAGTATCTCATGAGCGATACTTCGAACGAGGACAAAACAGAAGAAGCAACAGACAAGAAAGTTAGTGACGCAAAGGAAAAGGGGAATCTCCCTCACTCGCGCGAGGCCTCCGTCTTCTTTTCATTGGGCTCGACACTAATTATCGTCTCGCTTGTTCTGAAAGAGAATATTAGACCTCTAGTCGAAGCGATGACGCATGTTTTTGCGCGGCCGGATCTCTATCCCCTCAACACGCCCGCCGACGTCATGGCTCTCTTTAATGTTATCGCCAGTGCCGCGGCGGTCTTTATGATTCCGATGGTCACGATCCTCATGGTCTCGGGACTTGTCGCGTCCTTCGTCCAAGGCGTGCCGCAGGTGTCGTTTAGCCGTATTGCGCCGAACTTTTCGAAGCTTTCGCCGATCAGTGGGCTGAAGCGGATGTTCAGCCTGGATGGATTCATTCAGTTCCTCAAGAACCTCGCCAAACTCGTCCTCGTCGCTTTGGTCGCTTATATGGTTCTCCGGGGTGATTTCGAATCTCTCGTTCAGACCATCTTTATCGATCCCTCGAAGATTGGCGCGATTGTCTTGGACATGATCGCCCGTCTCCTCTCAGGGTGCTGCGTCGCTTATGCGCTTCTGACCGCGGCGGACGTTCTTTGGACGAAGGTCAAATGGCGTAAAGACTTGCGAATGACCAAGCAAGAAATCAAGGACGAAATGAAAGCGGCGGAAGGCGATCCGATTTTCAAGGCGAAGCGCCGTTCGATCGCGATGGATCGCCATAGACGCCGTATGATGGCCGCGGTTCCCAAGGCAACCCTGGTTATCGCGAATCCGACCCACTTCGCCATCGCACTCCGCTACGTTAAGGAAGAGGGCGGTGCGCCGCTCGTCCTCGCAAAGGGACAAGATCTCATCGCTCTCAAAATTCGTGAAATCGCCGAAGCCAATGGCATTCCCGTGATAGAAGACAAGGCTCTCGCAAGGTCCATGTACGATCATGTCGAAGTGTCCAAGATGATCCCTGCGGAATTCTACAAAGCGGTTGCGGAACTCATCCATTTTCTTCAAGCACGCGCAAATCGTCAGCCGCGTTCATTCTGAAGGTCGTCGATGTCCAAAACACTAACACGAATCGACCTTGTCCGCACGAAGATCGTTGCGAACAGTATTCGAGAAATTGCCGCCGATCTGCGGTTGATCGATGTCAGCGATCTCATCGCTTTCATTCACGGAGAAAAGTTCGCGAACATCGAGGATCTCGTAAGTTCCTCGACGGAGCTTTTCTTCAAGGAAGGAACGATGAACTTCGCTTGGGCTGCTGCTCTCGATGTCAGTTGGGACGAGCCGCCGACGATCCTCATCGATATGGAATTCCATCACATGTCGGTGTCGGCGTTCTTTACGCTCGCGCTCAAGAACACACATGGATGCATCGACGTCAAACATATTTGGTTCGCGGTGCCGTCGTTCGACGACGAATATGATACGGCCCGGCTCGCCGATGCCATCGCGGATGCCCGTCTCGTGCCGGTCAAGCCATTCCAGCGTGAAAAGTCCTTTCAATCCATCGGGAATGCGACGGGGAAGGGCTCTTAGAATGCGGTGGCGGCTCGAAGATCAATCGTTTCGGCGTTACAAGAGTGACGGGGATGATTGGCGCGAGCTGACGATCCGCGTCCAGGGAGCGTATGATGACGGCGCGGCTTGAACTCGGACGGAAGGTTGGACCTGGTCCGCTCAGTGAGCAGTTGCGCTCCGAATTCACCTATAGCGTGATCAGTGTGGCTCCGTCCAAGGGGCCTCCCGCCGATAAGCGAAGCAATGAACGGTTGCGGACCCGGCTGCGCGCGGGTCAATTAACGGACAAACGGCACGGGGTGATCGTGGATTGTTTGATTCAAGATCGCTCTCATACCGGGGCAAGGCTCCGCCTCGCGCAGGACCGGCCGTTGCCAAAACTATTTCTTCTCTCGGATGATGTCAGTCAGGTTCAGTTTTGGGTTCAACTCGCATGGCAAAAGGGGCGGGATGCCGGTGTCAAGTTTGTAAAGGTCTAAACCGGTTTGCGGAAGGCAATTCACGCGAGGCTGCTTGGACTCTTGCCGTAGCGGGGAGTCTCGCGGGAAGACCGGGATGACTTTTCCGGACTCTTCCTCGCAATCGCGTGCCGGCGCCGCCCGCTCGAACGCGGGTGTGAGATATCACGTGAATGAAGATTTTTTCGAGGGGACGGGAAGCTCGAGAGCTTTAGGCGCCTTTCGCCGAATGCAGAACGAGCCAGACCCTAGCCTTACGGAGCATACAACATGACAACGAATCAAAAGCGCCCTCTCGTTTTTATCGCCACACCTTGTTTTGGCGGTCTGGTGTCCCAGCACTATATGCTCTCCGTCCTGGGTCTCATGCACCACGCCGCGCAGGTGGGTTTCGATGCCACGCTGGCGCTGCTTGGGCATGATGCCTTGATCACCCGTGGCCGCAATACGCTCGTCTCGCAATTCCTAGCCGTGCCCGATGCGACGCATATTCTCTTCATCGACGCTGATATCCGTTTCGAAGCGCAGCAAGTGACCAGCATGCTGCAATTCAATCAAGATGTCGTGGCGGGGATCTATCCGCTCAAAGTGATCAACTGGAATGCTCAAGGCGTTGCGCGCGCCGAATCCGGCGAAGCCTTGGAGACCGCGCCGCTCGAATATGTCGGCAGCTTGTGCGAAGGCGCGGAGCTCGAACGCCGTGGCCGCTTCGCGACCGGGATTTGGTGCGGCGGCGGCTTCATGTTGATCAAACGCGAGGCCATCTTGAAGCTCATCGCGGCCTATCCCGAAGCCCGCTACAAGAAAGTCCACGCTTTTGGCAATGCGGCGGCGGAAGAGAACCACCTGCTGTTCGATTGTATGATCGATAAGCAGACGGGCGTCTATATCAGCGAGGATTTCGGCTTCTGTCAGAAATGGCGCGACATCGGGGGCAAGGTTTGGCTCGATACCGAAGGGCAATTGACCCATATCGGACTTTATAATTTCATCGGCGATCCCAAGCTTCGCTTCGGGCCTAAATGACAGTCCGGCGCCCCGCGTCTTTGGAGCGTGGGGCGTCTCCTAGGCCAGGAGGCGCGGGCCAAGAGATATTTTACGAGCATCTCGCTTTGATCGCGCGGCGATGGGGCGGCGCGCCTGTTAGGCCGTGCCGTGGGCCGTGATCGCGGACGCGCCAAAGCCGTCCCTTTCTCCTAAGAATTCTCGTCTTCGAGGCTATTCCAGCTCTCAACCTGCTTTACTTCCGGTCGAGCTTGAAGAAATCTGTCACCGCGTTGAACCTTCCGGTCCTTTGGCGCGACAGAGATTCAACCGGCCGGGAGTTGGCGGGGATGCAAGCGGTTTCGGACGAAAGCCTGATCAAGCGCGTGGCCGATGGCGACCGCGCGGCCATGCAGTCGCTTTTTGCGAGACATCACGTGCGCGTCTTCCGCTTCGTCCTCCGGATGGTGCGCAGCGAGGCGATCGCTGACGATCTCATCAGCGAGGTGTTCATGGATGTGTGGCAGCAAGCCGGGCGGTTCGAGGGGCGATCGAGCGTCTCGACATGGCTGTTCGGCATCGCGCGGTTCAAGGCCTTGTCGGCGCTGCGGAAACCGGCGCATCGAAGCTTGGACGAGGAAACCGCCGAAGCGGTCGTGGACGATTCCGACGATCCCGAGGTGATCCGCCAGAAGCACGACAAGAGCACGGTGCTGCGCCGCTGTATCGACAAGCTTTCGCTAGAGCATCGCGAGATAATCGACCTCGTCTATTATCACGAGATGTCGATCGAGGAGGTGGCCGGGGTCGTCGCGATCCCGCAGGCCACGGTGAAGACGCGGCTCTTTTATGCCCGCAAACGCTTGGCGGAGATCGCCAAGGATAATGGATTGGATCGAGGCTGGCCATGACCGAGGAAAAACCCGTCGCGGGGCGCGAGATTGCCGATCTCCTCCCCTTTTATGCCACCGGCCGCTTGGACGGGGAGGACCGCCAGCGGGTCATGCGCGCCCTGATGAGCGATGCGGAGCTGCGGCGCGAACTCAGCCTGATCCTGGAAGAGCGCAGTGCCGCGATCGAGGACAACGAGGCGCTGGCCGCGCCCTCGCGCCAGGCCGCGGCGAAGTTTTTCGCCGCTTTGGACGCGGCGCCGGCGCGAGGGAAAGCGCGGTTCGATCTCGCGGGCTGGCTCGCGGCGCGGCTCGAGAGCTTGGCCCCGCGACCCCTGGCTTGGGGCGCGATGGCGGCGGCTCTGGTCGTCGCGGCCCAGGCCGGGTTGATCGGCACGCTCATCGCCGGCCGGCACGGCACGCAGGCGGCGTTTGAAAGCGCCTCGATCAATCCCGGCGCGGGCATCCGCAGCGGAGGGTCGCTCATCGTGTCGTTTGTCCCCAACGCGACGGCGCAAGAGATCAACAAGCTTTTGGAAGATAATACGGCTTCGATCGTCGCGGGTCCCTTGCCGGGCGGGCTCTACGAGCTGCGCTTGGGGGATCGCGCTCTGACCAAGGCCGAAGTAGACGAATTGATCGTGCGCTTGAAAGAGCGCCGCAACCTCATCCGCTTCGTCGCGCCAGGCGCGCCGCCGGATTAATTGGGTGCGCCGCTGGATTAAGTGGGCGCGCCGCTGGATTGTAACTCGGTTTAAGCTTCGTTTTCCCCTCGATGCGGGTATGAAGGGGGTATAGGAGAATCGCCATGCGCTTGCGGTCTTGCCGAACCCTTATTGTCGCTCTTGCCGTGGTCGCGGCGAGCCATGCCGGCCCGTCCGCCGCTCAGACTTTCAATAGTGTGCCAGTTGGCCGGCCGGCCGGCGGCGGCGGCGGCTCAGGCGGCTCAGGCGGTCTCGCGACAGGCGTTTTGATCGGCGCGGGGATCGTCGCCGGGGGGCTTTTGATTGGCGCGGCGACCCGGCCGCCTCCGCAAACGATCGACGCGCCGCCGCCAGGCGAGCCCGAAGGTCCCATCAGGCCAGTCCGGCGCCGGTTCGTCCCGCCCAATCCGGGTGCCGAGCAGGTCCGCTCAGTCCGGCGAACCTTGCCGCCCCGGCCCGGCTTCACGATTCCGGCGGCCGATGAACGGCGCTATGTCGCCGGCGAGATTCTAGTCTCTATCAAGGGGCAAGTGACGCCGGCGCGGCTACGGCGTCTCGAAACGCGCTACGGCCTCGCGCCGCTCGCATCGGCGCATATTGCCTTGCTCGATCTCGATGTCCGGCGTTACCGCATCGGCCGGGGCCAAAATGTGCCTGGCGCGATTGGGGCCATGCGCGGCGCGCCGCAATTCGTCGCCGCGATCGAACCGAACTTCGTTTACGAGCTTCAAGAGGATAAGCAGCCTCAACCCGCGGGGGATTCCATTCCCGCGCCCGCCGGGGGCACCATACAAGCTCCTGCCGGTGGCCTGCCGCCGGACAAGCCGCCGCAATATGCCATTACGGCGCTTAAGCTTGACGCGGCGCATAAAATTTCGGCGGGCGCCAATGTGCTGGTCGCGGTGATCGATACGGGTCTCGACGAGACCAATCCCGAGATCGAAGGCACTGTCGCGGACCGGTTCGATGCCGTTGGCGGAGAATTCGTGCCGCTTTCGCATGGGACGGCGATGGGCGGCGTGATCGTGGCGCATAAAACCTTGACCGGCGTCGCGCCGCAGGCGCGGTTGCTCGCGATCCGCGCTTTTACAAACCAGAATAGCGGACCCAATGGAACGGGTTTCGATATTCTGCGCGGGCTCGATTTCGCCGCTTCGCATGGAGCGCGGATCGTCAATATGAGCTTTGCCGGGCCGGAGGACGCTTTATTGCGCGATGCCCTGGATGCCGCGCGCAAACAGGGCATCATCGAGATTGCGGCGGCGGGCAATGCGGGGCCAAATTCCAAGCCGCTTTACCCCGCCGCGCAATCCGGCGTGATCGCGGTGACGGCGACGGATGCCAGCGATAAAATTTTCGCCAAGGCAAACCGAGGGGCTTATGTGAGCGTCGCGGCGCCGGGAGCCAATGTCATCGCGCCCGGTCTTGGCGGTGCGGTTCAGTTCACATCGGGAACTTCGGTCGCCGCGGCGGAAGTAAGCGGCGTCGCCGCTCTGCTGCTTCAAGCCGACGGGAAGGCTAGCCCAGACGAGATTCGTAAGATTCTCAGCGAGACGGCGCACCGGTTGGCGGCGGACCAGGCCGGGGCTGGGGCCGGTCTCGTGGATGCCGCGGCCGCGGTCGGCGCCACGCCGCATTGAGCCGGGTTTAATTACAGATCTGGATCACGCGAATGTGGACGCGGTTGCCGTGATCGATGACTTCCTTGCGGGCGGGTGTGCATTCGCCGGGATCGATCACGCCGAAACCATAGGCTTTGAAGGGCGGCGTCCAGGACTTCGGCAGCAGCGCGCCCTCCGATGGGAAGGCCTGCGCGCCGCCGATCAAAACGCCGGTCGCGAGCAGGGTGAAAGCCAGCGGCCGGGAGGCAAAGCGAACCATGATCATTCTCCAACGCGTCACGAGAAGGCGCCGGAGGCCCGGCTCATGTCTCAGTCGCGTGGGGCGCGCTCGAGGTTCGAAGCCGGGCTTCGATTTCTCGAGAATATGACGCAAGAGAGCGATGTCTCGCCGGCCCGGTGAGTCCACCGGGGTTGAAAGCGGCGCAAAAAAACCTCCCGGAAAAAGCCGGGAGGTTTGGGATGGCCGGATAGGCCTGCGGACGTTCTAGTAGCAGACGTTTACGTAACGGACGTGGAGCCGGTCGTAGCGATCGACGAAAACACGCCGCTGGGTGAAACAATCGTCGTGGACGGCGTAATGACCATACCAGCCGCCCCAGCCGTGGAATCCATGAAAGCCGGGATGAGCCTCGGCGGAAGCCGCGGCGAGCCCGAGGCTCAAGATAAGTGCCGCAAAAACGGCGGCGGTGAGTTTGCGAGGGAAAAGGTTGCGCATATCCGGTCTCCTTGTGGTCTAAGCCGGCGACGATGACGCCCGGTCCTGCTGTGTCGCCGCGGAGAAGGGAAAGGTTCGCGAAACCGGCGATTTTTTTCGTGATTTTTTCGACTGGCCGGCTTATTCGCCGCTGACGGCAAAAAGCCTCCCGGGGAGCCGGGAGGCTTTTGGGTTTGGGCGGCTCGATCGATTAATCGCAAATCCGGACGGTGCGGACATGGACCTGGCCGTAGCGGTCGACCCATTCGCGATCTTGATAATAGCAACCCGAATTTGCGGCCGCGACGGCGGCCGTTGCGGCGAGGGCGCCAACCCCGAAACCAAGGCCGCCCCAGCCAAAGCCGCCGAAACCATGCGCCTGCGCCGAGGATGTGGTGACGAAGCTCGCGCCCAAGGTGAGCGTGGCGAGAGCGGCGAGAGCGATTTTACGGAAAGAAGCGCGGGTCATGTTCAGTCTCCTCGTGGTTTGATCAAAGGACATTCGCGTCCGGCACTTCTGTGTCGCGGCGAGCGTCGACGAGGTTCAAACCCCCCGGAGACTTTTTAGGATCTTTTTCAGGCCGCGAGCCGCTCCCTCGAAGTCCTGTAAGGGCCTTTCGGCTGCAAGGCCGGGGCAAATGCGAGAAGGCCGGTGGGATGGGGCATGTTCATATAGAGCGCTTCCATGCCGCCTTGTTTCCGGTACGCTTCGTGCCAGAAGCCAGAGCCTTTCGGATCTCGTGAAAACTCCTGCCACCAGATTTTATGAGGGCCCGACCGGGTGAATTCTTCCAGGGCTTCGAGGTCGCGCCAGTATTGCCGCATGCCGATATGGCGTAAGCTGTAAAAAAGCGGCTCGTGCAGCAGCAGGCCATCGGGTTTATGACGATTGATCGATCGAAGGGCTTTGCCAATGCCTAAAAGGCTCAAAAGACCGCGCCAGCTGGAGACCCGGAAGCCGAGATAGACGACGATGAGACCGGGGTACCCCGTGAGGTCGCTGACTGGCGCGAGGAATTGGCTTGCATGGTCGCCTCCGTTTGATTACGCTGTAAACATAACAGAGATGATTACATTGTCAACATTCGAGTCGAAGAAGAACTATCACCACGGCGATTTGCGTGAAGCGCTGCTCGTTGCCGCGCTCGATATCCTCGAGGAAGGCGTCGATCCCAAGGCCCTCACCCTGCGTGAAGCGGCCCGGCGCGCCGGCGTCTCCGCCATGGCGCCGTACCGTCATTTCGCCGATAAGGACGCGCTTCTCGCTGGCGTCGCCATGATCGGGTTCAAACGGCTGGCGGCCGCCTTGGCCGAGGCGGATAGCAATCCCGATCCCCGCGAGGCCCTGCTCCGGCAGGGCGTGACTTATGTCACTTTCGCCGGTGATAATCCCGCATTGTTCCGGCTCATGTTTGGCCAGGCTTCGCCGGAACGGAGCCCGGAATTCGCCGAAACCGCCTTTGTTTCATACAAAATTCTCGCCGATCGCGTCGGCTCGCTCGTTCCTCCAAATCGCGCTGGTGAATGGACCTTGCTTTGCTGGTCGACAGTTCACGGCTTGGCGATGCTGGCCCTGGATGGGCGGCTCGCCCTGAATCCAGAGCCGCCTGCCGTTCTTGCCGAACGCATGCTGCGATTGCTGGGGGCTGTGAGCGATGCCGGGACAAAGCCTTCATAGGGAATTCTCTGGCGTCCCAGGTAAAAGCCGTGGCAGGCGCGCAGGCCGTTCCCGCTCGACGTGCCTTGCGGACCGCACAGGGCGAGCCGCCGCAATCTTGCAAGACTCCGGCGAAAGGTGCATGTGTCCGGTCTCCTTCCCGTCATCATCTGCAAATGACGGTTGGCGATCCCGGGCGATCGTGCGTTCCGCGCCCGGAAGGAACGTTGTTGGATCCGGTCGCTCCGTGCGGCCCGTCAGCTCTAGAGGTCGATGGGAATGCTTCAAGCGGGTCCCGTGGCGAATGCCACCGCAGTCGATTCAGCAATCGATTGCGATGCCGTCGCGGAGATTTTCGCGGCCTTGACGCTCGAGGCCGCCGTGGCGGTGATGAGTGTTTATGCCAGCGATCCGCATGCGCGGCGCAAGGCGGATAATAGCTTCGTCTGCGATGCCGACGAAAAAGCCGAGGCGGTGATCCTTGCGGGCCTTTCCGCGCGCTGTCCCGAGTTTCCCGTGATCGCGGAGGAAGCCGCGTCGCGGGGCGAGAAGCCAGCCTGCGGCCGGGCGTTCATCCTCGTCGATCCCGTCGATGGCACGCGGGAGTTTCTCCATCGCAATGGCGAGTTCACCATCAATATCGCCCTGGTGATCGATGGCGTGCCGCGCGCCGGCGCGGTCTTCGCGCCTGCGATCAACAAGCTCTGGATGGCGGGCAGCCAGGCCTATGCCTGCGAGATCGAGCCGGGCGCGGCTTTGCCTCCCGTGTCCGCGCGCCGGGCGATTCATGTGCGGCCCGCGCCGTCCCACGGTCTGACCGCTTTAGCCAGCAGGTCGCATGCGGATCGTGAAACCGAAGCCTTTCTCGCAACCTTGCCAGTGGCGGAGTGCATTTCGGCAGGCTCGTCCCTGAAGTTTTGCTTGGTCGCCGAGGGCAAAGCAGATGTCTATCCCCGGTTTGGCCCGACGATGGAATGGGATACGGCGGCGGGAGACGCCATCTTGCGGGCCGCGGGCGGCGTGGTGCTCGATCAAACCGGCGCGCCTTTGCTTTATGGCAAGGCGGGAGTTCAATATCGCAACGGACCCTTCGTCGCCTGGGGCCATCGGCCCGGCGCAAGTCCGTCCAATACATGTCAGTCCAATACATGAGGACGCGTTTGCGCCATCGCGGCCCCCTCGCGGTTAAGCAAGCATTAACTATCCTTGCCTAATGTTTAACTTGGGTTAGCGTGCGCCCGGCGCACAGGCATGATTTGAACCGAGGGAGACGGATATGGGGTTCCGCCGCACGTACGACAGGCGATGGATGATCGCGGCCCTTGCCGCCGCTTTTTGTCTCACGGGCTTCCATCTGACCGTCGCGCCGGCCGCCGCTCAGGAAAGGCCGATCCCTTATTCGTCGAACGAGATCATCGTCTCCGGCCATAAATTCTTTGGGTCGATCTCCAAGGGCCTGGCCGAGGTCGTGGAAGCCGCCACGAAACAATGGGGCAAGCCCAATGGCTATATCTTGGGGCAGGAAGCCGGCGGCGCATTCGTCGGCGGGCTCCGCTATGGCGAGGGGATTCTCTATACCCGCAATGCCGGCGACAAGCGCGTATTTTGGCAAGGTCCCTCCATCGGCTTCGACGCCGGCGGGGATGGCGACCGGACGATGATCCTCGTCTATAATCTGCCGGCCAAGGAAGCCGTCTTCCAGCGCTTCGGCGGGGTTGATGGCTCGGCCTATTTCGTCGGCGGCTTCGGCATGACGGCCTTGACCGCCGACAATATCGTCCTCGTGCCGATCCGCACCGGGCTTGGCGCCCGGCTCGGCGTCAATGTCGGCTATCTCAAATTTACCGACCGGGCCACTTGGAACCCATTTTAATCCGGAACCCGTTCTAACCCCTTTTGCCTGGGATCGCGGCGCGTGGCATAGTGATCGGAATGCCTGTCCTCTTTTGGCTTAAGCCGTGATCGAACAAGCAATTTATTTTGGGCTCGGCTGCGTGGTGGCCGGGTTGTTGGCCCTCAGCTTCACGCCAGTTCTCTGGGCGCGGGCTTTGCGTCTCACGCGCCAGCGCTTGCAGGTGCAAATTCCTGTCTCGATGCAGGAAATTCTGGCCGATCGCGATCATCTGCGTGCGGGCTTCGCGGTTGCCGCCCGTGCGCTCGAACAAGACATGGAGCTCGTGCGCGCCAGCAAGGCCGCCGACATGAGCGAATTGGGGCGCCGGGCCGTCCAGATTTTCACCTTGTCGCAACAGCTCGCGCGTGCGCGCCAGGAGCTGGAATTCCAACACGGTGAGATTGAGCGGCTTACACGCGAAACCATCGAGGCGGACGCCGGGCTCGCCGCCACCCGGATCGCGCTCGATCAAAATCATGTTTATTTCGAAAAGCGGCTCGAGAATCACGAAGCACTCAAGAAGTCCCATTGGCAGCTCGAGGAAACTCTCGAGCAGAAGCGGGGCACGATCGGCGCCTTGCAGACACGCATCAGCGGTTTGGAAATGACGATCGAAGACGCGGCGCGCGCCCGCGTGGCCTTGACGCGTGAATTGGACGCCGCGCGGCAACAGGGCATGCTTGCGGGCGAAGAGCGCGATCTTCTTGCCAATCAACTCGGGGCCGCCCAAGCGGCGCATGAATCCCTCCGGAAGCGATTGACGGCGGAGACGGCGCTGGTAGCGGATCTCGAGGGGGCGAAACGGGCGCTGCAGGGAGAACTCGATGCCGCGCGGGTGAAGCTCCGTCTCGGCGAGGCCGAGCTCGAAGGCGCTGGGCGCGCGGCGCAAGAGGCCAAGGACCGGGAACGGGCTTCGAGCTTGCGGCACAGTCTGGAAGCCGCGCAATGGCGCTTGTCTCATGCGGCGGAGGATCAGGCCCCGGTGAGCGACACGGTCCTGCGCGCCAGTATCCATGGTCTCGGCCTTGCCGTTGCTGAAATGGTGCCGTCCGGCGCGCCGGCTCCGGCCGCGCAGGAGAGTGGTCCCAAACGCGTGCCGGAGAAAAGCGGGCCGGGCGTGTTTTGAAAGGGGTCTAGTCCCGCGCCGTCAGAATGAGCGGCATGCCGCCGCGCGGGCGCAATGTAATGCGCTGCACCGGCTCGACCTTGTGACCGGGCACCGGCAACAGCACGAAGCGCCGCATGATCGCGGCGAGTACAAGCACGGCCTCTTGCATCGAGAATGCGGCACCGATGCAGATGCGCGGCCCCGCGCCGAACGGCAAATAGGCATAGCGGCCGATCTTGTCCCGCGCACCGGGGAGAAACCGGCTGGGGTCGAACCGGTTGGGATCGTTCCACAGCAAGACGTGGCGATGCAGCACATAGGGCGCGATGACGACCAGGGTGCCCTTGCGGATACGCCGCCCGCAGAGATCGTCCGGGCCGAGAGCCTCGCGGCTGAGGCTGGCCACCGGGGGATAAAGCCGCATCGCCTCCTCGATCACCGCGCGGGTTTCGACAAGCCGCTCCGCCATCCCGTCCAAGGGGCCGTCCAAGACGGCATCGGCCTCGCGCGCAAGCCGCTCGCGCCATTCCGGCGACAGCGAGAGCAGAAACAAACTCCAGGTCAAGGCATTGGCGGTCGTTTCATGGCCCGCCGCGATGAAGGTCATGATATTCGCCTTGACCTCGAGATCGCCAAGGCCTTCGCCGGTTTGCGGGTCCTTGGCGCGTAATAGTAGGGTCAAGAGGTCTTCCGGCGCCGGCCGGTCTCGGGCGAGGAGAGCTTTGCGGCGCGCGATGATCGCCTCGACGGCCGATTGGAAGAAATCGACGGAGGGACGGCTGCGCAGTTTCGAGAGGCGCGGCATCCAATCCGGGAAATCCAGGAGGTCGAAAAGATCGAGCGTGCCGATCGTCGCGAAGAAATGGCTCATCGCCTCCATGAATTCCTTCGGGTCGCGCTCCAGCCCGTCCGAAAAGATCGTCTCGCCCAAAATATTCAACGTCACCCGCGCCATTTGCGGCTGGACATCGAGGATACGCCGCGGCCGCAAGCGGGCCCAGCGCTCCACGAGGGCATGGGCATTGCGCGCCATGGCGGGCGCGAAGGAGGCGGTCAGGCGCGGCGTGAACAGCGGCGCCAGGGCGCGGCGCTGGATGCGCCATTCCTCGCCTTCGCTGGTCAAGAGGCCGTGGCTGAGACCGGGCGCGAGAATACGTTTTTGCAATGCGTCCTTGCCGTAATTGGCGGCATTCTCGACGAGAATCCGGCGGATGGCGTCGGGATCGCTGACCACGGCGCCAATGCCCAGCGGCCCGCGTCCGGTGAGGATCGGCTGTTCGAAATGCGCCCGCGTCCAGGTCTCGATGGGGTTGCGCTGCAAGGTCCGCAGAAAGGTGATGGGGCCTGGCCGCCTTTCCAGCGGCGGGGGAAAAGGCGGGCGCACATCGGGGGCGGGGGAAGCCGGAACTCGCATGGCGGCAGACTACCATGGCTTCGCGGGTCCGGCGCTGGGCAAAGCATCGCGGGCGGAAGCATCGGGCGGTCCCGTGCGTTTTAACCGGACAGATCGTGTAGGACCGGCACAATCGTCACCCGCCCCCTTGCCGCCTGGTGGGGGCAGCGCTATAGCTCTCCTCAACTCTCCCGCGCCCATCGTCTAGCGGTCTAGGACGTCGCCCTCTCACGGCGAAAACAGGGGTTCGATTCCCCTTGGGCGCACCAATAAAATCAAAGACTTAGCTGAAATTTGGCGCCCAGAATTTGGTTTTTGGGAAGTTTTTGGGGAGAATGCAGCGGCGTCCAGGGGCGTCCGCGCGCGTCCAAATGTCCGGGAAAACGGAAACGGGGCGGCATCCCGGTGAAGATGCTGACCTGCTGGGATCGTGAAATGCGGTCCGGCGCCAGCACCCGTGCGACATAGCTGGATGGCCTCATGGCAAGCATTTTTTTAGCGTTGAACGGTTTGGCCGGCCGCGCACACAAGGCCACGGATACGGTCGAGCGATTCCGCCGGTTCCTGGATGACCGCCGCGATGAACTCGTCGCGCTGCAGATCCTCTACCGGCTCCCTTACGCCCAACACCGCCTCGCCTACGAGGCGGTAGATGATTTGAAGGAGGCGCTGAAGCGGCCGCCTTGGCTGTTGGAGCCCATCGACATCTGGCGCGCCTATAAGCGGCTCTCGGCGGAAAAGGTGCGCGGCAATCCTGCGGGAACGCTGGCCGGCATCGTCATGCTGGTGCGCTACGCCTTGGGGCAGACGGACTCCGTGGAGCCTTTGCCCTCCGTGGCCGCGGGCCGCTTCAATCTTTGGCTTGGCCGTGAGGAAAAGGCGGGACGCGGTTATTCCGCCGGGCAGAAAGCCTGGCTGACGGCAATCCGCGATCATCTTGCCGTCAATATCGAGATCAAGGCGGCGGATATCATGGAGGCGCCTGAATTTGCCGTGCGTGGCGGAATTTTGCGCGCGCGGGCGCTGTTCGAGACCCGTCTTCCGGCCTTGCCGGATGAATTGACGGATGTTCTCGTCGCGTGATATCTACCACTAATAGATATCGATACTCTGGAGCCGGTCATGACAGCGAAGGCCAGTACGCCTCCTTACGAGAAACCAACGGTGGGGAAGCCGACCGCCAAGCTCTTCATGCATGGCCGCAGCCAGGCGGTGCGCTTACCGAAGGAGTTTCGCTTCGAGGGCTCGGAGGTGCGCGTGAGCAAGGTGGGCGATAAGGTGATTCTGGAGCCGTTGGAAAAGGCGCCTTTCGATGTGAAGGCTTGGCGGGCGAGACTCGACGCGCTCGGCGCTGCGGATTTTCTACCCAATGGTTTGCCGGACGATCTGCCGGTCGAGCCCGATGATTCCATTTCGTTCGATTGATACCAGCGAATGTTCTGTCTCGACACCAACGCGATCGTCTTCGCTTTGAACAAGCGCCGGCCCGCCATCGATGCTAGGCTTCAGGTCGAGTTGGCCGCCGGCACGATGCTTCTCATTTCCGCCATCGCCATTTTTGAACTTCGCTATGGTATTGCCAAGAGCGACCGGCGCGAGGCATCCGGACGTCTTCTCGATGTCTTTCTCGCCGAACGATTTGAAATCCTGCGCTTTGATTCCGAGGATGCGGAAGAAGCGGGGTCGATCCGCGCCCATCTCGAAAAGCAGGGTACGCCCATCGGCCCCTATGACGTGCTGATCGCCGCGCAGGCCCGGCGGCGTGGCGCGGCTTTGGTGACAACGAACCGCCGCGAGTTCGAGCGCGTGCCGGGGTTGATCGTGACGGATTGGGCGGTATGAGCGGACATCTGCCGGACGATTTGGATGCCGGGGCCGGCGCGGTGGATGGGTCGTGGGCACTGCCGGAGGGGTGGGTGTGGATGCGCTTGGACCAGATCGCCGCTATTAACTTTAAAAGGGCGTCGCGCGGTGACCTCTGTGCCGTTGCAGGTAAACTTTCGAAGCGATTTCACAGCCGAGAATGCCGATAAAGGAGCAGCAATCGTCGAATCCAGGGATGGGCGGCCGTGGCTGGGGACGCCGATGGGCAACCGGATCTTACGACACCTGGAACCAATCCGAGAAATATGACCGTTAACATCCATGAATAGCTAACGGAGCGGACGATGAACGGAACGACGAAGAGCCTGATCCGCCGAAACCATCATGATGCGAACCAAATCTTCCGGCTGCTGGTCGGGCAACGGATCGCGGCAATGATCGAGGACAATCCCACAATCCTGGACTTGGCAAGGCAGAAGATTAGAAACATGGCCGCCGAGCCGCATAGCGGCGACGCCGTCAAATTATGGCCGGACATGCTAAAAGGCCATGCATCAGACGTCAGCGCAATACCCGCACAGGATGATGCAGCCGGTGACTATGCACGGGACACGATGCCCGCCTTCATCGCCATTGATGCGGCAACGATGTGCGATCTCGTGGCCGAGTCCAGACGCCTGTTCCGAATTCGAGGACATGAATCGTAATGCTCAGGAAAGCTGCGATACATCACATGCTGGAAGCGGCGCACGTGATCACGAAATGCAAGGATTTCGTGATCGTCGGAAGCGGA
>JBEKFQ010000004.1:0-105091 GCA_050013235.1 Beijerinckiaceae bacterium
TCAAACGACGAAATGAAAAGCCTCAACATCCAACGCGCCGATTTCCACGGCGAATGGAACTATACGATCGCTCCTTCAGCCCAATTACGTGAAGCGTTTGTTTCCTGACGGGCGCTTAGTGAATCACCTGCCGGACCAAGCGCGAAATGTCGTTATAGGCGGCAAAAATCGTCAAGGCAGCGACGAAGGTAATGCCGAGCCGGAAACCAAACTGCTGCGTCTTCCCGCCAAGCGCCCTGCCCCGCAACGCCTCGAAGGCATAGTATAAGAGATGGCCGCCATCGAGCAGAGGAATCGGCAAGAGGTTGAGGAGACCAATCGACACCGAGAGAATCGCCGCCAGATTCAGAAGCGCGGCAAAGCCAAGCTTCGCCATTTCCCCTGAAACTTCCGCGATCCGGATCGGACCCGAAATTTGGTCCGCCGATTCCCGGCCCATCACGACGCCGCGCAGGTAATTCCCGGTCGAGGTCACGATAAACCACGTCTCCGAGGCGCCCATTTCGACAGAATCGGCAAGCCCGTAGGTCTCTTTGTGCCAGCTCGTCTTGGTATTGGCGGCCTCGACCCCGAGAATCCCCACGCGGGTCTCGCCAAACCGGGTTTTCAGGATTTCGCGCCGGGGCGTCGCGGTGAGAGTCACCACGCCGGCCTCGCGCTGCACGGCGAAGGTCATGGGGCCTTCGCTCGATTGCACCGCGCGCTGCATCTGCTCGAAGCTTTTCACCGGCTGCCCATCAATCGCAACGACCAGATCCAAGGGCTTGAAGCCGGCCGCTTCCGCCGCGCTGCCCGGCCGGACCACGCCGACTTGGGGGCTCAAGACCTCCCGGCCGTTGATGAAAAACAGACCGGAAAACACAACCATAGCGAGAATAAAATTGGCGACCGGGCCGGCCACGACAACCGCCGCGCGCTTCCAGACCGGCTGGCCGAAGAAAGTGACGGCCTTTTCGTTTTCCGGCATGGCGTCGATCACATCTTCATCGGCCATGGACGCGCCATTGGCATCGCCATGAAACTTCACATAGCCGCCAAGCGGCAGGGCCGCGAGGCGCCAGCGCGTGCCCTTGCTGTCGATGTAATGCAAAAGCTCGGGCCCAAAACCCAGCGAGAAGGCGTCGACCTTGATCCCGCACCAACGGCCAACCAGAAAATGGCCGAGTTCGTGGATGAACACGACAAGGGTGAGAACGAAGAGAAAGGGGAGGATATAAGTGAATATCGACTCAAAATGCGCCAATACCGTCAATAGAGCCTCCTAAAACGCATGACGCGTTTTGTAATGGAACCACGGCGGCCGGCCGGGACGTCACCATCCGCCAGCCCGCAGGGCCCCGGTCAGGACCAGTCGGTTACTAATTCGTTAAAAGTGAGGCCCCGTCGAGGCTCCCGAAGGTGGACCGGGTTCTTTCTCTTACAAGATGGTTAAGAGCCAAGGCATCTTCAATGGAGTCCGGCTCCCGCGCGGAGCCATCCGCCAGCGCCGCCTCGCAGGCGTCCTCGACGATCCGCGCGATGTCGTGGAAGGAAATTAATTTCCGCAGGAAAGCTTCGACGGCGATTTCATTGGCGGCATTCATCACGGTCGGCAATCCCCGGCCGGTATTCAACGCGTCCAACGCGACCCGCAAAGCCGGAAACCGCTCGAAATCGGGCCGCTCGAAGGTCAATTGGCCCACGCTCGCGAGGTCGAGGCGGCGCGCGGCCGTCTTCATCCGCTCGGGATAGCCGAGACAATGGGCGATCGGCACTTTCATATCCGGCGCCGCCAAACCCGCCGTCACCGAACCGTCGGTGAAAGAAACGAGGCCATGCACGATCGACTGGGCATGAACGAGGACATCGAGCCGCGCCGGCTCGATGCCGAAGAGGTAATGGGCCTCGATTACTTCCAGGCCCTTGTTCATCAAACCCGCCGAATCGACCGTCACCTTGGGGCCCATCGCCCAATTGGGATGGGCCAAAGCCTGCTCGGGCGTCGCAGCGGCGATCGCTTCGCGCGTCCAGGTCCGGAACGGTCCGCCCGACGCCGTCAAGGTCATCATCTCGATCGTCGCGGAATCGGAATCGCCCAAGGCCTGAAAGATCGCATTATGCTCGCTATCGACCGGCAGAAGCCGCGTGCCCGAGCGGATCGCCTGGCGCATGAAGGCCGGTCCCGCGCAAACCAAACATTCCTTATTGGCGAGGGCGATGGTCCGGCCCGCCTCCAGCGCCGCGAATGTCGGCCTGACGCCCGCCGTCCCCGCGATCGCGCCCATGACGAGATCGCTGGGGCGAAGCGCCGCCTCGATCACAGCCTCCGGCCCCGCCGCCGCCTCGATGCCCGTGCCGGCCAAAGCCTCTTTCAAGGCGGCATAGCCCTTGGGATCGTCCAGCGCGGCAAACGAGGCGCCGAGCCGCTTCGCCATGGCGGCCAAGGCCAAGGCGTCGCGCCCGCCAGCCACCGCCGCGACGGTGAACGCCCCAGGGGCGCCGCACAAAATATCGGCGGTCGAACGGCCGATCGACCCCGTCGCCCCCAGCACGACAATGGTCCGCGGCGGCTTGGTTTCGGTCCGCGGCGCGGAAAAACTTACGATCTGATCCATGCTTTATCCATAAGCAGGTTTACGCCCAGTAGAAAAGCCCGCCTGCGACGGAAGGTCCATTGCGGATCACGCCCACGGCGAAAGCAAAAATCGCCGCGGCGATAAACCCGTCGAGCCGGTCCATGAAACCGCCATGGCCGGGAATCAAATTGCTGGAATCCTTGACGCCGAAATGGCGTTTGACCCCCGATTCGAAAGCATCCCCCGCCTGGGACAAAGCCGCCGCCGCGAAGCTCAAGGCAAGGATGGGGAGAACGCGATGGGGTTCCGGCAGATCGCGCACGGCGACGAGCGTCCCGGTCACGCCGCCGAAGACGACGCCCGCGATCGTGCCCGACCAAGTCTTGGACGGCGAAAGGCGGGGCCAAAGCTTAGGGCCTCCGATCAAGCGCCCGCCGAAATAGGCAAAGCAATCCGTCGCCCAGACCGTGGCGAAGAGCCAGATGATGGATCGCGCGCCAAAGGGGAAAGACCCCCGCAAGGCCACCACCGCGATCACCAAGAGACCCGCGTAAAGCAGGCCGGCCCCGGCCCAAACGCGCGTCCCCCGGCCCGCGAGAGCGGCCATGAATCCCGCCCCCGCGATCAGAACGAACAAAGCCCAATTCAACTCGAACCGTTGCATCAGGATCGCGGCGAGGAAAAGCACCAAGCCGCCGGCCGCCAATCGCAAGTTTCGCGACGCGCCGCCAATCAGACGCTGCCATTCCCAATGAATGGCAAAACCAGCCATCAGCCAGACGAAGATGAAGAGGCTTCCGCCCTCGCGCGCCGTGGTGATGGCGATCGCGGCCAGGACAATGGCCGAAACGATCCGTTTGCTCAAATCGCCCCAGCGGCGGGGCCCCGAAGGCGGATTCGGCTTTTCGCCGGATATTTCCATCGAGGGGCGGCCTATCGCCGGGTCCAGCCGCAGGGGCGAGCGAACACCGCCTTGCGGAGCGGCAAAACCTCTAAACCCCATTGGCTCGCAATCATGATCCCGTCCTGGCCGCGGCCGGCGTGGAAACGCCGCCGAACCGGCGCTCCCGCGCGGCAAATTCGGCCAAAGCAGAAGCAAAAGCCGCCCGGTCGAAGTCTGGCCACAAAATCGGCAAAAACACAAATTCGCTATAGGCCGCTTGCCATAACAGAAAATTCGAAAGGCGCTGCTCTCCAGACGTCCGGATGATGAGATCGGGGTCGGGAATATCGGCCGTATCGAGGTGGCGGGACAACAGGGTTTCGGTGATCTCACTCTCCGTGATCTCACCTCGCGCGAACTTGCGGGCGATTTCGCGGACCGCGCCCGCGATTTCTTGGCGCCCGCCATAATTGAAGGCCACAACGAGATTCAGCCCCTCGTTGCTCGCCGTCACGGTCTCGGCCTCTTCGAGCAACGCCCTGATATCGGGCTGCAAATTGGCGCGGTGGCCGATCACCTTGACCCGCACGCCGGACTTGTGAAGATCGATCAAATCCTTCCGGATGAAGCGCTTCAACAGCCCCATGAGGTCGCGGACCTCTTCCAGCGGACGGCTCCAGTTCTCGGCCGAAAAACTGTAAACGGTGAGATAGGCGAGATTGAGTTCGATGGCGGCGCGAACGGTCCCGCGCAGAGCCTCGAGTCCGCGCCGGTGCCCTTCGATGCGGGGCAAACCGCGCGCCGAAGCCCAACGCCCATTGCCGTCCATGATAATGCCGACGTGCGACGGACTTCCCGCCGGAGCCGGGATCGCCGGGGCTTGACGCGGCAAGGCCTGGCCGGACGGCGCCGCCGCCGCCAACGGAGCTGCCAGACCTGGTGCGGTGGTGTCGGGCGTTCTCATGCCATAATCTATCGTTTCCGCGCTACGCCCAACTGTCATCTCATTCTCTATAACACTGGGCATGGAACTTCCCGGGTATGGCAGGCGCGATCAGCGGACTACGACAACGCAATAACGCTTATCTCAGGGATAGGACCAACCAGTGAACAAGAAACTGGCCTCATTGCAAGAAATTGCAGCTTTTTTCGTGCCACGAACCACATGGACTTGGTGGTAAGACTCTAAATCTGCATGATTTCCTTTTCCTTGACGGCCAAGGTCTGATCGATTTCGCCAATGACGTGATCGGTCGCCTTCTGCACCTCGGTCTCGTGGCGCTTTTCGTCGTCCTCGCTGATGATTTTGTCCTTGAGGAGCTTCTTTAACGTATCGAGACCATCGCGGCGGACGTGGCGCACGGCAACCTTCGATTCTTCGGTGTAGCGATGCGCGATTTTGACCATTTCCTTGCGCCGTTGCTCGTTCAGCTCCGGGATCCGGATCCGCAAGATCTGGCCCTCGACTGTCGGCGACAGCCCGAGGCTTGATTCGCGAATCGCCTTTTCGACCGCGCTGACCATGCTTTTGTCCCAGACCTGCACCGAGAGCATGCGCGCCTCGGGCACACTGATCGTCGCGACCTGGATGATCGGCATGGATTGCCCATAAGCCACGATATTGATGGGCTCCAACAAACTCGCCGAGGCCCGGCCGGTCCGCAAGCCGCCAAGCTCGTGTTTTAGGGTAGCGACAGCCCCCTGCATACGGCGCTTGAGGTCGGCAAGATCGAATGTATCGCTCATGGGAAAACCTTATCCAGATAACCCAGCGCGTCACGTGCCAGGCAGCGGAGCCCCGGCAGGAGGTCCGCACGAAAGTTGTAGCAATGCCGCGCAGGCGGCGTCAAAGACAGGCACCGGTTCGCCAATCAGGGCGAAACCAGCGTCATCGTCGATTTTCCCTCGAGCGCATCGCAAATCGCGCCCGGAGGTTTGATCGAAAACACGATTATCGGAATCTTGTTCTCGCGGGCAAGCGCGAAAGCGGCCGTATCCATCACCGCGAGGTTGCGAGCGATCGCTTCGTCATGCGTCAGCGTCTCGTAGCGCGTCGCCGTGGGGTCGAGCTTGGGATCGGCGGAATAGACGCCATCCACTTGCGTCGCCTTCAAAATCGCATCGCAGGAGAGTTCGCAGCCGCGCAGCGCCGCCCCGGTATCGGTAGTGAAAAACGGATTGCCCGTCCCGCCCGCCAAGATCACGACCCGGCGCTTGCCCAAGTGGTGCAGCGCCGCCTGGCGCGAAAACGGCTCGCACAACGAGGGCATCGGCACCGCCGACAGGACGCGGGCGGATTGGCCCGTTTTCTCGATCGCATATTCGAGGGCGAGCGCGTTCATCACCGTGGCGAGCATGCCGATCGAATCGGCGCGCGCGCGCTCGATGCCTTTATCGGCGCCCTGGATGCCCCGGAAAAAATTGCCGCCGCCGACCACGACGGCGACCTCGACACCGAGCGAAGCGGCGCGTGCCAAATCCCGGGCGATCTGATCGACCACTTCGGGATCGAGACCATGACTCTGGTCTCCTTGCAGCGCTTCCCCGGATAGTTTCACGACGACACGGCGCCATCGCGGTTTCGATCCGTCTTCCGTCATGCCGTCTTGACCTCGCAAGCGGACGGCCGCAGGCCTGGGCCATCTCGCCGGATCATCGCTTAGGCTGTTTGCCGCGCGCGTTCAAGCGAGCTATTCGAGTCGTGAACACCATCCTGCAAGCCATCCCGCGATTGGCCGGTTTGTTGCTTTTTCCAGCTCGAGGCAGCCAACTCAACCGGCTCGAGACAGCCAACTCAACAAGGAGACCGGAATGCGGGGGCTCGTCGGGATCTTGGCCCTGCTTTCCATTGCTTACGTCTTTTGTGAAAACCGCCGGGGGATCAATTGGCGCGTCGTCATTGGCGGCGTGCTGTTGCAAGCCGGGCTTGCGATCCTGCTCCTCAAAGTCCCCGCCGCGATCCAAGCGCTGGCCCTCCTGAACAAAGGTGTCGTGTCGCTCCAGACCGCGGCCGACGCCGGCTCGGCAATGGTGTTCGGCTTTCTCGGCGGCGGTCCCCTGCCCTATGCGGAAACGACGCCCGGCGGCAGTTTTACCTTGGCCTTCCGGGTTTTCCCTCTGTTTCTCGTGGTCAGCGCCTTAGCCTCGCTGCTGCTCTACTGGGGCGTGCTTCAGAAGATCGTCGGCGGCCTCGCGTTTCTCTTGCGCTGGACGCTTGGAATCGGAGGCGCGCTCGGCCTTGGTGCCGCGATCCATATTTTCGTTGGCATGATCGAGGCGCCGCTCCTGATCCGGCCGTATCTCAAGACTATGAGCCGAGGGGAACTCTTCGCGCTGATGAGTTGCGGCATGGCGGGAATCGCGGGCACTGTAATGGTGATTTACGCGACGATTCTCTCGGCCGTGCTAGCCGATTCGTTTGGCAGCGTGCTCGCCGCCGCCGTGCTCTCGACCCCCGCCGCGCTGGCCGTGGCCGCCATCATGGTGCCCTTCGCCGTGGATCGCGGCGAGAGCGCCACACTCGACGAGGGCGAGCGTCCCGGCAGTTTCATGGAAGCGATCGTCCAAGGCACGAACGACGGTATCGGCATGCTCGCCGCCGTCATCGCAATGCTGATCGTGCTCGTCAGCCTCGTCACCCTGATCAATATGGCGCTGGGCCTCGTCACGCTCGAGGGCGCGCCAGTTACCCTGCAACGCCTCTTCGCCTTCGGCTTCCGGCCGCTCGTTTGGATCATCGGGATCCCATGGACCGAGGCCGGCACCGCCGCGAATCTGATGGGAACCAAAACGGTCCTCAACGAATTCGCCGCCTTTCTCGATCTCGCCCACCTCGCGCCCGACGCCCTCAGCCCGCGCTCGCGCCTGATCATGACGTTCGCGCTCTGCGGCTTCGCCAATTTCGGCAGTCTCGGCATCATGCTCGGCGGCATGAGCGCCATGGCGCCGGGCCGGCGGCACGAGATCGTCTCGCTTGGCCCGCGCGCCATGATATCAGGCACGCTCGCGACCCTCATGAGCGGCGCCATCGTGAGCGTTTTGACGCCGTGATTCAGCGCAAAAAAATCCCCCAGGCGGGCACGCCTGAGGGATCGTTTCTCATTCTTTCGTCCGGCCGGCAGGACTGCCTTAGGCTTGACCTGCCGCCGCCGCGACTTCCGCGGCAAAGTCGGTTTCGTGCTTTTCGATACCCTCGCCGAGCGCATAGCGCACGAAGGCCTTGAGCACGACGGGCGCGCCCGCGGCCCCTTCGGAATCCTTCACGACCTGACCGATCGTCTTGCCCGAATGTTCGGCATGGATCGACGGTTGATCCACCAGGCAGACCTCCTTGTAGAAGCTCTTCAGGCCGGATTCGACGATCTTCTCGACGACATGAGCAGGCTTGCCCGCGCCATTCTTCTCCGCGAGAACCGCCTTTTCGCGAGCAACGACCTCGGGATCGAGCGCGCTCGAATCCAGAGCTTGCGGATTGGTCGCCGCGACATGCTGCGCGATCTGGCGGCCGAGCGCCGTCAAAACATCGGCGTTGCCCTTGGATTCCAGCGCGACGATGACGCCGATTTTGCCGAGACCCGGCGCAACCGCGTTATGAACGTAGCTGCCGATGGCGCCGTCATCGACGGCGATATAGGCCGCGCGGCGCAGCGTCATGTTTTCACCGATGGTCGCAATCGCGGTCGTGATCGCGAGGTCGACAGTGCCGCCGGTGGGATATTCGGCCGCCTTCAGAGCCTCGACGTCGGTCAGCTGCGTCTTCACCGCGACTTCGCCGATATTGCGCACCAGAGCCTGGAAGTCCTCGTTGCGGGCGACGAAATCGGTCTCGGAATTCACCTCGACGACAACGGCGCTGGCCGCCTGGATTTCGACGGCCACGAGGCCTTCGGCGGCGATCCGGCCACTCTTCTTCGCGGCCTTCGACAGGCCCTTCTTGCGCAGCCAATCGACCGCGGCTTCAATGTCGCCCGCGACTTCGGTGAGCGCGTTTTTGCAATCCATCATTCCGGCGCCGGTCTTCTCGCGAAGATCCTTCACCAATGCGGCTGTGATCGTTGCCATCGCACATGGTCCTTTTTAAAACGGAGAAAGCGGACGGCTTGCGCTGTCCGCCATGAGAATAAAGTCGGTGGACGGCTGCGCCGCCCGCCATGATGATTCAAATCGCTCGGGATTTCGCCCAAGCGATGCGCGCTTTACGCGGCGATCAGACTACGTGCCTGATTGATCCAACCGTCGCGGGCGATCCGGCCGCCAAGCTTCAGATCGGCATCGACCTTGGCTTCGTCTTCTGGCGTCATCGCGGCGATCTGCCAGTAGTGGAAGATCCCGCCGTCGTTGAGCTTCTTGATGATGTTCGGACCGACGCCATGCAACTTGGCGAAATCGTCCGGGGCGCCGCGCGGGGCGGACAGCAGTTCGAACGTTTCGGCAGGCGCTTCGAAGCTCTCGGTGATTTCCGGTCTCGCCTCTGCTTCCGCAACCGGAAGAACCTCGGCCGGAAGAACCTCGGCCACCGGGGCCTCGGCAGCGCCGAAATCGACGCCGGACGAACCTTGGCTGCGCGAAATCCCGTCGAGCGCCGCCCGCGCGATCAAATCGCAGTAGAACACGATGGCGCGGCCCGCGTCGTCGTTGCCGGGGATTGGAAAGGTGATCCCGTCGGGATCGCAATTGGTATCCAAGATCGCCGCGACAGGAATGTGAAGCCGGTTGGCTTCCTTGATCGCGAGCTGCTCTTTATTGGTGTCGATCACGAAGATCAGATCGGGCACGCCGCCCATGTCCTTGATCCCGCCGAGCGCCTTTTCGAGCTTCTCGCGCTCGCGCCCCATCATCAGGCGCTCTTTCTTGGTCAGGCCGGAGGCGCCCGCGCTAAGCTGCTCGTCGATCTTGCGCAGACGCTGGATCGAGGCGGAAATGGTCTTCCAGTTGGTCAGCATGCCGCCGAGCCACCGGGAATTGATGTAATATTGCGCGGAACGGCGAGCCGCATCGGCAATCGCGTCCTGGGCTTGGCGCTTGGTGCCGACGAAGAGCACGCGGCCGCCACGGGCCACGGTGTCGGACACGGCCTTCAGGGCCTGATGCAACAGCGGAACCGTCTGGGCGAGATCGATGATGTGGATATTGTTGCGGGCGCCAAAGATAAAGGGCGCCATCTTCGGGTTCCAGCGATGGGATTGATGGCCGAAGTGGGCGCCGGACTCAAGGAGCCCACGCATGGTGAAATCGGGTAGTGCCATAGTTACAACGTCTCCGGTTAAGCCGCCGCGGACCAGTTCGGACCCCGCATAATGCGGGAGCCACCGGGTGCACACCTTGAAGCAGGCATGCGCGATCCGCGTGTGGAATGGGGGCTCCTTACAGCGGGACGAAGGAATATACAAGGGGGCTATGGGCTGCGCGGCAGGAGCCGGGAGAATAAACGCAGAGGCCGGAGAGAATCTCGCCTCAAATATGTTCCACCGCGACAATGCCCGGAATCGCCTTTAGTGCGCCCGCGATCTGCGGCGAGACCTGAAAGCGGCCGGGGAGCTTGATTTCGGTCTCCCGCCCGCCGCTCATGGCGCAGATGAACACGTCGCCCTCGCCCTTGGCCGAGAGCTGGGTGGCGATCGAGCCGAGCGGCTGCTCGCCACGGATAAAGATGCGCAGCCCCTTTTGAACGCGCTGCGCCGCTTGATCGAGCGGCTCGACCGAGACGATCCGAGCGCGGACATCCTCACCGTCCAATTGCGCCTGGATGCCGACCAGCACCGAGGCCCCCTTGGTGAGGAGGTCGCGGAACTGGTTGAGACCCTCCTCGAACAAGATCGCCTCGTATTGCCCGGATTGGTCGGAGAGCTGGACAATCCCCATTTTCGAGCCGGATTTGGTGCGCCGTTCCGCCCGGTCGAGGATGGTGGCGGCCAGACGTCCGGCCGAGGCGCCGCCCTTGACGGAGCGGACAAAATCCGTCCAGCGCAAGACCCGCATGCGGCCGAGCACGCTGGCATAGGCATCCAAGGGATGGCCGGACAGAAAGAAGCCCACGGCATCGAATTCGCGCCGCAGCCGCTCCATCAACGGCCAATCCGGCACGTGGGCGAGCGCAAGCGTCTCCGCCGTATCTGAGGCAAACAGCGCGCTCTGACCCTCCAGCCGCTCCTGGGTGCGGCGTTGCGCCAGCGCCATCAAGGTTTCGATGCCGGCAAAAACCTTGGCGCGCTCGGGATCCAAGTCATCGAAGGCGCCGGCCGCGACGAGGCTTTCGAGCACGCGTTTGTTGACGTCGCGCGGGTTGAGCCGGCTGGCGAAATCGGCGAGATCGCGGAA
This sequence comes from Beijerinckiaceae bacterium, assembly GCA_050013235.1. Taxonomy (GTDB): domain Bacteria; phylum Pseudomonadota; class Alphaproteobacteria; order Rhizobiales; family Beijerinckiaceae; genus RH-AL1. The sequence goes on from JBEKFQ010000004.1 coordinate 10,756, forward strand.
GGGACGGTTGCCTCGCGCCGCCACGATCCCATGCGCCTGGCCATCGCCGACGCCCTTGACGGCCGACAAGGCATAACGAATCGACAAAGTCCCTCCATCCGCGGGATGGACGTCGAAATCCACGCCGCCGCGGGTGATCGAGGGCGGCTCGACCTTGATGCCGAGACGCCGCGCCTCGTTGGAAAATTCGGACAATTTATCTGTGTTGGATTTGTCGAGCGTCATCGACGCCGCGATGAATTCGACGGGGTAATTGGCCTTGAACCAGGCGGTTTGATAGGCAATCAACGCATAGGCGGCGGCATGGCTCTTGTTGAAGCCGTAATCGGCGAATTTCGCCAGGAGATCGAAAATATCCTTGGCCTGTTTGGCGTCGACCCCGCCCTTTTCCGCGCCCGAGGTGAAACGGTCGCGCTGAGCATCCATCTCCGCCTTGATCTTCTTGCCCATCGCGCGGCGCAGCATGTCGGCTTCGCCGAGCGAATAGCCGCTGAGGATCTGCGCGATCTGCATCACCTGCTCTTGATAGATGATGACGCCAAACGTTTCCTTCAAAACCACTTCGATCTTGGGATGGAGGTAATCGGGCTCTTCCTCGCCGAGCTTGCAAGCGCAATAGGTGGGGATATTCGCCATCGGGCCTGGCCGATAGAGCGCGACGAGCGCGATAATGTCCTCGAACCGGTCGGCCCGCATTTCGACGAGCGCCTTGCGCATGCCGGCACTTTCCAATTGGAACACCCCGACCGTCTCACCCTTTCCCAGCATCTGAAAGGTTTTGGTGTCATCGAGCGGAATGGCCTGGAGATCGACGCTGATGCCCCGCTGCGCCACGAGTTTGACCGCCTTTGCGAGGACCGTGAGCGTCTTCAAGCCGAGGAAATCGAATTTCACCAGGCCCGCGGGTTCCACCCATTTCATATTGAACTGGGTGGCTGGCATGTCGGATTTGGGATCGCGGTAGAGCGGCACCAATTCGTCGAGCGGACGGTCGCCGATGACGATGCCCGCCGCGTGGGTCGAGGCGTTGGAATAAAGCCCTTCGAGCGTCTGCGCGATGGCGAGCATGCGGGCCACGCGCGGGTCCGATTCCGCCGCCTCCCGCAGCCGCGCCTCGGTATCGATGGCTTGCTTCAACGTGACGGGCGCGGCCGGGTTTTGCGGCACCAGCTTGGCGAGCTTGTCGACCTGGCCGAGCGACATTTCGAGCACGCGGCCGACGTTGCGCATGACGCCGCGCGCCAAGAACGAACCGAAGGTGATGATCTGCGCCACCTTGTCCGCGCCATAGCGGTCGCGGACGTAACGGATCACCTCGTCGCGCCGGTCCTGGCAGAAATCGATATCGAAATCCGGCATGGAAACGCGTTCGGGATTGAGAAACCGCTCGAACAGGAGCCCGAAGCGCAAGGGATCGAGATCGGTAATCAGCAGGGAATAAGCCACCAGCGACCCGGCGCCCGATCCGCGTCCCGGCCCCACCGGAATCCCCTGATCCTTGGCCCATTTGATGAAATCCGAGACGATCAGGAAATAGCCCGGAAATTTCATCCTCTTGATGACATCGAGCTCGAAAGCCAGGCGGTCCCAATAGGCCTGCTCGGGCACGCCGGGCGCCAGGCCGCGCGCGGCAATCCGCGCGGCAAGGCCTTTTTCCGCCTGTTCGACGAGAACCGAGGCCTCGTCCGCCGCGCCGGCGGTGAAGGCGGGCAGGATGGGTTTGCGCGTGCGCGGCCGGTAGGCGCAGCGGCGCGCGATCTCGACGCTCGAACCGGTGGCCTCCGGCAGATCGGCGAAAAGCGCCAGCATTTCCGCCCGCGTCTTGAACCGGTGCTCCGGCGAGAGCTGACGGCGCCCGGTTTGACCGACCACCGTGCCTTCGGCGATGCAAATCAACGCGTCATGCGCCTCGTAATCCGACAAAGCCGCGAAATAGGGCTCGTTGGTGGCCACCAACGGCAGGCCATGATCGTAGGCCAGATCGATCAGCGCGCCTTCCACCTCGCGTTCGCTGGCGATGCCATGGCGCTGCAACTCGATATACAGCCGTTTGTCGAAGACCGGCATGAGACGCTCGAGCCGGGCGCAAGCGACCTCCCGCCGGCCGAGGCCGAGACTGACGTCGAGCGGGCCGTTGGGGCCACCGGTCAAGGCAATCAGACCGGCGCTGCGCCCGGCCAAACGCTCGAAACTAATATGCGGCGGCTCGCCCGGCGTGGGATCGAGCCAGGCGCGGGACGCGAGATGCATCAGATTGAGATAGCCCTGCTCGTCCTGCGCCAGCAAAACCAGCGGCGCGCGGCCGGCCTCGTCCTCGCCGAGCCGGGCCGAGAGCTGCGCGCCATCGCCGAAAGCAATCGCGAGCTGAATGCCGATGACCGGCTGAACGCCCGATTTAGCAAGCTTTTCCGAAAATTCCAGCGCGCCGAACAGATTGTTGGTGTCGGTGATGGCCAAGGCCGGCATGCCGTCGGCGCCCGCGAAGGCCGCGAGTTTCTCGATCGACATCGCGCCTTCGCGCAGGGAATAAGAGGAATGGACATGGAGATGCACGAAGCCCGCGCGGGCGGGTGCTGGCGGCGGCATTTGCCCAGCCATCGCGCTCGCCGTCCAAGCCTTGTTATTCTCTCGCGACATCGCCCGCCCCTGCCCCACCGGCCCAAGTTTTAAGCCGGTCCGCGCCGCCGCGATACGTCCGGGACGGGCTCATCAACAGGAAGCGCTACGCTGTTCTAGCGTTTGTTCTGTCCGCAAAAGCAATCGTTAAAATGTGCGTTCAAGGGTAAAAAAGGCGCCGGTTTTCACCGGCGCCTTTCAGCAACCTCAGCGCCGACGTCCGCGTCCGCCCCAGCCCCAGCCCCAGCCGGGTCCATAAAAGCCGGGGCCGTAGTAGGGATAACCGTAGCCATAGCCGTAATAGGGATAGCCGTAGCCATAGCCGTAATAGGGGCGCGGGCCATACCACCAGCGCCCGCCCCGCCAGTAACGGACGTTTTCGACGGCCGCGCCGCCGGCGGGTTTCGCCTGATCGTGCTGAAGAGCCGCACCCGGCATGGCCGCGGCGGGACTCGCCGAACCCAAGCCCGCGGTTGCCACTCCGGCCAGGGCCAGCGCGGCCAAGGCGGCAGTTTTGAAGCCTCGTTTCATGTTCTCCTCCGAGATTGAAAGGCTAACAGTTCATTAAAGCGCAGTCTTGGTGAACCCAAGATGAAGGCGGGTTCACCTCTTCGTGATGCGGCACCATCGCGAGGCGGCCGAGACCACATGCCCGTCCGCTATTGCACCAACAAAGTCACCGCGATGATCGTCAGATTATAGGCCGCATGCAGCGCAATGGTAGGCTTAATACTGCCCGCCTGTTCGCGGATCAGGCCGAGCGCGAAGGCGAGCGGCAGCACCAGGATCATGTGGCGGCGGTCCCAATGAAAGGCGGCGAAGAGAGCCGAGACCACCAAAAGCACGGGAATAAACCCAAACCGCAAGCGCAGGGCGGTGAACAGCCAGCCCCGGAAGAAAAGCTCCTCCGCCAGCGGCGCAAGGACCACGAGGTTGAGCATGATCAGCCCGACGAGCGTCTTGTCGGTCGGCCCGTCGAGGGAGGCATATCGCTGGCCGGGATGGGCAAGAACATAGCTCGTCAGCATGGCGAAGATCAGCGCCGCCACGGCGACCGGCGCCTGCCGCCGCCACCGGCCACTCGCGGGCCTCAGCGCCACGAGATTGCGCCACGCTCCGCGGCCCTTCCACCGGGCGTTCACGAGGATCGCGCCCGCGAGCGAGAGATAACCCACCGAGACGGCCAGAGCACCGAGTTCCGTCTTGCGGGGAATGTTGAATTGAAGCGAGAGATAGAAGCTGCGCATCCCCCTCTCGCCCAGGAGAGCAAGCTGCCCCGACAGCACCACGGCCGCGGCAAGTCCGGCAAAAAGCGCGGCCAGCCCCAGGATGGCGGCAAGGCTCAAAGCGAGAGCGGGCAATTCCGGCCCCCCGGGGAATCCGAGCCTTACGCGGTTCAGTCCGAGGTTTGTCTGTTGATCCATGGCGGCCTTTTCCCGAGACATCTTTCTTATTGGCGCACGCTCCCCTATATTGGTCATGCTGTCCTTGTGGCGGCTATGGCGATAAACGGCGTCGAAATGAAGCTTTTCGGACCCGGGGGCGGTACCCGGCGCCTCCACCAAAGCGTGCGTCTTAGGTAGGTGTACCTAATATGCATGTTTTGGCGGGGGCGAAATAGGTTCGACGGGAAGTGTAAAGGACTGTCTTTCGCTCGGCATTGTACCACCGTTACCGGGCTAACTTTATAGTTGCCAATGACAACTATGCTCCGGTGGCCGTTGCCGCGTAATGCGGTAATAGTACCGAAATCAAGTCCTTGGGGGTAGCACTTCAAGGCGGGGTCCGGAGGCACCTGGCAACAGAAGCCTCCACTTTATTTTTCCCAGGCCGCGGGTCGCTGCGGTTTTTTGACTTCACTTTGGATAGACGCCGGATGCCGAACGACCTGATACGCTACGATCTTCTCGTGCAGGAAGCCTTGTGCGGGGTCGTGAAGAAGGTGCTTGGCGATGCGGCTCGCGAGGGTCTTCCAGGCGAACACCATTTTTACATCACCTTCCGCACCCATGCGCCCGGCGTGCGTCTGTCGAACCGGATGCGCGAGCAATATCCCGACGAAATGACCATCATCCTTCAGCATCAATTCGAAAATCTGACCGTCACCGATCATGCCTTCGAGGTCGGCCTGTCGTTCAAGGGCATTCCGGAAATGCTGCTGATCCCCTTTGATGCGCTCACGGGCTTTTTCGATCCGTCGGTTCAATTCGGCCTCAAATTCGAATTGCATCCCGAAGCCATCGAGGAAGGGGCCAACGATAGCGGCGAGCCCCGCGCCAAGACCGCCGCCAAACCCGCCAAACCCAAGGGTTTGTTGGCGAGCCCCTCCCCTCTCAAAACCAGCGCCCCGGTGGTGCCGGCGAAAACCGGGACGGAAACAGCCGCCGGCGAGACCCCAGGCGAAACGAAGGTCGTGTCCATCGACGCCTTCCGGAAGAAGACGTGACGGGCGAAATCGTCAATCTCCGCCGGGCGCGCAAGGCCAAGGCGCGCGCCACCAGCGCCGCCGAGGCAGCCGGTAACCGTGCCCGCTTCGGCCGTGCCTTAAGCGAACGCACGCAGACCGCGGCCGCCGCATTGGCCGCCACCCGCCACCTCGATGGCCATCGCCTGAGTCCGGAAGAAAGCCAGATTTGCCCGCGCGGCGATGACAGCCAAGCCTGAGCGCAGTCCGGCGGCCGTCCGCAAACATTCCCTCATGATCTCGGGCCATCCCACGAGCATTTCGCTCGAGGATGCTTTTTGGACCGCGCTCAAGACTACGTCCAAACACAAAGGCCTCTCCGTCGCGGCTCTCGCCGCTGAAATCGACGCGCGGCGCGGCGCCGCCAATCTCTCCTCGGCGATCCGGGTGTTTTTATTGGAAACCGCGCAGGGCCAAGCGTAACAACGCCGCACTACCTCACAGTCGCGGGAGCGCCCGAGCCGGGCGATGACGGGACCGGGGTTCCGGCATCCGGGTCCGGTTGCGGCTGAAGTTGCAAGGGCTGACGCGCGCGCAGTTCCTCTTCCAAGGCCTTCACACGTTGCTCTTCCAAGGCCTTGGCACGTTGCTCCTCCAGGGCCTTCGCGCGTTGCTCTTCCAAAGCCTTGGCGCGTTGCTCTTCGGCCCGCGCATGTTCCGATTTCAAGCGCTGATTGAAGAAGGCGCGTTCCCGCACATCGAATTCATAAGCCTCGATCCGCGCGGTCTCCCGCGCCAAGGCGCGGCCCGCGAGCGCGTTGACGAAGCCGCCGAGATCGATCGTGCGGCGAGGCGCTCGCAGCGGTCCCGCGAAGGTGATCGCGACGCGCGGCGGCGGTCCCTGCCAATCCTTGGGAAGAGCGTCGTATGTTTCCTCGATCCGCTCCTCGATCGACGCCTGGCGCAAATCGAGCGAAGCGGAAAGCGGCGGCCCGGCGGGGATCGCGGCGTCTCGCGGCTCGTCGAAATGAAGAACGCCCGCCGCGAGCGAGAGCGTGAAGCGCCGGTTGCCGCCCGCGAGCGATCCGCGCCCGGCGGCCTCCAAGGCGCGGGTCAGCGTCACCTCATCCACCGTGAGCCGGTCCGCTTCGACGTCGGCAAAAACCTTGGCAAGCGCCGCCGGATCCGCGCCTGGAATCTGAAGATCGCCAATGCCGGCATTTCCGGTCCCGGCAAGGCTCGCGATCAAGGCAAGCGGCGTGCGCCCGCCCCCCGCGACGTCGAGCGAAGCGTCGAGCGTGCCTTGCGCGCTGGGAAGATTGAGTTTCACGCCGCGCAAAGCCAATTTGCCTTCGAGCGAGGCCATCGCCCCGTCGCGGCGCAGATCGAACCCAGCCTCGAGGGTGCCGCCATCGACGCGCGCGGTCAGGTTTTTCACCGCGATCAATCCTGGCGAGATCTCCAAGCCGAGCGCGGCATCCTGCCCCTGTCGCCCCTCGCCCAAATCCAAGAACCGGGTCTTGAGATCGAGCCGCGCCGGAGGCGGATCGATGAGCCCGGTCCCAAATGGCAGATTGGACCAAATGGAAGCGGTGGCAACAGGTTGGGCGGGGCCCAGCGCCAGGCCAAACACGCTTTCGAGCGACAAGCGGTCGAGCCCGAGGGAACCCGTCAGCGCCGGTTTGGCGCCGGTGCGCCAGGCCAATGCGCCAGAGATCATGCTCCCGCCGGCATGGCCCGCAAGATCGTTCAGCGCCAACCCGCCATCGCTCCAGGCGAGGTGGCTTTCGAGGTTGACGGGGATCCGGCCGAGAAAATCGGGGAAAGCAATGGCCATGGATTGCAACAAGGGCGACACATCCGGGCTCGTCAGCTTCACCGTGCCGGCGCCATTGAGATTGGCGAGATCCAGCGTCACATGACCGTTGCCCTCCAAACTCGTGGCGCCGAATCCGGCATGGACCACGGCATCGAGTGGGCCGCCCAGGGGACCATGCAAAGCCAGCGTCACTTGGCTCGCGCCGAGATTGTCGAGGGGCAGCGCCGGCACGCCGATTTGGCGCAGCAGAGCGCTGCCTTCCCGCGCCGAAAGCACGGCCCGGCCCGTCACGGTCCCCGCTTGGGCCGCATCGGGCGAAAGCGCCGCCTCGAACCGGCTGCCGGCCAGCGTTCCCGAAAATGTTGCCGAAGATAGCGCGAGACCGCCCGCCGGGCCCGGCTTCAATTGCGCGCCGAGGCTGAGCTTGGCCGGGGCGAGCGCGTCCGCGCGGCTGGCGAGCGCCTCGCTCCATCCGCCCGGGGTCAAGCGCTTCAAGAGATCGGCGACGCCCGTTAATTTGTCCGCGTCGAGTTTCGCCTCGAGGCTGCCGCCGCTGGGATCGAAATGCGCGGTGGCCGCAATCGCGGCGCCGCCGAAACCCTCGATCTTGAAGGGATCGAGCGCGAGATCCGGCCCGGACCGGAGCAGTCCGATTTGGATATGGCCCGCATCGGCCGGGGCGCCGCCGAGGCTTGCAACCTTGATCGCGCGGGCGTCGAGATGCAGATCGAGATCGAAATGTTGCAAGGGCCGTGACAAGTCGAGATCCGGCAGCGCGTCGATGTCGAGGGCATCCGCGTGGAGATCGGCTTTGAACAGAGCGGGCCGGCCGCTGCGCGATGGTTGGAACCCGGCCGTCCCCGTCAGGGCGGAGCGGTCGAGCCGCAACGACAGCCCCGTCGCGTCGAACCCGCCCTCGCCGAACGTGATATGGCCCTTCGCGCTTGCCGCCCGGACCGGAATGTCTTGTCTGGCCGGCGCATAATCCGGCGCGATAGTCGCGAGCCAGGCGGCCGTATCTCCTGCATTGCCGCTCGATACATCAAACAATCCCTCGAAGTCCGTTTTGGCACCGGGCGACAATGTTCCCGCCAGAGCGAAATGCGAAGGACCGGGACCATCGCCGGCGAAATGGAATGGCTGGGGTCCGGAGCCGCCAAGCACAAAGGCGGTTTTCAGCCCGCTCAGCGTCTCGCCGTCGAGGGTTACGCTCTCGATGGCGAGATCGGCCGCGACGGGAACCGGCGGAGACGAGGTCTCGAACGCCCGGCGCAGGGCGGACAAGCTGGGGATCACCGGTTTCACGGTCTCGCCGCTCTCCGAAAGGCCGCCGCCGAAAAGGCGATCCATATCGAGCTGTTTGCCGGTCAAACCAACATGCAGCAGAGGCGTATCGGCGAAGACCGCTTCGCCTGCCGCCGCGAACGGCAGACTGTGCGCTTCCGTCCCAATCCGGAACTCGCCGTCCTTCATCCCGGCGCCGGAGGGATCGGCATGAAACGGGCCGGAAAGCCGCCACGGCAGGACAAGCGCCGCGCCGTCGCCGAAATAGCCGGAAATCGCCCCCACGCCATCGAAGCTCTCGCGAAGGCTGTCTTTTCCCGCGTGGATCATGCTCAACGTGCCATCGAGATCGAACCCAGGATGCGCGTGCGTTTCGTCCACGACGAGCCGCGCATGGGTCTTGCCGTCCTGCGAGGCGCTCAATCCGAAACGGAATTTGGTGCGCGCCTGCGGTCCTCCCGCCGCGCCGCTTCCCTTGAATGGTCCGGCGAGCGACCCGGCCGCCGCCTCCAGATCGAGATGATCGAGCACGAATGTATAGCCGCTGCGGGGATCGGCTATGGCCAAGGTGCCGCCGCTGATCGCGATCCGGTCGAAGCGGACGTCGGCCCGGAAGGCCGGCGCATCGGGCAGCGGCGGCAGGCTGTGATCGTCGCGGAGGCTCACGCGGATCACCGGCTCCTCCAAATCCGCCTCGACCACCTCGAATTCGCCGTGCAACAGCGGTGTCACGGCGAGTTCGAGATCGAGATGCCGGATACCGAGGTGAACCGGGCCATCGTCGTTCCCGATCACGGCTTGATCGAGCACGAGATAAGGAGTTGGCAGCAGCTTGAGGTCGATGGCGCCGCCAATCGTGACCTTTTGTCCCAGCGCGCGGGAGAGCCGCGCCTCGACGAAACCGCGCTGCGCGTTCCAATCGATGAAATACGGGGCCGCGAGCGCCGCCGTCAGCAACACGATCAGGAAGGCCGCAAGGCCGGTGAGGAGATCACGCACAGGTTTGATACGGTCCAATCAAAGAGGCGCCGGACAGCAATCGCAGTTGGCGCCTTTTCATGCATCACGGGATCGCGAAATCAAAGAGGCAAGCGACGAATGGGTGAACTCATGGGCCAAGAGATGGTTTGCGCGGCGAAAAGGTCGACATCGCGCCCGCGCGGCCCCACATTGCACCTTATGATTCGCAGTTTGTTCCCGGTTTCCCATGCCGCTTTCTAGAGTCCCTGGCGATAATGCGCTCGAGACCGACGTGACGCCACGTCCGGGCGGCATTGCCGACCGCGCGCGGGCGCGCCAAGGCGAGGCGCGTTATCTCGACGGGCTGAACAACGAGCAACGCGGCGCCGTCGAGGCCATCGAGGGCCCGGTTCTCGTGCTGGCGGGAGCTGGCACCGGCAAGACGCGCGTGCTGACGGCGCGTATCGCGCATATTCTGGCCTCCGCCAAGGCGCGGGCGCATGAGATCTTGGCCGTCACCTTCACCAACAAGGCCGCGCGCGAGATGAAGGAGCGGGTGGCCCTGCTCGCGGGGCCGGTGGCCGAGGGCATGCCCTGGCTCGGCACGTTCCACGCGATTTCCACCAAAATCTTGCGACGGCACGCCGAACTCGTGGGCCTCAAATCCAGCTTCACCATTCTCGACACCGACGATCAGATCCGGCTGCTTAAACAAGTGATCGAGGCCGCCAATATCGATAGCAAGCGCTGGCCCGCGCGGGCCCTGGCGACGCAGATCGATTCCTGGAAGAACCGCGGGATCGACCCCGCCCATGTCCCGGCGGGCGAGGCGGAGAGTTTCGCCAATGGCAAGGGCGCGATTCTCTACAGGGAATATCAAGAGCGGCTGAAAATCCTCAACGCCACGGATTTCGGCGATCTGCTGATGGAATGCGTGCGCCTCTTCCGCGAAAACCCCGATGTGCTCAAAAGCTATCAGGAGCGTTTCCGCTTCATGCTGGTCGACGAGTATCAAGACACCAATACGGTGCAATATCTCTGGCTCAAGCTTCTGGCGCAGGGGCGTCACAATGTCTGTTGCGTCGGCGACGACGACCAGTCGATCTATGGCTGGCGCGGCGCCGAAGTCGACAACATCCTGCGCTTCGAGAAGGATTTTCCGGGCGCGAAAGTGATCCGCCTCGAACGCAATTACCGCTCCACCGGCCATATCCTGGCGGCCGCCGCCCATCTCATCGCGCGCAACGAAGGCCGGCTCGGCAAGACGCTGTTCACCGACGGCGACGATGGCGAAAAGCCGACCGTGACCGGCATTTGGGACTCCGAGGAAGAAGCGCGCACCGTCGGCGAGGAAATCGAGCAGCTCCAGCGTCGCGGCCATTCGCTGGAGGAGATCGCGATCCTGGTCCGCGCCTCGTTCCAAATGCGCGAGTTCGAGGAGCGCTTCATCACCTTGGGCCTGCCCTATCGCGTGATCGGCGGCCCGCGCTTCTACGAACGGGCGGAAATCCGCGATGCCTTGGCCTATTTGCGCTGTGTCGCGCAGCCCGCCGACGATCTCGCCTTCGAACGGATTTTCAACAATCCGAAGCGCGGTCTCGGCGATGCGGCGTTGCAATTGCTGCGCGACCATGCCCGGGCCGAGCGCATCCCGCTCATGCAATCCGCCCGCATCATCGTCGAAACCGAGGAGATGAAGCCCAAGCAGCGGCAGACGTTGCGCGCGCTGGTCCAGGATTTTGCGCGCTGGTCGAGCCTCGCCGGCACCAAGCCGCAGGGACAGCTCGCCGAGATGATCCTGGAGGAATCCGGCTATACCGAGATGTGGCGCAAGGACCGGACGGCGGAAGCCGCCGGGCGGCTCGAAAACTTGAAGGAACTCGTCCGCGCGATGGAGGAATTCCCGGACCTCGCGAGTTTTCTCGAACATATTTCGCTGGTCATGGATGCCGCCGGTAAAGGCAACGGCGAGCGGGTCTCGATCATGACGCTCCATGCCGCCAAGGGGCTGGAATTCGAGACGGTTTTCCTCCCCGGATGGGAGGAAGGCCTGTTTCCGCATCAGCGCTCGCTCGACGAATCCGGCCGCGCCGGCCTCGAGGAAGAACGCCGGCTGGCTTATGTCGGGATCACGCGGGCCAAGCGCCGGGCAAAAATCTATTTCGCGACCAACCGCCGGATTCACGGTCTCTGGCAGACCACGATCCCCTCGCGCTTTCTCGACGAGCTGCCGGACTGCCATGTCGAGGTGACCGAGGCCGCCAATGGGAGCGCCTATGGCGGCTATGCGCAATCGCGTTTCGCCAATATGGACAGCTACGGCTCGTCCTATTCGACGCCGGGCTGGCAGCGGGCGCAGCAACGGACGCAGCAGGCACCCGGTGCCACGCGGCAATTCTCGCAACCCGCCGCGCGGCGCGGGCCGCTGCAGATCGAGGGCGAACTCGTCGCGAAATCCAGCACGGCTTCGGCTTTTGCCAAAGGCGTCAGGGTGTTTCACCTCAAATTCGGCAATGGCACCGTGGCCGCGGTGGATGGCAACAAGCTGACGGTGGATTTCGACAGGGCCGGCCGGAAAATGGTGCTGGACAGCTTTTTAAAGGCGGGCTGAAAGCATCGTGGAAGCAGAAATTGTCGAAATGCACGCCAGGCCCGCAAGACCTTATGGCTGGATCGGCCTGCCGCTGAGCCTCGGCCTCATCGTCATTCTCGGCACGGGGTTCGGCGGCCTCGCCCTTGGTCTTGTCTTTCTGACCGGGGCCGCGATCCTCGGCTGGGATGAAGCCGGCAATCACGTGGTGAATTTATACGAGGCGATGAAGGGCGATCCGCAAACCGCCGAATTCGTCGCCTTGATCCTGGGGATTGTGATCTATGCGGCCATCGCACTCGCGGTCTTCGCCGCCGCAAGATTCCGCGGCGGCGCGAATTGGCGCGATCTCATCGCCTGGCATCCCTGGACCTTGGCCCGGACGCCGCGATCTTGCTGGGTGACCGTCGCCGCCACGATGGTCTATAGTTTTGTGGCCAACGAGGCTTTGGCCTATTTCTATCCTGCCTCGCAAGATTGGGTCACGATACCTCAGGGCATCCCGACAACTCTGGTGTTTTTCGCAATCGCCACGATATCGGCGCCATTGACGGAAGAGCTGATCTTTCGCGGCTGGCTGTTCACCGCCTTGCGCGACAAACTCCGCTTCGCGCCGAGTCTTGTGATCGCCTCGGCCTTGTTCGCCCTGGCCCATTGGGAGCCGACGCATCTCTACGCCTTGGTCGTCTTCCCCGTCGGCCTGGCCTTGGGCTTCATCCGCGAACGAACGGGGAGCCTCAAGGCCTCGATCAGCTTCCACGCCTTTTACAACGGCGTGGCCTTTCTGCTGATGCTTTCCGGGAAGTAACGGCTTCCGGGACGCCCTAACACCAAATTCCAGTGACTGCGACCTGTCTTCAGCGTCATTGCGAGCGCAGCGACGGTACCGTTTCATCCCTAAAAATCGGCCGGCGGACGGTCCCTACGCGTCGTGAAGGTCAGTCAGAACAGGTTGCAATCACTGTGACCTAGTATAATGCCTAAGTAAGAGCACGATTACTGCTTCGACCAAGCGGCAATCGCCTCCGTAATGTCGCGTTGGCCGGCATCGGTTTTCTCGAATGTCAGCTTCGCGATCTTGCCGCTCGCGAGAACCATCGGAATATCGATCCACTGCCGGCTGTTCAGCAATTGCAGATTGGCGCTTTCCGCATTGCCGGGGCTCAAGCCCGCCAGGAACGAGTTTTCGACGATCGGCACGGTGACGCCATCGAGCGGTTCCCCCGAGGCGCTATCTTCGAGCCGCATCTGCGGCACGTTGATGGTTTTGATGCTTCCTGTCGCGCTGCCGCCCTCGGGAATGAAGCGCACCTTCATCGTATGGGAGGCCGGGAGCGAGGGATCGATATTCTTCTGGAAGATCACCGAGGCCTTGAGCTTGTCGTCGGGCAGATCGATATCGGCGCGGACGGCCAATCCAACCGCTTGGTTCTGATCGTCGTTGACGTTGTCGAGACGCCACACGACCGTGCCGAGATAGGTCTTGACCTTATTGGGCTCGTCGGGCGCTTCGACGAGCAGAGCGGCCCGCCCCGCCACGGCCACAGCCGGGTTGGCGGGCTGCCGGTTCTGCTGGTCTTGTTGCGGCGCTCTCTGATCGGGCGCTCCGGCCGCGCCGGTCTTATCCGCATCCGTACCGGCCGCCACCTTATCCGCCCCGCCGACGCGTTGCACGATCTTGCTCGCATCGGTGGTTTGATCGGCGGGCTTGGCATGGACCAATTTTTCCGGGCGATCCCGCAATTTATAGGCGGCAATGGCCACCAGCAGAACCACGAGACCGACGCCCAACGGAATGATCCATAACGGCCGCTTCGGCCCGGATTGCCTGGGCGGCTGCGGCGCGAAGGGCCGTTGCGGTTCAATCTGCCCTCTCATGAAAGAGGCGTCATCGACGGACTCAGGAGCTTCTGGAGCCTCTGGAGCCTCCGAAGCTTGCGGTGCGCCGGGCGTTTCCGCCTCGGCCGCCGCGATTTCCGCGGCCGGAGGAATCGGGCGCGCGGGTTCCGTAGCCACGGGTTCCAGCACTGCAGGGGCAGGAGCAGCCAAGACAGGAGCAGCCTGGACAGGAGCGGCCGGGCCAAGCGACGGCTCGATCTTGGACGCGGGCGGTGCCTCCGTCTTGGGAGACGGCGGCGCCGGCGGCAAGATCGTGCCAGCGGTGCTCTTTTTGAAAGGAGAAAGCGGCGGCACGGTGAGACGCGGCGGCGGCGATTCGGCCGACCTGCTCGCGGCCTGGCTGGGGATCCCATTTGCCGCCGCAGGCTGTTTGACCGGCTCCGGCGCCTTCACTTTTAGAGATGGCGGCCTTGGCGCGGCAGGTTCCGGCGATACCGCCGGCGATGCCGTTTTGACCGCGAGTTCCGTTTCCAACTGCTCGATCGCACGGTCGAGAGCCGTGGATTCCCGGTCGATATCCACATCCGCCACGGGGGGCTGGTGGGTCTGCAATTGCCCGATCAACGCTTTCCGCGCACGATCGTACACAAGCTTGCGCGATTCCGGTGTGGAATTCGGCAAGCTGGAAATGGCTCTAGACAGGAGAGGATAGTATTCGGCCATGCGGTTTCAGAGCATCCCTTGTCTGTAGCGTCAATCCACAACCTCAAACGAGGTCGAAGCCCGCTCTTCCTCAGCCACAGTCATACCTTCTCGGCAGGCTCGAGCATTTCCAACCAAAGCCGAGGCCTTTTGTACATTGGGAAATAATCTAACTTGCGCAAAAGCGAGAGCTTTCCCACGTTGAAAAGCTCTCCCCTCCTTGGAGCCTATTCCACGGGAGCCGATCCGGCTCTCGTGACGAGAACATGCTCAACCTCTTCTTAAGTGAGCGATTTCTTAACCCGCTGGGCGGCTTCACCCAGAGCAAGCCCTCTGAAAACAACGAGTCGCGTCAATCCCGGAACGGATTATGGACCAGAATCGTATCGTCGCGCTCGGGACTTGTGGATAACAGGGCAACGGGCGCCCCAATCAACTCCTCGATACGCCGAACATATTTGATGGCTTGGGCCGGCAGGTCAGCCCAGGAGCGCGCATTGGCGGTCGTGCCGGACCATCCCTCAATGGTTTCATAAACGGGCTCGACACGGGCCTGCGCCGCTTGGCTCGCCGGAAACCGCTCGATCAACCGGCCGTCGAGCCGGTAACCCGTGCAGACCTTGATCGTCTCGAACCCGTCGAGAATATCGAGTTTCGTCAAGGCGATCCCATCGATGCCCGAGGTCTTCACGGTCTGGCGTACGAGAACGGCATCGAACCAGCCGCAGCGCCGCCGCCGGCCGGTATTGACGCCATATTCGTGGCCGCGATCGCCGATCAACTGGCCTGTTTCGTCATGCAGCTCGGTCGGGAACGGGCCACCGCCGACGCGTGTGGTGTAAGCCTTCGCGATTCCAAGGACATAACCGATGGCCTTGGGGCCGAGGCCCGAGCCCGTCGCGGCACTGGCGGCTACCGTGTTGGAGGAGGTGACGAAGGGATAGGTGCCGTGGTCGACATCCAGCAAGGCCCCTTGCGCGCCCTCGAAGAGGATGCGCTTGCCGTCGCGGCGCAGGGTTTCCAGATGGTCCCAAGTCGCGCGCATGAAGGGCAGGATTTTGGGCGCGACGGCGAGGAGGTCGTCGCGAATTGCTTGGGCCGTCACCGGCTCGAGCCCGAGGCCGCGCCGCAAGGGCTCGTGATGGGCGAGCAGGCGGGCGATTTTCTCGTCGAGCGTATCGGGCTCGGCGAGATCGGAGAGGCGGATCGCCCGGCGGCCCACTTTATCCTCGTAGGCCGGGCCAATGCCGCGCTTGGTCGTGCCGATCTGCACGCCCGAGGCCATGGCCGATTCGCGATGCGCGTCGAGTTCGCGGTGCAGCGGCAAAATCAGCGTGACATTTTCGGCAATCGCCAATGTGTCCGGGCTCACCACGATGCCCTGCGTCTCGATCTTGGCGATTTCCTCGATCAGATGATGCGGATCGACGACCACGCCATTGCCGATGACGGAGAGTTTTCCGCGCACGATCCCCGACGGAAGAAGCGCCAGCTTGAACACTTTGCCGTCGATGACCAGCGTATGGCCGGCATTGTGCCCGCCCTGAAACCGCACCACGACATCGGCCTCGTTCGACAGCCAGTCGACGATCTTGCCCTTGCCCTCGTCGCCCCACTGGGCGCCGACAACCACCACATTCGCCATTGTTCAAAACACTCATTTGGGAGGGCGCATGAAGCCCAAAACATAAAAGGCCCCGACGCAGGGTGGCTGCATCGGGGCCAATTGCGACAAAGGACTACACAATCACGTGCCGGGAGTCAAAAAACTGAAACCCGCCGGCAATGGCACCGCCGGCCTTCAGGGCCGCTGCGCCCGCAAAATATTCCTTGTGGCCGTCGCCGATGCCGGAGCCAGCCATGTTGCGGTGACGCACGCAAGCGATCCCTTCGCGGATCTCTTTGCGCTGGACCTTGAGGACATAACCAAGCATGCCCGGCGAGCCGAAATATTCCTTCGACAAATTATCCGTCGACAAAGCAGCGGACGGCTATCTGGAGAATGTTGGGCGAAGGCCGGCAAAACTCATTGAGGCGGAAGAGATGGCGCGACGTGGCGCATATGCCACAATCCGCGCGAAAGAATGCCTCTACTTCCGCCTGAGAATTCCATTCGTTGCCACCAGAAGATCGAAGATTTATCAAAATCTCATGAGTGGCAAGCAGACCAAAGATCGAGGCCTTTTTCGCGCGATTGCAGTAATTGCGCTTGCCTATCTTGTCGTGCTCAATTCAATCTTTGTCGCCAATATTCTGGCAACGTCCGCATTCGCTGCCGACCAGCCCGGCGCGAGCGGCTGGACAATTTGTTATTCGGACGAACGCGCGCCGGACGAAACGGGCAAGAGCGGCACTCCCGCTGGCCATCTCCAGCATCATTGCGCTTTGTGCGCAGCCGCGGCGGCCGCGGCGATTGTGCCACCGGCGGGCACAATCGGCTATCTGACACCGCGCCGCATCGCCGCCGTTTCGCCTCCTGCAACCGTTATCGCTTCGCTCTGGTCGTCTGGTTGGTCCAGCAGCTGGTCCTCGCGCGCGCCGCCTTTCATCGTTTGATCGCCGACTTCAGACCGGATGCGTCTCACGCGCCGGATTCGTCTGCCTCACGCCTTGAAAGCTCTTATCATGTCCAATCTTATGCCTTGCCTCCTCGCGGGCGTTGCGCTGCTGCCTTGCGCCGCCTTGGCCCAGCAAGCCTCAGCTCCGCTAACAACCGTCGTAATCAACACCAGCCCGCTGGACAACGAAGGCGACCAAACCGCCGCGCCCGGCGTCAATCGAGTTTCCGGTCAGACCTTGGCGACCATCAGGGCCACCTCGCCGGACTCCGCGCAGGCTTTGACGGATACGGCCGGCGTCAGCCTTTATCAAGCGGGCGGCCTGTCCAGCCTGCCGGTCACTCATGGCCTCAACGACGACCGCAATGCGATTGTGGTCGGCGGGATTCCCATCACCGCCGCCTGCGCCAATCACATGAATCCGCCGATGTCCTATATCGATCCCGGCGCCATCGCCAATATTGAAGTGCTGACGGCCGATATTCCCGTGAGCAAGGGCGGCGATTCCATCGGCGGGACGATCATCGTCACGCGGCGCGAGCCGGTCTTTGCCGAGCCCGCGCAAAAAGTCATAACGAAACCCGGCTTGCCCGTTCTGGCGCTGGACAATTCCGGCCTGATCTTCACCGGATCGCTGTCGGCCTTCTACCGTAGCAACAACAGGAGCACGAGCCTGTCCGGCGCGGCGACCGCGGCAACCGAGCATTTCAGCGTCAATTATACCGGCTCATGGTCCAGGGGTGACGATTATCAAGCTGGCGGCGGCGCCTTGGTGCGCTCGACCAATTTCGAAGCGGAAAATCATGCCGTGACCCTCGCCTATCGCAATGAAGATCAGCTGATTACGCTGCGGGGCAGCTATCAGAACATTCCCTACCAGGGCTTCGTCAACCAATATATGGACATGCTCGGCAACGAATCCGAAGGCGTCGATCTGTCCTACAAGGGTGGCTTTGGCTGGGGTAAACTGGAGACCAACGCCTTCTATCAGCACACCCAGCACTACATGAATTTCCTCGCCGACAAGAATGGCGGCGTCGACGCAACGCCGACGACCGGCATGCCGATGTACACCGATGGCGTGGATTTCGGTTATTCGATCAAGGCCGAAATCGCCGCGAGCAAAACCGACCTCATCCGCATCGGCAATGAATTCCACGGTCAGCGCCTCAACGACTGGTGGCAGCCGGTCAACGGCATGATGGGCATGATGTGCTGCTCGACCTTCGAGAACATCAACGGCGGTCAGCGTGACCGGCTCGGAACCTATGGCGAGTGGGAAAGGAAATGGTCCCCGCAATGGACCACACTGCTCGGCATCCGCAATGACATTGTCTGGATGAACACCGGCGACGTCCAAGGGTACAACAACGGTATGATGTACGCCATGGACGCGGCCAATTTCAATGCCGTGAATCACGCCAAGACCGACGTGAATTTCGACGCCACCGCTCTGGTGCGTTTCACGCCGGACACGGGCAGCCTGTATGAGGCCGGCTATACGCGCAAGACACGCTCGCCCAATCTCGACGAGCGCTATGCCTGGTCGACCACCATGGCGACAATGGTCGGCTGGTTCGGCGACGGCAATGGCTATGTCGGCAACATCAATCTGAAGCCGGAAGTCGCCCATACGCTCAGCGCCAGCGCCGTCTGGCACGATAGCGCGCATGACGGCTGGGAGGCGAAGGTCACGCCTTACTACAGCTATGTGCAGGACTACATCGACGTCGATCAGATCGGCGTGAGCGGCTCGGGCGCCAACCAGATCAACCTGTTGCAATTCGCCAATCACGACGCGGAGCTTTATGGCTTCGACCTGTCCGGCCGGGTGCGTCTCCTGCAAAGCACGAATTACGGCAACCTGACGCTTTCCGGCATCGCCGCCTTCACGCACGGAAGGCGGATCGACGATGGATCGGCCCTCTATCACATGATGCCGATCAACGGCAAAGCGACGCTCGAGCACCGGATCGCCGCGTTCGGCGGTCAATGGATCAATGCTGTCGAAGTGCAGGCGGTGGGTGCCAAAACCGATGTGGAGACGGTCCGTCTCGAGCCGACGACGCCGGCCTACGGCCTGGTGAACCTGCGTTCCGGCTTCGAGATCAACAATCTCCGCTTCGATGTCGGCGTCGAAAACCTGTTCGACCAGCTCTATTATTCGCCGCTCGGCGGCATAGACATCGCCGACAATGTCGCGGTCAATAGCCCGTTGCATTCGCCGGTCGCGGGCATGGGCCGCACAATCTATGGCGGCATGACCGTCAAGTTCTAAAGGCGGAATTCAGTTCGTGTGTAACCAGCGCCGGCTATCCGGCGCTGGTTTTTCTCTGCCTCGCTAGCGTTGATGTAGAGATATCAAAAGCAACAGCCCAGGGCATCGCTGCCCCGGGCTGTTCCATTATTCAACTCGAGATACCAACCGGTTTTAGCCGAATTGGTTCATCGTGTTATGCGCGCCGCCGGCCTTCAGGGCCGCCTCGCCGGCAAAATATTCCTTATGGTCGTCGCCGATGTCGGATCCGGCCATGTTCTGGTGACGCACGCAAGCGATCCCCTCGCGGAGTTCCTTGCGCTGAACCTGGAGGACATAACCAAGCATGCCCTGCGAGCCGAAATATTCCCTCGACAGATTATCCGTCGACAGAGCGGCGGTATGATAGGTCGGCAGCGTGATGAGATGGTGGAACACACCAGCCCGCTTCGCGGCATCGGCCTGGAACGTGCGAATACGCTCGTCCGCTACCTTGGCCAGGTCGGTCTCGTCATAAGAAGCGCTCATCAGCGCCGCGCGCTCATAAGCCTTCACGTCCTTGCCGGCCTTGTCCCACGCATCATAGACCTGCTGACGGAAATTCAGCGTCCAGTTGAACGACGGCGAGTTATTGTAGACGAGCTTGGCATTGGGCACGACTTCGCGGATGCGGTCGACCATGCTGGCAACTTGCTCCACATGCGGCTTCTCGGTTTCGATCCAAAGGAGATCGGCGCCGTTCTGCAGCGAGGTGATGCAGTCGAGCACGCAACGATCCGCCCCCGTTCCCGCGCGGAACTGGTAGAGGTTGCTCGGCAGCCGCTTCGGCCGGAACAGCGTGCCATCCCGGTTGATGATGACATCACCGTTCTTGGCGGTGGCCGGCGAGACTTCCTCGACGTCGAGGAACGAATTGTACTGGTCCCCCAGATCGCCGGGCTCATGGCTGACGGCGATTTGCTTGGTGAGGCCGGCGCCGAGCGAATCCGTGCGCGTGACGATAATGCCGTCTTCGACGCCCAGTTCGAGGAAGGCGTAGCGGCAGGCACGAATCTTCGCGAGGAAGTCTTCGTGCGGCACCGTCACTTTGCCGTCCTGGTGACCGCACTGCTTTTCGTCCGAAACCTGGTTTTCGATCTGGAGGGCGCCAGCGCCCGCTTCGATCATCTTCTTGGCGAGCAGGTAGGTCGCTTCGGCATTACCGAAACCGGCGTCGATGTCCGCGATGATCGGAACGACATGGGTCTGGTAGTTCTCGACAGCCGACAGCAGCTCTCGCTCTTTCTTGGTGTTGCCCGCCTTACGCGCGGCATCGATGTCGCGGAACAGCCCCCCCAGCTCGCGCTGATCGGCTTGACGCAGGAACGTGTAGATTTCTTCGATCAACGCCGGCACCGAGGTCTTCTCGTGCATCGACTGGTCGGGCAGCGGCCCGAACTCGGAACGCAGCGCGGCAACCATCCAGCCCGAGAGATAGATGTAGCGGCGGTCGGTGGTTCCGAAGTGCTTCTTGACCGCAATGATGTTCTGTTGGGCGATGAACCCGTGCCAGCACCCCAGGGACTGGGTGTATTTGGAGGAATCCTCGTCGTAAGCGGCCATGTCCTTGCGAATGATGGCGGCGGTATAACGGGCAATGTCGAGGCCGGTCTGAAACCGGTTTTGCAGACGCATGCGGGCCACGGATTCCGGGTTGATGCCGGTCCAGGTGCCTTTTTTACTCTTAACGAGCTGTTCCGTTTTGGAAATATGATCTTGGTACGACAATTCCATGCTCCTTGGGTGAGGCGGTGAGGGCTTCCTACACCCGTGCATGCCTCGAATGGTAGAGGATAGGTAGTTTAAATGTCATACTTTACAAGATAGTTTTGTAATGTTGTAATGTTTTGACAAGCCACTGCCAAGGAGTGCCGGGACATGTCCAACGAACGCCCCGTCTACATGGGGCCGCGCCTGAGACGGCTGCGCCGCGATCTTGGGCTTACGCAGGCCAATATGGCCACCGATCTTGAAATCTCGGCCTCTTATGTCGCTTTGCTCGAACGCAATCAGCGCCCCTTGACGGCCGATATGATCCTGCGTCTCGCCCGAACCTACAAAATGGACATGGCGGAATTGGCCGGAGATGGCGGCGCCGAATATACGGCGCGTCTTCAGTCGGCCTTGAAAGACCCCATGTTCGCCGATCTCGATCTGCCCGCTCTGGAATGCGCCGACGTCGCAACCAGCTACCCCGGCATTACCGAAGCGATCCTGCGCCTTTACACCGCCTACCAGGAGGAACATCTGGCGCTCGCCGACCGTGGCGCCGAGGCGCGCGCGCACGGCGGCGGCAAAAACCTCGACCCGCCCGACCCGGTGGCCGAAGCCCGCCGCTTTCTCGAAGTCCGCCGGAATTGCTTCCCTATTCTCGACGATGCGGCGGAGCGCCTGGCCCAGACCGTCAGCACTCAAGACGAGTTCATTGCCCATTTCAAGGCCCGTCACAACCTGCGCGTCCGGCGCCTGCCCTCGGACGTCATGGTCGATTCCTTGCGGCGGCTCGACCGGCATCGCGACGAAATCTTGCTCGACGATTCCCTCGACAATGCCAGCCTCATGTTCCAGCTGGCGCTTCAGCTCGCCTATCTCGAAATGGGCAAGGAAATCGATTCCGTGCTCAGGGAGGGTAGCTTTGCCACGGATAGCGGCGAGCGCCTGACACGCCGGGCCCTGGCCAGCTATGCCGCGGCGGCGATTCTCATGCCCTACTCCGCTTTTGCCAAGGCGGCCGAGGCGCGGCGTTACGACGTGGAAGCCCTGGGACGCCAGTTCCGGACCAGTTTCGAGCAGACGGCGCACCGGCTCACCACGCTGCAGAAGCCGGGGCAGGAACGCGTCCCGTTCTTTTTCATCCGCATCGATCCGGCCGGCAATGTGTCCAAGCGGCTCGACGGCGCGGGCTTTCCCTTCGCCCGGCATGGCGGGGCTTGCCCTCTTTGGTCCGTCCATCAAGTGTTCAAGACGCCACGCCAAATCGTGACCCAATGGCTGGAACTGCCCGATGGCCAGCGTTTCTTTTCCATCGCCCGCACCGTGACGGCCGGCGGCGGAGCCTATGGCGCCCCCCGCGTGGAACGAGCCATTGCGCTAGGCTGCGCGGCCGAACATGCCGGCCGCCTCGTCTACACGCGCGGCCATCCCGAGGCGGGCGCCGAGGCCGCCACGCCGATTGGCGTCACCTGCCGCCTCTGCCACCGCAGCAAATGCACCGCGCGGTCGGCTCCGCCGATCGGGAGGCAAGTCATGCCCGACGAATACCGCCGGGCCAGCGCGCCGTTCGGGTTTTCGAACGGGTGAGCGGCTGTCTTATCGCTCAAGCCAAATCCCGCGCCTGGATCGAGATCGCAACGTCGAGCAGCCATTGATCCCAGCCTGCCGGCGCGATCAATTGCAGGCCGACGGGCAAGCCATGCACCAGGCCGGCCGGGATCGTGACGGAGGGCAGGCCCACGACGTTCCACGGCCGGGTCATGGCGAGAAGCGTCTTGATGACCGGCGCGGTTTGGCCGCCGAGCGTGACCTCGCGCTCGCCGATCTTGGACGCGACCATGCCGATCGTGGGCATGGCCAAGAGATCGAAACGCTCGAAAAAGACCGCGAGCGTCGCTTGCAACTGTTTGCGTTGCTTCAAAGCGCGGACATACTCCCACCCCTTGACCTCGCGAGCGGCCTTCAAACGCTCCAACACTTCCGGCTCGAACAGTTCGGGGTGGGAGGCGACGCGCTCGGCATGGACCTCGTAGGCCTCGGCCCCCTGGATCGCCGTGATGCTGAACGTGAACGCCTCGGCCAAGACCGACATCTGCGCGACTTCATGCATGGCTTGGCCGAAGAGAGCTTCGGCGAATTGACGGACCTCGGCAATCACTTCGGGATCGCTGGCGCCGAAGGGGCCGGTGGGAATCCAGCCCGTCAGCAAGGTCGATTGCGACAGTTTATTGTGTTTGGTCTTTTGATTGGGATCGCGAAGCACCTGGTAGACGATGCTGACATCCTCGGCGCTTTGGGCCAAAATTCCCACGTGGTCCAGCGTCGTGGACAACGGAAAGACGCCCTGCGCCGAAATGCCGGCATAGGTCGGTTTGAACCCCACGATATTGCAAAGCGCAGCGGGGATGCGGATCGAGCCGCCGGTATCCGTGCCCAGCGCGAAGGGCACCATGCCGGCCGCGACAGCCGCGGCACTGCCGCCGCTCGAGCCCCCGGTGATCCGCGTGGGATCCCAGGGGTTCTTGCTGGATCCATGCATGGAGGTGTCGGCCGTCGGGCCATAGGCGAATTCATGGGTCAGCGTCTTGCCCAGGACGACAGCGCCCGCCGCCTTGAGAAGGCGGACGCATTCCGCGTCTTCCTTGGGGATGAAGGATTTGAAATGGGCCGAGCCGGCCGTGGTCACGAGC
This sequence comes from Beijerinckiaceae bacterium, assembly GCA_050013235.1. GTDB lineage: Bacteria > Pseudomonadota > Alphaproteobacteria > Rhizobiales > Beijerinckiaceae > RH-AL1. The sequence continues at coordinate 34,227 of JBEKFQ010000004.1, forward strand.
CCTGCCGTATTGATGTTGTCCTTCACGGCAACCGGAATGCCGTGCAGCGGGCCGCGATCGATGCCCGCCTTGAAATCCTTGTCCGCTTGCTCCGCTGCTTTTTGCGCCCCCTGCTTATCGACGAGAACGAAAGCATTCAGCTCGCCGTTCAGCCTGTCGATCGTCGCGAGAGCCTCGCGGACCAGCCCAACAGAGGTGAACGTGCCGTCGCGGAGACCGTGAGCTAATTCTTTAAGGGTGTAAGCGCAGAAAAATCCTGCATTTGGCGGATTGGCGGACATGGCGACCCCAGGCGGAATTCGAAAATGAGCGAGAGCCTAGACCGCCAGCGGCGGGTGAGGCCGGTGCATCTATAGAGAACGAACCTTAAAAAACACGCGGGCCCTTGACCCCGGCGACAGCGGCATAAAGCCTCACGATGTCTCGAATTGGAACCGCGAAAAGGCAGGCAATCGCGCTCACACCGTTTGTTGCGCCCTTAACCATTCCGTCACGTCGCCGGTGCTCCGGTCAGGTGGAAACACGGGATAGAAGACATGCTCGATGATTCCATCCTTAATGATCAGGGTCAGCCGGCGCAGGAGCCTGACCCCGCCAACCTCGAAGGTTGGAAGATGCAAGGCATCCGTGAGGGCAAAGGCGGCATCGCTGAGCACGGGATAGGGCAAATGCAGCCGCCCGGCCATTTCGCGCTGGTAATCCCGGGTCTGCGTGCTGAGGCCGAGCACGCCGGCGCCCAGGGCGGTAAAGACAGCGTAGGAATCACGGAATGAGCAATTCTGCGGGGTACAGCCCCGCGCGCCGGGAATGTCGTCCCAGCCCGGGGGCAAGGCAACGCCCGGCCTGCCGGTCATGGGATAAGCGAACAGAACCGTCCGCCCGGCGAGCAACGCGGCGAGATCGACGGCGGGGCCAATGGTTGCCTCCAAAACTACCGGCGGCATCGCGAGGCCGGTGAGATGACGCGCGGCGCCATCGTCTTCCGGCACGGGCAGATCCGCGGGCAGCGCCGAATAATCCGCCATGAAAGCCCCTCTACGTCCTTTGTTAAATATGGATCGCGCGTTTTTCCACGGCCATCGCGGCTTCCTTCACGGCTTCGGCCGTGGTGGGATGCGCATGGCAGGTCCGCGCCAAATCCTCCGACGAGCCGCCGAATTCCATCAGAAGCGCGCATTCCGCGATGAGATCGCCGGCATCGACGCCAATGATATGCACGCCGAGAACCCGGTCGGTCGCGGCATCCGCGAGAACTTTCACGAACCCCTCGGTATGGCGCATGGCCCGCGCGCGGCCATTGGCGGTGAAGGGGAATTTCCCGACGTTATAGGCAATGCCCGCCGCCTTGAGTTCTTCCTCGGTCTGGCCGACGGCGGCAACTTCCGGCGAGGTGTAAACGATGCCGGGAATGACGGCATAGTTCACGTGGCCATGCTGGCCCGCGAGAATTTCAGCCAAGGCGACACCTTCGTCCTCGGCCTTATGCGCCAGCATCGGGCCGCGCACGACATCGCCGATGGCATAGATGCCGGGAATATTGGTCGCGAAACGATCGTCGATCACGACCCGGCCGCGATCCAGGATCACGCCGGCGGCCTCCAGGCCGAGCCCTTCGGTGAACGGCCGCCGCCCGATCGCCACCAAGACGACATCGGCCTCGATCACCGCGCCGCCACCGCCCTGCGCCGGTTCGATCGTCACCTTGACACCCTTCTTGCTCTTTTCGACCCCGGACACCTTCTGACCGAGATAGAAGGCAATGCCCTGCTTTTCCAGAATGCGCTGGAATTGCTTGGCGATTTCGTTGTCCATGCCAGGTAGGATCCGGTCGAGATATTCGATCACCTCGACCTCGGCCCCCAGACGCTTCCAGACCGAACCCAATTCCAACCCGATCACGCCGGCGCCGACAATCACAAGCTTCTTCGGCACGTCCTTCAATTCGAGGGCGCCCTCGGAGGAGACGATGGTCTCCTCGTCGATTTCGACACCCGGCAGTTTCGCGACATCCGAGCCCGTGGCGATGCAGATCGCCTTGGTCTCGAGCACTTGCTTGCCGCCATCGGCCGCCGTCACCTCGACCTGGCCGGCGCCCAGGATCGTCCCATGCCCGGTAAATGTCGCGACCTTGTTCTTTTTGAACAGAAACTGCACGCCGGTGACATTGGCCGCGACCGTGTCGGTCTTGTGCTTCATCATGGCTTTGAGATCGAGCTGCGGCTTGCCCACGCCGATGCCCAAGGCGGGAAAGTCATGCGCCGCTTCCTCGAACCGTTCGGAGGCATAAAGCAGCGCCTTGGACGGAATGCAGCCGATGTTGAGGCAGGTGCCGCCAAAGGTCGGGCGCTTTTCCACCACGGCTACTTTGAGACCGAGCTGCGCCGCGCGAATCGCGCAGACATAACCGCCGGGGCCGGTACCGATGACGATGAGGTCGTAGGACATAAAGGGTCTCTTTCAAATCTCAAACGGACGCGAGAATAGCTACGTCCCCGAGACGCCATCTCCGATGGCTCCCAGGAACGAGGATCCCTCGATAATCACAAATCCAAAATCAACCGCGTCGGATCTTCCAAGGCTTCCTTCACGCGCACGAGGAAGGTCACGGCTTCCTTGCCGTCGACGACCCGGTGATCGTAGGAGAGCGCGAGATACATCATCGGGCGGATCTCGACCTTGCCGCCAATCGCCACCGGCCGGTCCTGGATCTTGTGCATGCCGAGAATGCCGGACTGCGGCGCGTTGAGGATCGGCGTCGACATCAACGAACCATAGATGCCGCCATTGGTGATCGTGAACGTACCGCCCTGCATTTCCTCGATCTTGAGCTGGCCGTCGCGGGCCCGCTTGCCGAAACCGGCGATCGACGTCTCGATTTGGGCAATGTTCAGCTCGTCGCAATCACGCACCACGGGCACGACGAGGCCTTTGTCCGTGCCGACGGCGATTCCGAGATGATAATAGTTTTTATAGATGAGGTCGGTGCCGTCGATCTCGGCATTGACGGCGGGCACATCCTTGAGGGCCTGGACGCAAGCTTTCACGAAAAAGCCCATGAAGCCAAGTTTGGCGCCGAACTTCTTCTCGAACAAGTCCTTGTACCGGGCGCGCAAGGCCATTACCGCCGACATGTCGACCTCGTTGAAGGTCGTGAGCATGGCGGCGGTGTTTTGCGCATCCTTGAGGCGCCGCGCGATGGTCTGGCGGAGCTTCGTCAGCTTGACCCGCTCTTCGCGGCCGGCATCCGCCTCTTGCGATTTGACGCGGGGCGGCAACGATATGGCCGGGGCGGGGGCGGCCGGCGGCACATAGGCCAGCACATCGCCCTTCAACACCTGGCCCCGGCGGCCGGAGCCCTCGACGGACGCTAATTCGATCCCGCGATCGGCCGCGAGCTTGGCGGCGGCAGGCGCCGGCGGCATGGCGGTTGGGCCTTTCACCACGGCAGCGGATGCCGTAACGGGCGCCGTGGCTGCCGCGGCGGGAGCCTTGGTTTGCGGGGGCGGGGCGGCGGCCGCCGCGCCGCCGATCTGGCCGAGCAACGCGCCGGGGCCGACGGTCTCACCGTCTTTCGCGGTGATTTCGGCGAGGATGCCGGAGGCCGGCGCATTGACCTCGAGCGTGACCTTGTCGGTCTCGAGTTCCAGAAGCGGCTCGTCCGCCTTGACGGCGTCCCCCGCCTTCTTGAACCAGCGCCCGATCGTCGCCTCGGTCACGGATTCGCCTAAGGTGGGAACGCGGATTTCAGTCGCCATCGTCAGTTGCCGCGCGAGCGGCCCTCCAGCCGGTATTGCAGGAAAACGGGGAGCGTGGAAACACGCGCCCCAGGGTGAGTCTTAAGTTGAACTAAAGTGCGAAAGCCTCGTCGGTGAAGGCTTTCATCTGCGCCAGATGCTTCGACATCAAACCGGTCGCCGTGGCCGCCGAGGCCGGACGTCCGATATAACGCAGCCGCGGCTGACCCTTGTGCGTCTGCGACAGAACCCAGTCGAAATAGGGATCGACATGGGTCCAAGCCCCCATGTTCTTCGGCTCTTCCTGAACCCAAACGACCTCCGCGCCCTTGAAGCGCGACAGATTGTTGACCAAGGCCTTCAACGGCATGGGATAAAGCTGTTCGAGCCGCAAGATGTAGACATCGTCGATGCCCCGGCGCTCCCGCTCCTCGAACAAGTCGTAATAGACCTTGCCGGAGCAGATGATCACGCGGCGGATCTTTTCGTCGGGAACGAGCTTGATCTGATGATCCCCCGGCTTTTCCGCGCCATCGCGCATGAGCCGGTCGAACGTCATGCCAGGCGCCATGTCCTCGAGTTTCGAGACCGCCCGCTTATGGCGCAGCAAGCTCTTCGGCGTCATGAGAATCAGAGGCTTGCGGATGTCGCGCTTCAACTGCCGGCGCAGGATGTGGAAATAATTGGCCGGCGTGGTGCAATTGGCGACAATCATATTGTCTTCGGCGCAGAGCTGGAGATAGCGCTCTAGACGTGCCGAGGAATGCTCCGGCCCTTGCCCTTCATAGCCATGTGGCAGCAGGCAGACGAGGCCGGACAGACGCAGCCATTTGCGTTCCCCCGACGAGATGAACTGATCGAACACGACCTGCGCGCCATTGGCGAAATCGCCGAACTGCGCTTCCCACAGCACGAGAGCATTCGGTTCCGACATGGTGTAGCCATATTCGAAACCGAGCACGGCGACCTCGGAGAGCATCGAATTGATGACCTCGAACCGGGCCTGTTTGTCCCCGATATGGTTGAGCGGCACGAAGCGGGCTTCCGTCTCCTGATCGATCAGGACGGAGTGACGCTGCGAGAAGGTGCCGCGCTCGCAATCCTGGCCAGAGAGGCGGACGCGGTGGCCTTCGTCGACCAAGCTGGCGAAGGCCAAGGCCTCCCCCATCGCCCAATCGATGTTTTCGCCGGTGTCGGCCATCTTGCGGCGATTGTCGAGAAGCCGCTGAATCGTCTTGTGAACATGGAACTCGGGCGGCACCGTCGTAATGCGATGGCCGTATTCGACGAGCTTTGAAACCTCGACGCCGGTCTGGCCCTTGCGTTCGTCTTCACCGGCGCCCGCGGCCCGGACGCTGGACCACCGCCCATCGAGCCAATCGGCCTTATTGGGCTGATAGGTCTGGCCGGCTTCGTATTCCGCGTCGAGCTTGGCGCGCCACGCGGCCTTCTGCGCCTCGACATCGGCAGCGGTGACCACCCCTTCCTTGACCAGCTTCTCGCCATAGATCTCGAGCACCGAACGATGCGACTTGATCTTTTTATACATCAGCGGCTGGGTGAAGCTCGGCTCGTCGCCCTCGTTGTGCCCGAAGCGGCGGTAGCAAAACATGTCGATGACGACAGGCTTGTGGAACCTCTGCCGGAACTCAACCGCGATCTTGGCGGCATAGACGACCGCTTCGGGATCGTCGCCATTCACATGAATGATCGGCGCCTCGATCATCTTCGCCGTATCGGAGGGATAGGGCGAGGAGCGCGAATATCGCGGATAGGTCGTGAAGCCGATCTGATTGTTGATGATGAAATGGATCGAGCCACCGGTATTGTGCCCTTTGAGGCCGGAAAGCCCGAAACATTCCGCGACCACGCCCTGCCCGGCGAAAGCCGCGTCGCCATGCAGCAGCAATGGCAGAACTTTCGAGCGCTCGACGACATCGTCGAGCTGATCTTGCTTGGCGCGGACGCGGCCGAGCACCACCGGGTCCACGATCTCGAGATGCGACGGATTGGCGCAAAGCGAGAGATGCACGGAATTCGAATCGAATTCGCGATCCGACGAGAACCCCAAGTGATATTTGACGTCGCCCGATCCTTCGGCGTCCGAAGGTGTCGAGGATCCACCCTTGAACTCGTGGAAAATACTGCGGTGAGGCTTGTGCATCACCTGCGCCAAGACATTGAGGCGGCCACGATGGGCCATGCCGATTTGAATGTCTTGGATGCCGAGCGCGCCGCCGCGCTTGATGATCTGCTCGAGGGCGGGAACCATCGACTCGCCGCCGTCGAGCCCGAAGCGCTTGGTGCCGGTGTAGCGGACGTCGAGGAATTTCTCGAACCCTTCCGCCTCGACGAGCTTGTTGAGAATCGCCTTCTTGCCCTCGCGCGTGAAGGTGATGGCCTTGCCTGGCCCTTCGATACGTTCCTGCATCCAGGACTTTTCGGCCGGATCGGACATGTGAACGAATTCGAAGCCGATCGTGTCGCAATAGGTGCGGCGCAGGATCGGCAGCATCTCGTTGATCGACGCATATTCGAGCCCGAGCACATGATCGATGAAGATCTTGCGGTCGAAATCGGTCTCGGCGAAGCCGTAGTTCGAAGGGTGCAATTCATCGAGTTCCTTGGGCGGCGAGAGACCCAAGGGATCGAGATTGGCGTGGAGATGTCCACGCGTGCGATAGGCGCGGATCATCATCAAGGCGCGCACGGAATCGCGTGTCGCGCGTTCGACATCCGCGCTCGAAACCGAGGCCCCGCCAGGGGTGGCTTTCGCGGCCGCCTCGGCCTTGGCGGCGATCTTGCCCGAAATGATCTTCTCCGCCGCCGGCCAATCGCCATCGAGCGCGGAGACGAGTTCTCCATTGGCGGCGACCGGCCAGCCCGACGCCTTCCAGGCCGGCCCGTGGGCACCGTGCTCCACCGCGCCCGGATCGTCGTTGAGGGATTGGAAAAACGCCCGCCATTCCGGATCGACGGAAGCGGGATCGGCCCGGTATCGCTCTTGAAGCTGTTCGACATAGACGGCATTGCCGCCATAAAGAAAGGACGTCGACGCGAATGCGTCATTGCCCGGCGACCGCACGGCGCCCGAACCACTCGAACCGCCGTTACCAGCCCCACTGCCTTCTTGGCGCGCCATATTTTGAACCTCCAACCGCTGCCGGTCTCCATGCCGTGCAGGGTCCATGACAACATCGTCCCGGTGTAGCCGGGGCCTCAAACTATTTAACTCGAGCAAACTTCCCAGGGTTTGCCGGCACTCCTAGACCTGGCAGCCCTGATTTTGCTTTGAAAAAGCAAAACCGACGCTGCTTGGGAAAGGCGGCGAAACCACGTCGAAGCCGCAAAATTCCCAAATATTCGCGCGGTCCAGCTCCATGTTCACTTTTCCTGGAGCCATCGCCACCTTCCCTTAAATTCCCCCATTTCAAAAACGCGGTCACGCCCCCCGTTCATCCCTTTCGATCACCATCAAGGCCCAAACCGCCGCCGGCGACCAACCGGTCAGCGACACTTGAAGCAGCAGGCATAAAATCCCCTGGAGGAACCGTCCTCGCGACAAGAGCGAAAGCCAAGGCGGCAACAAAGCGACGATGATGAAAATCGCGGGCGAGAGTCCTTTCCCGATCAGCCCTTGAGAACCTCGGCCAAGGTCTTGCCGAGGCGCGCCGGAGACGGGGACACGACGATCCCGGCTGCCTGCATCGCCGCGATCTTGTCCTCGGCGCCGCCTTTGCCGCCCGCGATGATCGCGCCGGCATGACCCATGCGGCGGCCCGGAGGCGCCGTGCGGCCAGCGATAAAGCCCACAGTCGGCTTCTTACGGCCGCGTTTGGCCTCGTCGGCCAGGAATTGGGCGGCATCTTCCTCCGCCGAGCCGCCGATCTCACCGATCATGATGATCGACTTCGTGGCCTCGTCGGCCAGGAAAAGCTCCAGCATGTCGATGAACTCGGTCCCCTTGACGGGATCGCCGCCAATCCCGACGGCGGTCGTCTGCCCCAACCCCTCGCGGGTCGTCTGGAACACCGCTTCGTAGGTTAACGTGCCAGAACGCGAAACGATCCCGACCGATCCGGCCAGGAAAATATTACCCGGCATAATGCCGATCTTGCAGGCGCCGGAGGTCATCACGCCCGGGCAATTCGGCCCGATGAGCCGTGACTTCGACCCCGACAGCGACCTTTTGACCTTGATCATATCGGCGACGGGAATGCCCTCGGTGATGCAGACGATGAGCGGAATTTCCGCATCGATCGCCTCGCAGATCGCATCCGCGGCCCCTGGCGGGGGCACATAGATCACGCTGGCATCCGCGTCGGTCGCCTCCTTGGCCTCCCGGACGGTATCGAAGATGGGCAACCCCAAATGGATCGCGCCGCCTTTGCCCGGCGAGGTGCCGCCCACCATCTGCGTGCCATAGGCAATCGCCTGCTCCGAATGAAACGTCCCGTTCTTACCGGTAAACCCCTGGCAGATTACTTTGGTATCTTTATCGATCAGGATGGACACGGCTTGGGCCTTTTTAGACGGAGTGAAAAACGTGGCCCGAAGATGCAAGGCGCTCTCCAATCCGGCCGGGAGACCGGTTTGGGCAGCAGCCGTTGTTCGAAGGCCAAGACTGGAGCGAATCCGTTACGCCGTAAGCGCGCCAGCCGCCGTTGGTATAAAGATTTTTTCGGTCAGGCCAAACAAAACTATGGTGTGTCGAAAGACCAAAGTGCCGGTTTTTTGATCAGAGGGGGCCGGATGGCAGGCGCGCCGGCACCTCCGTCGTCAAGGCCAAGCCCGTCTGGCGGCTGTCCATGCAGCTACATCGCGGTCGCACCCGCGGAAAATCGGCAAACGCCCGGGCATGGATGCCCGGCACAAGGCCGGGCAAGACGGCCAGTCTCTCGGGAGCATCCCGGCTCTAAAATGAAACCCGGCGCTGTGAAATTAATGCCGGGCCTTGACCGCCGCCACGATCTTCTGCGCGGCATCGTCGAGATCGTCCGCCGAAATCACGTCGAGGCCGGACTTGCCGATGATCTCCTTGCCGAGTTCGACATTGGTCCCCTCGAGGCGCACGACGAGCGGCACCTGGAGGCCGACTTCCTTCACGGCCGCGATCACGCCCTCGGCGATCACGTCGCATTTCATGATGCCGCCGAAGATGTTGACCAAGATGCCTTTGACGCTCTCGTCGGCGGTGATGATCTTGAAAGCCGCCGCGACCTTGTCCTTGGTGGCGCCGCCGCCGACGTCGAGGAAGTTGGCGGGCTCGGCGCCGTAGAGCTTGATGATATCCATCGTCGCCATGGCGAGACCGGCGCCATTGACCATGCAGCCGATCGTGCCGCTCAGGGTGATATAGTTGAGATCGTGTTTCGAGGCTTCGATCTCCTTGGCGTCTTCCTCGCCCTCGTCGCGCAGGGCGACGACGTCGGGATGGCGGAAGAGCGCATTGGAATCGAACGAGACTTTCGCGTCGAGGCATTTCAACTCGCCCTCGGCGGAGACGATCAGCGGATTGATCTCCAGCATCGCCATGTCCTTGGCGACGAAAGCTTCGTAGAGCTTCGCGGTCAAAGCGCCGGCCTGCTTGGCGAGATCGCCTTCGAGCCCCAACGCCTTGGCGACGGTGCGCCCGTGATGCGGCATGACGCCCGTGGCGGGATCGACCGAAAAGCTCGTGATCTTTTCCGGCGTCTTATGCGCGACTTCCTCGATATCCATGCCGCCTTCCGTGGAGACCACGAAAGAGACCCGGCTCGTCACCCGGTCGACCAGCAGAGAGAGATAGAATTCCTTGTCGATATTCGAGCCGTCCTCGATGTAGAGGCGGCTGACCTGCCGCCCGGCCGGTCCGGTCTGCACCGTGACGAGCGTGCTGCCGAGAATCTGCCCGGCATAGGCGACGACTTCGTCGATCGAGCGGGCGAGACGCACGCCGCCCTTGTCGCCGGCCTTGGCTTCCTTAAAAGTCCCCTTGCCGCGTCCGCCCGCATGAATCTGCGACTTAACGACCCAGACCGGCCCGCCGAGTTCCTTGGCGGCCGCTTCGGCCTCGCCAGCGGCGAAGACCGGAATGCCACGCGGCACCGGAACACCAAATTCGCGCAGGACCGATTTGGCTTGATATTCGTGGATGTTCATGAGGATTCTCCAGGCGGAGCACGAGATTCATGCCGCTGTAGCGGCGGCGCAAGGTTCCGTCAATCGGTTGGAAAGAGGATGGATTCATAGTCCATGGCGCCATGCAGAATGTGTAGGATTTCGACCACATCGGCCTTGATTCGGTAAAAAATCAGATAGTTGCCATGCGGCCGGCGTCGAATACCGCGTTCTTCGTATCGTGGAATCAGCGGATACCTCGACGGCATATTTCCGAGGCTTTCACAGCGGCTGACAATGCCATCGACAAATGGCACGGTCCGGTTGGGATCATAAGTCTCGACATACGCACCAATTTTTTGGAGATCTTGGAGCGCCTTGTCCGTGAAGACAACCTTCACGGCGCCTCACTGTTCACCGAAGGGCTGAAGCGGGCACGGATGAGCGACCGGACCTCATCGATGGAGTGAACACGCCCGGCATCCGCATCGGCAATACCTTCTTGTATCGCCGCGTCGAGATCCGCGAGCTTTCGTTCGCGTTCTTCCAAAAGCCGCACGCTTTCCCGCAACACATTGTCGCGTGAGGGATAGCGGCCTTCGGACACGAGCATCGCGATAAAGGCTTCGAGCCGGTCCCCGAGATCGACAACATCTGCCATGGAGAACGCCTCTCAAATTGGTTCCGGAGCGCAACCATGCTCTCCAAAACCAAATATAGCACTTCCATCACCCCGCGAAAGCCGGGTTGATTCCCTTGCAGGCCTCGACGAGACTCCTCACTGAAGCGGCGGATTTTTCGAACATGGCCTTTTCGGTGGCGTCGAGTTGCACTTCGACGACCTTTTCGACTCCATTGGCGCCGATCACCACGGGCACGCCGACATAAAGACCGGAGATGCCATATTCGCCGTTGAGCTGGGCGGCGCAGGGCAGGACACGGCGCTTATCTTTCAGGTAGGATTCGGCCATGGCGATGGCGGACGCGGCCGGCGCATAGAAAGCCGAGCCGGTCTTCAACAGATTGACGATCTCGCCGCCGCCCTTGCGGGTCCGGTCCACGATGGCGTCGAGCCGGTCTTGCGTCGTCCAACCGATTTTCACGAGATCGGTCAGCGGGATACCCGCGACGGTGGAATAGCGCAGCGATGGCACCATGTCGTCGCCGTGACCGCCGAGCACGAAAGCCGTGACATCCTCGACGGACACGTTGAATTCCTCGGATAGGAAATAGCGGAACCGCGAGGAATCGAGAACGCCGGCCATGCCCACGACCTTTTTGGCCGGCAGGCCCGACGCCTTTTGCAACGCCCAAACCATCGCATCGAGAGGATTGGTGATGACGATCACGAAAGCATCGGGCGCATGCGCCTTGATGCCCGTGCCAACAGATTCCATCACCTTGAGATTGATGCCGAGGAGATCGTCGCGGCTCATGCCGGGCTTGCGCGGCACGCCCGCGGTCACGATGACAACATCGGCCCCCGCGATGTCGGCATAGGAATTGGCGCCCGAGAGTTTGGCGTTAAACCCATCGACCGGTGCTGATTCCGCGAGATCGAGAGCCTTGCCTTGGGGCGTGCCCTCGGCAATATCGAAGAGGACGATATCCCCCAGTTCTTTCAAACCGGCGAGATGGGCGAGCGTGCCGCCGATCTGGCCGGCTCCGATCAAAGCGATTTTATTGCGCGCCATTATTAATCCCCTTCATCCATTCATCACGAGGTTGTCGAGGTTCTGCCTAAGTTGGTGCGCATACACAAGCCCGTAGTGTTGGCGGACCCTGGCGGCGAAATAGGCGGCGGAGGCTGGAATATGCTCACAACTCGGCACGTTACCTCTAATAGGCTGGCCGCCTGCCCTGTGGGACGCAATCCAGTTTTCCCCTAGAGCATTTCCCACAAAAGTTGTAGACTTTAACAATCGAGGGAATGCTCCAACCTCTTATGAAAAGAGCGATTTCTTATCACGGGGTGATTCCACGCATGTGGAACACACTCTGGCCGAAAGCTTGGAAATGACCGTTTTAGCCCAAAGCAAAGATTTTACCAGACGATTTGGCCAAGCCCTCGGCCTGGCTACCCTCTCCCTGGCTACCCTTGTATTTGCCACGCCGTTCGACGCTTTCGCGGCCTCGGGGGATTGGAGGGGGCAAGATTTTGTGCAGGCCCGGCTTGTCTCCGCCGTCGAGGGCACCGGCGATCTCGGCGTGATTCCCCTCGGCCTGGAGGTCACGCTCGACGGGGACTGGAAAACCTATTGGCGCTCGCCCGGCGATGCCGGCCTGCCGCCGCAACTGGATTGGGCAGGCTCCACCAATCTGCAATCCGCCACACTGCTCTATCCCGCGCCGAAACGGCTGACCCTCCTGGGGCTTCAGACCTTCGGCTATAAGCATCATGTCATTTTTCCGCTCGACGCCCGTCTCGCGGCCAGAGGCCAGCCGCTCGATCTCAAGCTCAAGCTCGACCTTCTGGTCTGCGCGACGCTTTGCGTACCCCGGACTCTCAATCTCGCCTTGGCCGTGCCGGCGGGCGCGGCGGCGCCGGGGCCCGAGGCCCAGATCATCGCCAAGGCGCGCGCGGCGGTGCCGGCAAGCGAGGGCCTGGCGCCGCTCGCCATCACCAGCGCGGCCGAAGTTTCGGATAAAGGCACGCCCGCGCTCGAGATCAAGGCCCATGCGCTCGATGGGTTCGAAGCGCCCGATGTCATCGCGGAAATCACACCCTCCCTGTCCCTCGGCCTGCCGCGCATCGTCCTGTCGGCGGACCGGCACGACGCGGATTTCATCATCCCGCTCGCGGAAAAGCTCCCGCCGGGGGCCCTGTTGCAGGGACGCGACGTGGTTTTGACGCTCGCCGACGGGGACCGGGCGGTGGAACAAAAGGCCAGCATCGCCAAGGGCACCACAGTGGAAAGCGAGGCGCCGGGGCCCTCCCTCCTGAGCGTGCTGGCGATTGCTTTGCTCGGCGGCTTGATTCTGAATGTCATGCCCTGCGTGCTGCCGGTGCTCTCCCTCAAATTGTTGGCCACCGTCCGGCACAGCGGCCAGTCCCGCGCCTATTTGCGCGCCAGTTTTCTGGCGGCGGCGGCGGGCATCATCGTCTCGTTCTTGGGGATCGCCGGCGCCCTCATCGCCCTGCGGACCGCGGGGCGAACGATCGGCTGGGGCCTGCAATTTCAAGAGCCTACCTTTATCTCGGGCATGGCCGCCATCGTGACCCTGTTTGCCTGCAATGTCTTTGGCCTGTTCGAGATCCCGCTCCCCCGCGTGATCGCGAACATGGCCTCGAGCCGGCTCGGGCCGGACGTCAACCTCGCCGGCCATTTTGTCACTGGCGTATTCGCGACCTTGCTCGCCACGCCCTGCACCGCGCCGTTCCTGGGCACGGCGGTCGGCTTCGCCCTAGCGGGCGGCCCCTTGGAAATCCTGAGCATTTTCCTGGCGCTGGGCATTGGCCTTGCCCTGCCCTATTTTGTTGCCGCCGCTCTGCCCGGCTTTGCCGCCCGCTTGCCAAAGCCGGGCCGCTGGATGATTTGGGTGAAACAGGCCCTCGCCTTGCCGCTGCTCGTCACCGCCGTATGGCTGCTCTCGATTTTGGCGGCGCAAGCCGGACTGCTATTGGCGGGGCTCGTCGCCGCGCTCCTGATCGGGATCGCCGTTTTGCTGTTTTTCCGCGCCAAGGCGCCGGTCTCGCAACGCGGTTTCGCGATGCCCGCCGTCACGGCCTTGGTGCTCGGCGCGATTCTTTTGCCGGGTCTCGCCGGCAGAGGCGGACTGCGCGCCGCGGCGCTGAATGACGGGATCGCCTGGCGCGGCTTCGACCGGGACGGCATCAAGAGCCTGGTTTCGCAGGGCAAGACGGTGTTCGTCGACGTTACCGCCGATTGGTGCCTGACGTGCCAAGCCAATGCCCGGCTCGTATTGGCGCAAGACGCCATCGCCGGCCGGCTCAACACGCAAGCCATTTCCATGCGCGCGGATTGGACCCGGCCCGACCCCGCGATCTCCGCTTATCTCGCGCAATACGGCCGCTATGGCATCCCGTTCAACATCGTCTACGGCCCCAACGCGCCGAGCGGCATCGTCTTGCCGGAATTGCTGTCGGCGAGCGACGTGGCGGGGGCTTTGGACAAGGCGGGAGGCATCGAGCGCCACTCCAGCCTCACGTATCCACGATCCCCGTGATATCGCCGCCCGCTAGCATGCCCGCGCGGCCGTGCGGCAAGGCCATGTAATTGGACGATTGCATCTCGTTCAGTCGCGACACGGTGCGGGCGAATTCGAAGGCTTCGCGGCCCTCGGTCCCCAGGAACAGGCCGGCGGGCGGTGCCGCGGCCGAGGCGAAGAGCTTGATATGCGCCTCGTAAAAGGCATCGACCAGAATAATGAACCGCTTCGCCTCGTTGACCTGGGAAGCCCGCAGCACCGGAATGTCGTCGATGAACACGGTGTGATAGCGCTGGGCGATGGCCAGATAATCCTGCGCGCCGAGCGGCGCGCCGCAGAGATCGGCGAAGTGGAAGCGCGCGACATTGCCGCGGGCCTGCGGCACGTTGACTTGGCGTCCGAGTACGCGAACCACGGCGGGCGGGCCGCTCTCGGCCCCGGTCAGCAATTGAAACGCTTTCGTCAGCGCCTGAGCGGCGGCCTCGTCCGCGGGCACATGAAAGGTGGGAGAACCCGCCATCTTTTCCATGCGGAAATCGGTGCGCGACTCGAGCTTCAAAACCTCCATCCGCTCATCGAGCAAAGCGATCGAGGGCAGAAACAGGGCGCGGTTCAGCCCCTCCTTATAAAGTTGTGAAGGCTCGACATTGGAGGTCGCGACAACCACCACGCCGCGCGCGAAAAAGGCTTTGAACAGACGCCCGAGGATCATCGCATCGGCAATATCGGTGATGGTGAATTCATCGAAGCACAGGAGCCACGCGCCCTTGGCGATCTTGTCGGCGACCGGCTCGATCGGGTCCTCGCCCTTCACGACGCCTTTCTTCAGGGCTTGCCGCCAGGCGAAAATCTCGCCGTGCACCTCGGCCATGAAGGCATGAAAATGCACCCGCCGCTTTTTCGCGACGGTGGCCCGGTCGAAAAACATATCCATCAACATGGATTTGCCGCGCCCGACCCCGCCCCAGATATAAAGGCCCTTGGGGACCGAATTTTCCGCCTTGCCGCCGAACATCCAGCCAAGCGCCGCCGATTTCCGGGCGGGCTGATAGCCATCCAGCGCTTTGTTGAGGGCATCCAGCCTGAGCACGACGGCTTCTTGCGCGGGATCCCGGTCGATATGTCCGGCCAATACCTCGAAGTTATAATGGCTACGGATCGACATAAGCGGCGGGAATCCCTCTGATCAACTCGTTCGCTTTATCAGGGCTTTATCCGCGCACGGCAAGAGCAGGCGTGAAATAGAGGAAAGCAGCGGACCCCAGCGGCGTTCCAATTGCCATGGGCCGGGCCGGCTGGCGGGCTTATCCACGAGCCCCGTGACATTCCGAGCTTACGATGGCAATCGACATAGTCGCAGGCCGTCGCCCTCAAATTTCCGGCATAGTTCGCGAACAAATAAAGAGGACAAGCGTTGTCGAGATAACACAGCCCTCGGGCCGGACTTCGATTACACTGCGCGCTTCATTTTCCCAAAGGTTGGCTCTCGCCATGTCTTCTCTCGATCGCCGTACCCTGATCCTAGGTGGATCGACGGCCGCATTGGCTCTTGCCCTGGCTGGCTGCGCGGACACGGGAACGCCTGTTCCCGTCGCGGCGGCGCCTGCTCCCGTCGCCGCCGCACCGGACGACACCACACCGCCCGGCTCGCCCGCCGCGATCACGGGACTCGAGCCGAAATATACCGCCATCTATGCGGCGGTGACGACCGAGCCTCATCCGGTTCCCGCGATCAAGCCCTCGATCCTCAAGCCGGCCTTCGTCCGCAGGCTCGTTCCCTACGAAACCAAGGAGGCCGCGGGAACGATCGTGATCGATCCCTATGCCCATTACCTCTATCTCGTCCAGGCCAACGGAATGGCGATGCGCTATGGCGTCGGTGTCGGGCGGGAAGGATTTGCCTGGAAGGGCGAGGCCGTCATCAAGACCAAGCAGGAATGGCCGGATTGGTATCCGCCGAAGGAAATGATCGACCGGACGCCGGGCATGGCGGAGAAGCTCGACGCCTTGCAAAGCGGCATCGGCATGCATGGCGGCGCGGGCAATCCCCTCGGCGCGCGCGCGATGTATCTGTGGCAGGGCAACAAGGATACGTTGTTCCGCATCCACGGCACGACCGAGCCGAAATCCATCGGCACCAGCGCCTCGTCTGGTTGTATCCGAATGATCAACCAGGATGCCATCGACCTCTACGGCCGCGTTCCCGAGGGCACACGGGTGGTGGTGCTGTAAAAGGCTTTACCGCTGGCAGCGCCCGCAATAAAACGTCGAGCGCCCGTTTTGGACGATGCGCTCGACCGTTCCGTCGCATTTTGCGTTCGCACAGGGATCGCCGGCCCGGCCGTAAACCCTAAAACTGTGCTGAAAATAACCAAGATTGCCATCGGTCTGGCGGTGGTCGCGCAACGACGATCCACCCGCTTCGACCGCTTCGATCAGCACTTGCTTGATGACCTCGGCGAGACGCCCGGCCTTGGCGGAGGGGCGGCCATCCCGCAATGCCAAAGTGCCCGCCGCCCGGCGCGGCGAGAGATTCGCGCGGAACAAGGCCTCGCAGACATAAATATTGCCAAGACCGGCGATCAGCGTCTGATCGAGCAACGCGGCCTTGAGCAACGTGGTCTTTCCCGCGAACAGCCGGGCCAAGGTGCCACCATTAAAGCCGCCGCCCAGCGGCTCGACGCCGAGATCCCGGAACAGCGGATGGTTCTCCACATCCGGCCCACAGAGCTGCATGAAGCCGAACCGCCGGGGATCGTTATAGATAATGGTCCCGCCATTCGAGAGGCTGAAGACGACGTGATCGTGCAAGCCGAGCTTTGAGCGCGGGCGAAAAAACACGCCGGGGATGACGGCCTCGCCCTCCTGCTCGATGCGGAACGAGCCGGACATGCCGAGATGCATGACGAGCACGTCCCCGCTGTCGAGCCGCGCCAAGAGATATTTGGCCCGCCGCTCCAAGCTTTCGACGCGCTTGCCGATGAGGCGCGCGGCAAAATTCGCGGGGAAGGGAAAGCGCAGATTAGGACGGCGCTGATCCACGCGCAAAATCGTCGCGCCGGCAAAAACAGGCGCAAGACCGCGCCGGACGGTCTCGACCTCCGGCAATTCAGGCATGGCGGCGTATCATTCCAGGGGAAACTTGGCCCATGCCACACCCTTCCCCATAAAGGGGAAGGGAATCAAGCCAGTTTCGCGCGCGTCTTACTTCGCGGCCGAAATCTGCCCGCGCACCTCGCCACCCTTATTGGCGGCGGTGTGGATGTTGAAATAAGTCTCGCCGTCCAGCAGGTTTTTCGCCTGCTCCTCCGTGAGCGTGACCGTGCCCGTGATCGGGCTGGCGAGATCGCCCTTGAACGGGATTTCGACGGGAGCATTCTTACCCGCTGAAGCCGGACCATGGAAATGCGCCATGGAGGCGGGACCCGTCAGGCCCGAATACGTGACGGTATAAGTCAAGATCTTGGTGGCCGTGTCGTAGGTGCCGCTCAAAGTGCCCGTGCCGGCGGAGGTGTTCGGCGGCACTTCGGCCGAGGCCGCGAGGCTGGCCTTGACGTTGAGTGTTTCGGCGAAACCTGCGGTTCCCGTCAACAAAACGGCGGAAAGGGCGCAGGCGGCGATTGCAATTCCTGTCTTGAATCTCATAACGCGGTCTTTCCAAATAAGAGTGAGGCAACCGGACAGCTTTCCGGTTCCACCACCTATAAGGCACTCACCCCGCTAAAAGTTCAAAGCGGCCAAATGCCCCGCAAGGATGCAAGCTGGCTTCCCGCGTAGCCAGAGCCCGGCCGGCCCGCTATAGAGAAGCCGGTCAGGAGAAAAATATGACGGCGTCCGGGGATCGCGAAACCACACATTTCGGCTTTTCGAGCATTCCGCTCGACGAAAAGCAGAGCCAAGTCGACGATGTGTTTCATAAGGTCGCGGCCCGCTACGATCTCATGAACGATCTCATGTCGGCCGGCCTTCACCGTCTTTGGAAAGAGCGGCTCGTCACCATGGTCCATCCGGCGCGGCCCACGCCCTTCGCGCATCTCGATGTGGCGGGCGGCACGGGGGACGTCGCGTTCAAGATCGCGGCGGCGGGCGGCGAGCGGACCCATGTCACCGTGCTCGATATCAACGCGGACATGCTGAAAGTCGGCAAGCAACGCGCGGAAAAGCGCGGCTTGGCGGACAGGCTCACCTTCGTCGAGGCCAATGCCGAGGATCTGCCGTTTCCAGACAAAAGCTTCGACGCCTATACGATTGCCTTCGGCATCCGCAATGTGCCGCGCATCCCTCGCGCTCTATCCGAGGCCTACCGCGTCCTGAAACGTGGCAGCCAGTTCTTTTGCCTCGAATTTTCCCATGTGGACGTGCCGGGGCTCGACCGGTTTTACGATGCTTATTCCTTCCATGTCATTCCCGCCATCGGCAAGGCGATCACCGGCGAGAGCCAGCCCTATCGCTATCTCGTCGAATCGATCCGGCAATTCCCTTCCGCGGAGGATTTCCAGGACATGATCACGGCGGCAGGTTTCCAACGCGCGTCCTTCACCCGCCTCTCCGGCGGCATTGTCGCGATCCATTCGGGCTGGAAACTTTGAACCCAAGACACGATCGCATCCCGCCCCTGACCGGAACCCTCCGCCGTGATCTTTAAATTCCGGTCCTTTGCGCGCCTGACCCGTGCCGGCTTCGTGCTCGCGCGCGCGGGCGTATTCAACGATGTCGATGCGACGGACTTGCCGGGCATTGCCAAGCTCGGGCTTTCGCTCGCCAAGCTGATCGCCAAGCGGCAAACCGGGCCAAGCCTCGATGCCTTGCCTGGGGCGATGGGCAAGCTCGGCCCGTCTTACATCAAGCTCGGCCAATTCCTGTCGACGCGACCCGACGTGGTCGGCCCCGCCGTCGTCAAGCAGTTGGAAAAGCTCCAAGATCGCGCGGCACCCTTTTCCCGCGACATCGCACTAGCCGAGATCACCGCCGCGTTTGGCCGTCCGTGGAACAGCATTTTCCTGGAAGTCGGCGAGCCCGTCGCGGCCGCCTCGATTGCCCAGGTCCATAAAGCCCGCGTCCGCGACGATCTCGGCGAGCGGGACGTCGCCGTCAAGGTCCGCAGGCCTGGCGTCGAAAGGCTGCTCCGCCGGGACCTCGCCGACATGGCGGCCGCCGCGCGGTTCGTCGAAACCGCTTTTCCCGAAACGCGGCGGCTGAAGCCGGCGGAAGTCGTCGAGACACTCAACCGCGCGATCAAGATGGAGACGGATTTCCGGATCGAGGCGGCGGCGGCCTCGGAATTCGCCGAGAACGTCGCCGGCGAGACCGATTTCCGCGTCCCCACGATCGACTGGGAGCGCACGACCAAGGAAGTGCTGACCCAGGAATGGATCGACGGCATCAAGCTCAGCGATATCGAGGCCCTGGCGGCCAAAGGCTACGACCTTCCCGATCTCGGCCGGGAAGTGATCCAGAGTTTTCTGCGCCATGCCATGCGCGACGGCTTTTTCCATGCCGACATGCACCAGGGCAATCTATTCATCGACGCGAGCGGGCGCCTGACCGCCGTCGATTTCGGCATCATGGGGCGTCTTGGCCTCAAGGAGCGGCGGTTTCTCGCCGAAATCCTCTACGGCTTCATCAAGCGCGACTATCGCAGGGTGGCCGAGGTGCATTTCGAGGCAGGTTACGTGCCAGGGATTCACAGGGTCGAGGATTTTGCCCAAGCAATCCGGGCGATTGGCGAACCCATCCATTCCCGGACCGCCGATCAAATCTCCATGGCCAAGCTCCTGACTCTGCTGTTCGAGATCACCGGCCTGTTCGACATGAAAACCCGCACCGAGCTGGTGCTCTTGCAAAAGACCATGGTCGTCGTCGAAGGGGTCGCGCGCACGCTCAATCCGCGCTTGGACATGTGGTCGACCGCCGAGCCCGTGGTCGGCGCCTGGATCGAGGCGAACCTGGGACCCGTGGGCAAGCTTCACGATGCCGGGGCCTCGCTTGCCTCGCTTGCCAAATTCGCCGGCCACCTTCCCGCCATCTTACTGCGGGCCGAACGCACCTTCGACAAGCTGGAAAACCTCGCCGATAACGGTTTCGAGCTGTCGAACGAGGCCATCGAGCAGATGGGTGCCGTCCAAGCGCGCGCCTCGCGCCTCGGCCATTACGCGCTCTGGGCGCTGGTTGGCCTCGCCGCTTATTTCCTACTGCGATAGGCAGGGGCAGCCGGTTGGCCCCAAACGCAAATCCCGCTTTTCCCTTTTCGCGCGATCCGCTCTATGCTTGGCGCTGAATTCCGGGCCGTCCGCGAGTACCATGACCTCCCTTTCGAACAAACGCATTCTTCTGATCGTCAGCGGCGGGATCGCGGCCTATAAGGCGCTGGATCTCGTGCGGCGCCTGCGCGAGCGCGGCGCCTCGGTCGTGCCCGTGATGACGGCGGGCGCCAAGGCGTTCATCACGCCCTTGGCGCTGGCGGGCATCGCCGGCGCGAAAGTCCATGACGAGCTTTTCTCGCTGACGGACGAAGCGGAGATGGGGCATATCGAATTGTCCCGCGCCGCCGATCTCGTCGTGGTCGCGCCGGCAACCGCCCATATTCTCGCCAAGATGGCCGGCGGCCTCGCGGACGATCTTGCCTCGACGTTGCTTCTCGCCACCGACAAACGCACGTTGGTCGCGCCTGCCATGAACCTGCGGATGTGGCTGCATCCGGCAACGAAGCGCAATATCGCGACGCTGCGCGCCGATGGCGTGCTGTTTTGCGGCCCCGAGGATGGCGCCATGGCCTGCGGCGAATTCGGCCCCGGCCGGATGAGCGAACCACTCGCCATCGTGGCCGCCATCGAGGCCGCCTTGGCGGGCGAGACGATTCTGCCGTTGCCCGGCATCGCCAGCGCCACGAGCGCAAAAAGCCTGCCGTTGGCCGGCCGGCGCGTTGTCGTAACCTCCGGGCCGACGCACGAACCGCTCGATCCCGTCCGTTTCATCGCCAACCGGTCCTCCGGCAAGCAGGGTCATGCGATTGCCGCCGCCGCCGCCCGCGCCGGCGCCGAGGTGATCCTCGTCAGCGGTCCCGTCGCCATTCCAAGCCCGCAAAGCGTCACCCTTCGCCAGGTCGAAACAGCGCGGGAGATGTTGGCCGCGGTCGAGGCCGCCTTGCCCGCCGATATTTTCATTGCCGCCGCCGCCGTCGCGGATTGGCGCGTGAACGAGGAAGCGGCGGAAAAGCTGAAAAAGACGGGCGGAAGGGCACCGGTTCTGGCGCTGAGCGAAAACCCCGACATTCTGGCGACGGTGTCGCGCCCCGGCGCGATAAGGCCCACGCTTGTCGTGGGTTTCGCGGCGGAAACGGAGCATCTGCTCGAAAACGCCCGAGCCAAATTGGCGCGCAAGGGATGCGATATGATCGTCTTGAACGATGTCGGCGCCGGCACTGGCACCTTTGGCGGTGACACGAACGAAGTGACCCTCGTCACGGCGGCGGAGACGATCGCTTGGCCACGTCTCAGCAAAACCGAAATCGCGGAGCGGCTGATCGAAACCCTCGGCCACCGTCTCGAGGCAAAGCAGCCATGAGCGATATTCCCGTCAAAGTCGCCATTCTCCCCCATGGCGAGGGGCTCGGCCTGCCCGCCTATGCCAGCGCGGAGGCCGCCGGTTGCGACCTTGTCGCGGCCTTGCCCGAAGGCGAACCCCATTTGCTCCGGCCGGGAGAGCGATGTTTGATCCCAACCGGAATCAAACTGGCCCTGCCCGCCGGTTTCGAGGCCCAAGTGCGGCCACGCTCGGGATTGGCGCATCGCCACGGTATCACCCTGCTCAATGCGCCGGGAACGATCGACGCCGATTATCGCGGTGAGATTCTCGTGCTGCTCGTCAATTTCGGGGACGCCGCCGTACTCGTCGAACGGGGCATGCGGATCGCTCAACTCGTGCTGGCCCCCGTCGTCCGCGCCCGGTTCGTGGAAGCGGGAGAGCTAGATTCTACCGCGCGCGGCGCAGGTGGTTTCGGATCGACGGGGTTTCATGCGAATGACGCCGTCGAGACCTAAACAGCACCGGTACTGGCACCCATAATTAACCGGTTGCTCCGCCGCCGCGATGAAATCGAGCGGCGCGACCGGACCAAGCACAGGACTCTCCTTTGCCGTTTGACCCAAGGCAAGACCATCAGTAATTCTAGTGCTAAATTACAGCGCCGCAGAGCCGATGCGGCGCCGCGACAGCCCGGAGACATCCAATGACGCAGACCGAATCAAGGGACGAACGCTTCAAGGGACCTGGGCGGGGCCGTATCTACAGTTCCATTACCGAGACGATCGGCGACACCCCGATCGTGCGGCTCGACAAAATCGCCAAGGCCAAAGGGGTCAAGGCCAATCTTCTGGCCAAGCTCGAATTCTTCAACCCGACCTCGAGCGTCAAGGACCGGATCGGCGTCGGCATGATCGAGGCGATGGAGGCGGCGGGCACGATCGCGCCGGGCCGCAATACGCTGGTCGAGCCGACGTCCGGCAATACCGGGATCGGCTTGGCTTTCGTGGCGGCGGCGCGTGGCTATAAGCTCACGTTGGTCATGCCGGAATCCATGTCGATCGAACGGAGGAAGATGCTGTTGTTGCTCGGCGCCGAACTCGTGCTGACACCAGCCTCGCTCGGCATGAAGGGCGCCATCGCCAAGGCCTATGAGATCGTGGAAACGACGCCCGGCGCGGTGATGCCTCAGCAATTCGAAAATCCGGCCAACCCCGCCATCCACATCAAGACCACGGCGGAGGAAATCTGGAACGATACCAAGGGCGAGATCGATGCGTTCGTCGCGGGCGTCGGCACCGGCGGCACGATCACCGGCGTCGGCGAAGCGCTGAAGCCGCGCCGGCCGTCGCTCCGGGTCATCGCGGTCGAACCCGAGGATTCGCCGGTTCTCTCAGGCGGAAAACCCGGTCTCCACAAGATTCAAGGGATCGGCGCGGGCTTTGTTCCGCCGATTCTCGATACCAAAATCATCGACGAAGTCGTGACCGTGAGCAACCAGGCCTCCTTCGAGACGGCCCGGCTGCTGGCGCGGCTCGAGGGTATCCCCGGCGGCATTTCGTCGGGCGCGGCGGTGGCGGCGGCCATCGAAGTGGGGCTGCGGCCGGAATTCGAGGGCAAAAATATCGTGTTGATCATTCCCTCCTTCGCCGAAAGATATCTCTCGACGGCTTTGTTTGATGGTCTTTAACCTTTCCATGAGGAACTAGACGTCCGTCGATACGTTTGGCATCATGCGTCTCGGCCTCGAGCGCATATTGGGGAACAGGTCATGCATCTCCTTCTCATCATTGCCGTTACCGCCGGCGCGGCTGCTCTTGCCGCCGCTCTCGCCGGCAAGCGGGTCGGGAAACAGCCGGTTCCCGTGCGCGCGCGGGCCAAACGCCGCAAGGATTAAACGCCCTCCGGGGCTTCTTTCGCGCCTCTCTTTCTTGACGGCACGGGTCTGAGCTGCAATAGCGCGCCCGGACCACGCATCAGGAGAGAGACCCATGTCCCAAGACCGTTACGATATTTTGGGGCTGGGCAACGCCATCGTCGATATTCTCGCGCACACGCCGGAGGCCTTCATCGAAGCGAACGGCCTGATCAAGGGCGCCATGGCCTTGATCGAGGAAGGTCCGGCCGAAGCGCTTTATACCGCCATGGGGCCGACCGTGACCGTTTCCGGCGGCTCGGCCGCCAATACGATCATCGGCGCGGCCGGCCTTGGCTGTTCAGGCGCCTTCATCGGCAAGGTGAAGACTGACGCGCTCGGCGGCCTGTTCACGCAAGACATCCGCGGCGCGGGGGTCGATTTTCTCACCCCTCCCGACTCGCACGGCCCCGCGACGGCACGCTGCTTCGTTCTCGTGACGCCCGACGGGCACCGCACGATGAACACCTATCTCGGCGCCTGCCAGAACCTGACCGAGGACGATGTCGATGGTGAGATCGTCAAGGTCTCGCGCGTCACCTACCTCGAGGGCTATCTCTGGGATCCGCCGGCCGCCAAGGCCGCTTTCGTCAAGGCCGCGAAAATCGCCCGCGCGGCCGGGCAGCGCGTGGCGCTCAGCCTCTCCGATCCCTTTTGCGTCGGGCGTTATCGCAGCGAATTCCTCGGCCTGATCCGCGACGGCATGGTCGACATTCTCTTCGCCAACGAGGCGGAACTGACCAGCCTCTACGATCACACCGATTTCGACCAGGCCGTCACGCAGTTTCGTGCCGAGGGGATTCTGGGTGCGCTGACGCGTTCGGAAAAAGGCTGCGTGGTCGTGTCTCCCGAGGGGCTGACCGCCGTCCCCGCCGCCCCCATCGCGGCCTTGGTGGACACGACGGGCGCGGGGGATCTCTTCGCCGCCGGCTTCATCACGGGCCTCGTGCGCGGCCACAACCATGCCACCTGCGCCCGGCTCGGCGCATTGGCCGCCGCCGAAATCATCCAGCACCTCGGCGCCCGCCCGAAAGTCGATCTGCGCGCGCTCGCGGCTCATCACGAAATCGAGCTGTAGAGGCGGGCGCGGCCCAATTAATCCAAAAACCTGAAAACGGCTCGCGCGCGGCTTCCGTCATGATATGAGAGGGCCATGGCTTACGGCTCTCTCTACTCCCATGGCTTCGCCCGCGTCGCCGCCTGCACCATCGCCAGCGCCCTGGCCGATCCGGCGGCCAATGCGGCTTCCGTGCTCGATCTGGCCCAAAAGGCCCATGACGAGGGCGCGGCGCTCGCCGTGTTCCCGGAGCTGGCGCTCTCCAGCTACTCCATCGACGATCTCCTCTTCCAGGACGCGTTGCTCGATGCCGTGACCAAAGCGGCGGCTTGGCTGGTGGAGCAATCGCAAGGCCTGCGCCCGCTTCTGCTCGTTGGCGCGCCGTTGCGCCACCGCAACCGGCTCTACAATTGCGCGCTCGCGATCCAAGGCGGGAAGCTCTTGGGCGTGATCCCGAAACTTTATCCGCCGAATTACCGCGAATTCTACGAACACCGTCATTTCGCCGGCGGCGGCGCCATTTTAGGCGAGACTATCGAGATCGCCGGCCTGCAAGCACCGTTCGGACGCGATCTGCTATTTTCGGCCTCGGATGTTCCCGGCCTGATCGTCCATGCGGAAATCTGCGAGGACCTCTGGGTTCCCGTGCCGCCTTCGTCCTTGGCGGCGCTGTCCGGGGCGACGGTTCTCGCCAATCTGTCAGCCAGCAATATCACCATCGGCAAGGCCGGGACGCGCAAGCTTCTCTGCGAGGCGCAATCGGCGCGCTGCCTCGCCGCCTATGTCTACGCGGCGGCGGGTGCCGGCGAATCCACCACCGATCTCGCCTGGGATGGGCAAACCTCGATCTGCGAGAATGGCGTGACGCTCACGGAGTCCGCCCGCTTTCCCGAAGGCGCGCAGTCCATCACGGCCGATATCGATCTCGATCTCTTGCGCCAGGAACGGATGCGCCAAGGCACGTTCGACGACAATGCGGCGCTGGTGGCCGCCGCGCCCTTCCGCACCATTCCCTTCACGCTCGATCCGCCGCGCGGCGCCTTGGGGCTTAAGCGCCGGATCGAGCGCTTCCCCTTTGTATCAGCCGATCCCGCCCGGCTCGCGCAGGATTGTTTCGAGGCCTACAATATTCAGGTCGCGGGCCTCGAGCAGAGGCTCAAGGCCGCGGGCATGCAAAAGGCCGTGATCGGCATCTCCGGCGGTCTCGACAGCACGCATGCGCTTATCGTGGTGGCCCGCGCGTTCGACCGGATCGGCCTGCCCCGGACAAATATTCTCGGCTATTCATTGCCCGGCTTCGCGACGAGTCCCGAAACCAAGGCCAATGCTTTCGCCTTGATGCAGGCGCTTGGCGTCAGCACGCAAGAAATCGACATCCGCCCCGCCGCCCGGCAAATGCTCGGCGATCTCGATCATCCCTTTGCCGGCGGCGAGCCGGTTTATGACATCACCTTCGAGAATGTTCAGGCGGGCCTGCGCACCGACTATCTCTTCCGCCTCGCCAACCAACACGGCGGGCTCGTCATCGGCACGGGCGATCTGTCGGAGCTGGCGCTGGGGTGGTGTACCTATGGCGTCGGCGATCAGATGTCGCATTACAACGTCAATGGCGGCGTCCCCAAAACCTTGATCCAGCATCTCTTGCGCTGGGTGATCGAGGCCGGGCTTTTCGAGGCAGGCGTGGGCCAGACTTTGCGCGCCATTCTCGCGACGGAAATTTCGCCGGAACTCGTGCCGGTGCAACCCGGCGAGACCCCGCAGAGCACCGAGGCGGTGGTCGGCCCCTACGAGCTGCAGGATTTCAACCTGTTTTACACGCTGCGTTACGGCTTCCGCCCGTCCAAAATCGCGTTTCTCGCGCAAGCCGCCTGGGGCGATGCGCTGGCGGGCGGCTGGCCGCCGGGCTTTCCCAGCGAGCGGCGCCACGCCTATGACGCCACCGCGATCTTCCATTGGCTGGAGGTCTTTATCCGGCGGTTCTTCGGCTTCAGCCAATTCAAACGCTCGGCCATGCCCAACGGTCCGAAAGTGAGCGCGGGCGGATCGCTTTCACCGCGCGGCGATTGGCGCGCGCCCTCGGACGGCAACGCCGAAGTCTGGTTGCGCGATCTCGCGCAAGCGCGGGCGGAAAATACGCCCTGATCGCGCAAACAAGCGGGGAATGCGGCGGCAAGCCCGATATTGACGATTCCACTCGGCTGCAAAAACCGTTAGACCAGCGCGGCTGGTTGAGAGCATGTTCCGCGAAAGCCGGTCCGGCTCTCCCGGCAAGAACAGGCTCACTTTCTTCATAAGTGAGCGAACCCTCGCTTCATAAGTGAGCGAACCCTCGAATGTTGGCGGAGAATTTAGGAATGACGGACCTCACGATCGCGGGCGAAACTTTCAACGTACTGATCGAGGGCGACGAGACGAACCCGGTTCTCGTGCTCTCCCATTCCCTCGGCGCGACCCTGAAGATGTGGGACGCGCAAATTCCCGCTCTCGTGAAACATTTCCGGGTGGTGCGGTACGATTCACGCGGACATGGCGGCAGTATCGCCAGTGAGGGTCCCTATTCGATCGAGCAATTGGGGCGCGACGCGCTTGCCATTCTCGACGCGCTTGGAATCGAGAAGACCCATTGGCTCGGCATTTCGAAGGGCGGCGCCGTCGGCCAGTGGCTGATGATCAATGCGCCGGAGCGGATCGATCGCGCCGTTCTCGCCAATACGGCCGCGCAATTCGGCACGCCGGAAGAGTGGAACAGCCGCATCGTGACGGTCAAGCACGAGGGCATGGAAGCGACGGCCGATTGGCTTCTCGGGCGTTGGTTCAGCGATGACTTCCTGGAAACGCAAGATGCGCTGGCCGAACCCATCCGCCAGGATCTGCTGGCCACGTCCAGGGAAGGCTATGCGGCGGCCTGCGCGGCGCTGCGCGATTTGGATCTGCGCGAGGGTTTGCGCCAGATCGAACATCCCGTGCTCGTGATTGCGGGCAAGGACGATCCCGCCGCCGCCAAGCCCCAGACGGATCTTTTGGCGGAAGCGATTGCCAATGCCAAACTGGTGACGTTGAACACGCGGCATATTTCGAATGTCGAGGATCCCGCGGGCTTCACCAAAGCCGCCGTGGATTTTCTCACCGCCAAAATCCCGGCGCGCCGGGACGCGATCCGGCAGACGGTTTCGCCCCTGCCCGCGGCCCGCCGTCCAGCTGGACGAAGACTTTCCGCGCGCGGCGTGGCCAGCGAGCCGCTCGCCCGGCGGCCCGCCACGAAAACCAGTCCGGTAGGCAAGGTGAAGGTGACGCCGGCCAAGAGTGCCGCGAAGCCGGAGAAAAAGAGCACGGCAAAGCCCGCGTCCCGCAAGCCCGTCGCGGTGAAAGCCGCCGTCCCGAAGGCCCAGACGGCGAAGACCCAGACGGCGAAGGCCCAAGCATCAAAGGCCCAAGCATCAAAGGCCCAAGCATCAAAGGCCCCGGCAACAAAGGCTAAGGCGGCAAAGGCGAAGGCAGCCAGCCCCAAGGTGGCCGCGAAAAAAGCGCCGGCACCGAAGGCCCAAGCTCCGGCACCCAAGGCCAAAGTGACAAAGACGAAGGCCTCACGGGCAGCGGTGAAGCCGGGCAAGAAGGTGGCGGCAAAGCCAGCCGTCACCGCGAAGCCGGCCAAGAAAGCGCCCGTCGCCAAGAAGGCGCCCGTGAAAACCAAGACGGCCAAGGCCGTGGCGAAGCCGGCCGCCGCGAAGAAGCCGGCGAAAACGCTAGCAAAATCGGCTGCGGCCAAGACGTCCCGCAAGCCGGCGGCGAAAACCAAGACTCCGGCGGCGAAAGCCAAGACCCCAGTGCCGAAGGCCAAAGCCAGCAAAACCGCCAAAGCACCGGGACGCCCTGCCGGCCGCAGAAAATAATGCAACGGCGAATTAGACGCGGCGAGGAGACGATGGACGCATTGCGCGGCGCGATGCGTTACGCCCTATTCCTCGCCATCCTTTTCCTCGCCCCAGCTCCCGCTTTCGCGCAGCTCCGCATCGGCATCGCCGGCCCGCTCAGCGGGCCGGACGCCGTGTTCGGTCAGCAAATCCGGGACGGCGTTTTGCAAGCCATTGCCGATATCAATGCGTCCGGCGGCATTCTCGGCCAGCGGGCCGTGCCAGTTTTGGGGGACGATCAAGGCAACCCCCAGCGCGCCACGGACACCGCCAGCAAATTCGCGCGCGATAAAATCCCAGTTGTGATCGGACCTTTCAGTTCCAGCGCCGCTCTTCCGGCCTCGGTCATCTATGGCGGCGCGGGTATTCTCGAAATCATCCCTGCGGCGACGTCGCCGCGCCTGACGGAACAAGGCATTGGCACGCTGTTTCGTCTGAGCGGGCGCGACGACCAACAAAGCCAGGTGGCCGCGCGCTATATTCTCGACCACCACCTCACCAAAATCGCGATTCTCCACGACCGGACGGCGGGAGGCAAGGCGCTGGCGGATGCGCTGCGCGCCGCGTTGAAAGCCTCCGGCGTGACGGAGGTGCTCTATGACGGCATCGACAAGGGCGCGAAGGATTTGGGTCCGCTGACGGCTCGGGTCATCGCTTCCGGCGCGGAGCTGGCATTTTGGGGCGGAACGCAGACCGAGGCAGGCTTGCTGGCCCGCCAACTCCATGGATCCGGCGCGCACGTGACGCTGATGGGCGGCACCGGCATGGCCTCGGACGAATTCGCCACGCTTGCCGGCGCGGGCGCCGAGGGAACCCTGATGGTTTTCCCGCCGGATCCCCGGGAAAGACCGGAGGCCGCCGCCTTGCTGCAAAGCTTGAGCGCGAAGGGGATCGATCCCGGCGCGTATTCGTTTTACGCCTATGCGGCGGTCGAAATCCTCCGCCAAGCCGCAGGCGCCGCGAAATCGCTCGACCCGGCCACGCTCGCCGGGACGATCCATTCCGGCATGGTCTTCAAGACGGTCCTGGGCCCGCTCAGCTTCGATGCCAAGGGCGACCGGACGGCGCCGGATTACGACATCTTCGTCTGGCGCAAGGGTCGGAACGGCCGGATGTCTTACGAGAACGCGGGCCGCTCGTGAGCGCGCGGCCGGCGGCGCGGAAGGCAGGACACGCCTCTGCGGCATTGATGCCGCAGACTTTCAGGATTGTACTTCCACGCAAGACATTCGCGTCGTAAGTGGTTTAAGATTGTCCACATGCAGGTGATCCATCCCGCCAACTTGGCGAAACGT
Source organism: Beijerinckiaceae bacterium (assembly GCA_050013235.1). Classification (GTDB taxonomy): domain Bacteria; phylum Pseudomonadota; class Alphaproteobacteria; order Rhizobiales; family Beijerinckiaceae; genus RH-AL1. The sequence continues at coordinate 63,929 of JBEKFQ010000004.1, forward strand.
CACGCAATCCAGCTCGTTCCAGCGCGGGAGATTCCCGCGGCGGGCACATTGCGAACGTCCGTCGCCGGCCCTTCCCGTGGGCCCGGAGCCTCGTGTGCCGCATGAGGGTTCTCGGCGCGTTCTTCGTCAATGTCGTGTTCAATTTGGTGATCGGCCTCTTGGTCGCCAAATTTCTCGGCCCCGAGGAATATGGGCGTTTCGCCCTCGCCTTGGCGACAGCCGTCGCTGTCCAATTCGCTTTCGTCGACTGGCTGCGGCTTGGCGCGACGCGTTTTTATTCCGAACGGACGCGCGGAGAAGAACCCGCCGTCCGGGCGACGCTCGATCTCGGCTTCGCGGCGGTGATGGTGGGCCTTGCCGTGGGCAGCACCTGCTTGTTCATGACCGGCATCCGTTTCTCGCTCTCGAACGGCTTGATCGCGCTTGCGCTCGGCGCCGCCGTCGCCAACGGCCTCTTCGATTTCAGCACGGCCTTGGTGCGCGCCCGCTTCCACGACGGGCTCTACACCAAACTCATCGTCGTCAAGAATGTCTTGTCGCTGGGCCTGACCGGCGGGGGAGCTTTTTACTTCGGCTCGGCCAAAATGGCTTTGGCCGGCGGCATTATCAGCCTCGCTGGGTCGGTGGTCGCGGTCCGCGCGGCGCTACGCGATCCCTTCACGCTGGCGCGCATGGCGAGCTTCGAGATCGCCAAGTCGATCCTGCGTTATGCCATGCCGATCGTCGCCGCCAACCTGCTTTATCTCTGCATCCCGCTGGCCAATCGCTCGTTGCTTTCGATTTACTACGGCTTCTCGGAGACCGGCCAATTTTCCCTGGCCTTCGATATTGGAACCAAGGCGCTTGCCGCGCTTGGCACGGCGCTCGACGTGCTTTTGTTTCAGATTGCCGTCGCCGCGCATGACAAATTCGGGCTCGAGCAATCCAAGCAGCGGATCGCCGACAATATGGGGATCGTCATCGCGGTGATGGTGCCGGCCTGCACCGGCATCTGGCTCGTGCTTCCCTCGATCCAAGAAGTGATCGTTCCGCAAGAATTTCGCGGGCCGTTCGGCGATCTCCTCGACTTGATGCTGCCGGGCCTGTTTTGCTCCGCCATGATCCTCTTTGGGCTGAACCCCATGTTTCAGATCGCTAAACGCACCTGGCCGCTGATTGGCGCGGCTCTGGCGGGATGTATCGCCGATCCACTCATTCTCCTCGCGCTGCCCCGCGATCTCGGCGCCAATAGCCTCGCTATCGCGCAATCCGGCGCTTTTGCGGTTGCGCTCGTGACCTTGACCGCCGTGGCCTGCCTGTGGAATCCGCGCTGGCCACGCTGGCGCGATATCGCCGCGACGGCGCTGGGAACAGCGGCCATGACAGCCGCCTTGCTGCCGCTGCGCGCGCAGCCGGCCGGGCTCGCCACATTGCTCGAACAAGTCGCGGCCGGCACCATCGTCTATTCCGCCGTCGTCTTCGCGCTCGATGTCGCCAAGCTCCGGACGATTCTGTTTGGGCGCCTGCTGCCGATCGTGACGCGGTTTATGCCGGGATAAGAGGCCGCCTCAACAACAACGTCGCCCATCCCTCGATATTCCGCCGCTTGATCAAGAAAATTCCCTGCGCCCGATAGGCCGACAACACCCCAGGCACGTCGCTGGCGAGCAATCCCGACAAGATCAGCTCGCCGCCAGGCGCCAGCAGCGGCTCGAGCCGCGGGGCAAGCGCGCGGAGGGGGCCCGCCAAAATGTTTCCGAAAATGAGGTCGTAGGGCGCCCCGGCGCGGAGCGCGGGATGGGCGACGCCCACCGCGTGGACCGGGCGGACATAGGCGCCTGCCCGATTGCGGCGCGCGTTGGACGCGGCGGCGGCGACCGCGACGGCATCGATGTCGCCGGCTTGGACCGGGCGGTGAAAGCGCCGCGCGGCGGCAATCGCCAGCACCGCCGAGCCCGTGCCGACATCGAGGATCGCGTGGGGACGGCGGCGGCGGGCGACGTCGTTGAGCATGGCAAGACAGCCGCGCGTCGAACCGTGATGGCCCGTGCCAAAGGCGAGCGCCGCCTCGATTTCGATCCCGATGTCGCCAGTTTTTACACGGTCCCGCGCGTGGCTGCCATGCACGACGAAGCGGCCTTCCCTTACCGCCTCGAGCCCCTCGAACGAGGCCGCCACCCATTCGTCCTGCGAGATGGAGGAGAATTCCGCGCTGGCCGCAAGCTCCGCGCCCGCCACGCAGGCCACGAGATCGCGCACACCGGCCTGATCGGGCTCGAATCCGAAATAGACTTCGATGATCCAGGGGCCGCTGTTGGTCCAGCTTTGCGTATTGAACTTCTCTTCGAAGGCGGCGGCCGCCGCCTCGGCGGGATCGTAGGTTTCGACGATGAGATCGGCGATATCGCGCGCGGTTTGTTCGTCGCAACGCAGGCGCATCACATGCGCGGCATTATGGGGGGCGGGACCGTCAAGCATGAGCCGCGAGTATCACGGCAGGCCCAAAGCGGCAACGCCGCGGAATCGTTGGAAGCCAGGCGGCAAGGTTGCGCGGCCATTTGAAGAGACCCGGGAAAATCGCTAGAACTGCGCCATGACACGCACGAAACTCGCTCTTTTCCTCGGCGGCCTCGCTTTCGCGGGTATGCGCCTGGCATCCGCGCTGGCGGCGGATCGCCCCGCCATTCAAGCCTATGGCGACGTCAACCGGTCCTGTCAGGAATGGACGGATGGCTGCGTGGTCTGCGTCAAGAACAACGACGCCCCGCCCTCTTGCTCGACGCCCGGCATTGCCTGCCAGCCCCAGGACGTGATCTGCAAAGGTCCCGCTGCACCGGCAACGCCGCGATAACCGCGCCATCCCGGACCTTCCCGGCCCGGTGCGAAAAACACAAAAAAATGGGTGGCCGGAGCCACCCATTTTTTCCATTCAAACAAAAAGATTAGTGCTTGGAATGCGCGTAGGTATAGGTGGCGATCGCATCCATGAGCGCGGGCGAAAGCACGTCGTAGCTCTCGAGGCCCAATTCCTTGAAGCGAGCGCGGACAGCGTCCAGACCCTTGGGATCGTAACCTTGCTCGATGATCGACGAGACGAAAGCCGCGAATTGCGGAGCCTGCCAACCCTTTTCCGGGCTGAGTTCGACGTGAACGAAATCGAGACCCTTGAAAGGATGCTCTTTTTCGATCCGGCCGAACATGTGAACGCCGCAGCCTTTGCAGGCATGACGCTGAATCGTCGCGCTTTCGTCGACGATGTGCAGCTTCTCGCCATGAGCCGTAACCGAGACGTTCGCGACCGGCAAAACGCCGACGACGGAGAAAGCTGCGCCTTCCGGCTTCCAGCACTTGGAACAACCACAAGCGTGGTTATGCACAACGTCGCTGGTCAGCGTCACTTCGACTTTGTCGGTGGGGCATTTGCAAAGCAGCTTGCCGCCGGAAATGCCGGTGCCGGGCTGAATGCCATTATCGAGCAAGGGGTGAAGATGGGGTGTTGCCATGTGATGACCTTTTCTTGAATTTGGCTTCCTCCGCCTGGCAGGGTTCGAATCACCTTCTTGCGAGGCTTTTCCTGCCAAACCAGGCGCACATGCTCCAAAAGCAACAACGCGGAGGACGAACATCCCCGCGGAACGCTTTCGAAGCTGGCCTGTTCTATCGATGGCTCATGACATTGAAAAGCCAATTGCGACCGCAATCGCGATCACGATGGATATTTTTGAAGGAGCAAGCCCAAAATATGTAATACTATAACGTCATTCCATAAAAAAATTTCGTACATCTCAAAACGGAATGGGGATGACCGCTGTACAAGGCTTGCGCTCGCGAATATCCACAGCGACATTCCGAGCAATGCAAAACGACCGGAGACGATTCGCATGGCCAAAAAAGAAATAGTTAAAAAAGACGTCGCGAAAAAAGACGCCGCTAGCCCAGCAGAAAAGAAAGCGGCTCTTCCGCTCTTGACGACGACGGACATCAGCGAGCATCTCGCGACCTCGTTCGACATTCCGAAATCGCATGCCAAAGCCTATTTGGTGGAATCCATCGCGCTCATCGGCAAGCACTTGAAGAAGGGCGCCAAGGTCCGCCTCTCGGGTCTCGGGATCTTCCAAGTCAAAAAGCGCGCCGCACGCAAGGGCCGCAACCCCAACACCGGGGCCGCGATCAAGATCAAAGCAACGAAGCGCGTCGCCTTCGCGGCCGCGCGCGATTTGAAGGCCAAACTTTAGTCTTGTTTGGCCAGCGGAACGTCATCTTCCCGTTGGCCAGTTCAAATACGAGCAAAAGCGCCAAGGCCGCGGCGACGCGCCTTGGTTTTTTGTATTCGACTTAAGTCGACGCGCCATCCACTGCGCATGCGCGATTATTTTCGGTTGCAGCGCAAGATGATCGATAGCGCAAAAACAAACAAAAGACACTGAACGCAAAGCGTTTACAGAATTTTTAGTTCCCCCTCGATATGATTTTCCCTGTTAAGGGGTTTTCATATGCTCGATGGTCTTAAGTTCCGGATTCCAGCTGTCAATGTCGGGCTGGCGCTCGTCAGCGTTGCCACAATGGCGTTTCTCAGTTGGCAAACGGCGCAAAGCGGCCTCATCGGCGCGGCTAAAGACCGGCTCCAATTCGCCGCCACCGCGCGCAAGAGCAGCGTCGAACAGATCTTCGACCGCGTTCAATCCGATTTGTCCTATCTCGCGGCGAATTCCAACGTCACCAGCAATTTTTCGGACCTCGCCGAGAATCTCGACCCGGCATCCCCTGAATTCGCCAAAATCATCGAAGGTTTCACATCGCCCAAATCCGCCGGAGAACGCTTGGCCCTGGATGGCCACGAGCAAGGGACAATGTATGGACGCCGGCATTTCAAACTGCACGAGCCCGTCCGTAAGCTGCTCGAGCACCCCGGCTATGCCGATGTTCTGCTGATCGACGACAAAGACCGTATTATCTATACCGCCACCAAGGGCGCTGACTTTAGCCATGCGCTGAGCGAACCCGCCCTGCAAACGACGGGGCTCGCCCGCCTGATCGAGCGGATGAAAAAAGCCGGCGAGAATGCGATTCTTTATGAAGATTTCGCGGCCTATCCCGTCGACTCCGCGCCCTCCGCTTTCCTTGCCAAGCCCATGACGCGCCGGGGCAATGCCGCCATGGGGACGGCGCAAGCCGATATCCGTATCGGCTATATCGTCCTGCGGCTCGATCCGAAATTACTCGGCGTTTTGGCGCAGCGCGAGGGCCTGGGCGACACCGGGCAAATCTTCGCGATGGGGGCCGACAAGCTGTTACGCAGCCAACCGCCGCTGAATGCGGCCGTGACGCCAGGACATGCGGTTGGCGATCTCGGCCTATCGAATGATGATCTCGCCGCGGGAGCCCCATTTCAATACGCCCCCGCCACGGGCGGCAACCATATCGCGGCGGCGGCCGGCGTCGATGTGCTCGGCGCGCATTGGACGCTGATCGCGGAACAATCAACGGACGAGGCGCTCCGCGCGGTCAATAGCCTCAAACATACGCTGCTATGGAGCTCGCTGATCATTGTCGCGCTGACCGTTGTCGCGGGCATCGTCATGGCCGGCAGCATCGTCAAGCCTATCCTTGGAATCGCGCAACGCATGCAACGCCTTTCGGCCGGCGCCATCGCCGAACCCGTCGACGGCCAACAGCGCCGCGACGAAATCGGGATCATGGCGCGCGCGGTTCAGGTCTTCAAGGACAATGCCTTAGCCTTGCAGCAAAGCCAGACCGAAGCCGTAGAGCAACGGCGCCTGCAAGAAGAAGAGCGCGCCCGGAACGAAGCCGTGCGCGCCAAGGCCGCGGAAGACGTGAACAGTGTCGTCACCGCCATCGCCCAAGGCCTGTCTCATCTCGCCAATGGCGATTTGACCTTCAACCTCTCCACTGCTTTCCCGCCGGATTACGAGAAGCTGCGCGCCGATTTCAACGAGGCCATGGAGCAGCTTCGCGAGACGATCCGCCTCGTCGCCGGCAATACCGAAAGCATGCGGTCGGGCACCGGCGAAATCAGCCAGACCTCATCCGATCTCGCCCGCCGCACCGCCCAACAGGCGAGCAGCTTGGAACAGGTCGCCAATTCACTGAGCCAAGTGACGGCAACCGTTCGCAAGACCGCCGAAAGCGCGGAACAAGCCCGCACCGTCGTGACCGCGGCCAAAAGCGAGGCCGAACAATCCGGCCGCGTTGTCCAAGACACCGTTGCGGCGATGACCGAAATCGAAAAATCCTCGGGCCAGATCAATCAGATCATCGGGGTCATCGACGAGATCGCCTTCCAGACGAGCCTGCTGGCCCTGAATGCCGGCGTCGAGGCGGCGCGCGCGGGCGATGCCGGGCGCGGCTTCGCCGTGGTCGCCTCCGAAGTCCGCGGGCTCTCCCAACGTTCGGCCGAAGCCGCCAAGGAGATCAAGACGCTCATCTCCGCCTCGGCCACGCAAGTCGCGGCAGGCGTCGCCTTGGTCGGCGAAACCGGCCGCGCCTTGGCCCGGATCTCGGCTCAAGTCGTCGAAATCAATGGCGTCGTGTCCAATATCGCGGCGGCCGCGAAGGAACAGGCCGCGGGCCTCGCCGAGGTCAATACGGCGATGAGCGACATGGACCAAGTGACGCAGCAAAACGCGGCCATGGTCGAGGAGGCCACCGAGGCCAATCAAGCGCTGGCCAGCGAAGCCGATGGCCTCTCGACCCTGGTGGGCCGCTTCCGCACCGGCGGGGAAAAGAAACGGCCCAGCCCCGCGCCGGCACGCTCCACGCCCACGCCAGTGCAATCCCCCTCGCGCGGCCCCGCATCACGCATCGTAAACACCGCGACGGCGATGAAAACAGTCTCCCAGACCGCCCCCGCCGAACAGGGCTGGGACGAGTTCTAGGCGGGGCCGGACGTCGCTGGACGTGGGGTGGCGAGGAACTTGGCGCCGTGCACCCCGATCACGTCGGTGGTTTGAGCCAACACTTTAACGAGAGCCGCGACCTGCTCCTCTCCCCCTTGTGGGGAGAGGTTGGGAGTGGGGGTTCTCCCAATCTGCTTCAGACCGGCACGCACGGCGCGGCCCTCATCCATCCCGCGCTGACGCGAGGGCTACCTTCTCCGGCGCGCGGGAGGCGGGAAGCCCCCCCTACGTCACCGGCTCCAACGCCGCCAATTCCTCATCCGTGAACACCCGGCCTCGCGTCAAAAACCGCACGTCGCGGCCGTTTTCGAGGCTGAACATGCCGCCACGGCCCGGGACGACGTCGATGATGAGCTGGGTATGTTTCCAATATTCGAATTGCGAGCGGCTGATATACACCTCGGCGCCGCCGATGGTGCCGAGATGCACGTCGCGGTCGCCGACGATGAAATCGGAGACAGGGTAGCACATCGGCGAAGACCCGTCGCAACAGCCGCCGGATTGATGAAACAGCACCGGGCCGTAGTCGTGACGCAGAGTGCGGATCAATTCGATCGCGGCAGGCGTTGCCATCACGCGGAGAAGGGATGGATCGGACATGCGGGACATTCCTCGAAACAGCGTTTCAATCCGGCACCAAACTATTTCACCCTAAAGCAAAGAACCGGCGCCCTCGCGGGACACCGGTCCTTTTTACATCGTGCGCGAACAAACACCAACTGGGCTATATGGCCCAGCTGGATCTCGCCCCGGGCTTAGAAGAAGCCGAGCTTCTTCGGGCTATAGCTGACCAGCATGTTCTTGGTCTGCTGATAGTGATCGAGCATCATGCGATGGTTTTCGCGGCCGATGCCGGATTGCTTGTAACCGCCGAAGGCCGCGTGAGCGGGATAGGCGTGGTAGCAGTTTGTCCACACACGGCCTGCTTGAATGCCGCGGCCGAAGCGATAGGCGCGGGTTCCGTCGCGAGTCCAGACGCCGGCGCCAAGACCGTAAAGCGTGTCGTTGGCGATGGCGAGAGCATCCGCATCATCCTTGAAGGTCGTGACCGACAGCACGGGGCCGAAGATCTCTTCCTGGAAGATGCGCATTTTATTGTGGCCCTTGAAGACCGTCGGCTGAACGTAATAACCGCCGGCCAGGTCGCCCTCGAGATTGGCACGTCCGCCGCCCGTCAGAAGCTGCGCGCCTTCCTGCTTGCCTATATCGATGTAGGACAGGATCTTTTCGAGCTGTTCGGAAGAGGCCTGCGCGCCGATCATCGTCGTGGGATCGAGTGGCGAACCTTGCTTGATCGCCTTGACCCGGCGGACAGCCGCGTCGATGAACCGGTCATAGATCGATTCGTGGATCAGAGCGCGGCTGGGGCAAGTACAAACCTCGCCTTGGTTCAGCGCGAACATCGCGAAGCCTTCGAGGGCCTTGTCGAAGAAATCGTCGTCCTCGCGCGCCACATCGGCGAAGAAGATGTTTGGCGATTTCCCACCTAGTTCGAGCGTCACGGGGATCAAATTCTGCGACGCATATTGCATGATCAACCGTCCCGTCGTCGTCTCGCCGGTGAAGGCGATCTTGGCGATGCGGGGGCTGGATGCGAGCGGCTTACCGCATTCGAGACCGAAGCCGTTGACGACGTTCAACACGCCGGGAGGCAAGAGGTCGCCGATCAATTCCATGAGAAGCAGAATCGAAGCCGGGGTCTGTTCGGCTGGCTTCAACACGATGCAATTGCCGGCGGCGAGCGCGGGCGCGAGCTTCCATACGGCCATCAGCAGCGGGAAGTTCCAGGGAATGATCTGGCCGACCACGCCGAGCGGCTCATGGAAGTGATAAGCGACCATGTCGTGATCGATTTCCGAAATGCCGCCTTCCTGCGCGCGGATACAGCCGGCGAAATAGCGGAAATGATCGATCGCCAGCGGAATATCCGCATGGGTCGTCTCGCGGATCGGCTTCCCGTTGTCCCATGTCTCGGCCAAAGCGATGAGGTCGAGGTTTTCTTCCATACGATCGGCGATCTTGTTGAGGATCACGGCGCGCGTCGTTGACGAGGTTTGGCCCCACGCGTCTTTCGCGGCATGGGCGGCATCGAGCGCCAAATCGACATCTTGCGCATCCGAGCGAGCGATCTCGCAAATGACCTTTCCGTTGACCGGGGAGGTATTTTCGAAATACCGGCCAGCGACGGGATCGGTGAATTTGCCGTTGATGAAATTGCCGTAACGAGCTTTGTAGGGCGACTTGGTTGCGTCGCCGAGAAATTCTGGTTTGTTCACGATTATCTCCTCCCAACTAGGTGCGAGTGAGATCGCAGCGCTTGTGCCAGCACTTGGGCGATCCGCCCTCGGTACCTACCAAATCACTGAAAAGGAAAAGAGTTTCCATTCGGCGGATGGCCATGAGACAGAGAGCCGCGGCCTCGTCCGAACGCCTGGCTAGACGCAGTTTGCGACAGGTGAGACAAGTGTCGCAAACTGCGACGGCGACAGGTTTCAAATCCCGGTTTCCGCCCTATTCAGATCGCCGGAGGCTATTGCGAACGTCATGTTCGAAAGCGTGAGAATCCCGCGTATTAGACCCAGCTCCGGGGGGCCGAAGCTTGGCCAAAGCCTGCTCGAAAACATGCAAGTCCTTCCCGCGCCCATCCTGCGGTCTTGGATGCGTTGCACCGATCTCGGCCTCGACAGGGACGCGAAACGCCCTCTCGTCGACCCTTTGCCGGATCATGCCCTGCGGCAACTTGTCCACCGCAACGAAGAGCTACGCCGGCGCTGCCGGCCAGAACTCGAAGCGCTTTATGCGACGACGCGGGCAAGCGGTAGCATCGCCATTTTGACCAATGCCGAGGGTCTCGTTCTCGATGCCGTTGGCGATCCCAGTTTTGCCGGCCTGGCGGCGCAAGTCGCCTTGCGGCCGGGAGCGTCTTGGGCCGAGGCGGCAACGGGCACGAATGCGATTGGGGCGGCCCTCGTCGAACGCCGCGCGGTCGAAGTGAGGGGAACGCAGCATTTTTTCACCCGCAATCAGATCTTGAGCTGCGCGGCCGTGCCGATCCTCGGCCCCACCGGCGACCTCTTGGGCGTTCTCGATCTCTCCGGCAATGCGAAGGCCGATCATGGCTTCGCGCTCGGCTTCGTTCAATTGGCGGTGGATGGGATCGAGCATCGCGTCTTCGAGGCGGGATTTCCCGGCTGCGAAGTGGTGCGCCTGCATAAGGATCCCGCGCTTGTCGGCACACCGCGCGAAGGCGTGCTGGTCTTCCGGGATCATATTCTCGTCGCCGCCAACCGGCATGGGCTCGGCCTCCTCGATCTCGAGTGGGAGGCCCTGGGGCACAAGACCTACCGGACCCTGTTTCCGAGCCAGGAGAGCGCCGGCGCGGATGCCGTTCTCCTCCGCGATACCTCGGGGCGGGTGGTCCATGCGCGCAGAACCTCGACGCCGCAAGTGTATCAGACGCCGGTCCCCAAACTCTTGATCGAGAAGTCCTTTCTGGACAAGCCGCGAGCCGCCGGAACGTCTTCCGCGCATTTCCTGGATGGGAGCGGCCAAGCGCGGCTGGCCCGCGCGACCCGGCTACTCGATGCCGGCGTCCCTGTCCTGGTGCAGGGAGAAACCGGAACCGGCAAGGAGGTCTTCGCCAGGGCCGCCCATGCCGCCAGCGCGCGTAGCGCGAAGCCATTCGTAGCCATTAATTGCACCGCTTTGCCCGAAAGCCTGATCGAGGCGGAACTGTTTGGTTACGAACCGGGTGCTTTCACCGGCGCGCGGCGCGGCGGAGCCAAGGGCCTGCTGCGCGAGGCCGATGGCGGGCTGCTGTTTCTCGATGAAATCGGCGACATGCCGCTCGGCCTTCAACCGCGCTTGTTACGGGCCTTGCAGGAACGCGAGGTTCTGCCGGTGGGCGGCGTGAAAGCCGTGCCGATCGATGTGATGGTGATTTGCGCGACCCATCGCGATCTGTCGCGGCTCGTGGCGGATGGATCGTTCCGGGCCGATCTTTATTACCGCATCGCCTCATATACGGTCGAGCTTCCCACCCTCCGGTCCCTCGGCAGCCGCGCCACTTTGATCCGCAGCGTTTGGGAGGGGCTGGCGCCGGACGCGCGCGGCGTGACCTTGTCGGCGCCTTGCGAAGCGGCGCTCGCCGCCTATTCCTGGCCGGGCAACTACCGGCAGCTCGCCGGCAGCCTGAAAGCCATGCTCGCCTTGGCCGAAGATGGCGAATGTCTGGGGCTCGATGCCCTGCCCGCCAACATGCGTGGCGATCCGCTTCCGGCCCTTGTCGCACGCCCAGCCCGGACGACGCCGGGCGCGGCGGACGTGCCGCGTGGCAAGCCGCGCACAGCCGGTGGTTCCGCCGGTCAGCTCGGCAGCATCGAGCGCGAGGCCATGCGCGAGGCGTTGCACGCGAGCGGCGGCAATGTCGCCCAAGCCGCCCGCCGCCTTGGAATCAGCCGCAGCACGCTCTATCGGCGCTATTTGTCCGGCGCGGAGGCTAAATAAGGGCCGTGGAACTCGAGCACGTCCCGGAAAAGTCACGGATTTTTCGATCGAGGACATGCTCTACCTCCTTAGTAAGAGAGCGGGACGGGCGAGATGGTTGCCCCGCCAGTGCCGCAATTTTAGCGGCAATTACCGGTCGACCAGGTCTCGGGCCTCAGGCACGAACGCCCGCCGGGCTTTTGCATGTGGAATCAGCTCGATTTTCTAAGTAGGAATGAGCGGTTTCTCCCACCTGGACGATTTTGGTGGGTGGAAGACGGGAACGACGGCATGACGATCCGATTACATCACGGTGATCTCCCCGCCGGCTATGCCGCGGGCGATGCGATCGCGATCGATACCGAGACTTTGGGCCTGGTGCCCCGGCGCGACCGGCTCTGCGTCGTCCAGCTCTCGCGCGGGGATGGCATGGCCGATGTCGTGCAAATCGCGCCTCACCAGACCAGCGCGCCGGTTTTGCAGAGCCTTTTGACGGATCGGTCCATCACCAAGCTGTTTCATTACGCACGGTTCGATATCGCTATTCTTTACAAGACCCTCGGGATCCTCGCCGAACCGCTCTATTGCACCAAGATCGCCTCGAAACTGGCGCGGACCTATACGGACCGGCATGGGCTGAAGGATCTCGTGAAGGAACTTCTCGGCGTGGATTTGTCGAAACAGCAGCAATCCTCGGATTGGGGCGCGCCCGTGCTGAGCGAGGCGCAACTCGCCTATGCCGCCTCGGATGTGCTGCATCTTCACGCCCTGCGGGCCAAGCTCGACGCCATGCTCGTACGCGAGGACCGGACCCAGTACGCGCAAGCCGCCTTTGCCTTTCTGCCCATCCGCGCGCAACTCGATTTGGCGGGCTGGCCAGAGACGGATATTTTCTCTCACGATTGATCGCGCGGATCCGCCCGCGCCTTGCCTTCGCCGCTCTCCCAGCGCAAACAGGATGTATCGGTCCTTTGTCCTCAACTGGAGTGTCATGCCGGAAGTGATGCAGCAAGACAGCCCGGCCAATCAACGGCGCGCGGCTCTTGGCGAAGGCATGGACCACACGGCCCCGCCGCGCGAAGGCGCCGTCCGCGCGTCGGAGCGTCATACGGCTCGCGTGCGATTTCTCCGCCGCGCCATTGTCGCTGGGAGCACAATCACCATTTCCATTATTGCGATCGTCGCGATTTTCGACCCCTTGCACCATCTCCCGCATGGCATCAGCGTCGACGATGTCGGCGTGGAAGGCAATGTGATCACGATGCAATCGCCCAAGATCTCCGGCGTGAGGCAAGACGGAGGCGCATATGCGATCACGGCGGCCCAAGGCATTCAGGACATTACGAAGCCCAACCTGATGGAATTGCGCGGCCTCGACGTGACAATGGGGATGACGGACAATACCAGTTCACGCATTACCGCCGATACCGGCGTCTATGACGGAAAAGAAGATAATATGTCCCTTGCCGGCCATGCCAGGATCAAGAACACGAGCGGGTACGATCTTTTGATGCAAAGCGCGGTGATGAATTTCAAAACCGGCGTGTTTTCTTCCCGCGAGAGGCTCACGGTGACAGTATCGGGCGGGACGATCTCAGCGGATCAAATCGATATTACGGATAGCGGACATAAAGTGTCTTTCACCGGAAATATCGACTCGTCGTTCGACCCCCCGGATCAGCCGGACCTGCCGCCGGACCCGCAAGTGCCCCCCTCGCAAGAGCCCGTGGAGATACGGTAATGCGCATCAGCGATACCCGGTGGCCGCGCGCTTTGTGCCGCGGCGGGCTTGTCCTTTTGGGATTGATTGCGGCGCCCTTGAGCGGGCTGGCCGAGCCGGCGGCTGCCACGCCGGCGCCAAAAACGCATTCCTCCGCGGTCCTGCCGGGGGGAAATAGCAAGCAACCCATTAGTATCCAGTCGGAATCGCTGGATTATTTCGACAAGGATCAAAAGCTTATCTACACCGGGAACGTCGTCGCGATCCAAGGCGAGAGCAAGCTGAAATGCAGCGTGCTGACCATCTTCTTGCCCCCGAAAACCGCGGGCCAGGGCGGCGCGGCACCCGCCTCGACCAGCCAAGTCCAGCATATGGACGCGGTGGGTCCGGTGACCTTGGTCTCGAAAGACCAAGTGGGGACCGGGGATCACGGCGTTTACGATAAAGTGAGCGATACCGTGGTGCTGAGCGGCAATGTGACGCTGAGCCAGGGCCCCAACGTGACCAAGGGCGACAAGCTCGTCTACAATCTCAAGTCCGGCCAAGCAAAAGTGACGGGGGCACATGTCATAAGCATGTTTCAACCCTCGGAAGCGGCGGAACCCGGATCAAAAAAATAAGCTAGGATATCCCAGCCAGACGGCGGCCGGTCCGCCGGCTCGAGGGCGAACCGCCGGATGCTTCATCACGGTGGCGTGATCAGCCCGTTTGAGGCATTGACGCGAGCCGGAGTTTCTTGTGGGACAATGAACCACAAATTTCAAAAGAACGCATTTTTTAGGGCGCCTCATTCCCTCCCATTGGAAAGCGTTCTAGAGCATGACCCGGAAAAGTTGCGGACTTTTGTTATCGAGGACATGCTTTAACTCCTTAGCGAAAGAGCGATTTCCCGTCCCTTTGGTGAGTCCACCGAAGCGGAAAGCGCTCTAACGCTTTTGAAGACAAGACGGCGTCCGGACGACAGGACGCTAAGGTAGAGGACGACGTTGAAATTTTTTGGACATTTTCAGACCGGCCGGTGGTTTTCTCCCCGGACAGCAGGCGGGCGGAAACCGCCCGCCGCTGCTGGCGGAGCCGGGCGGGATGGAAGCAACGCCATGGCGATCCTCGATCTCAACGATGCGGATCGAGACCACACTGGCGCGTTTCCGGGAGATAGCAGCGAAGCCAGCGGCGGATTCAGCGTTGCGCCCGAAAGCGGAGACGGGGTCCTCTCGGTCAACCATGTGGCCAAGGCCTACAAGGCGCGGCGCGTGGTGGAAGACGTCAGCCTCACGGTCAGGCGTGGGGAAGCCGTCGGTCTGCTCGGCCCCAATGGCGCCGGCAAGACCACCGTCTTCTATATGATCACGGGCCTGGTCCGCCCGGATGCCGGCACGATCGAACTCGACGGGCACGACGTCACGAACTTGCCGATGTACCGGCGCGCGCGCCTCGGGATCGGCTACTTGCCCCAAGAAGCCTCGATTTTCCGCGGTCTCAGCGTCGAGGATAATATCCGCGCGGTTCTGGAAATCGCGGAACCCGACAAGGGCAAACGGGAGCGTGAACTCGACGCGCTTCTCAATGAGTTCGACCTGACGCGGTTGCGCAAGTCCCCATCGGTCGCTTTATCGGGCGGCGAAAGACGGCGGTGCGAAATCGCCCGCGCCCTCGCCAACCGCCCCTCGTTCATGCTGCTCGACGAACCCTTTGCCGGGATCGACCCCATCGCGGTGGGGGATATCAGAGTCCTCGTCCAACATTTGAAGCGCCGCGGCATCGGCGTCTTGATTACGGACCACAATGTGCGGGAGACGCTCGGGCTCATCGACCGTGCCTATATCATCCATTCCGGGCATGTGCTGACAGAAGGGCTCCCCGAGGAGATCGTCGAAAATGCCGATGTCCGCCGCCTCTATCTCGGCGAGGATTTCCGGTTCTAACCATTAACCAAGGGTAAATTTTTTTTAGCCCCGCGAGGCGAAACAAATGCTTGGAATGCGGGACAAGACGGAATGCTAGTGCTATAAGCAAAAAACGGGCCGCGATTCACGTGACAGGATTCGTGGACGATCATGTCAGGCATGAGTTGCATTTGCGATGGCTCTAGGCACCAAGCTTCTCATACGCCAAGGCCAGTCCTTGGTGATGACCCCCCAGCTCCTGCAGGCGATCAAACTCCTGCAGTTTTCCAACATCGAATTGGCGTCCTTCGTCCAAGAAGAGCTCGAGCGCAATCCGCTTTTAGAGCGCGCCGACGACGCCGGCCCCGTCAACGAACCGGTTGCCACGAATGATCACGATCCGCGGGTCGAAGCGGATTCGTCGCTGGGCGGCGAGTTTAACGACGGCGTCGAGGCCGATTGGAGCTCGGAAAGCTTCGCGACGGACCAGGGCTCCTTGGAAGCGAGCCTCGGGACCGAACTGAATAATAGTTTCGACAGCGACCGCGCGCCCACCCCCGCCGAGCAGCCCGACCCGTTTTCGGAAGCAGGCCTTTCCGCCAATTCGTGGTCGGGGTCCGGCAGCCCGAGCAGCGAGGGCGAAGGCTCGAACCTCGAATCCTACATCGCCGCGCGGCTGACGCTCCGGGAACACCTTTCGGAGCAGCTTCCCCTGGCCGTGGCCGATCCCGGCGACCGTCTGATCGGTCTGGCGCTGATCGATGCGATCGACGATTCCGGTTATCTCGGGGAAAATCTGGCTGATATTGCGGATCGGCTCGGGGCGCCGCTTTCGCGTGTCACCGAAATCCTCGAGACCATCCAGACTTTTGACCCGGTTGGGGTGGGCGCCCGCAACCTTGCGGAATGCCTGACGCTTCAACTGCGTGAACGCGACCGTTTCGACCCCGCGATGGAGGCTCTCGTCGCCAATCTCGGCATGGTCGCGCGCCGCGACATGGCTGGACTTCGCAAGGCCTGCGGCGTCGACGATGAAGACATCGCCGACATGATTGCCGAGATCAAGCGCCTCGACCCGAAGCCGGGCCGCGCCTTCGGCTCCAGCGCGATCCAGCCCGTGGTCCCCGATGTGAATGTCCGGCTGGCTCCCGATGGCTCCTGGTTGATCGAACTCAACACGGACGTGCTGCCGCGCCTCCTCGTGAACCAGACCTATGCCGCCCGGATTTCACGCCACAAGGGAAGCGAAGCGGACCGGAGCTTTGTGTCGGGTTGTCTCCAAACCGCCAATTGGCTGACGAAAAGTCTCGAACAACGCGCCCGCACCATTCTCAAAGTGTCGAGTGAGATCGTGCGCCAGCAAGATGCCTTTTTTGCCTATGGCGTGGAGCATCTGCGGCCGCTCAACCTCAAGGCCATAGCGGAGGCGACGGGCATGCATGAATCGACTGTGTCGCGGGTCACCTCCAACAAATATATCTCGAGCCCCCGAGGCCTGTTCGAACTGAAATATTTCTTCACCGCCTCGATCGCCTCGAACGACGGCGGCGATTCGCATTCGGCCGAATCGGTGCGCTTCCGGATCAAGCAAATGATCGAACGCGAGAGCGCCAGCGAAATTTTGTCGGACGACGCCATCGTCGAGCGCCTGAAAAGCTCGAATGTCGACATCGCTCGACGTACGGTAGCTAAATACCGAGAAAGCATGCGCATTCCCTCTTCGGTGGAACGGCGCCGGCAAAAGGCCGTGCATTAGAGCGTCTCCCATTTGGGAAAAATCACCCAAGCGATAAGAACTCGCGCTCTTTACAAGAGGGTCGAGGTGTCCCCGATCGCAATAGTCCGCGCCTTTTGAGGGACAGGCTCGGGAGCTTTTCGCCTGGAGCGCCTTTCATGGCAGGATGGGGTCCAATGGTGAAGCGCGCTCCTTTTCCAGCGCCGGCGGGAGAAGGAGCAGCATCCTGATTCCCGGGTCCGCCTGCCTCGGTGAAAGGCTGCCCCCCGCGGCCGCTTTGATGGCGGGAAAGCGCCATCCCTCGGATTTAAAATCGCCCTAAAATCTCGTATAACGAGCATATTAACGGAAACATGCCGATCGCCGCCCATATTTTATATCTTGATTAAACCGTTGGTTGTATATTTAAATGGCTAAATGACTCTGGCGGATTGACGATGCTGTCCCTCGATGCGGAAAAGAACGACCGGCGCGACTACCTGCTCGATATGATCGAGCAACTCGCGGAGCTTGCGCGTGAAATCGGTGAAATAGAAGTGGCGATCCATCTCGACGCCACGGTCGAAGCGCGGCGTTACACCCGGGAAAAAGACCAAAAGCGGGATTGACCAATCCCGCCCCGTCAGTTCTGGCAAGGCCGGGGCCTAGACCGCGAATTTGCTGTTGAACGCGAGAATCTCCGGCACGATGCCCGTACGGAACCGGGAGCCGTTGAACACCCCGTAATGGCCGACACCCTTCTGGACGTAATCGTGCTTGAACTCCGCGGGGATATTCGAGCAGAGACGATGGGCTGCCTTGGTCTGGCCGGGGCCGGAAATATCGTCGTTCTCCCCCTCCACCGTCATCAGCGCCGTGCGATGAATCGCGGAGAGATCGACGGGTTGCTTCCGATGGACCATCGTTCCCTTGGGCAGCCTATGTTCGACGAAAACGGTGTCGATGGTCTGTAGATAAAATTCAGCGGTCAGATCCATGACGGCGAGATATTCGTCGTAGAAATCGCGATGTTTCTCACCCGATTCGCCATCGCCCTTGATGAGATGGTTGAACATTTCGACATGGGCGTCGACATGCCGGTCGACATTCATGGCCATGAAACCGGACAGCTGGAGAAATCCGGGATAAACGAGGCGGCCGAAACCCGGATAGGGATAGGGAACGGAATGAATGCAATTGGCGCGGAACCATTTGCTGCCGCGCTTTTCCGCAAGCACATTCACGGCGGTCGGCGATTCCCGCGTGTCGATCGGCCCGCCCATCAAGATCATGGTATCGGGCACATCCGGATCGTTCGCGGCCTCCATGAGGGCCACGGCGGCGATCAAGGGAACGGCTGGCTGACACACGCCAAGACTATAAAGCGGGCCGCCGTCCCCTTTCAGCACATGACAAATCTCGATGAGATAATCGATGTAATCGTCGAGATCGAAATGTTCCTGCGCGGGCACCATCCGCGCATCCTTCCAATCCGTGAGGTAGACGTCGTAATGCGGAAGAAAGGCTTCGACCGTGCCGCGCAACAGCGTGGCGTAATGACCCGACATGGGGGCGATGATCAAAAGCTTGGGTTGGGCCGTGCCCGCGGGCAGGTCGCGCCGAAATCGCAGGAGCCGGCAAAATGGCTTGGACCAGACAACCTCTTCCTCGACGGCGATCTCTTGCCCGTCGATCGATGTGCGACTCAGCCCAAAGGCTGGTTTGCCGTAACGGCGCGTCAATCGCTCGAACATTTCGGCCGAGGCCGCAATGTTCCGGCCAATTTGAGTTTTGGACAACGGATTCAATGGATTGCGCGCCCAGAAGCGGGCCGCGTCGCAAGCTGCCCTTAAAGGAGCAAACGTCATATAAGCCAGTTCGTGAACTTGGTAAGAATATGGATTCATAATCGCACCAGGCATTAGGATCGCCCAAAAATGTGAAGGCCGCGCATGGCTGGAACAGCCACAAAGCGATCAGCCATCCACTCAAATCACTGTTTACACTGTTCACACTATTTATAGCCGGATCGCAGCAATATCAACCGGCCGAACAGCCGCCTCCCAAGCAATCCATTTCAATGGCGCACGACACAATTTATCTCGACACCGCATTTTATTACGATGCCGGTTTTGCTTTCCTTTAAATCCGGCCGTCAGTTCAAGCTAAAAAAAATATATAAATCAATCTCGTCAAGCTGATCGAACGGACCATGCTTCTTAAGATCGCACCGGCGGGTGCGATGGCCGCAAACCCGCAACGACGGGAAATGGCATCCAGTTGCGGTTTTATCGCACCATGCCCATATCAAATCCTTAGCCATCCCTATCATTGGGCCCTATAAGATTGGGCGCCTCGCTCACGAAACGGAAAGGCCAAAGCGCTTGCCTGATACCGTAGGGAAAACTTTGGATATCGACCTCGGCCACCGGTCGCGACGGCCACGCGTCGATACGCTGGTCCGTCTGCGATGGCTCGCCGTCACGGGCCAGTGCGTCGTGGTTCTCGGGACTTATTTCGGCCTTGGGTTTCCCTTGCCGATCAGTCTTTGCAGCCTGGTCATCGCCGCCTCGGCCTGGGTGAATATCGCGCTTCGGATCCGTTTCTGCCACAGCGACCGGCTCGAGGACCGCCCGGCGTTCTATCTCATGACCTACGATCTCCTGCAGTTGACGGCACTTCTCTATCTGACGGGCGGCCTCGAAAATCCCTTTGCGATGCTGTTCCTCGCGCCGGTCATGATTTCGGCGGTCTCGCTTTCGGCGCGTTTCACGGCCTCGCTCACCTTTCTCGTGATCATCTGCGCGACCTCCCTCATCGCCTATCACTACCCCCTGCCCTGGTTTCCCGGCCAGCCGATGAACCTGCCCTTTCTCTATACCGTGGGCATTTGGGGCGGCATCGTCCTGGGCGCGAGCTTCACCGCCGCCTATGCCTGGCGGGTCGCCGAAGAGGCACGCCGCTTGGCCGATGCCTTGGCCGCGACGGAGCTTGTACTGGCGCGCGAGCAACATTTGACTCAGCTCGACGGGCTCGCCGCCGCTGCCGCGCACGAACTCGGGACGCCGCTGGCGACGATCAAACTGGTGGTCAAGGATCTACAGAAGCAATTTCCAACCTCCGGCCCGATCGGCGAGGACTTCACGCTTCTGATGCAGGAGGTGGAACGCTGCCGCAAGATCCTGGGAACGCTGACGTCGCTCGGCAACGAGCCCGGTGAAATCATCGGCAATTTGACGCTTGGCCATCTCCTCGAGGAGGTTGTCCAACCCCAGCGCGATTTCGGCATTTCCATCACGATCTTGAAGGAAGGCGGCGGCAAGGAGCCGGTCTGCCGGCGCAATCCCGGCATGCTGTACGGCCTGGGAAACCTCGTCGAAAACGCGATCGACTTCGCATCCGCCGAGGTGCGCGTGATTGCCCGCTGGACCGAGACGATCGTCGCCATCGTCATCGAGGACGATGGCCCAGGCTTCGCGGCCGATGTCATGATGCGGCTCGGCGAGCCCTATCTGACCCAAAAGGCCGGGCGGCATGTCAAAACCGGCGACGGTGCCGGCCTCGGCCTTGGCCTGTTCATCGCGAAAACCTTGTTGGAACGCGCCGGGGCGAGTGTGTCCATGGCCAATGCGGCCGCGCCGCGGCATGGGGCGCGCATTACAATTTTATGGCCGCGAGCAACTTTCGAACGCGGCCGGACGTACAACCACTTATTCGACCCCGGCACTAACGCGGGCTCCGTAACATGGGACCGCAACGCGGAAAAGGTAAACGGCGATGGATAATCTTGCTGGAGAACTGAAAAGCCCGGTCCCGGCCGGTCATGGCTTTTTAAGCCTCGGCGCCAGTGCGGATAAATCGCTGCTGATCGTCGATGACGACAAGCCTTTCTGTCTGCGCCTGACCCGCGCCATGGAATCGCGCGGCTTCACGGTCACGGCAGCGGCCACCGTGGCCGAGGGCCTTGGCGCGATTGCCAATGCACCGCCCGCCTTCGCCGTGATCGACCTTCGCCTTTCCGATGGCAACGGGCTCGATATCATGTCCGAATTGAAGGCGCGGCGCCCGGACACGCGCGCGATCATCCTGACGGGCTACGGCAATATCGTCACCGCCGTCACGGCGGTCAAACTCGGCGCGTTCGATTATCTCGCCAAGCCCGCCGATGCCGACGAAATCTATAATGCGTTGATGGCGACGCAGCACGACAAGGCGGCGCTGCCGGAAAATCCGATGTCCGCCGACCGCGTGCGTTGGGAGCATATCCAGCGGATCTACGAGCTTTGCGGACGCAATGTCTCGGAAACCGCGCGCCGCCTCAACATGCACCGGCGGACCTTGCAGCGCATTCTCGCGAAACGCGCGCCGCGCTGAACTTCCCATTATCCCATTATCCCAACGGCTGCATCGCGGCGATCTGCGGATCGCTGAGGCCATGCAGCCGTTGCGCCGCCGTCTGCGCGAAGCGCATGAGAACGGCGCGGCGGCTGGCCGCGCTCAGCCGGTGCTCCGGCGCTTCGCGCATGATGGCGGCGCCATAGGCATCGGCGACGATCAGCCCGGCGTCCGCCGGCATGACCTCCGGCGGCATGTCCTCCGGAATCGCAAAATACAGCCGGTCGCAATGCAGGCGGTAATCCCGCCATTTCTGATCCGCGCGGAAATCGGCGAGCGAAGATTTGATCTCGATAATATGGATCGTCCCATCGCTCGAAAGCGCCACCACATCGGCACGCCGGCCCGATTGCAGCGTCAATTCCGTCACGCTGCTAAAACCCTTGGCCCGCAGCAAGCGGCGTGTCCCGCGCGCGACGAACAAAGCGGTCTCGGATTGGCGGCCATCGATGGGCGCCACGGGTTCGATGAGACGGGGCATGGAGAGCGCCAGGGAAGAAAAAATTGAGCGTATTCGATTTGTCCGGGCCGGCATAGAGCGTGCCGCCCTCCCCCCATAAGGCCAAGCAGCCCGTGGCTGGAATTTTTCGCCGGAGACCTTAAATTCTCAGCTTTCACCGGAGCCATGGCGATCGATGTCTCAAGCCACGATCCCTCATCCCGTTTTGGGCACGGATGCCTTTGCCGTCGTCACCACCACGGTCGCCAACGCCGGGGAAGCCGCCGCCATGGCGCGTGCCTTGGTCAGCGGCCAATACGCGGCCTGCGTGCAAATCGTGGACGTGGGCAGCGTTTACACCTGGAAAGGCGCGGTGGAAGAAAGCCCGGAATGGATGCTGATCTGCAAGATCCGCGCGGCGGATTATGGCGATGTCGAAGCCGCCATCCTCGCCCTGCACAGTTATGAGACGCCCGAAATCCTGGCCGTGCCCGTCCTCGACGGGTTCCAGCCCTATCTCGATTGGATCGCCGCCTCGACGGTGCGGCAAGAGGAGGAATAGGCGAGGCTTACCCAGTGGTTTAAATCCGGCGCGTGGCGCGCCACGGAGCGAGGGAGGCGCCCACGGACCTTTTTAGCAGCTTGAACGTTACATCTGTCGAATTTGCCGGAGCCGTCCAAAATGCGAACTTGGGTTCGTCTGATTCTCGCCGCCACCTGGCTCACCGGGTCGGCCTCCCTCGGGCTGGCCAAGGTCCATATCACCGTGGACTTGTCCCGGCAGACGATGCATGTCGCCGCCGCGAACGAGGTCTTCGATTGGAAGGTCTCGACCGGAAAATTCGGTTACGAGACGCCGGATGGCACCTATGGCGTGCTCTGGATGGATAAAGATCATTACTCGCAAGAATATGATAACGCCCCGATGCCAGATGCGATCTTCTTTCGTCCGGGCTTTGCCATTCACGGCGCTTATAAGTCAGCCTTCGGCCATCCCGCCTCGCATGGCTGCGTCCGGCTTCCCGTCGACAAGGCCGAAATTCTCTTCGATTTGGTTCAAGCCGAAGGCGCGGAGATCAAGATTGTTGGCGGGCCGACCGTCGCGGCCACGGCCACGCCGAGCCGTCGCCGTCCCGCCCCCGGCGAGGACGCCATGCCTGATGTTTATCAGAACCTTATGGCTCAACCGCCGTCCGGCCCGGCCTACTGACCGGGGACAGGCCCGGCGGTTTTCGACCTGGGCCTTTTGAAAAAAAGAGCCCCGCGATTGAAAATTATTTCGCCACACGGTGGACTCTTGCGCGCCAAATTAACCCTTTAAGCGCCCTTTAACCAAAACCAGGGCCAATAGAGGGCTCGTCAGGGCGTGGGGCCCAGCGTTGCAGGTGCGGGCCATTCGGAAGTCCGGCGGCGCTTGAACTTAGTGTGGTTAAAGCGGGGCGGATGACACACGGGGCCTATACGCATCGACATTTCCCGTCCGGCGAGCGCGGACGGCAAAATCGCAATCCCGTTTTTCCGGTCTTCCTGTGTGCCGCCGGACTCACGTTGAGCTCCTTGGCGGGACTCTGGATCCTCTATTCCTGTCCAACTGACGCCCCATTGAGCGCCGGTGCGCCAACAGCCGCCGCATTCCCGGCTTTGCCCGCGGCCACGCCTCCGGCCATACAGCCCTTACGCCGCTACGCCGGGCTACTCGATCCGGCATTCACATCGGGCTACCGGCCCGTCGCATTTGCCCAGATCGCCTCGCTCAGATCGAGCGTCGATCACACCGGCCAGGCCAAGCCCGATCCCGCCGATCAGGCATCGGCCCCCGCGATCGAGCCGTCTATCGCCGCGCCGCGCGCCGCGGAGGCAGAGCTTGTCCCGCCTCCATCCGGAGAGGCCGAAGCCAGGCAGACGATTCCATTGCCAACGCCGCGGCCGGCCACTCTCTTGCAGACCCGTGCCAATGTGGCCCAGAACTCTGGCGCCACGCCTCCCGGCACAGGAACCGGCATCCGGCCTGATTCAGCCAGTTATCAAACGATTTTCGACAAGCTCTTCGGGACGGCGCAGCCACCCGGCCCCGCCCTTGCCTATGCGGCTCCCGAAGAGAAGAGTGTCCGAAGTGCCGTCAAAACCGCGCTCGCCCGGCCGCTCTATGACGGCTCGACCGCCGTTTACGATATAGCGGCGCATACGGTTTATCTGCCTGATGGCACGCGGTTGGAAGCGCATTCCGGGCTCGGCAGCAGGCTGGACGATCCGCGCGGTGTCGCCGAACGAATGCGCGGGGCCACGCCGCCCAATATCTACCAGCTCGAGCTGCGGGCGCAGCTTTTCCACGGGGTGCGCGCCTTACGCCTCACTCCGGTGGGCGATAAGCCCACCTATGGACGCGCCGGCCTTCTCGCGCACACCTACATGCTCGGCTCTCGAGGCGACTCGAACGGCTGCGTGGCCTTCAAGAACTACAAGGCCTTTTTGCAAGCCTACGATACCGGCGCGGTCAAGCGCCTTGCGGTCGTCGAGCATTTGGACTGACCGCTCCATGGCCATAACGGCCAAAGCGACAGGAACCCGCTCTCTTTTTAAGAAGTTAGAGCATGTCCTCGATCGAAAAAGTCTGCAACTTTTTCGGGACATGCTCACGCGGATCCTCCGTCCCTTACCGCCTCAAATCGACCAATCCACGAGATCGTCGAACCGGTCGATAAAGCCCCGCGCCACCAGCGCTTCCACCACTTTGGCGGCGGCGCGCTCGACGCCTTCATTGTCGCGGCCAACGACCACATCGGGCCCTTCCGGAGCCTCGTAGGGCTGATCGACGCCGGTGAAATTCTTGATCTCGCCGGCCAGTGCCCGCTGGTAAAGGCCCTTGGTGTCGCGTTCGATACAGGTCTCGATCGGCGTATCGACATAAACTTCCACGAACTCGCCGGTCTCCGAAATGTCCCGTGCCATCTGCCGCTCTTCGCGGAACGGCGAGATGAAGGAGCACAACACGATCAGCCCGGCATCGGCCATCAGCCGTGCCACCTCGGCGACGCGGCGGATGTTTTCGAGCCGGTCGGCCTGCGAGAATCCCAAATCCTTGTTGAGCCCATGGCGGATATTGTCGCCGTCGAGCATGATCGTGTGGACGCCCGCCGCATTGAGCTTGGCCTCGACCCGGTTGGCGATGGTCGACTTGCCCGCGCCCGACAGGCCCGTGAACCAGACAATGCCCGGCTTTTGATGCTTGAGCCGCGCGCGGTCGATGCGACTCACCGCGCCATCCTGGCGGAACACATTGGTCGCCTTGCGCAGACCATGATCGACGAGACCGGCGGCGACCGTGCCATTCGTCGCGCGATCGATCAGAATGAAGGCGCCGGTCGTCTGGTTTTCGCCATAGGGATCGAAGGCCACCGGCACGTTGACGGTGAGATGGGCAAGGCCAACCTCGTTGAGCCGGAGCGTGGCCGCCTCGTCCTGGCCGAACGTATTGATATCGATCCGGTATTTCAGCGTACTGACAGTCGCGGGCACGGTGCGCGTCGCCAGCTTGAGGAGATAGGAGCGTCCGAATTGCAGCGGCTCCTCGCTCATCCAAATCAGATGGGCGGAAAACTGGTCGCTGACCTCCGGCCGCGCACGGGGAGCCGAGAAAATATCGCCGCGCGCGACATCGACTTCATCCGCCAGCGTGAGCGTAACGGCGTCGCCTGCTTCCGCGCTATCCTTGTCGCCATCGAATGTCACGATCCGCGCGACCGTGCTGGTGCGGCCAGATCCCGCCACCACGATCTCGTCGCCCGGCTTGACGCGCCCGCTGGCGATCGTCCCGGCGAAACCGCGGAAATCGAGATGCGGGCGGTTGACCCATTGCACCGGCATGCGGAACGGTTTGTCCGCGCGGTCGTCGGCGACATCGACTGTTTCGAGATGTTCGAGCAGCGTGGGGCCCGTGTACCAAGGCGTCTTGGCGCTGGGCGTGGATAGATTATCGCCGTTGCGCGCGGAGAGTGGAATGGCGGTGACGATCTTGAAATCGAGTTTTTCCGCGAAGGCGTGGAATCCCGCCACGATGGCGTCGAAGACCTCTTGGCTATAGTCGACGAGGTCGATCTTATTCACCGCCAGCACGATATGCTTGATGCCAATCAGCGACACGATGGTCGCGTGCCGGTAAGTTTGCGTCAGGAGACCCTTGCGCGCGTCGACCAGCAGAATGGCAAGATCGGCATTGGAGGCGCCGGTCGCCATATTCCTCGTATATTGCTCGTGGCCGGGCGTGTCGGCGACGATGAAAGAGCGGCGCGGCGTCTTGAAATAACGGTAGGCGACATCGATGGTGATGCCCTGCTCGCGTTCGGCCTCGAGGCCATCGACGAGCAGCGCGAAATCGATCGCATCGCCCGTCGTTCCGTGCTTGACGCTGTCGCGCTCGAGCGCCGCGATCTGATCGTCGAAGACGAGATTTTGCTCGTAGAGCAAATGGCCGATCAGGGTCGATTTGCCGTCATCGACCGAGCCACAAGTCAAAAAGCGCAAGGCGGGACGTTGGATTGACGAGGCGGTCGCCGGCTCTTCGCGCAAGGCAGATTGTGTCATCAGAAATAGCCTTCGCGTTTCTTCTTTTCCATTGAGCCGGATTCGTCGTGGTCGATCAGGCGGCCCTCGCGCTCCGACACCGTTGAAACCCGCATTTCCTCGATGACGGCGGGGAGATCGCGCGCGCGCGAGCGCACGGCGCCGGTCAAGGGATAGCATCCGAGCGTCCGGAAACGCACGTCTTCCAGCGTGGGGACTTCGCCAGGCAGCAACGGCAAGCGGTCGTCATCCACCATGATCAGCGATCCGCCACGCGGAACCACCGGCCGGGGCTTGGCGAAATAGAGCGGCACGACGTCGATCCCCTCCGCCGCGATATAGTCCCACACGTCGAATTCGGTCCAATTC
The DNA here is from genome assembly GCA_050013235.1 of Beijerinckiaceae bacterium. Classification (GTDB taxonomy): domain Bacteria; phylum Pseudomonadota; class Alphaproteobacteria; order Rhizobiales; family Beijerinckiaceae; genus RH-AL1. Next base: position 90,393 of record JBEKFQ010000004.1, read on the forward strand.
GAGATCGGAAACACGCGCATCGACTCGCCCTGTTTGATGCGGGTGTTGAAGAGCCGCCAGAGTTCGGGCCGCTGGTTGCGCGGATCCCAGGCGTGATTGGCGGAGCGATGCGAGAAAATCCGCTCCTTGGCGCGGCTCTTTTCCTCGTCGCGCCGGGCCCCGCCGAAGGCGGCGTCATATTGACCGATGTCGAGCGCCTGGCGCAGGCCTTCGGTCTTCATGACTTGCGTATGGACGGCCGAGCCCGAGGCGACAGGCGAAATGCCCCGCCGCACCCCGTCCTCGTTGACGTGGACGATCAATTCCATCCCGGCCTTGCGCGCCGCCTCGTCCCGGAATGTGATCATTTCCTTAAATTTCCACGTCGTATCGACATGGAGCAGCGGAAACGGCGGCTTGGCGGGATAAAAGGCCTTGAGCGCGAGATGCAACATCACGCTCGAATCTTTCCCGATGGAATAGAGCATCACCGGCTTCTGAAACTCGGCCACGACCTCGCGCAGAATGAAGATCGCCTCGGCCTCCAACTGGCGGAGATGCGGGGGCAACGGCGATTTCACAGGAGCATTCGACATTGAAGACCAAATCCTAGAGCGCTTTCGACCCCGGTGGATTTACCGGCGGGCCGAAAAGCGCTCTGTTCCATCATGTTGGCGCGCCGCAAGGCAAACTGGCGGCTATCGCCGCTCGCGTCGCCGCGCCTTGCGGGCCCGCGGATCAATCGTCCTGACGCATGGGCGTCAAACGTCAGGTTAATCCACGAGGTCTCGCTGACATATAGGCGTCGCCTTCCCAGTGCAATGCTATTGGATTATCCTGCCCGAATACGAAATCATCGTTCTCCAATCACCGGAAAACTTAGAACCAAACCTTCGAGGATGGCCCCGGTTTTAGAATGAATGGTAGGCCGGCCGTCACCAAGACGGCGCCATCGCACGCTTGAGCCATGACCCGATTGAGCCGGCCCTGCGCATCGCGGAAACGCCGGGCCAAGGCATTCTCGGGGACGATGCCAGAGCCAACCTCGTTCGAGACAAAAATCACAGGGCCTTTGAGGCCCGGAACGGCGCTTACCAGGGCATCGGCGGCCGCATCCACATCGTCGCCGCGCAGCATGATGTTCGTGAGCCACAGCGTCAGACAATCGACGACGAGTACGCGGTCAGGCCCGGCCGCGGCCATGACCGTTCCGGTCAAATCCAGCGGCGCCTCGATCAACCGCCACCGCGAATTGCGCACCCGCGCATGGGCCGCGATTCGGACCTCCATCTCGGCGTCGTAAGCCTGCGCCGTCGCGACAAAGACCAGCTCGAAGCGGCTCGCTTCCGCTTGCGCCTGGGCAAAAGCGCTCTTTCCCGAGCGTGCCCCGCCCAGAACCAGCAGGCTCGACGCTTTTCTTTCGCGGCTAGTTTCCAATCCCGAAATTCCTCATGTGGCGCCGCCCGGCTTGGCAAAACGCCGGATTTCCCTAGCAATATATTGAAATCGTTGAGAGCTTTCAAAATCATTCCGTCCGCATCCGGGAAAAACGCACGAAATCGCACTTTAGCCTTTCGCAAAGGCCCCGGAGTCGGGCATTGGATTGTCAGGCATTGGTTCCCATAGGTTCCAGCTTGCCTTAGAGCTAGCCCTGCGCCATCTCAGATCCCAGCCAGAACGACTAGGTCCCTTATGATTTCTCGCCGACATCTGCTTCAGATCGCCGCCGCTTCGCAGCTTTCCCAATTGATCGCCCCGGCGCAAGCCGCCGCTCCCGGACTCAAACTCGGGGATGCCGAGCCCTTCAGCTATGACGGGCTGAAGGCCCGTGTGACCGAACTGGCGAAAAAGCCTTACGTGCCGCCGCCGCGGCCCAATCCCGATGTCGTCACCAATATGAATTACGACACGGCGAAGAATCTGACCTTCAACCCCGATCTCGCCCTCTACGGCCGGGGCACGGGCCCTTATCCCGTCACCTTGCTGGCGGTCGGTCAATTGTTTCTCAAAACCGTGCGGATGCATGTGATCGAGGGGCACGAGGCCCGGGAAATTCTCTTCCGGCACTATTATTTCCATCATGGCGTCGAGGATCCCCTTGGCAAATTGCCGACGGAGCCCTCGCCGATGGCCGGGCTCGAGTTCCGCCAGGCCTATGACACCCCCGATTGGAAAGACCACGAGGGCTGGGCACGCTTCATCGGCGCCTCCTATTTCCGCGGCGTCGGCGAAAGCAACCAGTTCGGCCTCTCCGCACGCGGCGTGGCGCAAAATACCGGCGTCGCCAATCCGGAGGAATTTCCCGATTTCACCCATTTTTGGGTCGAGGAAGGCGCCACGAGAAGCGACCCCATCCACCTCTACGCCATTCTCGACGGCCCGAGCATCGTAGGCGCCTATCGCTTCATCATGCATCGCGAGCCCGGCGTTACGATGCAAATCTCCTGCGATCTCCATTTGCGCAACGATATCGTACGCCTTGGGATCGCCCCGCTCACCTCGATGTTTTGGTATTCCGAGACGCTGAAACCCTTGGCGGAGGATTGGCGGCCGGAGGTGCATGATTCCGACGGCGTCGCGATCTGGACGAGCGAAGACGAACATATCTGGCGCCCGCTCAACAGCCCGAAGCATCTGATGATCTCGTCCTTCCTGGACGATTCGCCGCGCGGCTTCGGCCTGATGCAGCGCGACAAAAACTACGATCACTATCTCGATGGCGTCTATTACGAAAAGCGTCCCTGCGGCTGGATCGAGCCGATGGGGAAATGGGGCCCCGGCTCGATCCAGCTCGTGGAAATCCCGACCGTCAACGAAATCTACGACAATATCATCCTGTTCTGGGTGCCGAAGGAGCCGGCGCTGGCCGGCCAACACCTGCATTTCGATTATAAGCTGCTATGGCGGGACAAAGATCCCTACCCCGGCCCGCTCGCGCTTTGCGTGGCGACCCGGCTCGGCCAAGGCGACGTCGAAGGCGCGGCGCGCTCGAAGACGCTGCGCAAGATCATCGTCGAATTCCAGGGCGCTCCCTTCACCAAGCTGAAGGACGACGAGGTGCCGGAACCCGTGCTGACGGCGTCGCGCGGCAAATTCCTGAACATCGTCCCGGAAGCCTCGCCCGACGGCGACCCCACCCATTGGCGCGTGCAATTCGACCTCGACGTGGATGTCGAAGGCGGCCCCGTCGAACTCCGCTGCTTCATGCGGTTTAAAGGGGAAACGCTGACGGAGACCTGGGCGTACCAGTACCACCCGTTCGTGACGCCGTGGTAGGCGGCGGCAGACCTAAATTAAACGCAAAATCAATCCTGTAGCCCTCATGCCGAGGAGCGCGCCAAAGGCGTGGCGTCTCGAGGCACGAGGGCGGTCCCTCGATCTCAGGGTCCGGTGGATCCCTCAGGGAGCGTTTGGACCTCCGCGGCTAAGCGAGCCCCACCCGCCTCACGAAAACTTAAACGGCACGAAATCCCGCCGATCCGGATCCACCGTCAGCGCCCGGTCGATGGGCGGCGCGGCGCGATGGGGGCAATCCATACGCTCGCACATCCGGCAGCTCACACCGATCAGGGTAACGGGGGCGGTCTTGAGGTCCAGCGTATCGGCATAGACCACCTCTTGCGCGTGGATCAGTTCGCAGCCGATCCCGAGGGCGTAATGGCGCGGCGGCGCGAGATGGCTGCCGCCGGACTTGGTGACCGCGCGCGCCACGCAGAGATAACGCACGCCATCCGGCATTTCCGCGATTTGCACCAAGGTCCGCCCATACGCCTCGAAAGCTTCATGGACGTTCCATAGCGGGCAGGTGCCGCCGAACCGCGCGAATTGAAACCGGGTGGAGGAATGGCGCTTGATAATATTGCCGGCCCGGTCGAAGCGGACGAAATAGAAGGGAACGCCCTTGGCATTGGGCTTTTGCAAGGTCGAGAAACGGTGCCCAACCTGTTCGAAACTGGTGCCGAACATCGAGCAGAGCCGCTCCGCGTCGTAACGCGTCGCACGCGCCGCCGCCAGAAACCGCTCGTAAGGCATGAGAACCGCGCCGGCGAAATAATTGCCCAGCGCGAGGCGGGTAATGGCCGCGGCATCGGGCGTTTTGAACCCGGCGGTCGCGACAATCGCCTCGATCTCCCCGGTTTGTTCGAGAAGACCGATCTGCTGCGCCATCAGAAAGATGGCGGTGGACGGATCGATCCCCTCGCGCAGCCAGAGCACGCGATTTTTCCGGTCGAGCCTTCGCATGAACCGCGAGCTCGGCTCGACCTTCTCGGTCTCGATCCGGATCGAATGACGCTTGAACAGATGGCTGGCGAGATTATCGGCCCGCGCCGCGACGGAGCCAAAAATCTGCTCGGCCAGCTCCTCGGCGGCGACGTCCAAACCCTCGAAATAATTGCTGCGGTAATGCAGGAAATCGCGGACTTCCTCGTAAGGCATCAAAACGCCAGGCTGCCGCCCGCCTTCTTCGCCGCTGGCATAGACCTCGTCCAACATATGCAGACGCTCGCCAGTGCGGCGGAACGCGACATGCATGCTCAAAAATGCATGGGCGAACCACGGCACATTGGCCGCTATGGTCTTCAAATCCTGCCCATTGGGCAGGAGACCCGCGAAAACCGGATCGGCCAGAGCCTCGCGGAGATCGCTGACGAGACGCTCCGTATCCTCATGAACGAAGGCGCCGATATCCACGGAATAGGTCTGCGCCAGCGCAAGAAGCACGGGCGCCGTCAAGGGCCGCTGGTTGTTTTCGATCTGGTTGAGATAAGAGGGCGAAATGCCCAGCCGTTCGGCGAACGCGCCCTGGTTCAGGGAATTCGCCTCTCGCAAATGACGAATTTTGGTTCCCGCGAAAATTTTTTGACGCATGTAAACATTGTAACATTGCAAATGCGATTTGCAAAGACTTCGCAACCGCACGATTTTTAAAGCGATTAATAAAAATTTTCAGGCTATGTCCAACGGCGGATAGGGAGGACATATCCAATGCCATTCGATAGCTTCAAGACTGGGACCATAGAAGTCACCGGCGCTGCTTCGTCACTGATTGTCATTTATTCCGCGCCGCTCGTCCGGCTCGGAATTGCGAGCGCTTTGAGGCTCTTCGCCGGTCTTAACGGCAGGAGCATCCACCTCGGCGGCAAGCTCGCCGAAGTCGCGGAGGCCATCAAGGCCGCAAACCGCGGCGATATTATTATCGCCGACGTCAGTGCTTGGTCGGCAATTGAAAAGGACACGACGGGCCTTCGCGATCACGTCCGCAACAATGGCATTTCCATCGCCATTCTCGCCTCGACGGATGAAAGTGCCCATCGGCTTCTGCAACTTCGCGGCGTGGCCGGCGTGATTTCGCCGGAATGCGACGCGAAAGAACTCGAAGTCGCGATCAGCGACATTGCAAATGGCAATACTTACTTCAAGCTCGAGAACAAACTGGCCCCGGCGACGGGTCTCTCCAAGCTTTCCAGCCGTCAGGTCGAGATCCTCGAACTGATGACGCGCGGCCTGCTCAACAAGCAGATCGCGTGGGAACTCGGCGTGACCGAAGGCACCGTGAAGAGCCATGTCTCGGCCATCCTCGAAAAGCTCGGCTGCGACCGCCGCACCCAAGCCATCGCGGCCTTCCTGCAAAGCCTCGGCGTCGGACAAAACCACCACCTCGCGGCTTAAAAATTTAAACCCCGGCACCGGCACTTTGAAACCAAGTGGACCCTGCCGGGGTTTTCTTTAAGGCGCGGATGAAAACGCCCGCTTCCAACGAGATCCCCGCTCCTTCGGCTCTTTCGACAGGAACGAGGCCATGACCCCGGCCAAAACGGGGCATCATAAAAAGTGTGTACGGGAAGAAACGCCACGGGACAGCTTCCACCGGTCAGGCGATCACGCCGCTGGTGCAAGCGTCTTGGCTTCCTTGGAGCGGTTTCGAAACGACACCCGGCGTCTTTGGCGATTCCGCTCTCAGCGGTCTCCCAGCTAATTTACAGTCGCTTCTTTTTTTCTTTCATTTGCAATCATCGCGGCAAATGTTCCGGCAAAGAGATGGACGTCGCCGGGCCATCTCGCGGAGAGATAATTGCCATCCCGCACGATGAACGCTGGGCGATGATCGCTCGCGCTATCGCGAAAGAGGCCGCTGGTTTTGCGGAAATAATCCGGCGCGGCAGGATCGGCGTCCTTAAAATCGCTGGGTGAAGCCAAGGCCCGCGTGACTTCCGCCTGAACGCCGGCGAAGCCCGCCGGCTCCCCCGGTTTTTCGACATAGGTGCGAAAGTAATCGGGGTCCCAAAAACGGCCGGCGAATTTCATCGTGGCCCAAGCGGAATTTTCGAGCCTCCATGTCAAGGCGGTCGTCTTTCGCCCGTACAGAACCGATTTGCCCGTCGCGGCCGAGCGGCTTCTCGCCGCCAGGACGACACCATGGCAGATGGCGGCCACGGGCTTTCCGCTCTCGAAAAAGGCGGCGACAAAACGCTGTAAAACCTCGCTTTCGAGATAAGAAGTCATCCCGCGTGCCCAATGCCCGCCCGGCAGCAGCAATGCGTCGTAACGACGAGGGTCGAGCGACGCGTAAGGACGCGGTTTGTTGAACGTCGCGTGCGACACCATTTCCCGATAGGCGGCGCGGGCTTCGGCATTTGCGCGTGAGATCAGACCCAGCAGCTTGATCTTTTTGAGCCCCGGAATGAAGCCCCAGAGATCCAGTCCTTCCCCCGTCAACATGAGGGGATCGCCACGCGACACGGTTCCATCAGGCGTCGCGAACGAGACCTCGTAACCCGCGCCGGACAGGATCTTCCAACTCACCGCCGCTTCCGACGGGTCGAAATCGCGCGACGGCAGAGGAATGAGAACGTGGGGACGCGGCGGCATGTCGTGCTCCATCGATAAGCCTCCTGCGTCACCGCCTACCGGTAACACAGCCTCGTCTCATTTTCACCGGCGACGCCCCGATTTCCAAAAACTCGCTTGACAAGACACATCTAAGATATATCTTACTAAGATATATCGTGACACATCGTCACGATGATAGGAGAGAAAAAATGAGATTTCGTTTCGGACTTCACCGGTTTCATACCGAGGATGGGCATAATGAGGGCGGCCATGGCGAAGGCGGTCCTGGCGGCGAGCGGCATCGCGGGTTTCGCGGGCCTCACCGGCATGGCGGCGGCGGACCGCGCGGTCCGGGAATGGGTGGCCGGGCCCGCATGTTCGAGCAGGGCGACTTGCGCCTCGTGATTTTAAAGCTCTTGGCGGACAAACCCGCGCATGGCTACGAGATCATCAAACTCGTCGAGGAGCGCTTCGGCGGCGGGTATGCGCCGAGCCCCGGCATCGTCTACCCCACGCTGACCCTCTTGGAAGAACTGGGTCAGGTCGCGGTCGTCCAAACCGAGGGCGCGCGCAAACTATACGACATTACGCCGGAAGGGCGGGCGGTTCTGGAGGCGGAGCGGACGGTGGTCAGCCGTATTTTCGAGCGGATCGAAGAAGTCCGGCGGCGGCACGGCGGCGCATCCGACCCGCGAATTGTCCGTGCCACGGAAAATTTAAAAACCGCGCTGCGGCTTCGTCTCGAAGCCGGGCCGCTCGCGCCGGAACAAGCCGCCGCGATTGCCGGAATTCTCGACGAAGCGGCCAAGGCCGTCGAGCGGAGCTAGAACTTCGCGCTCCTTCTCCCACTCGTGGGAGAAGGAGGCGTATTATCGCGAAAGGGAGAAGGAGCCGTGCTCCCTCAGCCCACCGCGGCATCCTTGCTACGGCCGAAGCGCTTGCGGTCATTGGAATCGAGGTAGGTCTTGCGCAGGCGGATCGATTTGGGCGTCACTTCCACCAATTCGTCGTCTTCGATATAGGCCAGCGCTTTTTCCAGCGTCATGCGAATCGGCGGGGTCAGGCGCACGGCCTCGTCCTTGCCGGCGGCGCGGATATTGGTCAGCTGCTTGCCTTTGAGCACGTTGATTTCGAGATCGTTCTCGCGCGTGTGCTCGCCGATGATCATGCCCTTGTAGACCTTCCAGCCGGGCTCGATCATCATCGGGCCGCGATCTTCCAGCTTCCACATGGCATAGGCCACGCTCTCGCCCTGATCGTTGGAAATCAGCACGCCGTTGCGGCGCCCGGTAATATTGCCCCGCCACGGCGAATAGCTGTGGAACAAGCGGTTCATGATCGCCGTGCCCTTGGTATCGGTCAGGAGTTCGCCCTGATAACCGATCAGGCCACGGGTCGGCGCATGGAACACGAGGCGCAAGCGATTGCCGCCGGATGGCCGCATCTCGGTCATCTCCGCCTTGCGCTCCGACATTTTCTGCACGACGACACCGGAATGCTCCTCGTCGACGTCGATCACGACCTCCTCGATCGGCTCGAGCAGCTCGCCGCTTTCGTCTTTCTTGAACACCACTTTCGGGCGCGAGACGCTGAGTTCGAACCCTTCGCGGCGCATGACCTCGATCAGGATCGAGAGCTGCAATTCGCCGCGGCCGGAGACGATGTAGGAATCGCCTTCCGGCGAATCCTCGATCTTCAGCGCGACATTACCCTCGGCTTCCTTCATCAGCCGGTCGCGGATGACGCGGGTCGTGACCTTATCGCCTTCGGTGCCGGCCAACGGGGAATCGTTGACCATGAACGTCATGGAGAGGGTCGGCGGATCGATCGGCTGCGCCTGCAAGGGTTCGGTCACCTCTTGCGCGCAAAGCGTATCGGCGACGTTGAACTTCACGAGCCCGGCGATGGCGACGATATCGCCGGCCTCGGCTTCGTCGATCGGCGTCCGCTCGATGCCCCGGAAGGCGAGAATCTTGGAGACCCGGCCGGTCTCGACCACATTGCCCTTGGCATCCAAAACCTTGACGCTCTGGTTCGGCTTCACGCTGCCGGCAAAAACGCGGCCGGTGACGATGCGGCCGAGATAGGGGTTGGCCTCGAGCAAGGTGCCGAGCATGCGGAACCCGCCCTCTTGCACGGTGGGCGCGGGCACGTGCCGGGTGACGAGATCGAACAAAGGCTGCATGCCGTCTTTCGGGCCGTCCGGGTTTTCGGACATCCAACCCTGCTTGGCGGACCCATAAAGGATTGGGAAATCCAATTGCTCGTCGGTCGCGTCGAGCGCGGCGAAGAGGTCAAACACCTCGTTGACGACTTCGGTGACGCGGGCGTCGGGCTTATCGACCTTGTTGACGGCGACAATCGGCTTCAGCCCCATCTTGAGCGCCTTGCCGACGACGAATTTCGTCTGCGGCATCGGGCCTTCCGAGGCATCGACGAGCACAATGGCACCATCGACCATGGAGAGAATCCGCTCGACCTCGCCGCCGAAATCGGCGTGGCCCGGGGTGTCGACGATATTGATGCGAAAATCCTTGTAGGCGATGGAGGTCGCCTTCGCCATGATCGTGATGCCCCGCTCTTTTTCGAGGTCGTTCGAATCCATCACGCGCTCCACCACGCGCTGATTTTCACGGAAGGCACCGGACTGCTGGAGGAGGCGGTCGACGAGAGTGGTCTTTCCATGATCGACGTGGGCGATGATGGCGATGTTGCGCAATTTCATGAACAGGCCGTGGCTGGATCTAGCGAGAGAGCCTAGTTCCACCGGCTGTGAAACGTCATCATCTCGCAATTGCAGCATGCCATAAACTAAAACGTCCCAGAATGGAAACAAATTGATGGCGGCCACGTTTTAAGACGGCAAACAAGGTGAAACCAGCGCCCGCGAGACGTTCCGGCTCCCAAGCGCCGGGGATCGAAATTCAAGCCGCTCAATTTGCCACGGCGTCGCTTGCCCGGAGAAGAACGGGCGCGAAAACCAGCCCGATCATCAGCAGACATGGCCCGTCCGGCTGCAAGACAGCGGCCTTGCCCGGCATTTCGGCGACCGGGGCGGCGATGTATCGCTCGTTTGGCTGCGTCGCGCGTTCCACGAGAACGGCGGGCGTGGCCGGGTCCATCCCCTGCCCCAAAAGCTTGGCCACCAGGGCGTCCATCGTCTTCACGCCCATATAGATGACGGTGGCGGCGCCGCGATCGCAGAGCGCCGCCCAGTCGATATCCTCGGGCAGCCGCCCGTCCCTCGCATGCGCGGTGACGAACTGGAGCCGGCGCGCGATATCCCGCTCGGTCAGGGAAATCCGCAGCGAGGCGGCCGCCCCGAGCGCCGCCGTGACGCCGGGGATCACCTCGACGGGCACCCCCGCCTCCGCGAGCGCCGCGATTTCCTCGTTCGCACGGCCAAAAATCATGGGATCGCCCCCCTTGAGGCGAACGACGTTTTTACCCGCCCGGCCCAACTCGATCATCAGGGCGGTAATGTCCTCCTGCCTGCAGGAGGGCCGGTACCCCCTTTTGCCGACATCGATCTTTTGCGCCTCGCGCCGCGCCATCGCGACGATCTCCGGCGCGACGAGATTGTCGTAGAGCACGACGTCCGCCCCTTGCAGCGCCCGCAGCGCCTTGAGCGTGATGAGACCGGGATCGCCGGGGCCAGCGCCGACCAAAGTCACCCGCCCCTCGGGATGCGCCGGCCCCGCCCCGGTCTTGGCGAGAAACGTCTCGAAATCCGCCTCGTCCGGCGCGGCGTCACTCGTCTCGAGCGCGCGCCGCGAAAAGCCCTCCCAAAAGGCGCGGCGGGCCTGAAACGGAAGATGCAGCGGGCTCAAGCGGGCGCGCCATCGCCGGGCCGCTTGCGCCCAGGCCTGGATATTGGCGGGCAGCAGCGTCTCGAGCCACCCGCGGATGGCCTGGGCGAAGACCGGCGCCGTACCATGGGTGGAAATCCCGATTACCAGCGGCGAGCGGTTGACCAAGGCGCCGAACTGGAAATCGCAAAAGGCCGGTTTGTCGATGGCGTTCATCGGGACGCCCGCCGCCTTGGCAGCGGCTTGGAAGGCCGCCGCCTCCGGATCTGTTTCCGCATCGATCAAAGCGAGCGCCGCGCCGGGCAAATCACTTGGCTGCCAAGACCGCTCGATCAGCCGCGCGCGGGGACAACGCGCCAGAAGGGCCCGCATGTCTTCGCAGGGATCCAGCGCGATCACATCGAGCGCCGCGCCCGCCGCGTTCAAAAGCTCGGCCTTCCAAACCGCCCGCGCGCTTGCCCCCGCCAGCACGGCGCGCTTGCCTTCGAGCGCGAAAAACACTGGGAGAACAGAAAGTTCCCCCATGGGTTCACCCGGCTGCGTCCCGCTCCTGGCTTCGCTCATCAGACCCATATCCTTCAAAGGCGACAGGCCTCCCAAAACCTGCCGCGAGAGTCAAACCCCAAAATCGCCCCGAGCCGGCGGCCCCTTTTCAAACTTCGCGAATTTTCATGGCGAACAAAGCTTGCCCAGCGCCGGCATTGCGGTTATACCCGCGCCCTCGACGGCATTTGCCGGAACGGAGCCCTGCCCAAGGGGCTCTCGAAAAGCGTGGGGTCATAGCTCAGTTGGGAGAGCGCTTCAATGGCATTGAAGAGGTCGTCGGTTCGATTCCGTCTGGCTCCACCAATTAAATCAACAGGTTAAAGCCGAAGCAGGAACGCGTCTTTCTCCCAGGGTAACTGCTCGGGTAACACGCACCATTGTATCCACTATTGCAACCCAGAGATAAAAAACAAGCTCGGGAGTGTTGTTGGTTGGCGGGCGGTGAAATGTGACGTCAGAGATCGACGAAAAAGCAACCGAAGAAGCCGGAAGCGTTCCGCTGGCAGCACCTGCTGACCAACCCAAACCTATCTTACATGCCATAAGAGTGCGGCAGGTATCGGAAAAAGATCTCGGTTCGACCGGCGTGCAGCGAATGCTGGTAGATTCGATTGACAGACTTGAGAGCGAGCTCAAGGAAGCACAATCATTTCGAGAAAAATTTCATGACGCTGACAAAAAACTGGCTGTTCTCACTGAATCAAAGTCCATTTCTACCGCCCTATCGGCGATTATAACGGCAACCATAGCGCTTAGCTCGGCCGCAATCGGCGCCGCTCCAAGCTATATCACCGCAGATACACTGCCCCAGGCGCATCTAGCGGCATGGATTGTTTTTTGTTTGTCTCTCATTCTTTTGTTAGTGGCCATAATAGCGCAGATAATCAAATGGAAATAGATATTGTCGGTCTACGCGATATCGGCGATTTGCAAAAGGAACGCCTGATCCTTCAAGCAAACGAAGATTTGGACGTCGGTGACTTCCTGATCTTAGCCGCCCGTAAAAAAGACGAGGTTCCACTGGGGGGCCGCGCTCGCGCAGCTTATTGGATGCCAGATCATAAAGTGAAAAAAGGAGATAGGGTTATATTATACACAAAAAAAGGCGCCAGAAGCGAGAAGCAACTAAATAGCGGAACTGTATCGTACTTTTTTTATTGGAACTTAGAAAATTCAGTGTGGGAAAATTCCATACCGATACTAATCGAAATATACGAACGCAAAGCCTTTAACGGGCAAAACGTAGAGTAACGAGCCGAACAACGGCTCGTTGTCGGATTCGTTCATCTCGCAATCCGTCACGTCGATCTCAAGATCAGGCAACGGCAGCGTGGCACAGCCAGCAAGATCGGCTTCGAACCCTGGATCGCCGTCCAGTACGTCGAGATAGGTGATCAGCGTTTCGATGGCATGTTCAAGCTTGGCGCGAGTCGGGAGGGCCCTAATCTGCATCGGAAGCCTCCTCGGTGGGCGCACCGCGAAGCTGCCGGACCGAATCAATGATGCCGTCCAGCCTTTCCCAAGCTTCGTTGATCACTGAGCAGGCGGCACTCCTATGAGGGCCCTTCTGCATTGCATGCTCGCAGGTGAGAAAAGCCGCGACAACGAAACCCTTCGTTGCGGTGAGATCATCTTCTATGTCCAAAAGGGTTTTCATCGCTCAGCCCTCCCGCCAATCGCAGCCGACCGCGCTCAGGACGAGCGCCGCTCTTGCGGAGGCTGGAGCGAGCTCGTAATTCCAACTCCAATCCGAGTTTTTATGGAAGGCCCTTCCCGCGCATCGGTGCGGGTCGAACCGGGCGTCCTTGATACCAAACCTCGTCCCCAACTCGTCGCCGCATCGTTGATGCTCACCCCAAAGCCACTGATTGTAGTTTTGTAGCAATTCTTCGGTGACCGGCTCGGCTGCTGCTGTCGGCTGGCCGATTAACGTCACCGCGCCGCCGATCAGCGGCAGTGTCGCGAGTTGCCGGAGGAAGGCGCGGCGGGGAAGCTCAACCATTTGCCCTCTCCATCGCAAGAATGTCGTGGCCGATGGAGAGCGACAGATCACGGAACGAGCCCAGCCCTTCGCAGTCCGCAGTGGGGTCGCATTGCAACGCGATTTCCATGGCCGTAGCTTTCACCTTTAGGCCCGCGATGCTGAGAGCGGGAATTGCATTAATCTCCTCCCGGAGATTCCAATGAAGGTTGTAGCTGGCTGTTTCCTCCTCTTCCGTAGCGCCGGGGCCGGGGCGCCCTTCATTCGCGGCGGTGAGGCGGAGTCCAAGATCGATAAGATAGGCTTCGGCGGCTTCGGCGTAGCGCCGCATGACTGCGTTCTGCTCCGCGCGCTGGTTTTCGTCTTTGTCAGGCAAGATGGTATCGGCTGCGGGTACGAGTGTGTTCGGCATTGGGGTTGCTCCAGAAATCTGTATCAATGCCTTATTCTGTATGATATCCAGAAAGAATCGTCAACAAAAATCTGGATATGATCCCGAAAATGAATGCCGTACAGTTAAAGATGGCTCGCGTTGCCCTGGGACTTACTGTTCGTGAAACGGCTGAACAGACCGGCACTTCGCATGATACGATAAGCCGCCTAGAGCGCGGCGAGGTATTGAAGGACGCGACCGTTCAGAAGGTCCGCCAGGCCCTCGAATCGGCCGGCGTGATCTTCGTTGCCGAGAATGGCGAAGGGCCCGGAGTGAGGCTGAGGAAGGCGAAGCCATGAAACTCAGAATGCCACACGCATATTGCACGAAGTGCCGCCAGCCTTACGTGGGCTACCCGGGCGTCCCGACCAAATGAACATCAAGAAATCGCGGGCTCACAAACCGCAACCAATTGTTCTCGGCCCTCTTCCTGTTCTTCAAATCAACCAAGCAATGCAGCTTGAGCTAGTGCCAGGCGATCTTATTGTGCCTGTAGGTATAGAAATTCATATCAGCCGCCAGAGGCCTGGCGAGTATGCCCGTCTTTTGCCACATCTAGGAGCGGTGACAGCTAACCCCCTGTATGTCGGAGACGACTTCAAAAACGAGGGGATCGAGCTTGTTGGTAGTGCACCTGGCTCAGGAGGAGAGTTCATCCTTGTGGCGATCTGCCTTGAGATCGACAGCACCGGCCGGTACCAGGTTCGAACGTTTTATGCGACAAGTCGTGAGAAGATAGAGCGTCGCCGTCAGAAAGGTGTCCTTTGGAACATCCTATAACGACACAGGGCCCTCAACCTTTCGGTGAGAGCCCTATGCCTAAAGCGACTAGCCGGACGCAACTTCCGGATCTATTCACTACCCGAAGGTAGCTACTTCACCTGGTCAGTCCGACCCGACCAGGTTCGTGAGGTAGCCGTTCTCACCTCTAAGCCACTTCTAACGTCACCTTATATGCCATAGACCCGGCCACTCCGCAAGGTCCAGGCCCCGGCCACCCAGGGGAATCGCATATCGAATTCGCTTGCGTGTGATTTGGTGATCGATTCTGCGCCGCTCAGGCTTTTTGGCTTGAGAGGGTGGGTCGATGGAAGGGTTCTTGGCCTGTTTCGCGGGGCTT